>JAPLUL010000106.1:0-18298 GCA_026397635.1 Verrucomicrobiota bacterium | reverse complement strand
CACACTGCGGCCATTGTAGAGATTTTTCACGGTTACCTCAGTGCCAAATGGCAGCGTGTTGTGCGCGGCGGTACTATAGCCGGGATGATAGACCTGCCCGGAGGACGTCATGCGCCCGGCATAGCTGTCTGCGATGTAGGACGCCAATCCCTGCTCCAGATAAGCAGGTGTCCGGCAGCTGACGAGAGCCATCGTGAAAATAGTGAAAATGACAATCCGCAGATGGGTCATGCTGGCCGATCTATACACGGCCAGTTCAACTGAGTCACGCAAGATGTCAGCCCTGCTTTATTTCAAACTCATGATGAAAGCCTTCACGTCGGCGAACTCCTGCGGCTTCAGGATGAGGTTCATCGGCGGCATCGGGGAGATCGGGGTAGCGGTGTAGCCTTCGGCGAGTTTCGCGTTTGGGTTGATGAGACTTTCGAGGATGTAGGCAGCGTCTTTGCGCGTGGCGATGCCATCCAATGCTGGGCCGACGGCGCTGCCCTGACCTTTGAGCATGTGGCAGTTCTTGCAGGCGGCGACGGGATGCTCCCAAAAGATCTTTTCGCCGCGTTTGGCATCGCCGATGAGGTTTTTCTCGTCCTCTTCGGCTTCGGGGATCAGTTCGCTGAGCTTCACGTCATCGAAGTAGGTGTCGCCTTTGCCGACTTGGAGGAGGTTGATGCTGGCCTTGGGGCGGTCCTTGCTGTTGAAGGTCACATCGACTTCGGTCCAGTCCTGGTTGCGGGTGAGCTTGGTCGTCTCGGCACGACCGATGTGATCATTGAGGCTGGCTTTGCCTTTGAAGGCGTGCGTTTTGACCCAGGCGCTGAGTTTGTACTCCGTGTTGGGCTTCAAGGCCACGTCAGCGAAGAAACTGGTGTCTCCATCCTCACGCGTGATGACACGGAAGCCGTGTTTGCCGCTGTGAACCATCTTTGGGTCAATGACGATGCCCCATTCGGCTCCTTTGTTGCCGGGCTTGGTGCCGTAGTCACGACGCTTCCAGCCCAGAGGCGTTTTCTTGTCGGCAGCGAGTTCTTCAAAGCCGGGATTGGGCAGCAGGTTCGGCCCTTCCTTGTAATTCAGGGCCTTGTGCTTCTTGCCGAGCATCTTCGCGGCTTCAGCCAGCCATTCGTCCGCCTTCACGAGGGGATCAGCCGCGAGTTTTTTGACGAGTGTTTGGATTTCCGGCGTGGTGGGGAAATCTGAGAGCTTTACGAAGGCGGCGAGGCGCGTGTGGAGATCGGGATCGGAGATGACACCGGAGCCGAAGAAAAGATCCTGCGCGGCTTTGTCACTGCCGAGGGCGCGGATGGCGTTGCGGCGGAGTTTGGCGTCTTTGGAGATGAGAGCGGATTGGTGCTCTTTCGAGGGCAAAGTGCCACGAGCGTGTTTGACCCAAAGTGCGTGGATGTCGGACAAGTCGGACGTGTCTGACTTGTCTGAAGCGAGGCGCTGCTGTTTGAGCAGTCGGCTATAGAGCGTGTTCGTGTCTTTCGCGGCTCCTTTTGCGGTGATACGGTAAATCCGCCCACGGCTGTGATCCCGCAGATCATTCTCATGCGCGCCACCGGTGCCGGTCTTGGCCACGAAGCCGCCGCGTTCTTTGCTGGGCGTGGGGTTGTGCTGGATGATGAAATTTTGGAAATCGGCCACCCACACAGCGCCATCGGGGCCGACTTCGGCATAGACGGGGGAGTTCCACTCGTCGCTGCTGGCGTAGAGATTCATGGAGTCGAGCGCCTTCCAGCCTGCGCCGTCGGGTTGCACATCAAAGAGTGCCACGACCTTCATCGTGGGTTCGCAGACCATGGCCTTGCCTTGGAAGCGCTTTGGCAAAGCATCGCTATAGATAAAACTGCTGCCGCAGGCGGCGGTGTAGCCGCCGAAGACATCCACTTGGCGGAAGTTCGGGGTGATGGTGTGGCAGGTATCGACCACGTTGATCTTCTTCGCGGTCATGCCGCGTGAGCCTTCGGGATACGCCGTGGCAGGGATACCGCCGAAGAAAATGGGGGCACCGTTCGCGGTGCCACCGAATTGGTCGCCCGCATCGTTGGTGCTGTGTGCCCACGAGTTGTTGGTGAACTGGTGCAGGAATTCAATCGCGCTGCCGTCCGGTTTGAAGCGATAGGTTCCCATCGAGAACTGCTGTTTCTTACCACCGACTAGGCCTTCGATGCCGCTGTAGCCGACGCAGCCGTAGATCCAGTTGTCGAAGCCGTAGTGCAGGTTGCTGGCCTGCGCGTGTGTGTCCTTGATGCCCCAGCAGTCGATGATCGTCTCGCGCTTGTCGGCCTTGTCGTCACCATCGGTGTCTTCGAGGTAGATGAACTTTGGTGGCGCGGCGATGATGATGCCTTTGCGGGCGAAGACGATGCCGGTGGGCAGATTGAGTTTGTCGGCGAAGACGGTGAACTTGTCGGCCCTGCCATCGCCATCGGTGTCTTCGCAGATTTTCACGCTGTCCTGGCCCTCGCCCTTGGCGCTGACGCCGTGCGGATAGTCGCGCGTTTCCACGACCCAGCAGCGGCCGCGCTCATCCCAGGCGAAAGCGATGGGCTTGGCGATGTCCGGCTCGCTAGCGAAGAGTTTCAATTCGCAATCGGCAGGCACCTGCGTGCGCTCCATGCTGCCTTTCATGCTGAAGGGCTTCTGAAAGGTCAGCGGTTCCTGGCGCTTCTCGTAATTGGCCACCTGTGGGTGTTTTTCGCGCTTTTCGGCCTCGCGCTGCTTCAAGAAGGCGGCGTGCTCGGCTTTGCGCTCAGGCGAGAGCTTGGAAAGCAGCGCTTCACGGCTCAAGTCGCTGCCGGGCTTGACGACGAGGTCGTAATTCTCAGAGGGCAGCTCTTCCTTCGCGTAATCAAACCAGATGGCATCGCGCCCAAGATCCCGCATAGTTTCATGCAGCTTGCCGACGGTGGTTTGTTCCTTGCCATCGGGATCAAGGTAGAGCACGCGAATGGGGCCGGTGGGTGCGGCGTGGGCCGTGATGACGGCGAAGAGAGCGAGGATGGCGGCTTTCATGGTTGTGAGGTCAGTGTCAGGTGAAATAACGTGCCTTGGCGAGGCTGCTGTGCTGACAACTTTTGGGAGGAATCGGCCACAGCCTGTTTGGAGTCCCGCCTTTAGGCGGAAGGGCTGCCGCGTAGCTGTGGCGGGTTGAATTGTCACAGGCATCATGTTGGCCGCGTCTTGCCGCCTGAAGGCGGGACTCCCAACGGACTCCGAAAAGGAGCGGCGATTTCACCGCTTATCATTTTGAAATTGCCTGTTTGAAGTCATCATCGGCGCGTGACCGACTCGAAAAAACTGCGCCTGTTTCTCTTCCTTACTCCGTTGCTCAGCGGGATCATTTTGGTCTTTGCATTTCCAGGTTGGAATTCCGACCTAGCCGTGTGGGTCTGGCTCTTTCCGCTGCTGGCGGTGCTGTGGCCGTGGCGGGATGCGGAGGGTGTGAAGGTGCGGCCGTTTTGGCGTGGGTATTTGGCCGGTCTGGCGTTCTTTTTGCCGAATCTGTTCTGGCTGCGGCATTCCTCACGAGTGATCGGAGGCGCGGTGGATGAATCGTGGGTGGGCTGGGGGCCGGAGCTGATGGGATTTGGGGCGGTGATTGGTCTGTCAGGATACTGCGCGTTGTATTTCGGCCTGTGGGCCTGGTTCACGCATCGGTTTGCAAGGCCGAATGTGAAGACGCTCACGCAGGACCTGTGGCAGGTGAGTGTGATGCATTCGTTGAAGTGCGCGTTACTTGCTGCGGCAGCTTGGGTGGCGTGTGAGTGGCTGCGCAGCACGACGGTCTTCACCGGCTTCGGCTGGAACGGCCTCGGCACGGCGATGCATCGCAATCTGGTGCTCATCCAGGCGGCGGATCTCGTGGGGGTGATGGGTTTGTCGTTCCTGCCCGTGTTCGTGGCCTGCACGGCCTGGAATACGATCACGCGCCTCGTTTTCGCGTATCGCGGGGAAGGGATGTGCAAGACGCGCGTCGATTTCACGGTGGGCCTGGTGCTCATGCTCGTCTCGGCGGGCTACGGCATGCTGAAACTGACGGAAGTCCGCCAAGGCGACCTCAAAGTGCGCACGGTGCTGGTGCAGCCGTTTGTGGCGCAGGTGGACGCTTGGACTGGCAGGCTGGGACCGCAAATTTACGAGCGGCTGAACAAGTTCACCCGCATGTATGCCTCGGCGCGTGATGGTAAAAGCCCTGCCGATCTCGTCATCTGGCCGGAAAGCGCCCTGCCGGTGAACCTGAATGACAAATTTGAGCAACTGCCGGAAGGCTGGCACACGCGCTACTTTGACGACCTGCTGCACAGTGGTGACTTTAGCCTTCTCACCGGCACCGAGATCCTGCGTGACGACGGCAAGAGCCATGTGTCCGCCGTGCTGTTTCATGGGAACGCCGCGAATCGGCAGGAGCATCACAAAGTCCATCTCGTTCCGTTTGGTGAATACCTGCCGCTGCGTGACATACCGCCGTTTTCTTTGCTGCAAGGCGTGCTGCCGGGCGACTTCACCCCGGGAAGCAGCACTGAGCCACTGCAACTCATCAAGCCCGAGGTGCAGCTCATCCCGCTCATCTGCTTTGAAGACACGGTGGGCCGTGTGGCGCGGAAATTTGTGCGCGAAGCGCCGCAGATGATTGTGAACCTCAGCAACGACGGCTGGTTCCTCAACAGCATCGAGACCGAGGTGCATTTGGCCAATGCGCTGTTCCGTGCCATCGAACTGCGCCGCCCGATGGTCCGTGCCACGAACAGTGGCGTCACCTGCTTCATCGACACGCACGGTCGCATCACCTCCCGCCTCAACGATCCTGAGACCGGCACCTCGTTTCTCGAAGGCGTGCTGCCCGGTGAGGTGAGCGTGCCACGTTCTGGAAAGCTGACGCTGTATGCGCGTTATGGGGACTGGTTTGCTTTGACGATGCTGACGATCTGCATCGCCGCCTGGTTGGGGAAGTGTTTTGCTCGCCCCATTAATGCGTGACTTGGATCAAGCCTGCGCCCACGGCTTCTTTGGAAGTGCCGAGCGGCTTTGCGGTGCGTGTGAGCAGAGGAATGATGTTGGTGCCGTGGTAGCCGCGGGAGAGGAGTGAGGCGACGACACCGCTCGTGATGGCCGTGGCTTGTGAGGTGCCGCTGCCGATGACGAGCTGGTTTTCGGCATAGCCGGATATGATGCCGACACCGGGGGCGACGAGGGTCAGGCCGGGGCCGGAGTTGGAAAAGTAGGCCTGGGTGCCATTGGCATCGACCGCACCCACGCTGAGGACGCCGGGGATGCCTGCGGGCATGGAGAGCGCGTTTTGCTGCTCGTTGCCTGCGGCAGCGACGATGATGACATGGCGGCTTTGAGCGTAGCGCACGGCTGCTTCGAGCATGGGTGCGGAGCCGGAACTGCCGAGGCTGACATTGATGACGCGGGCACCAAGGTCAGTCGCTTTAACGATGGCGCTGGAAAGCAGGGCGGTGTTGCTGTCGCCATGGGTGTCTGCCACGCGGATATCGAGCAGTTTAGCGGCGGGAGCGACACCGCTGACGCTGGTGTCGTTGCCTGCGATGAGAGATGCCATGGCGGTGCCGTGGCCGTTCATCGCGCTGCCATCGTTCACGAGGTCAATGTGGGTGATCTGCACATCTTTGAGCGAGGGATGGGCAGCAATGCCGGAGTCGATAACGGCGACGGTGAGACCCTGACCCCAGCCGTTTCTATTTCCGCTGGCTCCGATGGCCTCGAGGCCCTGACTGCGAAAAGGTTCTGCTCCTCCCGCGTTGGCCGTGTCAGTTTGCGGAGCTGGCTCGGGCAGACCGGGGATGCGAACGAGGTAATTCGGGCCGACGTGGGTGTAATCGGTGGCATGCTCGTTCAGATCGTGTTCAAGACCCGCGGTGTCGCGAAATCGCACCCGGGCGGTGCGGAGTTGGATGTCGTGACCGAGAACTTCGAGGCCGAGCAGCGCGGAACGGTCCCGAAACGTGGCCAGGGCCTCCGGCGTGCGGAAGGTGAGCAAGGCTTCGTTTGGCAAGGCCCCTGGGACATTGAGCGCTTCGACCTGGGGCTGCGAAGCCGGCTTGTTTTGTTCCCGCGTGGGCACTTCCTGCGGCATGGACCGCTTGGTTCCGACTTTGGGCCTGCGGATGAGTTCTGGTGCGTCGCTTTTGGCCACTTTAGCAGTGTGGGAGGCTTCCATCGCCAGCCAGCCAAGCGAAAAAGCCATCAGGAGAAGCACGGTGGCAAAGATGAATGTTGGCGGGTGTCGCTTCACTTGGCCGTAAGCTACCACAACACTTTGATTTCTGCACGGGCGTGATTTGGCAGACTCTGCGGCTGGGAGGGCGGGCCGCGCAGCGTGCCCTCTGAAAGCATCTTCAGTCATGCCTTCGCTCTGTTGGCCGAGATCCGTCTGGGTGAGCGTACGAACTAGACCCACCTTGGCGAAGGGGGGCATCTGGCAGGCCGCCACTGACAGCATCGCTTTTGAAGCGCGTGAGAAGGCCGTCAAAAAAGTGCCAGTCGCGCCAGCCAACCAGCAGCAGCCAACTCGCCTTACCCTACCTCAATGAACGCCATCCCTCGGTCGCGTCCTCAAACCAGCGCCATCCCGGATTCCCTCGATGAGCTTTCGGCATTGGCTCCGCCAAGTCGGCATCAAAAAAATGGGGTGATCACCCCATGGCGCTCACCAGCGCTCCTGACTTAGCGAACTGCTCTTAACACCCTCCCAATTACCATCATGAAAACTGCATTAAAATTGATCACGCTGACCGTTATTTTTGGCATTGGTTCGGTGGCCCATGGTCAAGCCATCGGCTCAGGCACTCTGCTGAATGGATCTATCTCCTCCATTTTTACCGATCCGATCTCGGAATCCCCGGGAAACAACTCATTCGTCTATTCCATCGACAACAATTTGCTCAACGGCGTGCCAGCCGTGCTGAATCCGATTCCGTTCACGGCGGTGGCAGGCGCTTCCGCTTTCTCGTGGGGCACGGCGGCGAGCCATGATGATGATACCAGCGCGTTGTGGTTCCACCCGGGCAATTTCAGCGATGTGGCGCTGGAGACGTCTTTTGAGATTGGTCGTCTGTATTACCGCAACGGAACGATCGCCAGCGGCACCGGTGCCTCGCAGGTGGACTTGAGCCTGCTACTGACTTTTTCCAGCCCGCTGCTGATCAATCCCACGCAGGCGATCAACTCCACGCTGATGATGATCAACACGCTGAACAGCAGCAACTCGACCACCAGCGCGGACATTGTGAAACTAGGCAGCCCTACCAATCCGCTGAACTTCACCGATGCCGAAAACCGCAATTACTTCCTCGAACTGACCTTCCAAGTCGATCAAAACGCCACCGATGGCTCGCTGTCTGATTTTGACAAGTTCCGCGTGTTTGAGGGCGAGACCGGGCAGGCGGTGATGGTGGGGCGCGTGACGGTGGCCCCGGTCCCGGAGCCGGGTGGTGCGCTGCTGATCGGCGCCGCAGGCATGGCCCTTTTGCTGCGCCGCAGGCATGCTGCCTGAACTGGTGGTAGTGGTTATTCTTTGGTGTCAGGGGGACATGGGCTGTGGATCATTCACGAGGCCTCGACTGATCCTGTTTTTTGACCTTTGTGTCTCGATTGTGAAAAAGGAACCTTTCCATGGCGTTAGTGCGGTCATGAAGAAACTCTTCGCCTACCCTTTGCTTGCGCTTTGTTTGATCTCCACTGCGCGTGCCGCTGGCAAAAACGACATCACCTCCGTAGCCCGTCAAATTGACTCCATTCTTGAGGCCGACTGGCAGAAACACAAGCTGCAGGGCAATCCTGCCACGGACGACAACACCTTCGTGCGCCGGATCTACCTCGACATCATCGGGCGCATCCCCACGACGCGTGAGTCGGATGAGTTTTTGGCTTCCAAGGACGCCGACAAGCGAGCCAAGCTGATTGACAAGCTGCTCGCGTCCGAAGCCTATGTGCAGCATTTCTTCAATTACTGGGCCGATGTGCTGCGGGTAACCTCAAATGGCAACCAAACCGGCGCGATCACCGGGGCGGCTTATGCGGAATTCGTGAAGGACAGTCTGCGGAAGAACAAGCCCTACGACTCGTTTGTCCGAGAAATGGTCAATGCGCAGGGCAAGGCCTGGGACAACGGTGCCATCGGCTACTACATGCGTGATCGCGGCATGCCGCTGGACAACATGGCGAACGCAGTTCGGGTCTTCCTCGGCACCCGCATCGAGTGCGCTCAGTGCCACAACCATCCCTTCGATAAGTGGACGCAGATGCAGTTCTTCAAGATGGCGGCCTTCACCTACGGCGTGCAAACCCAGGACTACAATGGCGGTGTTATGGGCGAGGTCGGCGACCTTCTGCGCGAGCAGGAAGCAACCGTGCGCGCCTCCTTCAAGGAGCCACAGCGCCCGCAACGCCCGAAGATCAACGGCAAGATGTCGAAGGAAGAGCGAACCAAGGCCGAGCAAGAATACTCGCGTGAGCAGAAGAAGTATGAAGAGCAGGTCAAGCTGGTGAGCAAACAGCGCGAGGCGGCCCGCCAGAAGCTCCGCGCCGAGCAGCGCGGTTATCAGGAGTCGATGAATGATGTGCGCGACACCATGCGCTACACCTCTGTCAGCAGCCGTGAGCGGAAGCCAACCTTGCCGCATGATTATCAATACACAGACGCAAAGCCCAAGTCCGCCGTCGATCCCGGCACAATGATGGGGCATGAGTGCATTACCGAGCCCGGTGAGACGCCATTGCAAGCCTACGCCCGCTGGATGACCAGCCCTGAGAACCCACGCTTTACCACGGTCATTGCGAACCGTCTCTGGAAGCGTGTGTTTGGCCTCGCCCTCATCGAGCCGCTGGACGAACTCATGGACACAAGCGTGCCGATGGTTCCTGAAATGGAGAAACACCTTGAAAAACTCGTGGTGGATTTGAACTACGACATGAAGGCGGTCCTCCGGGTGCTTTATAACACCAAGGCTTATCAGGCCCAGGCCACACGTCAGGAGTACGCGCCCGGCAATGTCTATCACTTTACCGGGCCGCTGCTCCGTCGCATGAGCGCTGAACAGATGTGGGATTCCTTCGTCACACTCATCAATCCCAGCCCGGACATGATCAACCAGGCCAATCGTGACACCATGGAGCAACGCATTCTCCAGGCCAAGAAGATCGCCGACAGCGTCGATGCCCTCAGTCCTGAGGAAGCTCTCGTGGGGCTCAAAAAAGCCGCCGACATCTATGGCAAAAATCGTGAGCGCACCGAAGTGCAGCAGAAGCTCTACGCTGAAGCCCGAACAGCGGCCAAAGATGCCCGTGATGCTGCTGACGCGATGCCTGAAGGCCCCGCCAAGGTGGCGGCCATGACCAAAGCCGACGAATTGAAGCAAAAGTCCGACGCCATCCGCAGCGAGGTGAACCGCATCCAAAACGAAGGCCGCCGCGTCACGTTTGCTGAGGTCATCACCACCGGTCAGAAGAAGCTCTTCGAGAAAGTCACCGGCAAACCCTACCAGACCGTGGCTTTAAACACCAAAGGCGGTGCCGAAAGCACTCCGTCCATGATGGCTGGCGGTGAAATGATGATGATGGCCAGCGGCGTCCGCACTGAAAAGATCAACATCCCAGGCTACGACCGCAAAGAACTGACCAAGGAAGAAAAAGAGGCCGTTTCTGCCAAGGCACGCGAGGCTTATGCCGAGGAGGCCGAATTCTTCGGCATTCCTGAAGGCAAGGAACGCAGAAAATACATCAGCGAGCGTGAACAGATTGCCCGCAACACTTTGCGTTCTGCCGAGCTCGAAAGCCCTGCTCCACGTGGCCACTACCTGCGCGAATTCGGCCAAAGCGACCGTGAGACCATCGAAAATGCCAACAGCGACGCCAGCGTGCCGCAAGCGCTTGCGATGATGAACGGCAGTCTTCTTCCGCAGATCACCAGCCGCTTCAGCCAGCTCATGCTCACAGTGAATAAGGCCCAGTATCCAGACGACAAGGTCGAGGCGGCCTACAAGACGATCCTTTCCCGCAAGCCGACCCCCCTTGAGAAGGAAGTCTGGCTCAAGGCCCAGGACAGCGGCCTCAACACCATGGAAGACCTCATCTTCTCCCTGCTGAACACCCAGCAGTTCATTTTCATTCAGTAGGACACAACCAACAACACCACGCGCACCCATGAAACAGGAACTCGCATCCGCACTCCTCCGTTCCGGCGAAATCACCCGCCGCGACTTCGCCGCCAAAACCGCCAGTTCCCTCCTCGGAGTTGGTCTGCTTGGCAATTCACTCACCAGCAAGTCCTTCGCCGCCTTTGAAGGCTCTTCGAAGCTCAAGCAGGCGGCCACGGCCAAAAACGTGATCTACCTCTACATGAGCGGTGGTCAGTCCCACATGGACACTTGGGATCCCAAGGAAGGTGTCGAGACCGCCGGTCCGACCAAGCCCATCAAAACCAGCGCCGACGGCGTCCGTATCTCCGAGTATCTGCCGCTCACCGCGCAGCAGATGCATCACGGCACAGTCATCAACTCCCTAACCTCCACTCAAGGTGCGCATGAGCAGGGGAACTACATGATGCACACTAGCTACGAGCTGCGTGGCACCATCCGCCATCCTGCCATGGGAGCCTGGCTCAATGTGTTCCAAGGCGGCGGCAACAGCACCCTGCCAAACTTCGTCTTCATCGGCAACGATAGCCGTCACCCCGGCGCAGGCTTCTTCCCCGCCGCTCAGGCCCCGTTGTTCGTCAGCAATCCTGAAAACGGCCTCAAGAACATCAAAAACAATGCACCTGAAGACAAATTCCAGGCCCGCATGCGTCTCGCCGACGAACTCGACCAGGACTTCCGCAAAACCTTCCCGCACCGCAATGTCAAGGCCTACGCCGACATGTATGATGACGCGATGGCCATGATGAAGTCCGAAGATCTCAAGGCCTTCGACCTCACCGAGGAACCCGGCGAACTCCGCGCTGCCTATGGCCGCGAAGCCTTCGGCCAAGGCTGCCTTCTCGCCCGTCGTCTCGTCGAGCGTGGTGTCCGCTTCGTCGAAGTCTCTCTCGGCGGCTGGGACACGCACAACGCTAACTTTGTCGCCGTGCCTGAGCGCTGCGAAACTCTCGACAAGGGCCTCGCCACCCTCGTTTCAGACCTCCATAACCGTGGTCTGCTTGAGGACACGCTCATCGTGCTGACCTCCGAGTTCGGCCGCACACCCGACATCAATCAGAACGTCGGTCGCGACCACTATCCGAAGGCCTTCTCAGCCGTCATGTTCGGTGGTGGAGTTAAAGGCGGCTACACCTACGGTAAGACCGACAAGGAAGGCCGTGAGGTCGTTGAGAACAAGGTCAAGATCATGGACTTCAACGCCTCCATCGCCTACGCCCTCGGTCTGCCGCTCGATCAGGTCATCTACAGCCCCAGCAAGCGTCCATTCACGATTGCCGACAAGGGCCAGCCGATCCCCGCGCTGTTCGCGTAAGCATCCAGACAGATTCAATCCCGAACACGCGGCGCCTCATCAGCGTCGCGTGTTTTTTTGCGTACAGATCACTTCTGCAGCTTGCCCAGCGCCTCGGACAAGTTTTCCACGGTGAGGATTTCCGGCAGGACGAGGGGTTCCTTCACGCCAGGGATGTACAACGCGTTCACCGGCACAGCACCGCGGCCGAGGGCGGTGAAGGCTTGCTTGATCGGCTCGTCCTCATTGGTGTAGTCGGCTTTCACCGTCACCACGCCGTGCTTCTTGAGGAGTTCTTGAATCTTCGCGTCAGGATAGACGCGCTTGTTCACCTGGCAGGTCAGGCACCACTTGGCGGTGAAGTCGATGTACACCGGTTTGCCAGCGGCGGTGAGTTCCTTGACCTTGGCTTCAGACCACGGCTCCCACAGCAGGCCGTTTTCAAACTTCGCGCCATGCGCTCCGGCGGGTTGTTTTTCGATGTGCGGCCAGCCGAGCCACAAGCCGCCCCCAATCGCCGCCAGCGCCAGCAGCACCGCGATGAGACGTGTGCGGGCTGGTTTGTGCGGCAGCGACCAGCGGCCGTAGATCCAGCAGCCGAGGCCCACCAGCACCAGGCTGAGCATGAGCCAGAGCATCGGCAGCCCCTCGACCATGCCGGTTAGCACCCACAGCATGTAGCAAACGGTGCCGAAGAGCAGGAAGGACATGCCCTGCTTGAAGCTTTCCATCCACGCGCCGGGCCGTGGCAGCGCGGAGACGAGCTTGGGAAAGGCCGAGAGCAGCAGAAACGGGCTGGCCAGGCCAAGGCCGATCAAACTGAATAGCAGCATGGCCTGCGGCGCGGGCAGTTTCACCGCGAAGCCGAGCGCAGTGCCGAGAAACGGCGCGGAGCACGGCGTGGCGACTACCGTGGCCAGCAGGCCGGAGAAAAACGAGCCGCCCAGCCCGTGCTTGGCCTGCAAATTCGCGCCTACACCGACGGCGGACGCGCCGATCTCAAACACGCCGGCCATGTTCAGACCAAAGATGAGGAAGAACGCGGCCAGGGCATAATTGAACCCGGCGGACTGAAGCTGGAAGCCCCAGCCCTTGCCCAAGGCGACGACGAGGCCGCCCAGCGCCCAAAACATGACCAGGACGCCGAGCGTGTACACGAGGCCGTGCAGCACGACTTGCTTGCGATCCTCGCCTGCCTGCTGCACCACGCCCACGACCTTGATGCCGAGCACGGGAAACACGCAGGGCATGATGTTGAGGATCAAACCGCCCACGAAGGCGGAGAACATGATGAAGAGAAAGGTCGGAGGCACGGCTGCGGCCGTTTCGCCGCTGGCTGTTATGGCTGGAGGTGTTTCGGCGGTCGTTTTCACCAAGGCGGGCAGCTTGTCAAAGATCCCGGCTTGTGCCGCATCGACTTGGGCTGCGGCAGCAAGCGTGAGGCTGGTTTTGGCCTCTTGTTTGAAGGGCATGCAGGTTTTGTCATCGCACACTAGGCCGTCCACCTTCACCTGAAGTTCCGAGGTCGAGCCGACGGTGGCATTGGCAGGCGGAATGATCTTGGCTGGCAGATAAACCGTGCCTTCATAACCCTCACTGGGCGCTCCATCGAGCCCCTTGAACGGGTGCACAGCGGGCCAGGGCAGTTCCTCCATCTTCCAGCCCTCCGGCAGCGTCCAGATCAGCTTGGTGGGCTTGCCGATGATCTCCGGCGGCAGAACTTTGCCGTAAGTGTGGGAGCCTGCCACATTTGAAGTGCGGATGAGAGAACGCGTCGTGCGGGATATTCCCATCACGACGCGTTCAGTGCGATTGTGTGCCAGTGAGGCTATGTTTAGAGCGCCTTGTGCGAGCCGTCGCAGAAGGGCGGGTTCTTGCTGTGCTTGCAGTTGCACAGCCAGACTTTCTTGGCCTCGGGCAGGTTGAACTTCTTTGGGCCGAATCCGCTGCCTTTGTGACTGCCGTCGCACATGGGCTGGTGGCCGCTCAGGCCGCAGGCGCACCACCAATGGTCTCCGGCTGGCAGTTCGACGGCGACGGGCTGTTTTTCGTGAATTTTGGGGAGGGTTTCCATGGCAGCGAGTTTGGCAGGGATGAGAGAAGCGTCAAGGCTGTCAAAGTTGCGCCGTCAAGGAGGGGATGGCGTGTGTGTTGATCATACCTTGACGAATCCTTGACTACTTGACCTGTCCCAAGATATCCCGAACCAAACCAGGTCCGCGATAGACGAGTCCGCTGTAAACCTGCACCAAAGCGGCCCCGGCTTTCATTTTTTCCACCGCATCAGTGCCGCTCACGATGCCGCCGACGCCGATGAGGGGCACGGATTCCTTCAATAGCATGCGAAAGGCTTGGAGGACGACATTCGAGCGCTCGCGCACGGGAGCGCCGCTGAGTCCGCCGGCTTCCTGCGCTAAAGCGTGGCCAGTCACAGCTTTGCGGTCGATGGTGGTGTTGGTCGCGATGACGCCGTCGATGTTCTGCTCGTTGAAGACACGGGCCAGAGCCTCGATCTGCATGTCATTGAGATCTGGGGCGATCTTGACGAGCAGCGGGACTGTTTTGCCGTGCTCTGTTTTTAAAGAAGCCTGCTCAGTCTTCAACTCGGAGATCAACTGCCGCACGGCTCCCTCTGCCTGCAAGTCACGCAGCCCCTTCGTGTTCGGCGATGAGATGTTCACTGCGATGTAATCGGCCACAGCGTAGGCAGCTTTGAGGCAGTGCAGATAATCATCCACCGCCTTCTCGTTCGGTGTGTCGAAGTTTTTGCCAATGTTCACCCCCACCACAGCTTTCGTGCGGCGGTTTTTGAGTTTTTTGACGGCAGAGTGAATACCGGGGTTGTTGAAACCCATGCGGTTGATCAAAGCCTCATGCTCAGGCAGGCGGAATAAGCGTGGCTTCGGGTTTCCGGGCTGCGGGCGCGGCGTGAGCGTACCGACCTCGACGAAGCCGAATCCGAGTGCGCCCCAGGCATCGACCGCACTGGCGGACTTGTCCATGCCGGCGGCGAGGCCGAGAACGTTTGGGAACGTTAGGCCCATCACGTTATGCGGCTGCTGCGGCGTGCCGATCACGCTTTTGAGCATGCCCAGACGATGCGCGATGACCATCATCTTCACCGTGAGCGTGTGGGCGCGTTCCGCATCCAGGCGGAACAGCCAGGGCTTCATCCAGGGGTAAAATGTTTCGATTAAAGTCATGCGTCGAGTAGGAGCATAGATTTCACTGCTGCGGCGACGGCCTTGCCGAGCACGGCGTGTGCCGAAGCGTCGAGATGAATGCCATCGCTTCCTGGGGTGATGAGGATTTGCGTGTTCAAGTAGGCGCAGCCGAGCGCGCTGGCGAGCGCTTCGTAGTGCCGCGGCAACTCTCGGCTGTCCTTGAAGGCGTTCGGGAGTTTGGCTGCAAGATCTGGCAGGTGATTTTGCTGGCCAGTGGCAGGCGGGCAAAGGATGAGGAGCTTCGGTGGCTTGGCGTGGCACCCAGAGTCACTTCCCAGGATCATTTGGGCCAGGATCTTGACTCCCGTGGCGATTTCACCAGGGGAAACGCCGAAGACGCTCTTCAAATCGTTGGTGCCGAGCATGAGCACCACGAGATCGAGCGGCTTGTGGCTTTCGAGGATGGCAGGCAGAACCAGCTTGCCATTGCGGGCGGCGGCAAAGGGGTCGTCATGCACGGTGGTGCGGCCGTTCTGACCTTCTTCGATCACGCGCACGTTTGGGCCGAGTTCACGGGCCAGAATGCCGGTCCAGCGCACATCATGAGGGTGGCGGGCAGGGAAGGGGGCGGTGATGCTTTCTGGGATGAAGCCCCAGGTGTTTGAGTCACCAAAGCAGAGGATGGTTTTCATGAGGCAGGCATGATGCCGTTCATCTGAATGACGGCAACTGCTCTCCGCAGTTGTTCAGAAGACTGAAAAAAGCTGTGTAAAACTCCAAAAATCCAGCTTGCGCGAGTTTTCGACTGTGTTAGACATCACGCCCCCTGCCGCCAAAGCAGGGTTTTGAGTTCCCCCAGACTCACCTTCTTTACCTCCTAAGTATGCGCGTCCGTACCTCCGTTAAACCCCTCTGCGAACTTTGCCGCGTGATCCGCCGCAAAGGCGTTGTCCGTGTTGTCTGCAAAAACCCACGCCACAAACAGCGCCAGGGTTGATCCACTTTCTCTTAAACACACCTCACTGAATTATGGCCCGCCTGCTTGGAGTCGAAATCCCGAACGAAAAGAAGATCGAATACTCGTTGCCCTATATCTACGGCATCGGTCTTCCCCTCAGCCGCAAAGTTCTTGCTGCTACCAATATTGACCCGAACATCCGCGCGGGCGAGTTGACCGACGAGCAGATTTCCGCCATCACACAGGCCATTCAGGGCATGAAGATCCCGATCGAAGGCGATCTTCGTCGTGAGATTCAGATCCACATGAAGCGCATTCTGGGCATCAACTGCTACCGCGCTCATCGTCATCGCCGTGGTCTGCCAGTTCGCGGCCAGCGCACCCACACCAACGCCCGCACTCGTAAAGGCCCACGCAAGACCGTCGGTGCCCAGAAGGCCAAGTAATTCCAATTCACGCAACGATCCGTTCCCCTTACCATGGCTGAAGAAACGACCCCCATCGCACCTGTCGCAGCGGCTCCCGCTCCTGCAGTGCCCGCTGCCCCTGCCGCACCCGCAGACCAACGCGCCTCCACCAGTGGTGACAAGCAGGTTTCCCAGAGCGTCTGGCTCGAAATCGGTGGTGAAGCCGCCGAGCAGAAAGTCGTCAAGGCCAAAGGTTCCAAGAACGTCTCGGCTGGCATTGTTCATGTTTACGCCACGTTCAACAACACCATCGTCACCATCACTGATCGCAATGGCGGCGTGATCGGTTGGTCCACTTCTGGCAAGATGGGGTTCCGCGGCTCCCGCAAAGGCACCGCTTACGCTGCCCAGGTCGTCGCGCAGGATGCCTGCCGCCAAGCCATGGGTCATGGTCTGCGCGAAGCTGAAGTTCGTCTTCGTGGCCCAGGTTCGGGTCGTGAGTCCGCCGTGCGCGCCGTGCAGGCCCTCGGTGTCGAAGTCACCACCATCAAGGACGTGACTCCTGTGCCGCACAACGGCTGCCGTCCGCCCAAAGCCCGCCGCGTCTAATCTCTTTCAGCTTCTTTCTACTCACTCACTATGGCTCGCTACACTGGTCCCCGCGAAAAAATCAACCGCCGCTTTGGCATTGCTATTTTCGCCCCTTCCAAGGCTCTCGAAACCCGCAATTTCCCGCCCGGACAGCACGGTGCGCGCAACACTCGTCGTAAGACTTCGGAATACGGCACCGCTCTCGCTGAAAAGCAGAAGCTGCGTTTCCAATATGGCCTCATGGAGAAGCAATTCCGCCGCTTCTTCGCGGAAGCCCAGCGCCGCAAGGGCGTGACCGGTGAAAACCTCCTGCAAATGCTCGAACTGCGCCTCGACAACGTCGTGTTCCGCATGGGTTTTGCCAACACCCGCTTTGCTTCCCGCCAGCTCGTCAGCCACCGCCACATCACCGTGAACGGCAAGGTCGTTAACATCGCCAGCTATCAGGTGAAGCCTGGCGACGTCGTCGCCGCCCGCAGCACCAGCCAGCGCAGCCAGCAGCTCATCGGTCGTTTCCTCGAAATGACCCAGGGCACCCCGGCTTCCGATTGGATGACTGTTGATCGCGACAAGATGAGTGGTGTCGTCAATCGCGTTCCTGTCCGTGAGGAGATCAACCCGATCGCCAACGAGCAGCTCGTCGTCGAACTCTACTCCCGCTAATCCTTCACGGATTATCTTCAATCTTCAAAAGGGACGCTTTCGAGCGTCCCTTTTGCTTTTCAGCCTCGTTATTCGCCGATTGGAACTACTAACGGTTCACCTCTAACCTCTCACTCCACCATGTCCCCCACCCGTCTCGAACTCATCGGCAGCGAAGTCGCCATTCTCTGGAGTGACGGCTCAGAGCAATACATTGCCATGGAAAAACTCCGCGCGGCCTCACCAAGCGCTGAAAACACCGGTGAACGCGATCTTTTGGGCAACAAGATCGGCGGCACCAACCAGAAGAGCTTCCCTGGCGTCACGGTGAAGGACTGGCGCATGGTCGGCGGCTACGCCATTCAGTTCGACTTCAGCGACGGTCACAACACTGGCCTTTACACCTTTGATTACCTGCAAGCGCTCGACTGAGAGCGCCTGCAAGGACTTTGGCCGCCGCATTCTGACAAATGCGCTCACAGCACACGCTAGGCTCGCTGACTAGGACAAGAAAGACGTCTGATTCGCATGCAGCACGCCTTACACAGGATATTGCCAGTCGCCGCGATAGGTGCGGCTGAGCAACTTGCTTGCCTCCGCATCACCAATGATCTCTTCTTTCTCTGCGTCCCATTGGATGCTGCGACCTGCCTTGTAACTCAGCATGCCGAGCATCGGTAGGCAGGAGGAACGGTGGGCACTTTCGATGTCCGCGACGGGTTTGCGCTTCTTTTCGATGGCGTCGATGAAATCGGCCCACAGCAGGGCGATGTTGTGGCCGTCGGGCTCCTGAAGCTGGTGATTGCCGTGTTTTTCGCCTTCTTTCGGATTCACCGGGTAAAAGGTCCAGCCGTCGCGCCAGCCGATGTGGAGCACGCCTTTTTCACCGTAGAAGTAGCAGCCGATCTTGTGCTTCTCGTTGTTGTTGTCGGCAAATTTGCGGTGCTCCCAGGTGGCGGTGAACTGCTCGAACTCGAAGGTGGCCTGTTGGTGATCCGGCGCGTCGGTGGTCTGCTCCTGGTCATTGAGCACGGCGGGTCCGGCGATGTTGCGGCCGCCGGTGCAGAAGACTTTCTTCGGGC
>JAPLUL010000146.1:0-28478 GCA_026397635.1 Verrucomicrobiota bacterium | reverse complement strand
CGACGAACCTTGCGCCGGGCTCGAACCCGTCGCCCGCGAGCATTACCTCCAAAGGATGCAGTCACTCGCCGCGAGACCGAACTCCCCTTCCCTCGAGATGGTCACCCACCACGTCGAAGAAATCCTTCCCAGCATCACCCACTGCCTCCTGCTCAAAGACGGCCAGGTCCACGCCTCCGGCCCAAAGCACGACCTCCTCACCAGCTTCAATCTCAGCCAACTCTACGGTTCCCCCGTCAAGCTCACACGCCACGACGAGCGCTATGCCCTACGCCTGGAGGCATAGGAGCTCGCACGTCCTCTTCAGCAGTCATTCAATCCCTTTCCAAAATTGGGAAGGAGCGACACAATCTCTATGAGGTCGCGTGATGCCGAAGGGCATTGCGCTCCCCCTAATTGATCGATCGCAGTGCGCCACGCGGGCATGAGCGTAGCGAAACTCCAGATTCTGCACGCCAATCATTCAAGACGATTCGCCACCTTCTCAAGACGGGTTTCCAGTGAGCGGGTAACCCAAAGATTAACCCGCGCCACAACGGACCATGCCGCCCTCCTGGACGAAAGCGGCTTCTGGGAGCACCTCAACAGAGCCTTGCGCATGCAACAGCACATCGGGTTGAAAAATCGCCACGGCCAGTGCGAGAGCTGGCGGTGAAATCATTGAGCAGGCGGAAACCACGGCGTTGCGTCCGCGCTGAAAGCCGCTAGTCTCCGCGCCCCCTCGAATTTTTTATGTGGAAAGGCCGCTTTGCCCAGGAAACCAGCGCTCTCGTGCAGCGCTACGGAGAATCTGTGTCGTTTGATTGGCGACTCTACGCCCATGACACCGCCGGTTCCAT
The DNA here is from genome assembly GCA_026397635.1 of Verrucomicrobiota bacterium. Lineage (GTDB taxonomy): Bacteria > Verrucomicrobiota > Verrucomicrobiia > Verrucomicrobiales > Verrucomicrobiaceae > Prosthecobacter. The sequence continues at coordinate 27,639 of JAPLUL010000146.1, read as the reverse complement.
CGCGCACTCGAAAGGTCTGCTCAAGGCGGGTATTTTGACCGCTGAAGAGCAGCAGAAGATCGAAACCGGGCTTCTGGAAATCCGCCACGAGATCGAGAAAGGAAACTTTGAGTTCAAGGAGTCGCTGGAAGACGTCCACATGAACATCGAGTCCGAGCTGACGAAGCGGATCGGCCCGGCGGGTGCGAAACTGCACACGGCGCGAACACACGGCACGCAGCCGCAACGACCAGATCGCGACGGACGCGCGGTTGTACTGCCGTTCGACGAGTGATTCGATTATCAAGCATACCCGTGCAATGCAGGCGGCGCTCATTGAGTGCGCCGAACGTGGCAGCGATGCGGTGATGCCGGGATACACGCATTTGCAGCGTGGTCAGCCGGTGCTGTTCGCCCATCATCTGCTGGCCTACGTCGAGATGCTGGATCGTGACGCGGCTCGTCTCGCAGACTGCCGGAAGCGGCTGAATGTGATGCCGCTGGGTTCAGGAGCCCTTGCAGGCAGCACGATCATCCTCGACCGCGAATTCGTGGCGCAGCAGCTTGGTTTTGACGGCGTGACGCAGAATTCGATGGATGCGGTTAGCGACCGAGATTTCGTCGCAGAGCTGCTGTTCGTGATCTCCTTGCAGGGCGTGCATTTGTCCCGGCTGAGCGAGGATGTGATCCTGTGGGCGAGCGCGGAGTTTGGTTTTGTGACCTTGAGTGATGCGCACACGACAGGTTCGTCGTTGATGCCGCAGAAAAAGAATCCTGACGTGGCAGAACTGACGCGTGGCAAGTCGGCACGGCTGATTGGCAACCTCATGAGCATCCTGACGCTGCTCAAGGGCCTGCCGATGACCTACAATCGCGATTTGCAGGAGGACAAGGAGCCGCTGTTTGATTCCATCGACACGATCTCGCTCGCTCTCGAAGTCTTCACCGAGATGATCAGCGGCATGGACGTGAACCGGCCCAAAACGACCGCTGCGGCCAGCGATCCGATGCTCCTGGCGACGGATCTGGCCGATTACCTTGTCAATCACGGCGTGCCTTTCCGTCAAGCGCATGAAGTGATCGGAAAACTCGTCGCTTACTCGATTGAGCAGAAGCGCGGCTTTGGTGAAATGGCAGTCGAGGAGTTCCAGCAGTTCTCCCCAGCCTTCGAGGCTGATGTGACGGCCTGTTTGAACCTTGAAACAGCCTTGGCTGCGCGAAAAGGCATCGGCGCACCTTCGCCAAAAAATGTGAAGGCCCAGCTCAGTCGCTGGCGCACGGCTTTGAACGCGTGACTGGCATGCAGATCCCGGAATTCGACCTCTACACTCCCGAAACCGAGCCTGGTTGGCGGAAGACGCGCAGCGAGATGGCGTTTGAGAATCCGCATGTGAGCGTGGAACGCGCCTATTATGACACCCCAAGCGGACGAACCGACGTGCCGTGGATGGTGGTGCAGCGCAAGGCTGCCGTGGCGGTGATCCCTGTGCTGGAGGACGGCCGCTTGGTGATGGTGCATCAGGAGCGCCTGCCGGTAATGCAGACGATGTGGGAATTCCCCGCTGGGCAGATCGACACCGAGGTGACGCGTGAGTCGATCATTCACACCGTGCTGAACGAGCTGCGCGAGGAGTGCGGTTGCGTGCTGAACAATGAGCACGGCACCCTGGAGCCGCTGGGCTGGTATTTTCCCTCGCAAGGTTTCACCGACGAGATCGTTTATCTTTTCACGGCGAAGCCCGTGTGTGTCGTCAGCCGTCCTGAACCGGATGGAAGCGAGCACATCAGCGACGTGCGGTTTGTCAGCGCGGGAGAACTGCGTGGGATGATTGCTGCCAATGCGATCACCAACGCCCTGACGCTGGCTCTCTACGCGCGGATCGCGGCCCAAGGGAACGCCGCCTTTGGCGGGAATACCGAATGACGAAATCCGAATGACCAACGCATGCCCATGCAACAATGAAAATCTTCCGCGCGACGGTGGATCGGGCCATTCGTCTTTCCACAATCGTCATTCGACATTTTTTGCCGCGTGAACCTCTTCCACCCCTCACCTTCCCTCCCCCATGTGGTCCGGCATCCTTCAAAAAGTCTTTAAAGTCCGCGAAAAAGTCGCGCTGAACCTCAGCGGCGGCACAGATGAGGAAAAACCTTTCATCGAGCACCTGGAAGACCTGCGCACGATGATCGTGCGCATGGCGATCACGCTCGTGGTCTCCACCATCGGCACTTTTGTCTTCTACAAGGAGCTGTTCCGCGCCATCCAGCTGCCATTGATCTTTGCTGGGCTGGCGAAGGACGAAGCCAGCGCGAGCCTGCTGCTGCAAAACATCGACGTGGCCGGCCCGTTCATGATGGCGATCAATGTGTCGCTCATTACGGCGATCATCATCTCATTCCCGCTGCTGCTCATTTTCCTGCTGCAATTCATCCTGCCCGGCTTGAAGCCAAACGAGAAAAAGCTGCTCTTCCCGGCCATCGGCATCGGCACCGGCCTGTTCCTCACCGGCGCGGCTTTCGCCTATGCAGTGGTGTTGCCAAAAGCACTGAGCTTCTTCGACGAGTTCGCCAAAACGGTTGGCTCTCGGCAGGACTGGACACTTTCCAACTACGTCACCTTCTCGACCCGCTTCATCCTGGTCTTCGGCATCTCCTTTGAGCTGCCAGTGATCGTGATGGCGATGGTGAAGCTCGATTTCCTGAACTTCAAGATCATGAAATCCACATGGCGGCACGCGCTGGTCGGCATCATGCTATTTGCGGCCATCATCACGCCCACGCCGGATATTTTGACACTCCTGCTCATGTCAGGGCCTCTCTATGTGCTTTACGGCATCTGTGTGTGGCTGGCCTACTTCATGGAGAAGAAGGACAAAGCTGCCTACCCAGAATACTACGCCCAGATCGAGAAGGACGAGAAGGAGTTGGAAGAGTCTGTGAACGACGACTGGGACAACGAGAACTACAATCCATGGTCCTCCGCCGACGATGACGACGACAAGGACAAGGACGACGACTACAAAACGCCCGCCGCCACGCCGTCTGCTCCGCCACCTGAGGTCGAAAAACCCGCTGAGGAGGAAGAAAACCTTGGCGAGGACCAAAGCTCCCGGATGCCCGAAGAAGACCCGGCGGAAATGCCGTCCCGCGAGATGACCCTCGAAGAACTGGCGCGTGAGGACGAAAAACGTTCCGGTGACTCACCGAAGTGATCTGGGAGATGAAGTTAAGAGAGGACCGATTTGGGGAGGCTGTTGCGAAATTAAACGACCGCAGGCGGCAGCTTCCCCCTCCTGCGAGCCTTACATGCTGCATGGTTACCTGGATTTGAACCGCAAGATGCAGCACCCCATTGGCACCACACCGGCCTAATTTGACTGAGCATCTCAGCAAAAGCCCAACTCGGTCTCCATTATCTTTGACGCATCTTCCCCAGCCACTTCAACGCTTGCCTCCTCATTGGCCACTGCCTATGAGATGGTCGTGACCTCAGAACCAAAATTGAAAATTTTGATCGCCATGTCAGGAGGCGTGGACAGCAGTGTGGCCGCCGCGCAGCTCGTCCGCGCAGGGCATGACGTGTCCGGCGTGTACATGAAAAACTGGATCAATGAGGAGAATATCATTGGCCACTGCCCGTGGGAGGAAGACATCGTGGATGCGGAGGCGGTCGCCAAGCAGCTCGGCATCCCGTTCCGCGTCGTCAATCTCATGACCGAATACCGTGAGAAGGTGGTGAAATACCTCCTCGAAGGCTATCAAGCCGGCATCACGCCGAATCCCGACGTTATGTGCAACCGCGAGATGAAATTCGGGGTGCTGTGGGACTGGGCGAGCGAACAAGGCTTCGAAGCGATTGCGACGGGGCATTACGCACGCAAGACGCTGCTAGATCCAGCATCCAGCATGCAGCAGCCAGCAGCGATCTATCGCGGAGCCGACCCGAACAAAGACCAAACGTATTTTCTCGCCATGATGCAGCCGCATCAGGTCCGCATCGCGCAGTTTCCCATCGGGCACCTACTCAAGCCTGAACTGCGCGATCTGGCGCGTGAATTCGGCCTCAAAACGGCGGAGAAAAAAGACAGCCAGGGCATCTGCTTCATCGGCCAAGTGAAGATGGAGGACTTCCTGCGCACCTTTGTGCCAGACAAGCCCGGCCCCATCGTCAATCTGGAAGGCAAGGTGCTCGGCGAGCATCGGGGACTGCATCTTTACACCCTCGGCCAGCGCAAAGGACACGGCGTCGCCAGTCCACTGCACAAGCAGGCCTACGTCGTCGTCGCCAAGCGTCAGCCGACGAACGAACTCGTCGTCGCCATCGAAAGCGCCGACACACCGCTGCTGTGGGCGCGCAAAGCCGTGCTGCACTCGATTTCGAGTGCCGGTGAGCCCTTCAATGACGAACGCCTGCTCCAAGCCCAGCCGCGCTATCGCTGCCCTGCGGGTGATGCGATCTTCCGCCCTCTGGGTGAAGGCCGCGCCGAACTCGAATACACCGAGCCGCAGCGTGCGCTCACGCCGGGACAGATCTGCGCTCTTTATGATGGCGAGCGTTTGCTCGGCGGAGCGGTGTTTGAATCCATCCAGCATACATGAGTGCCTCCATCCTCATCCTCGGCGGCGGTTGTTTCGGTCTTACCGCCGCGCTCGAACTCCGCACACGCGGTTGGAAGGTCACGGTGATCGATCAAGGCCGCCTGCCACATCCCAAATCTGCCGCCTCCGACATCAGCAAGGTCGTGCGGATGAACTACGGCAAAGACGAGCAACACACCGCCATGGGCAAGGGCTTCAAGGAGCGCGGATTTTTAATACGCAGCACTCCGCTGGAAGCTTCGACGCTTCAGACCAAAAAAGCAGGGTGATCGTGTTTGAGTGGCGGCTGCGGATTCAAAATCCGCGCTCCACTAACCCCGGAACAACGCGCCCAGCTTCTTCCCCAGAATCACGCCCGCGCCGAGAATGGTCACCGCGAGGAAAATCATCGCCCACACACCGAGAGCTGAGGCGAGGTTCGGCCCACTACCGAGAGAAAGAACGAGAGAGTAAATCGCCTTGGTGATTGGGAAGTGCGCAGCTTGTTGCGCGAGGATCATGGAGTCACTGACTTCGAGCATGGCGAAGGAAAAGGCCAGCAGGCCACCAGCGACGAGATTCGGAGCCACCAGTGGCAGCGTGATGCGCCAGAGGGCTTTCTCGGGACGTGCGCCAAGGTTCTGCGCAGCCTCTTCGAGCGTGGGGCTGACCTGTTGAAATCCAGCGGCGGCGGAGCGCACGACGTAGGGCAGTCTTCGCACCGCATACGCAATGACGAGCAGCAGCAGCGGGTCTTCGCCGAGCATGAGCCAATGGAAGGGCTGACCTTCGCGTGTCATGGCGAGATAACCGAAGGCCATGACGATACCGGGCACGGCGAGCGGCAGCATCGCCATCGCATCGAGAATCTGACGACCCCAGATGCGCGTGCGCACGGAAACATAGGCCACGCCGACGCCGAGGATGAGTGCCACGAGCATCGCCAGCGCGGAGTATTTCAAACTGTTCGCGATCGAGGACAGCGTGAGTTCATGGCCGAGCGCATCGTGGTAATGAGACAAGGTGAGTGAATGCGGAATGACCGTGCCATACCAGTCCTTGGAGAACGACAGCAGCACCACGCCGAGATGCGGCAGCACGGCAAGGAAGGTAACGCCAGCAAAAAACGCGGTGCAGGCCCAGCCGAGTCCCAGCGGCAGCGTGATCGTCTCACGGCCTGTCGTGGCCCGTCCTCCGCCGCTGGCGCTCGAACTTCCAAACAGCAGCTTGCTCGTGAGGTAGAACAGTGTGCTGAAAGCGAGCATCACCGTCACCAAGGCATAAGGAAACGGGTTCCCGCTGAGATCATTGATGCTGCGGAAGACTTGCACGGCGGTGACGCGGTCGTAATCAAACAGCAGCGGCACCCCCATCTCCGTGAAGGACCACACAAACACGATCGTGCCGCCTGCGAACACGCCGGGCATGATGAGCGGCAGCGTCACGCGCCAGAAGCGGCTCCACGCATTGCAGCCGAGGTTTGCAGCAGCTTCTTCCATGGCTGGGTCGAGATTCGAAAGCGCGGCGGCCGCATTGAGATAGATGATCGGGTAAAGATGCAGCACCTCCATGAGGATGATGCCCAGCATGCGCTGCTGCCCGAGCCAGTCGGTCGGATGCATGGCATCCATGAGGCCCAGATTGATCAAGAAGCTGTTCAACGCCCCCGCCTGTCCCAGCATGGCCTTGATGCCGATGGCACCGACGAAGGGCGGCAGAATCATTGGCATGAGTACGAGCGAATTAAGCAACGCACGGCCCGGAAACGCGAAACGCACATAACAAACCGCCAACGGCAGCGCGATGACGAGCGATCCAAGCGTCGTCCACACCGCGATGATGAACGAGTTCCACAAGCCTTCGCGATACAGCTCGTTGAGGAAGACTTCCGTGATGTATTCCAGCGTGAACTCGTGATTGGGCCCTCGAAACGCCGCCTCCAGCGCTGCCCAGATCGGATAGGCGAAGAAGCACGCGAAGAACGCGGTCATCACCAGGAAGATCAGGAGTGAGAGGGTTTTGGACATGGGTGAGAAGATCAGGAGCCACGACGGGCGATGGTGCCGGCGCGGATGAATTGGGTGCGGAAGGCGTCGCCGAGTTCGCGGGCAAGGCGGGTTTCCTGGGTTTTATCGCGTGCGGCGAGGATTTTGGCGACGCTGCCAGTGGCGGCCTCGTATTTCACGCGGGTGAGGTCTTCGAGGACGGCGATGGCACGTTCTGGCATGCCGTTGTCGATGATTTGCTTCCAGGCCTCATGCAGTTCATCATGTGAATCGACGCAGATGACGCGGACGAGAAAACGGATGGCGCTGAACGCGGCTCCGGTGCGTTCGGGGTGGTAGGTGAAGGCTTTGGCCTTGTCGAAAGGAGCTTCTTTGCCATCGCTCATGCGTGGGATGTTCTCCGCTGTGTAAAGATCGTGCCGCACCGGCAGACGGCGCAGTGCGTGCTGACGTGGGCCGCCGGGTTCGCCGACGCGAAAGCTCCAGAGCTTCTGCCCTGGCTCACCGAGCACAAATTCGATGAACGCTGTGGCAAGCTCAGGATCGGGCGCACCGCGCAGCAGGCCGATGGGATCAACGCTGATCGAAGTTCCTCCAAGTGGAGCGATGAAACCGACGCGTGAGATGCCGTCAGCCCTGCGCACGTCTTCTTCAGCGGAACGACCATAGAAGTCGATGCACATGCCTGCTCCGGCATCGCCACGAGCGACTTCGAGCGGGATTTTCGTGGAGAAGTCGGTGAAGTAACGCGCATTGGCGCTGATACGAAGAATGAGGCGCAAGCCTTCGTTCCACCCTTCAGCCACGCCTTGAGCTTCGAGTTCCTCGGGCGTGCGTTTGGCATTGGGAACGGCCTTGAGCCGATCCATCGCGATCTGCATCTGCTGCTGAATGAGCATTTCGAGCGCTTTGGTCACGGAACCACTCTTGCCGGGGTCACTGAGGGCGATCTGGCCGTAGTAACGCGGATCAGCAAGATCTTCCCACGCGTCGGGATCGTCAGCGATGCCGATGCGGCGGAGCACATCGCGATTGAAGACGATGCCGCTGCTGGAAAGGCATGTGCCGCACCAGCGGCCCTGCGGATCGCGGAACGGCTCGCCGCTGAGTTTTTCAGGAATGCCGCTCTCACCGAACCAGTCGGGATGTTTGTTCAGCAAGCCGCTGATTCCCGTTTTTTCTCCATCACCGGCCACCAGCGTGCCTGCTTTGGCCTGCTGCTCGAAATCGTAAGCCCCACCGCCAAAGAACACATCCATGCCGGTGCTGACGTTGGAGGCGAGGTAGGCTTGGCGCGCTTCATCCTCGGGCTCGGCCTTGGGATTCAAACAAGCCTGTGCCACTGCGGGAGACCATGCTTTTTTCAAATCACGCTGCCAGTGCTGCTGAAACGCGGCGGTGGCCTCGGATTTGATGAGCATGGCGATCTCGGAAGTGCCACCGGGCACACGCCAGTCGATGTATAGCGTCTGTCCGGTGCTCTGCTTCCAATGCTGGGCGAAGGCATGACCAAACTCCTCACGAATGCGGTCGTGATGCGGCGAGATGATGACGAGGCGGCGATCGTAGCGAACCGGAGCGGTGCTTTGCGCCGGTTTGAGCAAAAACGGTCCGATCATGGTGAGCATCATCGCCAGCACCACCGCGAGTTCCTTGCGCCACTGCCGCATCCAAGCGAGCACGGCCTTAGAGCAAGGATGCTGAAGGAAGGCGTTCATTTGCGCAGAATCACGACATCGTTCATTCCCGCCATGGCGCGGACTTCCTCTTCTGAAGGCGGGCGAATTTCCTTGGGGTTGATCTCGCAGACCTTTATGAGCGGGCCGTTCTGCACTTGAAGCTGGTATTGCACGGTGGGGCCGAGGTAAGTGGTGTCGATGATGCGGCCGGGGAAACGATTCGTGGAGTCGGTGAGGTTGGCGAAGGTCAACGCCTCGGGCCGTATGCTCAAGACGACCGGCTGGCCGGGGGAGGGCTGCCAAGTAGTGTCGTTGGTTCGACCACGCAGCACGCCGAAAGCTGTTTCCACATCGAAATAGCCTGCCCAACTGCTTTCCCGAAGTGCCCGACCTTCAACGAAATTGGTTTCGCCAATGAACTCGGCCACCATGCGTGTGGCGGGATTGCGATAGACCTCGGTGGGTGTGCCGATTTGCACGAGTTTGGCACTTTCCATGATCGCCATGCGGTCGGCCATGCTCAGGGCTTCATCGCGATCATGCGTGACGTAGATGGCTGTAAGACCGTGTTGTTTGCAGATGCTTCTGATTTCGCCGCGCATCTCCAGACGCAGTTTGGCATCGAGGTTGGAGAGCGGTTCATCCAGCAGCAGGCATTTGGGACGAATGACGAGAGCACGGGCCAGCGCGACACGCTGCTGCTGGCCGCCGGAGAGCTGCTGGATTTTGCGGGAGCCAAGGCCTTCGAGCTTCACCTGAGAAAGCGCTTCGGAAACGCGTTGCTCGATCTCCTGGCGCGGTCTTTTGCGCTCTTCGAGACCGAAGGCGACGTTTTGAGCCACGTTGAGGTGCGGCCAGAGCGCGTAGCTTTGAAACATCATGCCCGTGCCACGTTTGTGTGCGGGAAGGCGCGTCACGTCCTCGTCATCGAACCAGATCTTACCAGCGTCGGGCGTGTAGAAGCCAGCGATGTGGCGCAGCAGCGTGGTTTTGCCGCAGCCGCTGGGTCCAAGCAGGAAAAACAGCTCTCCCGCTTGGATTTGCAGATCCACGCTGCTCAAAACGACAGTGCCGCTGAAACGTTTGGTGAGTTCCTGGATCGTAATGGTGACCATGCGGCGTGATTTAACGCACGTCTTACGAGATTGTGATGGCAATGGCAAGCCTCGTGGCGCCAGCCTGCTTCATTCGTTCTCCGCCATTTCCGTGACCCAACCGGTGGAGACGACGGAGTGGATGTTGGCCCAGCCGTTTTTCACATCTTCGGAGGTCATGGTGAGCAGCAGGGTGAACATCCCTGAACCAGCATCGCGCAATTGGCGCGCGGCAGGTGAAACACTGAGAGACTGAGGCATGGCATAGGCGGCCAAGGTGGAGCGCTCATCCGGGTGAGTGAGCGTGAAGGAGAGAGCTCCCGCCACAGGCGCAGTGGCGGTGGAGGGCTTGACGGTGACGCGCAGCAGGGCCGGTTTTTTCGCGCTGAGTTGCGGCAGATCGGCGAATCGCGACTCCCCCCAGGCACTGAAGCTCTCCCAGTCGAGGCGATAGCCTGCTTCTGTCTTTTCCAAAGCAGCCAGCCGACTGCTGCCATCGACCATTTTCACCGGCGTGACCAGTAAGCTGCCTGCAGTGCCGAATTGAGGGCCGATGCGCAGCGGCACGGCGGGTACGATGCGATTTTTCTGCGACCAAAGGCGGTGACGCGGCATGGACTGATCCGGATGACGCAGCAGCGCCGCCAGCGCTGCGTCGGAGGGAGACTGGAAGTATTTTCGCAGCACCGTGGCGGCCTTTTCAAACTCCACGCGCACTTTGTCAGCAGCCATGGCCTCTGGCATGGAGGGCTGCATCACGGCGGCTTTTTTCTCTACGGGAATCGGCTTGGCAGATGCTGAGGCGGTTTTATCCTTGGCAGCGATTTTCTCTGGAGGCGTGGCTTCCTCTTTTTTCCCCTCTTGAAGCACGGTCGCGGCTTTTTTGAGGCTGGAGAGAAGCTCATCCTCGTCTGCTACTGCCTGCGTCCGACTGCTCATCATCCGAATAACAAGGCCGAGTGCCGCCAGGGCGACAAAGATGGTGGCGATGATGGGCCCGCGCGAACGTCGGCGCTGGATGGGAAGACTTGAGTAAGGGCTACGTCGGGCCATGGTAAACATCACTTCACGCCTCTGGAAGCAGAGGCTTCAAACGCATCATGGTGTCAGAATTGCCACATGACGAAATTGTCACCTGCCGCCCTTCGACAGGGATTCTCATAAGGCTAAAGCGGTCAGGTCAGCTCTCTCACACTCCTGATATGAAACGCGCTCCTCTTAATCTCACACTCACTCTGGCATCGCTGCTCATGGCGATGAACGCGGAAGCCTTCACGCTTCTAGACTCCTATAACACCGGCGTCGGTCTTGCCCGTAATGGCAGCGCCGAAATCCTCGCCTACACCGCGCACGACAATTACACCGTGCTCAGCACCGTGGGCGACAACACGGGAGGCAGCTTCGGTGTGCAGATTCTCTCACTCAGCAACACCGGGACGCTTTCCGAAAAGGGCTTTGCTGATTTTTCCTCAGTCTTCGGTGCTGCGGGGAACTGGAACGGCGCCAGTTCTGTGGCCGTCGATCCGAATAATCGCGGCTTTGGTGCGGTCTCGCTCATCCCATCTGCAAGCACCACGACGGCTGGCAAGGTGGCGTTCTTCGACTATCGCGGTTCCACGGCCAATAACGCACGCAACCTCGTCGTCCTCGACGTGGGCTTTCATCCGGATAGCGTGAAGTTCTCCGCCGATGGCACGAAACTTCTCGTGGCAAATGAGGGTGAGAACATCATTGGCACCCCAAACTCTGCCGGATCGCTTAGCATCATTGATCTATCCAGCATCTCTAACATTGGCAACGTCTCCAGCCTTACAAACTCGAACGTCGCTACTTTCGACTTCCAGGCAACAAACCTCGGTGCGAGCGCCAGCCTTGCTGGCGTGCGTAATGCCAGTATTGCCGCGATAGGCAACGCAGGTGAAACATTCATTGGAGCGGTGCCGGACTTCAATGTGCTCGGTGGCACTGGCGTGGGTAGTGACCCAGATTTCTACAAGGGTATTGAGCCCGAGTTCATCTCCCAGTCAGGCAACAAGCTTTATGTGACACTGCAAGAAAACAACGCTGTTGGTGTCTTTGACCTCGGCTCCAACAAATGGGAGAAAATTCACAAATTGGGAGCCATCACCCAGACGATCGACGCCTCGGATCAGGATGGTTCCACCGCATTGCTAAATGACACTGTGAAGGGGTTGCCGATGCCAGATTCCATCGCTACTTACTCCGTTGCCGGCCAGACCTACTTCATCACTGCCAACGAGGGTGATGCGCGCCCCGAAGATCCCAGTCGTGATCTGAGTCGCTTTGGCGACACCAGCGGCGTTGATAGCATGAACCCCATTCTTGACTCCACAGTCTACCCTACCACCGCCACAGGTGTGCGCGCAAATGCAGTGCTTGGTCGTCTCAATGTATCGAGACTCGATGGTGACAATGGCGCAAACGGTGGGACCGCAGGAGATGGCAAGATTGACGACATCACGATGATCGGCACCCGTTCCTTCTCGATCTGGAACGCAGACACCGGTGCCCTTGTCTGGGATAGCGGCAGCGGCAACAGCAACGCGGCTGATGGCTCGATCAACGCCGCTACGAACATGGAGTCCCTCTTGCTGGGTCTTGACCCGACCTACCACAACATGAATAACGGCACCCCCGGAGCTGACGCTCGTTCTGATGACAAGGGGCCCGAGCCCGAGGCGCTCACCATCGGCCAGTTCGGCAGCGATATGTATGCGTTCATCGGCATGGAGCGCCAGAACGGCCTGATGGTGTATAATATCACCAATCCGAATTCGCCTTACTTTGTGGGATACACCAATGCCCTGGGCGAAAGCCTCGTTTCACCTGAGGGAATGGTCTTCGTTGCAGCCGCCGACAGTCCGACGGGCACCGCCTTGCTGCTCACTGGCTACGAAGGTGTGGGCTCCGAAGCCACACGTGGCATCAGCGTGCATGCTGTTCCTGAGCCTTCGCGTGCTCTGCTGAGCTTGGTCGGCCTAGCTCTCATCGCCCTTCGACGCCGTCGCGCCTAGTTTTTCCAAGTCAGTCAGTGCTATTGCAGACACGGGGAGTCGAAAGACTCCCCGTGTTTTTTTCATGTGGTGCACAGCGAATATCTCGTTGCATTCAAAACGCTCTGCTCCAGTATGCGTCCCTCTCCAACTGGCAGCCACCCCAACGCGGCACCACTGGAGAAAACGTCAAACATAGGTCGGGCTGTAGTTCAGCCTGGTAGAACGCTTGCATGGGGTGCAAGAGGTCGTGAGTTCGAATCTCGCCAGCCCGACCATGTTGTTGAACGAAATGGAGTGCTTAGCGAGAATCTTGATGTTTTCGGGCATGACTCGGCTTTGAGAGCTGTTAAAGCTGGCTGCAATGAACCTCGGCAAGATGCGAACAGCAGAAGCGGTATAAGATTCCGCCATGAAATCACATCCATCATCCGCCACCGCCTTGGTTCATCAACCCATCTGCCCGGAGTGCTCCGAGCATGCCTCTGCCTCTCCCCTTCGCGGACGACGTGATTTTATTCGCGCCCTTTCTGGCAGCGCCATGGGCGTCATGGGAGCATCGTCGTTGAGTTCTGCTTTCGCTGCCCCATCGGATGCACCTCGCAGGGCGAAACCCGCCGAGGAACTCATCCGGGAACTGTTTGCCACACTCAACGCCGAGCAGAAAACGGCGGTGGTGCGCCCTTGGGCGGATGGGGCTGAATCCGGCCTGCCAACGCGTCTAAAGACGCACAACGCAGCCCCGCTGGGCAAGAAGCTGGGCGAGCAATTCACCAAGCCGCAGCAGGATCTGATCCACCAAACCTTCAAGGCGATCCTTTCGGGCGAGGAAGCCTATGACCGCATCAGCCGACGTGGGAAATGGGACAACAGCGGAGCCTTTGAAAACAACGGCATCGCCATCTTCGGCGATCCGTCGGGCAAAGATCCCTTCTCCTGGGTCTTCGCCGGGCATCATCTGACGCTGCGCTGCGACGGCAACTCCCAGCCGAACACGGCGTTCGGTGGCCCGATGTATTACGGCCATTCGGCCAACGGCCACAGCGACGTGAACGTTTACAATGACCAGACGAAGGAAGTCATGAGCGTGTTTGACATGCTCAACGAGCCGCAGCGCAAGCAGGCCGTCATCGTCGGCTCTCCAGGTGATGGCGTGGGCGCGCTGAAACCCAAGCTGGTGGACAAATCCACGACTGGCGTCGGCTACGACGATCTGGATGAATCCCAACGCGCACTGGTGGCAGGCGTGATGCGAAAGCTGCTGAGTCCCTTCCGCCAAGAAGATGGCGACGAGGTGATGCAGCTCATCAAGACCAATGGCGGCATGGAGAAGCTGCGCCTCGCGTTTTACAAGGACACCCCAGAGAAAGGCAATGACCGCTGGGATGCCTGGCGCATCGAAGGGCCCGGCTTTGTCTGGAACTACCGTGTTCTCCCGCATGTTCACTGCTTCGTGAACGTGGTGGGCCAGGCATGAACTCCGGCCGGGTGATGCAGAGGTTTGTTCGAATCTTCCTTGGCGGGCTGCTGATCGGCAGCCTCGCCGAAGGAAATGCTTGGGCTGATGAGAAACGTGAACCCGCCCCTGACTTCCAAAAGTACGTGCTGCCGATCTTTGAGGGGAAATGCCTCCGCTGTCACGGAGCGAAACGCCAGGGTGGCAAGCTAGACATGCGCACGCTGGAAGCGGTGCTCACTGGCGGCGACACCGGCCCTGCGATCAAGCCGGGCGCTGCGAACCAAAGCCTGCTCATCGAGCTGATTTATCACCAAGAGATGCCGCCCAAGAAGGAAAAATCCGCTGTCACCAGCAGCGAACTCGATCTGCTGCGACGCTGGATTGATTCGATGCCGGGCAAGCCTTGATCCGGCGAGGGCGGAAAATGAACTTCCAAGTTCGTTCCCCGGATAGAAAGCTCGACTTGAGACCTAACTTTGGAAGTTCGAACAGCCAACAAAAAGCGGGCCTGTTGCCAGGCCCGCTCTTGGGATCGAATGAATGGGGACTCGCCTGACTACTTTGCCTCAGGGGCTTTTGCGCCGTCTTTGAAGCAGTAGAGGTGCGTGTGGGTGGTGATGTACACGGCACCATTGGCGGCCACGACGCTGCTGAGCAGAGGCGATGGGAACTCGATCGTCTTGAGTTCCTTCAGTTCCTTGCCTTCGGCGAGGATGAAGAGCTCGCCTTCTTCGTTACCGATCCAGACTTTGCCGTCGGCGACGAGAGGGCTGGCCCAGATGTGGCCTTTGGTGTCGAACTTCCAGTATTCTTTGCCAGTCTTGGCGTCGAGGCAGAAGAGACGACCGGTGTAGTCGGAGATGTAAACCAGGCCGTCTTTGACCGCTGGAGTGGAAATGGAGCGCTCAATGCCTTTGAAGGTCCACAAGGCTTTGCCGGAGATGTCTCCGCTGGCCTTGGGATCAATGCAACTGAGCATGCCCACGCCTTCACCGTGCTCGGGGTCCTGGCCGATGGGGACGTAGATCAGGCCGTCAGCGATGGTGGGAGTGGCGATGATCTCGCTGGGGCCGTCGTATTCGACGTACTTGATGGGTTCACCGGCGGAGTTCTTGCGATACTCAGGCGGATTGGCGTCGTAGCGCCAGTGTTCGGTGAGGATGTCGAGATCTTCCTCATTTTTCTTGGTTTCGGGTGCGAGGGAATAGACCCAGCCGTCGCCCGCAGCGAAGATGACCTGCTTCTTGCCGCCGAGTTCGAGATAGTTCGGGGAGGACCAGGAGCAGTGCAGCACACGCTGGGAGGCGATGCTGTCCTGCTCACCGAGAAGCTCACCAGTTTCGGCGTCGAGCATGATGAAGCTAGGGCTGTTCGGCGCAGGGATGTTGGTATGGGTCCAATCCACGCCGTTGCAGGTGGGGACGAAGACCTTGCCATCGACGACGAGGGGGAAGCCAGCGGTGGCGTTGTGCTGGAAGACGCCGAGCTCTTTGTACATGTCGTAGACCCAGAGGATGTCCGCATCGGATTTGCCTGGGGCGATGGGGGCGGTGTTTTTGCCATCTTTGTCGAGCGGGGCCATAAAGGTGTTTTCTTCCTGCATGCCCTGGTTGCCATCGCTGAGGCCTTTGACATCCATGCAGATGATCTGGCAGCGATTGCCCGGGACGTAGGCTTTGTCACCGACGATGGTCGGGCTGGCGCAGATGCCGAGGTATTCCCAGTCGTTGACCTTGCCGGTGCCCATCTTCGGGGAGACGAGCTGCCATTTGAACTGGCCGGTGTATTCATCAAAGACCATAACGATGCCGCGGTCGCCGGCGTGCTTGTCGTCGCGGGGGGATTCGTTGTTCGTGCCGACATAGACCTGACCGTTGGCGATCACCGGCGTGCCGTAGGTCTGGGAGCCGAGCTTGGCCACCCAGAGGCAGTTTTTGGTGGTGCTCATGTCGATGTCTTCGGCTCCCGGCTGCTTGTTGGCCTCCTCGGCATTTGGGCGGAGACGTCCGGCAATTTTTGGCGCGGCTTTAGGACCATATTTCTTGCCGGGATCGAAGTCGATGGGCAGGCCTTTTTCATCGGACACCATGTTGCGGGTGTTGCCGCCGCCCCATTGGGAGTAATCAGCGGCCTGCAGCGAAGCCGTGGCCGCAAGAGCCAGGGCGAGGAGGAGGGTGGGTTTGGTGGTCATGTCGTTGGAAAATCTGGTGAGTTTTTGTCAGGATGAGGCTCCAGACGGAGTTGCGTGTGATCAGTTGTTCGGCGTGACGCTCAGATTGTCGAGATACATGCGCTTCTGGTTGAGCGGTGTGAAGCCGAAGATACCGGGAGAACCGTTGCTGTGAGCGCGTGGCACTTTAACCTCAATGGTCCAGGCATCGGGTTCAGTCGCAGCTTTGTCCCAGGCCTTAGCTTTAACGACACCACTGCCATCGGCGGAGACATCGACACGGCACTTGAGCGTGTACCATTTGTTGGCGGTCATTTTGAAGGCCACTTCCTGCTTGAGGCGCTCTGGGTTGGAACTGACTTCCAGCTTGCCAGCGTTGCCACGCAAGCAGACGAGGTAGCGCTGGTTGATCAGACCGATGTCAGCTTTGGAGCGCGCATTGCCTTCGGTGAGGACGTCAGCCTGCATGGTGTAGTTGGAAAGATTCGACGGGGCGACGAAGACGGTAGCGCGTTGGAACAGCAGGCGGTCAAAGCTCTTGCCGAAGACCTTGTTGCCGTCTTTTTCCATGACCTGGAACTTGAAACGCGCACCAATCCAAGGCAGCGGCGGATAGGCGAATTTGTAGGCAGGATTGTTCTGCGGATCGACGGGGAATTCCTCGCTGAGCGTATAGCCCTCGAAGCCCTCGGTAATGGGCAGGTTTTTCAGCACCCGGCCACGGATGGTGCCGAAGGTGCCATCAGGGGCCGTGCCTTTGAAGGCTCCAGCGCTGACCTTGGCATCAGGAGCGACGACGAGCTCTCCCGCGTCATTAAAGCTGGCATCCATGGTAGCTTTCACCTTGGCCGTCGGTGGGATAAAGCTATCCCACTTCACGCCATTGACATCCTCACTAACGACGTAACCGTTGGCATCAATGCTGCGCACACGGAAGCCCTGTTTGTTGCCAGTCATGATGACCGTTTCAGCAGGGATGGCTTGAAGGGCCACCGCCTTGCCAGCTTTAGGGATTTCCACCACTGGAGCGGCATCAACCTTGATGCCTTCATTCGGAATGCCAAAGGCATACAGGTGCTTGGTGGTCGTGACATACAGCGTGCCGTCACAAACGCTAGGGGCACCCAAGCAGTCGCCATCGAGTTTGATCTCCTGGACGATCTCGGCATCTTTATCCCCAGGCTTCACGACTACGAGCTTGCCTTCCATCATCGGGCAATAGAGCAGGCCATCGACGTAGAGCGGGGAGGAGTGCAGATTGGCGTTGCTGAGCTTTTTCTTCCACAGTTCAGCGCCGGTATTGGCATTGATGGCATAGAGTTCAGCGCCGTCGGTAAGCTGGTAAATCACATCACCCACCACCACAGGAGAGCTGCTGGTGGCACCGAGCGGGTGGCGCCAGAGTTCTACACTCGGCTCCAGGACAGCGGTTTCAGCCGGAGGAATCGCGGCGGTGAGTTTTTCCGGCAGTTTGATGCAGACCATGCGGCCTTTATCCGAGCTATCCACATTTTCGTCGCCATGCACGGCGATCAGCGTGCCATTATGCAGCACGACCGAGGGATTCACTCCGTTTTTGCAGATCGGCATCTTCCAGTAGGGTTTGCCGCTGCGGGCATTGACGCAGACGATGTGTCCGCAGCCGGTGGTGAAGTAGGCAACGCGCTTGCCGTCGCGGGTTTCGAGCACCGGGGTGGAGAATGAGCTGTCAACGGGTGGGCTCACGCCGGGCAGCGACCACCAGACGAGTTCGCCAGTCTTTTTATCAAACGCATACGCACGGTCCGCCGCTGGGCCGTCTGCTCCCCAGTTGGAGAAGATGAAATGGATGATGACCAGTTCGCCCTCAATGACCGGGCTACCCACGCGGCTGTTGGGGAATGTCATGCGACCCAAGTCTTCCATCAGCGGAATCTCAAAGACTTTCTTGCCATCGAGCTCATAGCATTGAAACACACCCGCGTTGCTCGTGAGGTAGATGCGCTTCGTCTCTGGGTCCACCGTCGGCGCTCCAATAGAGTAGCGATTGTAAATGGAATCACTGAGATAGTCGGCAATCTCATGTTCCCAAAGCTTCTTGCCGCTCTTGGCGTCAAAGCAGGTCAGCAGCTCGATGAGGTCGCTGGTTTCACCTTTGTAACCCCAGAGGATCACCTTGCCATCGACGACGACCGGGCAGCCACGGCTGCGGATGTCAGCCGACCACGTCGGCGTTTCAGCAAGCTTTCCTGCTTTGGTGTAATGCTCCAGGCTCACACCGTTTTGCAGCGGGCCACGCCAATTGGTCCAATCACTGGCTTGGGAAAATCCTGTCAGGGCCAGGGTGGCGGCAAACAAACGGCCGAAAGAAGGGCGTGGACGGTGGTGCATGAGTGGGGTTTGATTTGAAAAAAGAACATCGTGAGCACGCGACTCGCTTCAATGCGATTTTCATCCCTTTCGCAAGGGAGGCGGCGCTGCTGTTTATGGGGGAATTCCAAAACGACCTGCGCACAGGTCATCTTGCAGCCACCACCAACTGAAGGGAGCATTCTAGCCTCGGAAAACCCAAACGCGGCCGGTCAGGTGGCTCGTTTACGCTTTCAGGCCTTCCTGGCGGAGGAAATTCTCCACCCAGGTGATGTCATACAGGCCGTTTTGGAAGTCTGAGGTGGTCAGGATCTGGCTTTGCAGCGGGATCGTGGTCTTGATGCCCTCGACGGTGAACTCTCCCAAAGCACGGCGCATGCGACGGATCGCGATGTCACGCGTGGCACCGGTGACGATGAGCTTGGCGATCATCGAATCATAATACGGCGGCACAGAGTAGCCAGAATAGACGTGGGTATCGACACGGACGCCACGGCCACCGGAGGTGTACCAAAGATTGATCTTGCCAGGGCTTGGAGCAAAATTCCTGGAAGGATCTTCCGCATTGATGCGGCACTCGATGGAATGACCGCGTGGCATGGCATCGACGACATGCTCGCTCAGCGGCAGGCCAGCGGCGATGCGGATCTGCTCCTTGATCAAGTCGCAGCCATAGACTTCTTCAGTGATCGGATGCTCCACCTGAATGCGGGTGTTCATCTCCATGAAGTAGAAGTTCTCGCAATTGTTATCGACGAGGAACTCAATGGTGCCGCAGTTCTCGTAACCGATTTCCTTGCAAAGCTTCACCGTGGCATCACCCATGCGCTTGCGCATTTCAGGGGTGATTTTCGGCGAGGGACACTCCTCAATGATCTTCTGATTGCGCCGCTGCATAGAGCAATCGCGCTCGCCAAGGTGGACGACGTTGCCGAGGGAGTCGGCAACGACTTGAAACTCGATGTGATGCGGCTTTTCGACGAGCTTTTCCATGTACATGGAGCCGTCGCCAAAGCATTTCATCGCTTCCAGCGAGGCGGCCTGGAAGCTGGAGCCGAGCGTGGCCTCATTGAGCACGGGACGCATTCCCCGGCCGCCACCACCGGCACTGGCCTTGACCATGACTGGGTAACCAATCTTACGCGCCCATTCCAGAGCTTCCTCTTCGGTATGAATGATGCCGTCAGAGCCAGGAGTGATCGGCATGCCGGCTTTCAGGGCCGTTTCACGCGCCACATTCTTGTCGCCCATCATGCTGATGACGCGGGCCGAGGGGCCGATGAACTTGATTTTGCACTTCTCACACACTTCAGCGAACTCGGCCTTCTCGGAGAGAAATCCGTAGCCGGGGTGAATGGCATCTACGTTAGCGATCTCAGCGGCACTGATGATGCGGCTGATTTTCAGATAACTCTCTGAACTGGGGCCAGGACCGATGCAGATGGCCTCGTCGGCAAGATGAACATGCATCGAATCGACATCGGCTTCGGAATAAACAGCGACAGTTTTGACGTCGAGTTCCTTGCAGGCGCGGATGACTCGGAGGGCGATTTCACCACGGTTGGCGACGAGAACTTTTTTGAACATGAGTAACGAGAGAGGTTGAGTGAGTCTTGACTGGCTTGACCTGCTTGACGGTGTGGGAGTCGGTCAAGTCGTCAAGGAATGGTCAAGCTGGGGCGATCAGGCTTTCAACTCAAAGAGAGGCTGGCCATACTGGACGGGCTTCCCGTCCTCGACGAGCACGCGGGCGATGGTGCCACGGGCCTCCGCCTTGATCTCGTTCATGACTTTCATGGCCTCAATGATGCAGACATTGCTGTTTTCATCCACCTGATCACCGATGTTCGCAAAAGACTTCTCACCAGGAGCTGCGCTGCGGTAGAAAGTACCGACCATGGGGGAATTGATCGTCGGTCCGACAGGTTCATTGGCAATTGAAGCAGCTGCCGCGGCCAATGGGAGAGGCGCACTCACGGGAGCCTGAGGCAAGGGCGCTGGAGCAGCGGAAACCGCAGTGGGTGCCCCCACCGGCATGGATTTGAGGAGCTCTTTGACGGTGTTAAGATCAGACCCACGACGGAGTTCCAGTTTGGAGCCTTTTTGCTCACTGTGGAAATAGGTCAGGTCGTTCTCGGCCATCAGTCCGACGATTTCACGGATTTGCTTCAAATCGTAGGTGCAGGCGGAGGCTGCGTTGGCAGGAGAAACCGGTTTGGAGGTGGTGCGTTTAGCCATGTCAGGGAGAGAGTGTGTCAAAATCGACCCCGCGATACTACAAACTCCCTCGCTGCTGGCAACCACAAAGGCGGTCTTGAATTTCAAGTGCTGGAGCAGTTGTGGTTCCAGCCAATGGGGCTGTGCACGTTCACAAGTCCGCGTCTTTCACCTCATCGAAAGCTTTGGTGCCTGCCAGTGGCAAGGCTTAGCGCAGCGTCATGACATGCTCGTCAAGCCATCGGCTGCTTTTGATCAAGGCACGCGCGGAAATTTCGAGAAATCTGGCTTCCGCTTCTCCACGAAGGCATTTTTGCCTTCTTTACCCTCTTCGCTCATGTAATAAAGCAGTGTGGCGTTGCCAGCGAGGTCGAGTAGGCCCATCTGGCCATCGCAGTCGGCGTTGAGGGCGGATTTGAGGCAGCGGAGGGCCAGCGGCGAGTGCTGGAGCATCTCACGGCACCACTTGAGGGTCTCTTCTTCCAGTTGATCAAGCGGGACGACGGTGTTCACCAATCCCATGTCCAAAGCCTGCTGGGCGTCATACTGACGGCAGAGATACCAAATCTCCCGCGCTTTTTTCTGGCCGACGATGCGGGCAAGGTAGCTGGAACCAAGGCCACCGTCGAAACTGCCGACTTTCGGCCCGGTCTGACCGAAGCGGGCATTGTCTGCCGCGATGGTCAAATCACACACGACATGCAGCACATGTCCGCCGCCGATGGCGTAACCGGCCACCATCGCCACGACGGGCTTCGGGATCGTGCGGATCTTCCGCTGCACATCGAGGATGTTCAGGCGCGGAACACCGTCTTCGCCGATGTAGCCAGCGTCGCCACGGACTTTCTGGTCCCCCCCGGAGCAGAAGGCCAGAGGGCCTTCGCCACAGAGGATGATGACGCCCACCTCTCGATCCTCATGCACAATCTCAAACGCCTGCAGCATCTCCTTCACCGTCAGCGGACGGAAGGCGTTGCGAACTTTGGGACGGTTGATGGTGATCTTGGCGATGCCATCGCTGGTTTTCTCTAGCTTGATGTCGGTGAAGGTCTTGATGGTCTGCCACATGATGGGAAGGGAAAGTCTGGGATGGTCAATAGAGTCAAGGAGTGGTCAAGTGTGTCAAGATGGTCGTTCGTACGACACTTGACCACCTTGACGCTTTGACGGCGCTGCCAACTTGACCGCGCAGCGTCAAGCGAAGCTCGTAAAGCTCCGCAGATCCGCAATACGCGCCGCGATGTCCGCTAGGGACACCGTTTGCAGCTTGTGCGTGCTGAAAGCCTCGCAGGTGTAGCTGGCGGTGACGCTGCCGTGGACAACGGCGGTCTTGAGATCTGCAAAAGTGGGCTTGGTCTTGCCATTCGCGGCCAGCCAGCCGGACAAACCGCCGAGGAAGCTGTCACCGGCGCCGGTGGGGTCAAAAACGCTGTGCAGCGGGTAGGCGGAGCAGGCGAAGAAGTCGTCCTTGTTCTCGCCAAAAAGGAAGCTGCCGTGCTCCCCACGCTTCACGATGACGAAACGCGGCCCTTTGGCCTGCAAGCGGCGGCCCGCCTCGACAAGATTGGTCGTGCCAGCAAACTCCTTGGCCTCGCCGTCATTGATGACGAGCAGGTCGATGCGCTTGAGCACGTCATGCAGTCGCTCGTTGGCGATGTTGATCCAGAGGTCCATCGTGTCAGCGGTGACGAAGTCCGCCTGGATCTGGTCGAGCATCTGCATCTGATTGTCCGGGCTCATGTTCGCGGCCACGGCCACTTTGGCCTGTCTGGCGGCCTCTGGGAGCTTAGGCTGCCAGCTTTCCAGCACGTTGAGCGCCACCTTGTGCGTGGTCCGGTTGTTCATGTCGTCATGATACTCGCCGCTCCAAGTGAAGGATTCACCACTGCTGCGCTCCAGGCCGTCCAGCGTGATGCCGCGCGCGGCCAACATATCGAGGTGTGGTTTCGGGAAATCATGACCGATGACGCCCACGAGGTGAATCGGTTGGCAGAAAATGCTAGCGGCCAGGGCCGCGTAACTGGCGGAGCCGCCGAGCAGGTTTTCCTGAGAATCCTGCGGGGTTTTGACATTATCGAGAGCGACGGTTCCGGCGATGACTACAGACATGAGGGTGTGGGGGGAGTGGGAGCAGTTGAATCTTGCCTAGCACACGCCGTACCTCTAACGGTAACGGCAGGCGCGGGGAGCGCGGAGTATCCATTCCGCCCCTGCCGTGTCAAATGCCACTCCTTGCCCAAATTCATGCGTCTCAGCCTCATCTTCATCATGCTGATCCTGCTGCCTGTGGCGTCAGGAACGCATATCAGCCTTCGCTGACCGCCGTGACCGGCTCCTCAGCAGACGCCTCAGGGGTTCCTGAAGCGGCGCTGTTCTTGGCCTCCTCCTTGCGCAAGCGCTTGGCCTCTTTGGCCGCTTTTTTGGCCTGTTCGCGCTTCCGTTTCTCGAAACTGTAATTGGGGGTCGCCATGGTTAAACCCGCACCCCTAGCACCGCTGGGAGGAAAACACTCCTGGAAAAAGCGAAAAGTTCTCCTCCCCGCTCCAGCAGCTCATTTCACCCAGCACAGCAGCCGCATTCCGCAAAGGCCCGTAGCAGTCCCTGCCCAAAAAGCCCCACCCATGAACCGATCTCGCGCCAGCACCACGGAACTGCGCCCCCTCCAGACCTTCCCTTGACCCACGATTCCCCCCTCGCTACCTGCCAACATGCCCCGCAACTACACGCTGCATCACGCCCACGACTCCGCCCCACGCATTGACTACCAGGCAGAGCTCAATGAGCAGCAGTACGCCGCCGTCACCAGCCCGCCGGGGCAGGCCCTGGTCATTGCGGGCGCAGGATCGGGCAAAACGCGCACGCTGACCTATCGCGTCGCGTGGTTGTTGGACAACGGCATCCCGCCCGAGTCCATCCTGCTGCTCACCTTCACCAACAAAGCAGCGCGCGAAATGCTGGAGCGCGTCCAAGCGCTCGTCACCACGGACACCACACGCCTCTGGGGCGGCACCTTCCATTCCATCGGCAATCGCCTCCTGCGCTACAACGCCGAACGCCTCGGCTACCGCAAAGGCTTCTCCATCATGGACCGCGAGGATCAGAAGGACCTCATGGAGACCGTCATCGGCGCCAGCGGCATTGACGTCACCAGCTACAAGTTCCCCAAGGCCGAAGTCCTTGGCGACATCTACTCCCTAGCCGACAACACGCTCTGCAAGCTCCCCGAGATCATCACCTCGCGTTATCCTTACTTCGAGCACGTCGCCGAAGGCATCCTGAAGCTGCGCAAGCTCTACCAGAACAAGAAACGCGAGACCAACTGCATGGACTTCGACGATTTGCTATCGCTCACCGTGCAGCTCTTGGAGGAAAACGACGACCTGCTGGAGCGCTACCGCCGCCAGTTCGAATTCATCCTCGTCGATGAGTATCAGGACACCAACAGCCTCCAGTGCCGCTTCATCGAGCTGCTCACCGGCCCGCAGGGAAACCTCACCGTCGTGGGCGACGACGCGCAATCCATCTACTCCTGGCGTGGGGCCGA
The DNA here is from genome assembly GCA_026397635.1 of Verrucomicrobiota bacterium. Lineage (GTDB taxonomy): Bacteria > Verrucomicrobiota > Verrucomicrobiia > Verrucomicrobiales > Verrucomicrobiaceae > Prosthecobacter. Next base: position 3,550 of record JAPLUL010000146.1, on the reverse strand, counting down.
TGTCTCCAACATCCTCAACTTCGAGGAGCACTGGCCGCGTGCCCGCACGCACAAGATCGAGATCAACTACCGCAGCGTCCCCGAGGTGCTGAATCTCGCCAACGCCGCCATCGCCATGAATCGCGGCCAGGTGCCGAAGACCCTGCGCCCCGCCCGCGAGTCCAGCGGCACGCTCCCTGCCCTCGTCGCGCTCGATTCCTCCTCCGCGCAGGCCACCTTCATCGCCCAGCGCATCCTCGAGTTGCAGGACGAGCAGGGCCTCGACCTCAACGACATCGCCATCCTCTACCGCGCCCACTTCCACAGCATGGAGGTGCAGATGGAACTCACCCAGCGCGGCATTCCGTTTCAGATCACCAGCGGACTGCGCTTCTTCGAGCAGGCGCACGTCAAAGACGTCGCTGCCTTCATGAAGTTCGCCGTGAACCGCCAGGACGAGGTCAGCTTCATGCGCATGGTCCGTCTGATCCCCGGCATCGGCAATGCCAGCGCCGTCAAACTCTGGACCGACTGGCTCAAAAGCGACGCCGCCAAGGCCGAAGCCATGCCCGCCAGCTTCTCCGAGATCCTGCTCCCGCTCAAAGTGCCGAAGAAGGCCAAAGAAACCTGGGATCAAGTCGCCTACGTGCTCGATGAAATGATCGGAGCCGAAGGCCGACCCGCCGCCCCTGCCCTCATGATTCGCAGCATCGTCGAAGGGGTGTACGAGGACTACATGAAGACCAAGTTCAAAAACTTCGAGCAGCGCCAGCAGGACCTCGAACAGCTCAGCAACTTCAGCGACCGCTTCACCGATCCCCTCGAATTCCTCAGCCAGCTTTCCCTGCTCAGCGGCGTCGATACCGACAACAAACCCGACCAGCAGCAGCAGGACCGCGATGCCGTCACGCTGACGACCGGCCATCAAGCCAAAGGCCTCGAATGGAAAGTCGTCTTCGCCATCTGGCTCGCCGACGGCATGTTCCCCCACAAACGCGCCATCGACGAAGGCGGCGACACCGCCCTCGAAGAAGAACGCCGCCTCTTCTACGTCACCGTCACCCGCGCCAAGGACGAACTCTACCTCACCTACCCCGTCATCAATCATCAAGCCAGAGACGGCGACATCATGATGCGCCCGAGCCGCTTCATCACCGATCTGCCGAAGGACTTGGTCGAGGTGTGGAATGTGAAAAGCGGGTGGTAGCGCCCGCCACAGGCAATCCTACTCGTCCTCCTCCTCGTCCTCCTACTCGAACTCGTCCTCGATTCTGCCGCGTCGTTTCAAGCTTCAGGCTTCAAGTTTCAGGTTCCAAGCATCAAGAACGCTCCTCAAAGTGGACCGCGCCATCCCCTGTGCTGTTGAAGAGGCACGCCGGGGTGTCCTGGATGGCCAGCATGACACGCCAGCCGCTTCGCCGGGCACGACGCAGAACCGCCGTTCACTGGCGATGTGGAGCGTGTCATCGTGGGGCCCGGCAAGCGGGTGAAGCGGGCGGCGACAGCGGCGATTCACCGCCCTTCCTGGCCAGCATCGCTACACCACCACGAACTGCGCCTCCGGGCCGCTGGAGGCTTCCAGGCTGCCGTTGAGGGCGATGATTTTCACCTTCACGGTGGCACCAGGGGGCAGGTTCTTGATCAGTTCCTCGCCATCGCCGCCGCTCTTGCCGTACTCGCGGTAATCGGCGTCCACACCCACGATCTGGATCAGGATGCGGTCGTCGTCGCTGCGGGTGCCGGGCTCCCATTCAGCCAGGATGCGGCCCAGGCCAGCGCTGGTGAGGGTAAGATCGCTGGCAGGCTCCGGCGGACGCGGATTGGCCGGGATGTTCAGGCCCAAGACCTCCCAGCGCGGATCGTCATCCGGCAGGCGCAGTTGCAGCTCATCCACCAGCGCGATGAGCGTGCGGCGCAGGCTTTGCAGGGCGGCTCTTTTGGCCGTCAGGGCATCATTCTGGGCGTTGGAGGCGCTGTTGGCGGCCGTGCGGCAGGTGCTGAGCTGGTTATGCAGGGCCAAGGCACGCGTGGCGGTGACCTCCGGGCGCGGACCGCCCGCAGGCACCTCGTAAGTGGGGTGCTGGGTCAGATACACGGCCAGCGCGGACAGGCACTGGAGGCGGCCCTCCTGCGTGCCCGGCACGGCATTGGAGTAGGCAGGCGCGTTGGCGTAACCGGCCAGTTCCCATTCGGGAGACGGATCACGGCCCAAGATCGGCAGCAGGGAGGTGCGTGCGGAAGTGAGGAAGGCTTTGCACTCGGTGTCCTTGTTCTTGCGCTCGTTGTTGGCGGCGGCCAGCGCCTGCTCTGCCTGTTTGCACTGATAAATCAGGCCCAGCACGGGCGGGGTGGCGGCGGGGGAGCCTTTCAGGCTGGTGAGGATGAGGCGCAGGTCGGCCTCTCGCACCAGCTTCAGGGGGAGGGTGTCTTGCAGCACGGCACAGCCGTCTGCACAGTCTTCACCGCGCGCTAGTAGGGAGCGCTCGGCATCAGGTATCTCGTTATTGCTCATGGTGTGGTATGTTTTGGGTTTGCGGGTTGCGGGAGAAGGATTCGGATCCACATAGCCAGGGTCACCAAACTCGAGCACATGGGAGGGATTTCCCCATCGGCTATTGGGATTATTAAAAGTTTCCCCGGAGTCGAAGCGCAGGATTCTCATGAGTCAGGCAGTTGAGGATGGAGGCGGGAGGCCGCTGGAAGAAAGGGGGCGGGAAAATGGCGAATGCCGAATGGCCGAATGGACGCAGGCACCGTGGCGCTGGTTTTCTGGAAAATAGGGCCGCGCGCAGCCCCGGACGTGCCCCGACCCTGCAAACGACGGTCAATCGCAGCCCCGGCGATGCTCCGGACGTGCAAAAAACGGTCGATTGCGGCCCCGGACGTGCCCCGACCCTGCAAACGACGGTCAATCGCAGCCCCGGCGATGCCCCGGACGTGCAAAAAACGGTCGATTGCGGCCCCGCTGATGCGCGGCCTGCCTGCGGAGGCGCCTCGGGCAGCCATCACCAGCGACGGCATTTCCAGGCGGGTGGCGTGGACGCCTGCACGCGGGAGGGAAGGATGCAAAAGAATCATCTGCGGGCCCACTGCCTCGGGTTGGAGGGCAGATTCTAGGCGGTTTTATCAAGAGTCCGATTGAATGTCACGAATTTTCTCAAATAAATAGCTGTCTTTTTATAACCCATCTTATAACCCATGGCACTCTCTCACATGCAGACGGTGGTTTGCGGGTGATAGGGCGGTGCCCCAGCAGATCACTTCCCAAGGCCAAGTTTCCGAGGGGCTCACCAAGTCCGACTGGCAGAGCATCCGCGTGGCGTATGAAGCAGGGCGTCATCCGTTTTTCAAACAGGAGGATGGCAGCCATGTGGCCCGGAATCGCGGCATGGGCTGACAGATGACGTTTGATGATCGCGGTTTTACCGCCCAGCCGGAGGACGGTGGACGGCGATGGCAGCCCCGACGCTGAAGAAGGCCATCATTGAACCGGCGAAGCGGATGAACGTGCGGGTTTGATGCATTGCACAGGAGCGCGGACGCCCTCGTCCGCCTTGGCATCGAAATGATT
>JAPLUL010000004.1:0-12239 GCA_026397635.1 Verrucomicrobiota bacterium | reverse complement strand
TAAGGGAGTCTTTGGTCCAATAATCAGTTGCACCTCACCCGACGCAGGCGGTGCGCGGGGAGAGGGAACTGAAAGCGGGCCTTCCAGCTAGGCAGCGCGGTCACGGACTCTCTTGCAGCGAAACCGCGCTCTTTTTCAGTCCCTCTCCCCGCGATGGGTGATCCCATGATCTGCCACAGGACGCGGGGAGAGGTTAGGTGAGGGGGCTCATACTCGCATTCGTCAGGCAGGACAAAAACTGCGCACCCACTTCCCGGATGAGCCGCAGATTCAGAGTGGCCCACCGATGATGTCGGAAGAAAATCTGCGGCCTCAATGAATCTGCGGGAGAAACAAGAGCGGCCAGATTCAGTTTTCGATTTCATGCGTAGGCCCTGTGCCATGCGCCACGTCTTTTCCGGAACCATGAAGCTTCTGTTTTTCGCCCTTCTGCCCGTCAGCACGGCCCCTGCGGCGGATTTTGATCTCCTCATCACAAACGCACGGATCGCCAACGGCAGCGGAGCGCCGCTGGTCTCTGGCAGCATCGCGGTAAAGGCCGGAAAAATCGTTGCGGCAGGTCCAATTGAGTGCACGGCAGATCAAATCATCAACGCGGGCAGCAAAGTGGCCGCGCCAGGCTTCATCGACGTCCACACGCACTCCGAAGTGATCTGCCGCATTCCAACTGCGGAGAATTTTCTGAGTATGAGCGTCACCACCATCGTCACAGGAAACTGCGGCAACTCGCGCACCGATGTAGCGTAGTTGTTTGCAGAAATCGAGGAGTCCAAGGTGGCTCTGAACGTCGCCACACTCATTGGCGATGGCTCCGTGAGTGAGCAGGGCATGGGCGGCAGTTTCATCCGTGCTCCAAACGCAGAACAACTCGCGGTGATGAAAAGAGTCGCCGTTCAGGCGATGCAGGACGGCGCAGTGGGATTGAGCACCGGTTTGATCTATGTGCCTGGCTCCTTCGCCAAGACCGAGGAACTCATCGAGCTGGCCAAATCCGCGGCCGCCCACGACGGCATTTAAGTCAGCCATATGCGGTCCGAGACGGTTGGGATTTTTGAAGCGCTCAATGAGTTCATCCGCATCGCCAAGGAAGCGAACAGCCGCGCCGAGGTCTCCCACATCAAACTTTCCGGCCCCACTGGCTGGGAAAGGCTCATCAACCCGCAGCCTGTCGCTCTTGGCGCGCCTTCGACTGAAGAATGCCGAGGAAATTAGCGAAAATGACAGAGCTTTGGTGCTCCTGCTTTTCCTCAGATGTGAGCGCACCCTCATTGGCGCGTTCTCCGAGCCATTGAATGCGCTCAAGCTCCTGAGGTGAGGCACGCAAGTCCACTAAAGCTTTCAGGGCCCCAGTGTTCATCCACTCGGCGACGCTGGAGAGCATGGCATCCATGTTGGCAGCTTTCATACATGGATTGAACCATTCCACGACAGCGCCCGTAACTTCAAATCCATCCCTGGCCGCTCAAAGAGCCTTGAGAACCCACTCGCCCATGCCTTTCGCGTCTTGATCGCTGACCATGGCTTCCGCCTGGTACTCCTCGGCTGAAAAATCACCACGAGGGGCGATGCGTCCAGCCTTCCAAACATGAACCTCACGGGGATAGGGGCCCACCTTGCGTGGATCACTCCAGGTGTGGATGCCGATGGTTTGCGGATTGACGGCAGCGGCGATGTGCATGGGACCACTATCGACGCTGATGCAGAATTTCGCCTGCCGCATGATCCAGATCAGCTCCGGCAATGATGTGCGGTGACTCCAATCGTGAAGGTGAGCGCCGGTGGGGCGGCTTGGGTCATCCGTCATACCGACGAGGACGACGGGATGCGGTGCCAGGGCATCGCAAAGCGCCTGCAAGGCCAAGTTGGAGAGCGATTTTCCCTCTCCCCGCGACCACGGATGCAGCGCGATGAATCCAGGCAGCGATTCCGGCCAGCCAGATGGTGAAGTGCCAGGCGTGAGTTCAAAGGTGATGTCTTCCGGCTCAATCTGAATGCCCAGGGCACGCGGCAGTTCCAGGTAGCGATCCACCGCATGCGCTCCGGCATTCACCGGCACGGTATGGTTATAAAACCAGTGCGCGCCTTCACGCGCATCCGAAAGACCGACGACGGACTGTGATCCACGCCAACTGCTCGCAAGACCGCTGCGCAGCAGGCCTTGGAAATCGAGCACGATCTCCGGTTCCTCACGCGGCAAGCACATCCAAGTGCGCCGCCAGTTCCAGAAACGCAGCAGACCGGCAAGGCCACGAAAGGTTTTGCGAGGGAACGGGATGACCTCGTCGATCAACGGGCTGCCTAGCAGGATCGGCATCCACTCGGTGTTGGCAAGCCAGCGAATCTTGAGATGCGGATGCGCGTCACGCAGCGCTTTGACCGCGGGCAGAGTGTGGACGATGTCGCCGAGGGAGCTTGGCTTGATGATGAGCGCGCTGCGAAAATCTCGGAGTCTTGGCAGTGCGGCGGGCATGCGGGGAAAAGGTCAAGGGATGGTCTAGGAGTCAAGCCTTCGTGAAGATGCGGCATCGGTTGCGTATGCAACCTCTAGACACCTTGACTGGCACAGCTTTGACCTGCTCCTGCCACTTCATTTCCCCAAGGCAAGACGATCAGCAAGCAGCGAAGGCAGCCCTGCGGCACGGATTTTTGCCTGCGCGGTCTCGATGTCGTATTCGAGGCGACGGATGGTGATCGTCTGGGCCTGGACGTCGTAGATGGCGTAGGCGGCACGCCAGTCGCCGTCGCGCGGTTGACCGACGCTGCCGACATTGACGAAATACTTCACGCCACGCTGGATGATGACATCGGTGCCACGAGCAGCGCGGACGGCATCGTCCTTTTCAAAGATGCGCGGCACATGGGTGTGACCGTAGAAGCAGACCTGGGTGAACTGGTAGCTGAAGCTGGCCATCGCGTCGAAGCGGTTGGTCACATAGCCCCAGTTGCCGGGGGAATCGAGCGTGGCATGGACGATGGTGAAATCACGTACTTGGCGCACGAGCTTCAGGTCGCGCAACCACTGGCGCTGATCCTCACTGAGCTGCTGGCGGGTCCAGAGCAGCGCGTTTTGGGCCAGGGGATTCAATTCTTCGAGATTGCTCTCGCTGGCCGCGCCCTCATCGTGATTTCCACGCACCACCGGGCAGCCCAAATCCTGCACCGTTTGCAGACACTCGACGGGGTTGGCCGCGTAGCCGACGATATCGCCTAGGCAGACGTAGTTGGAACAGCCCTGTTCCTGAGCGTCCCACAGAACAGTCTGCAGGGCTTCCAGGTTGGCGTGTATGTCTCCGAAAATGGCAAATTTCATCGTCTAGTTTGGTCGGCGATTCCCCACCTTCGGGACATGCGCAGGGAAATCAAGCATTTCGGCATCCGAAGCTCCCGCACAGAGTCATCGCCGACCTCGCAGGCTTGTTTCCACAAACGAACGGAGCGGATCACCCGATCCGCCCCGTTGTATTTGAGAAGGCACCAACAGCCAGAAGGAACACCTCTTCGAAAGATTACGACTGAACCGTCTCCGATTCGTTGTCTGCTGGTATTCTGGCACAGTTCAAAAACAATGCGTCAGACGCTCGTAAATGAGTTGTAAGCAGGTTGTAAAACCTGCCCGATGAAATGTGGAAGACCTGAAAAATAAAATCCCCACGCTTCCACTCAATCAAGTGGGTCATTTTTTGAGAAAAAATCCAAATCAGGCCCAAGCATCGCCAAAAAACAACCCGCGTGGCGGAGCCTCAGACTCCAGCACGCGGGCTGCGCTCGACACCCCAATCGTCGCTCAAAAGGTCATCTTCACCCCGGCCACGATCCCCCGCCCTGGCAGCGGCAGGCGCTCTTTCAGGATGGATGTGTGCTCACGGGCGTCCTCGTTTGTCAGGTTCATGCCCTTGACATAAAAATCGACCGTTCTCGGCCCCTGCACGAGGCGGTAGTTGAGAGCTAGGTTGACCAGGAAGTAGCTGTCCGTGCCGAATTCGTTGGCCGCCACGCGATCCTGTGGTGCGGCGTAAATGCCCTCCAACCGCGCTCCAAACGGCCCGCGCTCCCAAATCAACGCGCTGGAGAGATGGAACGGCGGAACACGTGGCAGCGAAGTGCCCGTAGTGGCATCCCGCGCCCGCACCGCGTCCGCCTTGAACTCCAGATGCAGATTGGTGTCCGCTGGTTTGGGGGCTTCCGTCACCGGATGCAGCAGATGGAAGGTCGTCTCCAGTTCCGCGCCAAGGAACTCCGCGTCCACGGCACGATAGTTGAACTGCGGCGTGTCAGGAATCAAATCGTCGTCCGTGTCCACCATGAACCCGGCGGGAAACAGGCCGATGAAGCCGCTGTACCGGCTGTAGTAACCGCCCACGCTGCCCGTGACCCAGCCGGTGCGTTTGCGCAGGTTCAAATCGAAGCTCACGGAATTTTCCACGCCCAAGCCGAAATCCCCCACTTCAAAGGTGTTCGTTGCCACATGATTGCCGTTGGCGAACAGCTCTTGATACGTTGGCGCACGCTCCGCGTAGGTGATCGTGAAAGCGGCGGAGTATTCCTCATTCGGCGTGTAAACAAAGCCCACCGAGCCGCTCAGATTGTCAAACTGACGACCGCGTGCATCGCCAAAAATATCATTGCTTCGTGATCTTGTCTCAATGTGGTCATAGCGCCCACCAAACTGAAAACTCAGTGGTCCACGCGTGATGTCCTCAAAGAAAAACAGCGAGTTCGATTCCGTCACCGTCGGCGGGATGAATGCTTCCGCTCCGGCCACAAAAAAGTCGCTGCGCTCCGACTGGAAACCGACCACGCCCTCCATGCCCGCGACCTTCTCATGCTTCACTTCCAGACGGAAATCATAACCGTCGTTTTTGAACACCGTGTTGTCCATGCCATCCTCAAACTCGACGTGCTCATAGTCCGACCACGCAAAGCGGTAGCTGATCTCCTTGATCTTCGGCAGCGGCTTGTAGAAAGCCCCGCGCACATCCAGGCGCGTCTGGTTCATATCGATGAACACCGAAGGCTCCGCTGGCGATCCGTAGTTAGTGTGAAACTCCGTCCACGAAAAGCCGATGAAGCCGTCGTCCCAGACATAGCTCAGGCCGCCGGAAACGCCCTCGGCACGCAGATTGCTATTCGTCGCGATCTTGTTTGGTTCCGGCGTGCCGGTCGGCAGAGGGTTGCGCTCCTGCTCGCCCACCGTGCGCAGATTTCCTGGCACCCGAAAATCTTCCGCCGCCCGTGTGAAGGCCTCGAGATGAAACGCCAGCCCCTTCCAGCCACCTTCCAGCATGAAATTCGACTGGTAGCCCTGGTCCACCGACGAAAACCGCCCGCCCATCGAGCCCCGAATCGTGCCATCGAGTTTTTCATCCACGATGCGACCATCAATCGCATTCACCACGCCGCCGATGGCGTTCGAGCCATACAGCAGCGTCGCCGGGCCGCGCACGACTTCCACCGACTTCAAATTTGACGGCTCAAAACTCAGCGCGTGATCAGGACTCGTGGCAGAGGCATCCATCGTGTTCATCCCGTTCTGTAAAATGCGCACCCGGTCGCCGTCCAGACCACGAATGATCGGACGGCTCGACGCCGGGCCGAAGAACGAGCTGCTCACCCCCGGCATCCGCGCCAGCGTCTGCCCCAGAGTCGGCTCAATCGCCAGATTCAAATTCTGCCCGCCCAAAATCGACGCCGCTTGCGCCTGCTGATACAGAGGCCGATCCAGCGGGGCTGAAATCACGATCTCATCCAGCGAAACAACTTCCTCATCGTCATGCGCATGCGCCGGATCATGCCGCTGCTGGGCCATGCCAGTCGAAGTGGCCAACACGAGGGCAAGCAGCAAGAGCGGACAGAAAGAGAAGCGGGCAGGTGGATTCATAAGAGTGCCGAATTAATGCAACAGTATTGCAGGTGCAACTTAATTGTTTTAGCAATCAAGATGGAGAACGAAATCCGATCCATTGGCAAAATCATGGATGACAGAGCAGATTCCTAAACCTGGGCCCACTGGCGAATGCGCCTACACCACGCCCTCCCAAGCTTCCGAACCGTTTACACCGCAAGAGTTCAGAAGACCGCAGAGAAATCCATTTCAAAACTCATCTCTGCGGTTTTCTAACCTCTCGCGGTGTTTTCATGCAGGGCTGCTGGCAGATTCCGCGGCGGAGCCGGAACGAGCATGCCGGGAGGTCGGGGGCGGGTGGCGCGAACAGGCGGAGCGATTGGGACGTGGCTGCGAGGAGATTGCCTGTCGTTTGTCGATTTGTTGCACACTGACGTCATTGCCCCTGGTTATCACCCCACCGCCTCCACGCACCGTCCGCACAGCGTCGGATGCTCAGCATGCGTGCCGACATCTGGGAGGTGCTTCCAACAGCGGGCGCATTTGTGATGGCTGGATTCCGTCACGACGGCGGCGAGGTCGCCACCACGGGTGATTTGAAGATCGCTCAAGATGAGGAATTCGTGGAGGGTGGCAGGATCGCTGAAGACGGGGTGCGTGAAGCCTTCGGCAGGGAGGGTCAGGGCGACGGTGGCTTCGAGGTTGGAGCCGATCTTCTTTTCCTGGCGGGCTTTTTCGATGGCCTGCTGGATGACGCCACGAACTTTGAGGAGTTCTTCGACGGCGGCGGTGGCGGAGTTTTCGGAGTCGGAGCCGGATACGCTGAAGCGTGAACAACGTACGTCCGGGAAGCCTTGCATGTGAACGCTGTCGGTGTGGCCGAGGTGTTCCCAGACCTCATCGGCGGTGAAGGCGAGGATGGGGGCGAGCAGCTTGCACAAAGTCTCGGTGATCTCGCGGATGGCGGCCTGGGTGGCGCGGCGGCGCGGGCTGCCTGCGGCGTCGCAATACATCCGGTCCTTGGTGATGTCGATGTAGAGGGCGCTGAGCTCGGTGGCGAAGAAGCTGTTCACCACGGTGAAGACCTTGCGGAAGTCGTAGGCGGCGTAGGCGCTGACGCACTCTGCGGTGATGGCGTGGAGGCGCTCCAAGATCCAGCGGTCGATGAGGGTGTAGGACGGGGAGAGATTTCCCGCAGATTCAGGGAGGCCCACAGATTGGGTTTTTGAATCTGAATCTGCCGGTTTTTGGGAATCTGCTGGCCTCCCTGAATCTGTGGGAGGATTTCCGGGTTGGGGAGCGTCATGCAGATTGCCGAGGAGAACGCGGAAGGTGTTGCGGATGCGGCGGTAGCTTTCGCCGGTCTGCTGGAAGAGTTCTTCGCTGAAGGGGACTTCGTTTTGGTAATCGACGCTGCTGACCCAGAGGCGGACCATGTCACCGCCGTACTTGTTGTAGTAGTGGTCGGCGGTCATGGGCTTCGAGCTCTTGCCGGTGCCCTGGTCGCTCTTGCTGATTTTTTTGCCGCTGGTATCGACGACGAAGCCGTGGGTGATGACGCTCTTGTACGGAGCGGCGTCGCGGGCGACGATGCTCATCATGAGGCTGCTCTGGAACCAGCCGCGATGCTGGTCGGTGGCCTCGATGTAGAGATCGGCAGGGCAATGCAGCTCGGGATGGTGATCCAAGACACTGACGTGGCTGCAACCGGAGTCGATCCACACGTCGAGGGTGTCATTGCCGCGTTTCGTATCGGCAGGAAGGCCGACGGCCTCGGCCCACCAGGCGTCGTTTTGTTCGAACCAGAGATTGGTGCCCTGCTTCTCAACGATGTCGGCGACTTTGCCGATGATGTCGGTGCGCATGATGATCTCGCCTTTGGCATCATAAAAAACGGGACAAGGCACGCCCCAAGTGCGCTGGCGGCTGATGCACCAGTCGGGACGGCCACTGACGGTGCCGTGGATGCGATTGCGCGAGGACGCGGGCAGCCAGGTGACTTTGTCGATCTCGCTGAGGGCCTTTTCGCGGATGGCGTCGATCTTGATGAAGAACTGCTCGACGGCACGGAAGATGATGGGCGTCTTGGAGCGCCAGCAATGCGGATACTGGTGGACGTATTTTTCGTTGCCAAGGATCGCGCCTTTGGCGGTGAGGATCTCGATGATGCCGTCGTTGCTGGAAAAGACGTGCTTGCCAACGAAGTCGGGCAAGCCGCACTCGGCGGTGTATTTGCCCTCGGCATCGACGGGTGAAAGGATGTCGAGCCCGTGCTCGCGGCCAGCTTGGTAGTCGTCCGCGCCGTGTCCGGGGGCGATGTGGACCGCACCGGTGCCGGTGTCGTCGGTGACGAAGAGGGTGTTGATGACCTTCGAAGTGCGCGGGAGGAAGGGATGCTGCGCTGCACCGCCGTTCAAGGCGCTGCCTTTGAAGGTGTCGTTCGCATGTGAAGTATCGAGCGCGAAGCCGGTGCTGGCGGCGAAGCCTTCGAGGCGTGACTTGGCGATGACGAGTTTCTCGCTGCGGCCATCGGCATGCGTGAACTTGCCACAGACGTAATCAAACTCGGGATGCAGCGCGATGGCGAGGTTCGCAGGCAAGGTCCACGGTGTGGTGGTCCAAATGACGAGCGATGCGTCTTCCGCTCCGGGCGGTGGAGTGACGAGCGCGAACTTCACGAACACCGCAGGCGAGGTCTTCTCCTTGTACTCGACCTCCGCCTCTGCGAGTGCGGTTTGCGCGCCGTAGCTCCATAGCACGGGGCGCTTCATGCGATAGACGAGGCCTTTTTCGACGGCCTTGCCAAAGGTGCGCAGGATGCCGGACTCGTAGCCAGGATCGAGGGTGAGATACGGATTCTCCCAGTCTCCGAAGACGCCGAGGCGCTTGAAGCTGGTGCGCTGGATGTCGATGTACTTGCGTGCCTCGGCCTCGGAACGCGTGCGGACTTCCACCGGCGTGAGACCGGCGGCAGATTTGACGACTTTGAACTCAATGGGCAGCCCGTGGCAGTCCCAACCGGGGATGAAGGGCGTGTGGAAGCCCGCCATGGTCTTCGACTTCACGATGAGGTCTTTGAGCACCTTGTTCAGCGCGGTGCCCATGTGGACATCGCCATTCGCAAAGGGCGGGCCGTCATGCAGGATGAAGGTGGGCTTGCCTTTCGACTGTGCGACGATGCGCTGGTAGAGCTTGCTCTCCTGCCACTTCGCGAGGCGCTGCGGCTCCCGCGTGACGAGATCGGCCTTCATGGGGAAGTCGGTCTTCGGCAGGAGGACGGTGTCTTTGTAGTTCTTGGCAGGGGTGTCAGCGCTCATGGGGTGGGGAAAAAGGAGGCCGAGGGTAGCGCGGCAGGGGCGGGAGGCAAGGGGGTAGAAGGCAGAGGTTAGAGGTGAGATGTTAGAGGTGAGACGGCGGCTCGTCCTTCTACTCGATCCTGCGGCCTGCTTTGGCCCACGGAATGCGCTGAAGGACACAGAACTCTCCTCCGCTGACAAATTTCCGCCCACATCCGGCATTTGCCCGCGCGGCATCGTCGCGTATCGCTCACGCCTCATGCTGCGTCGTTTTCTTCTCTCCGCCCTTGTTCTGCCCTCACTCTCCCCTGCCCTGGAGGTTCGTGTCTCGGACACACTCCAACCTGCGCAGGCGCTGGAGCAGATTCGTGCCGCTCGTCAAGCCGGCGACGCTTCTCCCGCGACGATCGTCTTCCCCGAAGGCACCACCGAGCTGCTCACGCCGCTCACCCTCGAAGCGCAGGATTCCAATCTGACGATCACCGGCACCAAGAGCACGCTCATCGGCGGCCCGAAGGTCAGCGGTTGGGAAAAACACACGGGCGAGATCGTGAAGGCGGATGTCTCCAAACTCCTCCCAAAAGGCTTCCTGCCGAAACAACTGCTCTGCGATGGCGAACGCCAGATCCTCGCCCGTTATCCGAACTTCGACGCGAAGGCCCCGCTCTACGGCGGTTGGGCCTTTGTGCCTGCCTTCCCACCTGCCGGTGCTCCCGAGGGCCATCTTTGGAAACGCACCCTCTTCGTGAAGCCCGAAGACGTCCGCACCTGGGCACATCCCGAGGACGTTGAACTCGACATCTTCGCCCAATACGGCTGGTGGAACTTCATTGAGCCCGTCGCATCGCTCGATCCGGCCACGCGATTGCTCACGCTGAAAAAAGACTGCGCCTACGACCTCCACCCGCACAACCGCTACCACTTCCAAAACGCCCTCGAAGAACTCGATGCTCCCGGCGAGTGGTTTTACGACAAGCACAGCGGCGTGCTGTATTTCTGGCCGCCTGTCGATAGCGCTTCGCAAAGTAGCCCTCTCGCTCCGCGAGAGGAGCAGAGCGCTCCCTCCGACAAGGAAGCTGCTCCAAACTCCGACACCACCTCCGCGAACAACGCCTCCAACTCCTCTCGCGGAGCGAGAGGGCTACTATCAATCCGCCTCCCCCTCACCGACGCCTTCTTCAAAATCAAAGGAGCGAAGAACATCACCATCCGCGGCCTCACGCTCACCGGCTGCCACGGCAGTGCCATCACCTTTGAGCGGGCAGAGGACTGCCTCGTCGAGAAGTGCACCATCACCAAGGTCGGAGCCTTCCACGGCAGCGGCGTCGGCGTCAGCGAGGGCAAACACGTCCGCGTCTCGCATTGCGAGATCAGCTTCACCGGCAGCAACGGCGTCAGCCTCAGCGGCGGTGATCGCAAAACGCTCACCGGGCCCGGTCATGCTGTCGAAGACTGCCACATCCATCACATGGGCGTCTTCAACAAAAACGCCTGCGGTGTCAGCCTGTATGGCGTGGACAATGCCGTGCGGCATTGACACATCCACGACGGTCCGCGCATGGGCGTGCAGATGAGCGGGAACAACCTCTTCGTCGAATACAACCACCTCCATCACCTCTGCCTCGAAACGCAGGACGGCGGCGCGATCTATACCGGCGGCCGCGACTGGATCAGCAGCCGCGGCAGCAAGTGGCGCTACAATTTGATCCACGACGTCATCGGCTGCGGCCAGGAAGCAGGCGGACTGAAGCATCCGTGGTTCACCTTCGGCCTCTACCCCGACGACAACTCGGGCGGCCTCGACATCATCGGCAACATCGTCTTCCGCGTCGCCCACACGCCCATTCACATGCACAACTCACGCGATTGCATTGTGGAAAACAACATCTTCGCCCTCGGCGGGAAGTTTCAGTTCGATCTGCACGGCTGGACCAAAGAGCAGCGCTTCTACACCAGCCACATCGACACCATGATCAAAGGCTACGAATCCGTCGCCGGCCAGCTCGCCTGGACCAGCATGCGCGGCATGGATTTGCATCCGAAAGACGCCATCCGCGACGACGGCACCATGATGAGCGGCAACAGCTTCCAGCGAAACATCCTGTTCAGCGACACCCCCGGCGTGAAGTATGGCGACATCCGCCACGCCACCGCCAAGTGGAACACCATCGACCACAACCTCGCCTGGAATGGCAGCCATCCCGTCGTCACCGGCATCAACAAAGTCGGCCCCGACAAGTCCGGCGAACCATTGCTCACGGAGAACTTCGACACCGCCGAGTCCGGCAAAACGCCGAAGGGCTGGGGCTTCAACCATCGCCCCAACAAAAACGTGCAACTCGTCGGAGCCGATGGTGCGCTGCGTGCCGATTGCGCCCTCGGCACCGATCCAGGCAATCCCAAAACCGTCTTCCACGGCCCCGACATCCCGATCAAGCCCGGTGCCGCCTACCGCATGCGACTCCGCGTCAAATCCACCGAACCCACTGCAAAAATGAGCCTCGCCTTCGCCAGCTTCAAAAACGGCGAAGGCTACTGGCAGGCCGGCAGCACCAGCATCACCACCACGCCGGAGTGGACCGAGTTCGAAGCCACCGGCCGCATGCCCCGCGAAAACGAAGCCGCCTGGAAACCCTGGATGCAGCACTTCTGGCTCCGCATCGACTGCCACGAACCGAAAGGCCAGATCTTCATCGACGACATCCGCCTCACCGAATGCGAACCCCTCGACGAATGGACCTCCTGGCAAGCCGAAGGCTGGGACAGGCACAGCCTCATCGCCGATCCCAAGTTCGTCGATTGGAAGCACGACGACTTCCGCCTCCAAGCAGACTCACCGGCCTTCAAACTCGGCTTTGAAGCGATCCCGGTGGAGAAGATCGGCATCAGGAAGTGACGTAGCACGAGTTTTCCAACTCGTGTTTCCAATCTAGCCTCCATGCGCTGACTGAGAGGAGCGCGGCTTGTTGCCTCAAAAGTAAATGACACCGGGGAGGGCGCGGGAGGAAGGGATCGTTGCCTCAGAAGTGATGACACCGAGGGTTAGGCGTTCAGTGTTGCTGCTGCGTGCACGCAATGCAAGGAGCCCGTAGGGCGACTGG
>JAPLUL010000044.1:0-7895 GCA_026397635.1 Verrucomicrobiota bacterium | reverse complement strand
CTCCTCAAGAAGGGCCAGGAAGTGGACGCCGTGGTTCTCGGCATCGACAAGGCCAACCAGCGCATCAGCCTCGGCATGAAGCAGCTCGACACCGATCCATGGTCCATCATCGACACCCGCTTCAAGGTGGGCGACGTCGTGAAGGGCCGCGTGGCGAAGATCGCCAGCTTCGGCGCCTTCATCGAGCTCGAGGACGACATCGACGGCCTCGTGCACATCTCGCAGATCAGCGAGGAGCGCATCGAGAAGGTGAAGGACAAGCTCAATGTGGGCGACGAAGTCGAAGCCCGCGTCATCAAGGTGGACAAGGTGGAGCGCCGCATCGGCCTCTCCGTGAAAGCCATGAACTACAGCGAGGCCGATATCCAGAAGGAAAGCCAAGCCTTCGAAGCCCTCCGCCCCAGCACCGACCTCGTCGGCCTGGAGCAGGCCTTCAAGTTCGCCACCGAAGAATGGCGCCCCGGCGGCCAGTAATCGGCGATCCAAGCCTCATAACACGATCAACCACGAAGGGACGCCGCGAGGCGTCCCTTTTTTTGCTCCGAGCTGGGCCAGGCGAAGTAGGCGTCAGCCCCCTCAAGTCGAATAGTTCGGCCAAAGGCCATTCTTCCTATTTTCGTTGGCCTTTGCGCCGAACACATGCGGCCTACGGTTTTATTTCCTTGGCAGCACTTCCACCTCGATCTCCCGGGCGACAACCATGGATGTGGAGGGCTGGGCCGCCTCAAACTGACGCGCTTTGGGGAAAGCTCCCGCCAGCTTCCGCCGAGCCGCAAAATAAAGCGCCGCGCAGGCTGAAACCGCCAGCCCGGTGATCACTACGGCGGCGCTGAAAAGCAGCAGCAGCGCCACCGCCCCCACGACCAGCACCACGATCAATCCCAGCGCCAGCGCACCCGGAATCCCGCGCGGGCGTGGCAGTCTGAAGGCAAACGACCTGGATTTCATAGCACGCACCATGCTTGGGTTTGGGCCGATCTCAATGCGCATCTCCAGGTCCTTGAACCGGGCATCACCAAGGTTTGTGCAACGAGATGCATCCATGGGCGGGTTGTTTCGTGGATACTGCGCCTGACACGGCAGAATTGAGCGGAACAGTGGAATGCCGTTCGAATGGGTGCGGCAGATGGGCAGTCGCCGGCGCTGGGGGTGCATGGGGTATGACTATGCCTACGCGCTTGTCAGTCAGCCGCTGACCCTTCACCAGATCGTCTCGACGGCCAACCAGCTCGTGGAAAAGCAACTCGTCCGCCTTTGCCCACTAGGCGCTGCCGGGCCGAGTGCCTGTGCATCGACCAAGAAGGCTGCATCCAGGAAGCCGACGATTACTTCCACACCATGGGCGTGCGGCGGAACATCCGCTGTTTTCAGGTGTGTTTTTAGACTTCGTTCTGCAGCAAATCCAGCTCCTCATCAAGCGGTGAGCCATCCAGCAGATGGTCGATGAGATGACGCGCCAGCCAGGGAGAGCGGAGCGAGCCTTTGGAGCCGAGGCCATTGAAGAAAGCGACGCGGGGGTGGCTGGGATGCGTGCCCATGAGAGCCTGGCGGTTCTTGATGATGGGGCGCACAGCGGTTTGCGTAGCCAGAAGCTTGATGGGCACAGCGAGCAGGGCGCGCATTTTCGCATCAAGCTCGCCCAATGCGACGGGAGAGGACATGTTGGGCGCGGCAAACTGCCATTCGTAAGTCGAGCCGACTCGAAGGGTGCCGTCAGAATGCGGCAGCAGCCAGCAACCGCGGTTGAGGATGCGTTTTTCGCCCTGGAGATCGGCCTGAACGGTCAGAATGGTGCCAAGAGCGGACTGAAACGGCACCCAGTGAAAGAGCGGATGCTTTTCCGCATGCCAACCCTGCGCCCAAATGACGTGGGAGAAGCGCTGGCCGCTCCATTCGACGCCATCGGCATCGTCTCGCACCTCGGCGGGTTGTACATCGGCGGTGGTGTAGGAATCGAGCGTTTCAAAAAAGCGGCGACTGGATTCAAGGTAGGTGGTGGTGTCGAGCCAGGCGGCGTGACGCTGCTGGAAGCCGTTTTCGGGCTGGTGAAGCACCTTGGCGTTCAGTTCTGGCGTCTGGCGGTGCAGAAAAGGCTGCATGTCGGGATCGCGGCGGCGTTTGTGCCATTTGGCGATCTCTGGTTCGTTTTTGAGCAGGCGGACATAGCCGCGAGGGACAAAGAAGCGCCGTTTGAGCTGCTTGCCACAGGCTCGGTAGAAGCACAAAGCCTCTCGATAAAACATCTCGTAGCGCCAGCTCACGGTGAGGCGCATGCCGGTGATGGGTGTGATCAATCCGGCGGCCACTTTCGAGCTAGTAACCGCTTCAGCACGATCCACGATCAAAAACGGCACCCCACGCTCCCACAAACGCCACGCCAGCGCCGTGCCGGCGAGGCCCTGGCCGATGATGAGGATGCGGGATGACATGACGCGCATGCTGCATCGGTTTGTCGCGTCTTGCCAATCCTGCGTTGATGCGGCGGTTACTTACCCTGCATCTCCTGCATCAGCCCTTTGAGCTTGTCGTTCGTCTCGGCAGCCTGGGTCTGGGTGAGTGGGGTTTTCTCCGCATCCTGCCACAGCCTGGCGACTTCATGGATGAGTGCGCTGACGCGCAGCATGAGGGCTTCCTCACTTTTGGGGGTGCTGAGGTGGCCAAAGTCGTCCTGTAGGTCCCGCAGCAGGGAAGGGGAGCTGGCACAAAGCAGGCTGACATCCGCCTCAGGTGCGGCGACGATGAGAGCGGTGGCGATCTCAAACAAACGCAGCCCCAGGCCGATGTCGATGAGCAGCGCCAGATCGTCGTCCATTTGGTCGCGCAGCAGTTTGAGCGCCTGCTGGTGGCCATCCACAATCTCCTGGCGCAAATCCTTCCAAGCGTTTTGCTCCGCGAGGTTGCCCTGCGTCATGAGCCGGGGCAGAAGTTTTTCACCGAGGCCGAGCGTGCGGCAGTAGGTGAGCACGTCTTGGTTGTTGTTGCGGAACTGCTGTGCGTCACCGGCTTGAAGCACGAGAAAACTGTCTCCCAAAAGGGTGCCGAGAATGAGCGCTGTGCGGCCGCGGTCGGTGGGTGGGGTCGGCGGCGGCGGGCGAAACAGCAGGCGCCAGCGGGCCTTGGTTTTTTGCGCGATCGAGTCGAGGAAATCTGCTGGCGAAGGCTCTGTGGCGGCAGCGACGGCGGCCTTCGGTTCCTTAGGGTCCAACGCAGCGGCAGGAACAAGGCAGATGCTGAGCGCGGCGAGGCAGACAGCGCGGCTCAAGCGGAAGGGAATGGCAGGCATTTCGAGAAACGTAGGAGGAGGCTGGTTGACAGCCCAGTACTACTCCACCGTGACGCTTTTCGCCAAGTTTCTTGGTTTATCGACATCACAGCCACGCGCGACGGCGATGTAGTAGGAAAGGAGCTGCAACGGCACCACATTGAGGATCGGTGTCAGGTAGGACGGGCAGTCCGGGACGTAGATCACGTCCTGGGTCAGACGCTCCAACTCGGTGCGCCCCTCAGTCGTCACGGCGATGACGGGACCTTTGCGGGCGAGCACTTCCTCGATGTTGCTGATGTTCTTGTCGAAGACGGCATCTCCAGGAGCGATGAACACGCTCGGCAGGTCTGGCTTTACCAAAGCGATGACGCCATGCTTCAGCTCTGCGCTCGGATGGCCGCTGGCGTAGATGTAGCTAATCTCCTTCATCTTCAGCGCTCCTTCGAGCGCCACAGGGTAGTTCATCTGGCGTCCCATGAACAGCATGCCCTCGGCATGCGCATGCTTCTCGGCGATGGCCTTGATCTTGTCCGCCTGCTTCAAAATGGTGGCGATCTTCTCCGGCAGCGCTTCGAGTTGGTCGATCATTTCCAGGCCATCCACGCTGGAAAGGTGATGAATGCGGCCTAGCAGCAAACTGAGCAGCGTGAGGATGGTGACCTGCGAGGTAAAAGTCTTCGTGGCCGCCACGCCGATTTCCGGCCCGGCGTGGATGTACACACCGCCGTCACTCTCACGCGCGATGGTACTACCGACGGTGTTCACGATGCCGAGGCAGCGTATGCCCTTGCGCTGGCCCTCACGCATGGCGGCCAGGGTATCGATGGTCTCACCGCTCTGGCTCATGACGAACTGCAGCGTATTGCGGTTCGTGGGCACATTGCGGTAGCGGAACTCACTGGCGATCTCGACCTCCGTCGGCACACGGGCGAGGGATTCGATCAAATATTCGCCCACCATGGCCGCATGATAGGCCGTGCCGCAGCCGGCGAGGATGATCCGGTCGATCTGCACCAACTCCTTGGGCGACATGTTCAGGCCACCGAGCACGGCGGTGCATTCATCGCGGGAAAGACGACCGCGCATCGCGTTGCGGAGCGAGTTCGGCTGCTCGTAGATTTCTTTGAGCATGAAATGCGGGAAATCGCCCTTCTCCGCGTCATCAGCGCTAAATTCCACCCGGCTCACCTTCACCTCCGCATGCACGCCTTGGTGCGACTGCACGTCATAGCCATCACGCGTGATGGTGACGATGTCGTAATCGTTAAGATACACGACATCCCGAGTATGGTTGACCACCGCCGCTACGTCGCTGGCCAGGAAATGCTCATGTTTACCGAGGCCGATGATGAGCGGGCTACCAAGCCGCGCGCCGATGATGACGCCAGGCAGGTCCGCATGCATCACCGCCAGGCCGTAGGTGCCCTTCACACGGGCCAGCGCGGCCTTGAGCGCGTTCACGAGCCGCTGCGTGCCGTCCTTCTCAGTGGATTCGTCAAAGTAGGTGCCGACGAGGTGGGAAAGCACTTCTGTGTCGGTCTGCGAATGAAACGTGTGGCCTTTGGCGGTGAGTTGATCGCGCAGAGTCTGATAGTTTTCGATCACACCGTTGTGGACGAGCACCAGTTTGCCGCCCTGGTCGGCGTGCGGATGCGCGTTCTCATCCGTGGCCGGGCCGTGTGTGGCCCAGCGGGTGTGGGAGATGCCCATGGTGCCTTCTGGCTTCGCTTCATCGACCGCCAGCCGCAAGTTGTCGATCCGACCGGCCTTTTTCACGACATGCAGGCCGCTAGCACCGCAAAGGGCCACACCGGCCGAGTCATAACCGCGATATTCCAGGCGCCGCAACCCGTCCAACAGGATCGAACTGGCCTGACGATTGCCGATGTATCCAACGATGCCGCACATGAAAAAATAAAAGGGGTGAAAAGCTTGCCTGTCGAATGACAGATCGGGACGATACCGCCACGCAGAACCCACGCCAGCAGTTCATGCCACGGCCTTTATGTTTATTGGAAAGAAGTCAGAGGCTTAGGCCATGACCCCGCTCACCAGCGAACCATGCACGTCTGTGAGGCGGAAATCGCGGCCTTGGTAGCGGAAGGTGAGGCGCTCGTGATCGAGACCGAGCAGGTGCAGTACCGTGGCGTTCAAGTCGTGCGTGTGGACGGGGTTTTCGGCGACGTTGAAGCCGAAATCGTCGGTTTTGCCGTAAACCACGCCGGGTTTGATGCCGCCACCGGCCAGCCACATGCTGTAGGCGTCTTTGTGATGATCGCGACCGGGTGAGGTCTTCGTGCCGTCGCCATTGATGCCTTGGCGCAGCGGCGTGCGGCCAAACTCACCGCCCCAGATGACAAGGGTCTCGTCCAGCAGCCCACGCTGCTTCAAATCACGCACCAGCGCGGCCATCGGACGGTCCACGTCCTTCGCTTTCGCAGTGAGGCGTTGTTTGAGGCCGCCGTGATGGTCCCAGTCGGAGTCAAAGAGTTGCACCATGCGGACGCCACGCTCCACCAAGCGGCGGGCGAGTAGGCAGTTGTTGGCAAACGAGGCCTTGCCAGGCTGTGCGCCATACATGTCGAGCGTGGCTTGGTTTTCCTCTTGGATGTCCATCAGCTCGGGCACGCTGGTCTGCATGCGGTAAGCCATCTCATACTGGCTGATGCGCGTGGCGATTTCTGGATCGCCCACGACGCCAAGCTGTTGCTCATTGAGCGCCTTCACGGCATCCAGCACACGACGGCGATCCTTGGCACTGTGACCAGAGGGATTGCCGAGGAAAAGCACCGGCTCGCCACTGCTGCGAAATGGAATGCCTTGGTAAACGCTGGGCAGGAAACCGGTGCTCCACAGCGTCGATCCTGCGCCGCCGGGCGGGCCGGACAAAAGCACCACATAGGCCGGCAGATCACGATTCTCTGCGCCGAGACCATAAGTCAGCCACGCACCCAGACTGGGCCGTCCGCCTTGGCCGAAACCGGTGTGCAGAAACATCTGCGCCGGGGCATGATTGATCTCGTTGGTGTGCAGGGACTTCACCACGCAGAGGTCGTCCGCCACGGTGCCGAGATGCGGCAGCAGCTCGCTCAATTCGAGTCCGCTCTGGCCGTGGCGCTGAAATTTGAACTCCGTGCCCGCCAGTGCCATCTCGCCGCCGATGAAGGCAAAGCGCTTGCCCTTGGTTAACTCCTCCGGGCACTTCTGGCCGTCCATCTTTTGCAGCAACGGCTTGTAATCGAATAGATCGAGCTGCGACGGCGCACCGATCATGTGCAGGTAGATAATGTTTTTCGCCTTGGGCGCGAAATGGGGTCGTGGAGCATCCGCAGCCGGTAAATCCCGGGCCAGCAACGATCCCAGCGCCGCAGAGCCTAGCCCGAGGCCGGACTGCTGAAAAAATTGGCGGCGTGAAACGTTGAGGAAGTCAGGCGTGGTCATGGCACAGGTGGGGAACGACGCGACGGCCACGCAGATTTCTCCAAAGCCGCCTCAATCCACTTTCCAGTCCACCTTCACGCTCTGTTCGCGGCCATTGCGGTCGTGGTATTTCACATGGCCGTGCTTCGCGCCGTATTCGTGGACGCATTTGGTCACTTTCACGTCGTAGCAGCAGTATTCAGCGATCTTGGCCACCTCGCCCTGCTGCCACCACTTCAGCGCATCGAGTCCGTCGGCGGTCTTGCCCATGCCGAGCGTGGCGGCGGCCACGGCGTCGAGCTTGATGCGGTGGCCGAGGGCTTTTTCGAGGTCGATGAGCAGGTCCAGACTGTGCGGCAGATCGGCCGCGTCGAAGAGCAGGTCGTGCCCTTTGAGTACCTCGTAGTCGAAGCCGATGTGATTGAAGCCGACGACCAGATCCGCGGCTTTGAGCTGCTTGATGAGCGCGGGAGTCTCGTCCTGGGTGTAGATGCTGTACTCGTTCAGCATCGTGCTGAAGGTACAGGCCACAGAGATGCCCATCTTGTGCTTGTTGCCCCAGCCGCCGACGTCATTGGCCGTGCGGCGTGTTTCCAGGTCGAAATAAACGATGTCTCCGGCCATGATCGCGGTGCGTGGCGCAAAACTCAGCCGATGCGGTAAACGATGCGCGCCTTGTCCATGTCGTAGGGGGACATTTCGATCTTCACGGCGTCACCGATGACGAGACGGATGAATTTTTTGCGCATCTTGCCGGAAATGTGGGCGAGAACCTCGTGGCCCGTCGCATTGCGTAGCTTCACACGAAACATGGTGCCAGCGAGCACCGCGGTGATGACGCCGTCGAGTTCGATGGCCTCTTCCTTAGCCTTACCCTGCTCAGGCTCCGGCGGGCGCGGTGGGGGAGCGAAACGTTGCGGCGGGCCGCCCCGATGGGGTGGGCCGCCGCGGGATGGACCGCGATTGGGGCCGCTGCGAGATGGGCCTTTGCGTTTGGGAGGAGGCATAATTGAAAAAAGTTGGGTGTGAGAATGCTGCCGTGCGAGGGGATTACAAGGGTAATTTTGCAGGGTGTCGATCGGCCTGTTGCCGCATAAGTTTTGACACCCTGGGGATAAAAGCTGTGCGGGGATGGAAAGGACGTTGACTCAAAAAGGATGACACCGGCAACCCAAGTCGATGTCCATGAGTCAAAAAGTTCGGGAAGAGA
>JAPLUL010000191.1:0-36865 GCA_026397635.1 Verrucomicrobiota bacterium | reverse complement strand
TAAATGATGGACGAGGAAGAGGTGTCTTAGTTCGTGCTGCAAATAGGATTCAATGCTTTTTGATGATTGAGGAACTCCAGCAATTTGGCAATTTTTCCATGGCGCAACGAACCGGTGGTGCGCCAGTGGAATTGATGCGTTCCAAGGACGAGGATGTGTTCCTGGCGTTTGACAACCGCATTCGCCGTCTGGTGGAGTTGCATGTCCTACGCGGTGGCAGCACGCTTGACGTGGCGCTCAAGCGCTCGGCTTTTGATCGCGCCCGACAGGCCTCTGGAATTCGCGGGCATTCCTTCATGCGCATCCTGGAGGTGGGCGAGGATCAAGGGTTGGTGTATTACACCAGCAATCTCAATGATGGGGAGTTCATCGACGACTACATCAAGCGACGCGGTGCATTGGCTCCGGCGACAGCTCTGGCGATGGTTTATCAACTTTTGGACGATTTGCTTCAACTCAAAGGCTGCCAGCGCCTGGTTTCCGGTATGCATTTGGATCGAGTTCTAGTCACGACTCTGGAGGATACCTTCCTGCAACTGCGCATTTTCGACTACGGGCTTTCGCAAATGGATGGGGGGGAGGAGGCGGCAGGCCATGCGAGGCTTGTGGTGGAGGTGTGCCGTTTGATTTTCCGATTGCTGACCGGTCAGGCAGACTCGGAGGGCCATCCTGACCGCTTCCCGGCTCTCACTCAGTTGCCGATGAATCTGCGCATCACTGTGCGCACGGCGCTGACCGTTCCTGCCAACGCACCGACTTCGATTGAGAAGCTTCGAGATGATGTGCGTGAGGCCTTCAGCGCTCTGGTGAGTAGCATTCAAGCGCGGAATTTGCGTAAACAGCTCGTGGTGAACGCTGCGCTACTGCCGCAATCACACCTGCAAGAACTGCTGCTGGAAAATGTCCCTGTGGAAACGATCATGGGCACGCGTTTTCGGATCGAGGATGCTGATCACACGCGGCGTTACCCGTTTTCGATTCCGGCGGTCAATGCCAAGGTCGAGCAGTCCGTCACGGTGCATCTTCTGCCTCCTTCGCGGATTGTGGAAAAAACGCGTTACGAGGCGGTGCCGCTGCAGATGTGGCGGTTCAACCCCGAACGGCATCCGAACATTCTGCGCTCGCTGAGCTTGTGGGAAAGTCCTGACTGGACGTTCCTGACTGAGGAGCGTGAGCCGGGTTTTGCCCTCAGTCGCCTGATGGCGGAGCGTCTGACGCTGAATCCTGCCGAGGTGCTGACGCTGATGAGGCAGATTCGTGCTGGCCTTGACCAAGCGGTAGAGTGCGGTGTGCAGCGGGTGGATCTGCATCCATCAAACATTCTGCTGCGGGTGGGCAAAAACGGCCCACTCCTGGCGCGTGAGTTTGAGCGTCTAATGCAGAAGCGCCTGGATACTTGGCCTGCGTTTGTGGTGAAACTGCGGCCACACATGACGATGCGCAGTCTTTATGAGCCGCTGCTGGTGGACACTGACATCGCGGAAACGCCACAGGAGGAGCATTTGCTGGATCGTGATTTCCGGCATCGGTCGTTCACCACCCTCGCGGTTTATTTGCTGACGGGTGAACGGCTGGGTGGTGATGCGCCGCAGTTCGCCGAGTCGGTGCCGGAAGCGGTAGCCGCCTATATGGGTGAGTGCATGGAGCTGACACGCCGGGCTGGGAAATCTCCCTCACCAGGCGATTTTATTGAGAATTTCGAGCGGCTGCTGTCTGGGCCGACTGTGGATCGGGCCACTCGCCTGCGTGGCAGTTCGGTGGCGATCGAGGAGATGGAAAGCGTGGGCACGGTTTCTGATTTCGACGAGGACTGGAGCAGGCATGGTGCGGAGGAAAAACCTTTTGAAGATACGGTGCTATCTCCGGCCAAACGCGCCATGAAGACGCATGACTTCAACGCTTTGAATCCTGAAAAACGCAGTCTTCCCTGGGCAGCGCTTGCCGCCGCTGCTGGGGTGGTTGTTGGGATGGGTGCTTGGATGCTGATCCCTGGGGAGAAGCCGGTCGAGACCGTGGTATCATCTGTTCAGGAGAGACCTTTGACTCCAGCTTTGACGAAGTCTGCTGCCGCCGAGAGAAGCCCGTCTTCCCAGATGATGGCAGAAAAGAAAGTGGAGAAAGCCGAGGTGAAGCAGTCTGTAGCACCTACTGTGCCCGCCAAGCCTGTGTTGGTTGCGGTTAAAACGCCAGTGATGAAATCGCAGCCTCCAGACACGTTGCTCCCGGCTGAAACTAGGGCGGCTGATACTCCTGCGGTGATAGCCGTGGTCCCGGCTCCGCAAGCGGTGGTGGTGGCGGACAAGCCTGCTGACGTGACTTTCGACAAGACCTCGGCCAATGCTCTGCTGCCGCTAAAAGTTCCCGTCACTATTCGCCGTGCGATTATTCCCACTCAGGAAGAGATCGAGCGCATGAGGCAAGGGCATGTTGAGAACCGCACAGGCCGACTATCCGCAATGTCCACCGCGTCGCCGATGCCACCGCAAAACAAATTCAACCCGTGATCTTAGCCTCCTGCAACGAGTCTCTTTTGCATTTAATGGGTGGGAATGCCCACGAAAGGTCGGATTTTGCATGAACTCAAAGATCTCCTACACATAAAATTTTTTAACGTGGTGATGAGAGCCGCATGCAAAGCGGACTACGATACCGTAGCCTGGGCAGAATCGGGCAAACGATCGGTGGATTGGCGGTGGAGCATCCGCGCCAGCAGGTCACAAACTGAACGGCGATCATCCCAATCCGCGCCGCTTAGCCTTCTAGCTCATCGACAAGAGCTTGAGCCCCATCGGCACTCACAACGCTCGTTGCAGAAAAATCTTTTCTTCGGGCAGCAGTAATAGAGGCGAGACACGCTCAACGAGTTGAAAAGCGCGACCAGTCTCGCTGCCACTCATCTTTAGGAGAGCCGCATAAACCACACGTTGCCCTGGTGGTAGCTTTTCCGGGTGGGTGACTTTCGTCAGCATAGCAGAAACCTCTTCTTGGCGTCCGTGGCGGTGTGAGGACAGAGCCTGGAGCAGATGCACTTGGTCCATGCTTGAGCTGAAACTCCCGGTATAGAGTTTGTGATAAGCGGTCTCGATTTCTGTGCCCAGCAACGTTTGCAAATACAGGCTTTGGAGCTGGATTGCTGTGTCCTCAGGCCTCAATTTCAGCAGGCTAGCACAGGCTGTTAGCATGGCTGGGCCGTCACGTTGCGATTTAGCCAGCGCATAGAGTCTGGACATCATGGAAAGACGGGTGGCCGGGTGTTTGGCGGCGACTGACTGGTAGCAGCTTCCGGCTAGTTCCCAGTGGCCGAATTGCTCAGCCAGACTTCCGGCTTCGAGCGTCGCCTCCAGATCGTCGCCGCGCCCGGCCTCCTCAAAGACACGCTTGAGGATCTGGACTGCGCGTACCGGGTTACCGTCCAGGTGGGATTGTGTTTCCGCCTGCCAGAGGCGGATGCGTTGCGCGGAGAAGGCAGAAATAATGCCGCCGGAACTGAGGAGTTTGTTAAGATCCTGCCACTTGCCCTCGCCGCGCAGGGCGCTGACGTAGGGTGGCAGGAGGTCGGTGTAGCGGGCTGCGGTCTGGGCTGGGACCATGCGCAGGATGCGTGTAAATTCGCTTTCTTCGGCCAGCCACGCCACAAGGGGCGCGGTTTGCACCACTGGACGTTTTTTCCAGCGTGTGATTTCTTGGTCGATGATGTCGGCGCGCAAGTGCGGGCTGAGCCGCATCCGGGCTGACAGCACGATGAAGCGGACGGTTTCATGCGTGGCGGTGGCCGGTGTGGCCTCGACGATACGGAACAGTTCATCAGCCTGAGGTACGGTGAGATTCTTGATTCGTGACAGTAGATCAACGGCGGTGAGCGAGGTTTGGCCTGCTGACCGAGCTGTCTGCCAGAGACGCTCACGCATGGCTTTGCGGCGCGAGGGATCGCTGCTGGAGAGATCAATGAGGGCGAGCTTCCGCAGGTTGCTTGACTCATCCAGACTGTCCTCCAAGCCTACACGCCGAGCTTCTGCGGCATCCTGGTGATGACCGTCGGTCTGGAGAAGGTCGGCGTGAAGTTCCAGGCCATGCGGCTTCAGGCGTGCTTCCGGTGAAAGGCGGTCGTAAATTTCCCTGGCCTTGGCGATTTCACCGAGCCGGGCATGAGT
The DNA here is from genome assembly GCA_026397635.1 of Verrucomicrobiota bacterium. Taxonomy (GTDB): domain Bacteria; phylum Verrucomicrobiota; class Verrucomicrobiia; order Verrucomicrobiales; family Verrucomicrobiaceae; genus Prosthecobacter. Next base: position 32,714 of record JAPLUL010000191.1, on the reverse strand, counting down.
TTTCCCCAGCAAGGCCAGATCATCGAGCGTGGCGGCACCCGTCTCCTGCAACTGCCGGATGAGGCTGATGGTGCCGCGTGGATCGCCGCCGACACTGGTGATGAAGTCCAGGCAGCCACGGATGATTTCCGGGTCATTCGGTGCCCATCGTCTGGCATCGTGCATGGCTGCGGCTGCCTGCGGCCAGTGTTGATCTTTGATGTGCTGCCGGAGCTCCGGAAGAAGTCTCCTTCCTAGCCATTGCTTGGTCAGCTGAGTGACGGGCTGAAAGGCAAACCAGCATGCCACACCAAAGGCCAGCATGGCGACGGCGAACAGGACAAGGGTGCGCATTTCCCTCCGCGAACGCGCGGCGCTTTGCGCGGCGCTCTCAGGCGGTGACGGACTGAGATGCTTGCGCCTGCGTCTGCGCTGGGGAGGCGTGCTCATGGGATATGCGGTGCCTATGGCGTGCCGAGATCCAGCAGGCAGCGAAACCCGAGATCGCTGCGGGTGGCGTTTTTCAAGGTATGGGCACGTGCGGAAGTCAGCAGGGCGTCTTTGTCTGATCCCAACCAGCTTCCGCCGCGGATGACGCGTTCTTCTGGTGCTGCGGGCCAGGTATCCGCGCACCACTCAGCCACGTTGCCGCCCATCTCGTGCAGTCCTAGATCGTTGGGCAGGGCGCTGTCCACAGGGGCGGTGTAGGAGTAGCTGTCAGCCGTTCCAGGGATCTTGGTGGCGTCCAGGTTCGCTGCGAGTGTGCCAGGTTTCCAGTCATCAGGCTTGGTTTTCCATGGGTAATGCGCTTTGTCGCTGAGATGACGTGCGGCAGGGTCAGCCCCGGCTTCATCTGCCAAACCGGCTGCTTGGCTCCATTCCACATCGCTCGGCAGGCGGTAGGAGGCGGTGGGGGGGATCAGCTTGGTGGCGCGGTCGCGTTCGGTCAGCCAGGCGCAGAACGCGGAGGCGTCCTCCCAGGAGACTCCTGCGGCAGGATGATTGCCACCGAGCAGAAAAGAAGGCTTCTGCGGCCAGCCACGCCCGGTTTCGCGCGTCCATGTCTCGTAATCGCGCACACTGGTTTCGGTGACGCAGATCAGCATCCGGCTCTTCTCGGCCAGTGGCACAAAACGCATGCCAAGCGCATTGAGAAACGTGCTGCCATCTGCCACGGCGGGCTTGAGGTTGGCAGGATCAGGCAGGCCGTCATCCTTGCCGCTTCCCTGCATTTTTTTGCGCAGCGCTTCAATGGCGGAGGCGTCCACCTTGCGGCTTTCCTCGAATGTTTTCATCTGCGCCTCAAGGTCGCGCTTCTTATCGTTATTTATCGCGGCCAGCAGGCTGGCGGTGCGGCGTTTGTCGTCAAACACCACACGGAAACCGATGGTGGGTGCGCGCAAGTCTGCCGGTGCGACATACTGGTAACCGGAGGTAAGGCATTCCGCACGGAAGTAGGCCCATGAGCCGCCCCGCAGCACCCCAGTGGGTGTTGCACGGATTTCCACCGGCTGAGTCCATTCCCAGACATTGCCCGCCAGGTCAAACAAACCTTCGGCGGATGGTTCAAAGCTGCCGACTGGCGCGGTGTGTGGGTAACCGTCGTTGTGTCCGGGAATCTCACCCTCGGCCAGATTGGCGGTCTTGGGCGGTGGGGGCCAGCTTTCGCCCCAAGGGTAGATGCGGTCATCCCGCAGGCGATCCTCCGCGGTGATGCCGGCTTTTTTACGCCCCCGCGCCAGACCTACAGCCGCATCCCATTCGTCTGGGGTCGGCAGGCGGTAAACCTGGGAGCCATCGATGAGCTTTTTCTCACGCTCGGTCTCTGTGAGCCAGTTGCAGAAAGCCACGGCGTCCTGCAGGTTCGCGCCTACCACTGGATGCTCAGGTGTCTGCTCGAAGTGCGTCTTGTACGACCAGGGATGCTTGCGCTGGCGCAGGAACTCATTCCACTCTGACACGCGAGTCTCCCAGATCGCGAATTGAACCGTGGTGCCTGAAACGGAGGCGAAGCGGGTCCCCAGGCTACTCACATGAGGTTTCTGGGAAGATTCCTGGGCCGGAATAGCCGTCCAGCTTGCAAGGCACAGGAAAAAAGAAATCAGGCTTGGTCCGGTCTGGCGCATGGTCACTGGATAAACGGTAAGGCGTGTCACTTCATCTAAAAAAGGGGAGGTAACACTTGGAGCAGGTTTGCAGGACTTCCAGCGAAGCTTGGTGTCAAACTGTTAACACGCGTCAGCACTTTGTTCTTTGCGCTGGAAATCAGCGTGGTACAGTCGCGCTCCTTTTTGGAAAATGCCGCTCCAACCTCCGGCAAGCATCGTCTGGCCGCTTATTCGCGACCAATGGCGGCAGCGTGCCTGACACCCATATGATCGTCCTCGGTCTCAACGCCTACCATGGCGACTCCGCCGCCGCTCTCGTCAAAGACGGCCAACTCATCGCCGCTGCTGAAGAGGAGCGCTTCCGCCGCATCAAGCACTGGTCTGGTCTGCCCACTGAGGCGATGAAATGGTGCCTTGCCGACGCCGGACTCACGCTCGGCGATGTCGATCACATCGCCATCAACCGAAACCCGAAGGTCAACAACCTCCGGCGTGCGCTCTACGTCCTGGCCAAGCGCCCTAGCCTCGGCCTCATCTTCAAACGCTTTGCCAACATCAAGCGTGCCGCGTCCTTTGAGGACAGTGTGAAAGCGGCGTTCCCCGGGGAACGCTTCAGTGCCCAGGTACATCGCGTAGAGCATCACCTCGCGCATTTGGCCTCAGCCTTTCTGGTTTCGGACTTCGACGAAGCTGTCTGCTTGTCATTAGATGGGTTTGGCGACTTCGCGAGCTCCACTTGGGGCATGGGGAAGGGGAATGACATCCGGATCGACGGCCGCGTTTATTTCCCGCACTCGCTCGGCATCTTTTACAGCGTCATCACCCAGTTCATCGGCTTCCCTTACTTTGGCGATGAATACAAGGTCATGGGCCTTGCGCCCTACGGCGAGCCGAAATACCTCAAAGAGATGCGCGAGCTCGTCCACATCCAGCCGGACGGCAGCTTCAAGCTCAACCTCAAATACTACCGCCACCACGACGAGGACGTGCATTACACCTGGGACAACTGCTGCCCAGAAGTCGGCACGCTTTACAAGAAGGAGCCGATGGAGGCGCTCTTTGGCCCCCAGCGCGAAAAAGGCGCGGCTCTGGAGCAAAAACACCGCGATCTCGCCCGCAGCGCCCAGGCCATGTATGAAGAGGCTTTCTTCGCCATGCTGCAAAGCCTGCACGCCAAATACAAATGCGATGACCTCGCGCTCTCCGGCGGTTGCGCGATGAATTCCGTCGCCAACGGCAAGGTCTATCTCAATTCGCCCTTCAAGCGGATGTATCTCCCCGCTTCCGCTGGAGATGCGGGCGGCGCCATCGGTTCCGCCTTCGTCGTGGCCCGCCAGTTCGACAACCCGGAACCAGGAACCAGGAACAAGGAACGGTTTGTCATGGACCACGCCTACGTCGGCCCGCAAACCACCGAGGTCGAAATCAAAGCGCTGCTCGACTCACGTGCCGCTGACATCGCTGCGGAAAACTGCACTGTGCGCCGCATCGACGATGAAGGCGAGCTTTGCCAAGCCACCGCCACCGCCATCACCGAAGGCAAAGTCATCGGCTGGTTCCAAGGTCGCATGGAATGGGGCCCCCGAGCCCTCGGCAACCGCTCGATCCTCGGCGATCCGCGTCGTGCGGACATGAAGGACATCCTCAACCTTAAAATCAAGCGCCGCGAGTCCTTCCGTCCCTTCGCGCCGTCCATCTTGCGTGAGCACGTCAGCGAATGGTTCGAGCAGGACGACGATGTGCCCTTCATGATGGAAGTGTTTCAAGTACGGCAGGAAAAGCGCGCCCAAATCCCCGCCACCACCCATGTTGATGGCTCCGGGCGCCTTCAAACGGTTCACAAAGAGACCAATCCTCGCTACCACCGCCTTATTGAAGCCTATCGCGAGATCACCGGCGTCCCCATCGTGCTCAACACGAGCTTCAACGAAAACGAACCCGTCGTCTGCAAACCTCAAGAAGCCCTCGATTGCTTCCTCCGCACCAAAATGGACGTTCTGGTGCTCAACGACTGGATCGTGACCCGCTGACGCGGAGTTCGTCATTCGGATTTACTCATACGTCATTCCCATGAAGGGCATCATTTTAGCCGGCGGCGCAGGTTCCCGCCTTTATCCGCTGACGCAGGTGGCTTCGAAGCAGCTGCAGCCGGTGTATGACAAGCCGATGGTCTATTATCCGCTCACGGTGCTCATTGCCTCCGGCATTCGTGAGTTCTGCCTGATCTCCACCCCTCACGACTTGCCGCGCTTCCGTCAGTTGCTGGGGGATGGTTCTGCCTGGGGCATTTCCATCGATTATCGCGAGCAGGCCCGGCCTGAGGGCATCGCACAGGCGTTTCTCATCGCGGAGTCCTTCATCGGTAAAGATCCCGTCACCTTGATCCTTGGCGATAACCTTTTCTTTGGCGGCGACGCCTTCCCGCGTGCCTTTGCCGAGTTCCAATCCGGTGCCACCATCTTTGCCTACCACGTCACGGACCCCGAGCGTTATGGTGTGGTCGAGTTCGATGCCGAGGGCAAAGCCGTCTCGTTGGAGGAAAAGCCCGCACATCCGCGGAGCAACTACGCAGTGCCCGGTGTCTATCTCTACGACAACGATGTCGTCGCCATCGCCCGTGCGATGAAGCCCTCCCCGCGTGGCGAACTGGAGATCACCGACGTGAACAAAGAATACCTGCGTCGCGGAACTCTGCGTGTGCAGCGCCTTAGCCGAGGCACCGCTTGGTTGGACGCTGGCACCAGCAGCAGCCTGCACGAGGCCTCTGCTTATGTGCAGACGATTGAAAAACGCCAGGGAATGAAGCTCGGCTGCCCACAGGAGGCAGCGCTCTATCGTGGCTTCCTCACACTGGAGAAATTCGAGTCGCTCGTCGCAGGGCTGCCGAAATGCGAGTACCGCGACTATCTCGCCGACGTCGCCACCGAAGTTCGCCGAGTAGGCATCAAAAGCGCATGAATCTCCTGATCACAGGCGGGGCTGGTTTCATCGGCTCGAACCTCATCCGGCATGTCATCGACAAGCCGGAAGTCGCCAGGTTGGTCAATCTCGACTGCCTCACTTATGCCGGGCATCTCGAAAACCTCGTCGGTATCCACGCTGTCCATCCACGTTACGTCTTCGAGAAGGTCGATCTCCGCGATAAAGACGAAGTCCTCCGCGTCATTCGTCAGCATGACATCACCCACGTCATGCACCTTGCCGCAGAAAGTCATGTGGACCGCAGCATCACCGGCCCCGGCGACTTCGTCACCACCAACATCAACGGCACCTTCCACCTCCTGGAGGCCTGCCGCGCCCATTGGTCTGATCCAGCATCAAGCATCCAGGATCGAGCCTCCAGGTTCCTGCACGTGAGCACTGACGAAGTTTTCGGCTCGCTTGGCGAAACGGGCTTCTTCACCGAAACAACGCCTTACGCCCCCAATTCGCCTTACTCGGCTTCCAAGGCCTCCAGTGACCTCCTCGTTCGCGCCTACCACCACACCTACGGTTTGCCGACAGTCATCACGAACTGCTCGAACAACTACGGCCCGTATCAATTCCCTGAGAAGCTGATCCCCGTCGTCATCCAGAGCATCCTCGCACGCAAGCCGATCCCCGTTTACGGCGATGGCATGAACGTCCGCGACTGGCTTTACGTCGGCGACCACTGCGAGGCGCTTTGGACCGTGCTGACCAGCGGCCAACTCGGCGAGACCTACAACATCGGCGGCCACAACGAGAAGGCGAATCTCCATCTCGTGCAGATCATGTGCGATCTCATCGACGAGTTCAAATCCGAGCTCGGCGGTAACTCCCGCAGCCTCATCACCTTCGTCACCGACCGCCCCGGTCATGATCGTCGTTACGCCATTGATGCCTCGAAAATCGACCGCGAACTCGGCTGGCGTCCCGCTCACACCTTTGAGACCGGCATTCGTGAAACCGTGAAGTGGTATCTGCAGAATCAGGCGTGGATCAGGTCCGTCACGCATTAGTTAAGCCCCCCAGCATTGCAGCCCCTTTCTGACAACGACTGCGTGCCCCAGGCCGACGCGCTCGATTTTGAGGCCGAGCTTGCGGCGCATCCGCATGACGCCTGGTTCAAGCAGGTGTTCTCCCAGGTGCCAAACGCGCGGGCGCTCTTCCGCCAGCATCTGCCCGCCGAGATCGTCGTCGCCGTGGACTGGGACCAACTTCAGCTTCTCCCGGCCTCCTTTGTGCGCAGCACCCTTCAGCAGTCCCACTCAGACCTGCTGTTCAGCGTTCCGTCCGGTGCAGATTCCCTGCTGCTTTATCTGCTCTTCGAGCATCAGACCACCGTGGACCCCGCCATGTCTCTGCGGCTGTTGGGCTACATGACCGAAATCTGGACCCGGCATGAAAAAGAGCACGGCCTGCCGCTGCCGCCCATCCTGCCGCTCGTGCTGCACCAGGGGCCGGAGCGGTGGACGGTTTCCACCTCCTTTGAGAATCTTCTCGCGCAGGACGCCGCGCTCGCGGCGCATCTGCGGCCTTTCCAGCCATCCTTCCGCCACCTGCTGCTCGACCTCACCCAGCACAAGCCCGCCACTGAGGAGCCTGACGAGACCCTGCGAATCGTCCTCCATCTGATGAAGCTCGCGCGGGACAAGCAGCGTCTGCTAGAGTTCTTCACCTGGCTGGATCAGACCACGCTGAACATCACCCATGACCTCTTCCGCTCCTGCCTGCTCTACGCCCTGCACAGCGACCAGAACATTGACTTCATGGACATCTACCACACCTTTCACCAGCGCAAAGAACTGCAAAACACCACCATGACCATCGCCCAAAAACTGAGAAACGAAGGCCATCAGAAAGGCCGCCAGGAAGGCCGCCAGGAAGGCCATCAGGAAGGCCATCAGAAAGGCCGCCAGGAAGGCGTCTGGATGGGACGCTTGCAGACGCTGCAGGAGATCATGGGCCTGCTTGTGGATTCGGACGCCGCTCTCGCCGACCTGCCAGTCGAGGAACTGCGCCGCCGTTTTGAAGCCCTCCAAGCGCAGTACAATTTGCGGCACAAGTAAGCGGCAACGTCGCCACGGAGTCTCCATAGGTCTGCGAGACCTTTCACCAGCGCCAAGAACTGCAAAACACCACCATGACCATCGCCCAAAAACTGAGAAACGAAGGCCATCAGAAAGGCCGCCAGGAAGGCCATATGGAAGGCCATCAAAAAGGCCGCCAGGAAGGCGTCTGGATGGGACGCTTGCAGACGCTGCAGGAGATCATGGGCCTCGCTGTGGACACGGCTGAAACCCTGACCTTGCTCTCCCTAGAGGAGTTGCGCCGCCGTTTTGAGGATCTCCAGGCGGAGTACAACTTGCGGCACAAGAACGGTGAACAACTGCAAGCCACCTTCAACAATTCATTCTCCGAAGCAGAGCTTCTGCGAAGGCTAAATCGTCAACAAGAGTAAACCGTGACCGGTGACGAGAACGCTTCGATCACCATCTCGATTGTCACGTTTTTCATAGAAACAGTGAAGCGCCCATTGGGAAGAAAAGCCCCCCTCAGGAGCGGGGACATCCTGTCCCCGTCAAACCGCGAACCCGAAACTTGTAACCTTAAACGAAGACCCAGCATCAAGGACGAGTAAGAGTAAGCCGCGAGCAGCGAACCGAGAACTGAATCCATGCGTCTCCGCAATCTCTTCCGCCCGCTCTACATTGCGGGCCGCATCCAGAACTGGCTGTATGAAAAGCGCCATCCCGACCACCCCTGGCTCGCGCCGGACGCCATCGTCTGGTTGGAGCAGCATCTCTGCCCCGACATGCGCGGGTTTGAGTGGGGCAGCGGCCGTAGCACCCTGTGGTTCGCGAAGCGCCTCGCCGCGCTCACTAGCATCGAGAGTGATGCGGCGTGGTTCCAGGAGGTCACCCGCAGGGTGCGGGAGTCCGGTCTAACGAATGTCGATCTGCGCCACATCCCGCTCGAACATCCAGACGCGCAGACCTATGCCTTCGACTACTCGCCTCTTCCGGCCAATCCCGCTGCCATCCTCGGCTTACAGGACAGCTCGCTCGACTTCGTCGTGGTCGATGGATGGTACCGCCCCGTATGCGCCCGTGCTGCGTTGCCAAAATTGAAACCCGGCGGCATTCTCCTCATCGACAACACCAACTGGGATGATCCGCCGCATGTGCATGTGCCGAAAGAATGGCCTCTGGTGCATCAAAGCCGCAATGTGATGACGGAGACCTCCATTTGGCGGAAACCATGAAGACGAGTGTATCTGAGCAGAATCTGTGTGAACTCGGACAATTTGAGAGTCAATGCCGCAGCTTGTGGCAAACGCGCACGGCAAGAACTGCGCCGGGATGCAAACCTGCATGGACAACCAGCGAACTTGATATGTTTCGGTGAGTTTACAGAAAAAAATCCAACACTGGGTGGTGCAAGCCAGTGGTGTGCTCTTCACTCAGGCGGGGGTGCAAATCATTGGTGCGGTCACCGGGCTGATGCTGGTGCGCTGGATGCCGAAGGACGAGTATGCCTGGCTGACGATCTGCGGCTCGCTGCTCGCCACCCTCGGCCTGCTGGCCGATGGTGGCATCGGGACGGCCATCACGGCGATGTCCGGTCGGGTGGCAGGAGACAGAAACGCGCTTGCTCAGGTGGCAGACGCCTGCCTTTCCGTGCGCAACCGGCTGTCGCTGATCTCGCTGGTGCTCACGCTGCCGCCGTTCTACATCTTGCTCACGCGTTCGGAGCTGTCTTCGGGCCTGGCTGCGTTGGTGGTAGGGTCCGCAGCCGTCATGCTGTGGCCGGTGACGAGTTCCAAGTTCCTGCCGGTTACACTGCGCATTGCCGGCCATCTCAAAAGCACACAGATCATGGAACTCAGCGGGGCGATTCTGCGCTGTGGACTCACGGCGTTCGTGCTAGCGGTCAGCTTGCGGACGGTATATCCCGCCTTTCTGGCCACCGTAGCCTCCATCGGGCTGCATGCTTGGCTGGCAGGCCGGGGCGTGAGGCGCGTGGTCGGCATGGCATCCGGCACCGAGACGCAAAGAGCGGAGGTGTGGGGCTTTGTGCGTGCGCTCTATCCCAATTTTGTTTTCAGTTGTGTTCAGGGGCAGATAGCGACTTGGATTATTTCATTCAATTCAGGATTGTCTGAGATTGCAGATGTTGGGGCACTCAGTCGTCTGGCTGTGTTCTTCTCGATCTTTGGCTCTTTGTTTCACTACCTCATCCTTCCCAGTCTTGCTTCAACTCGCTCACCTGTTGCAGTGAGAACCAAATTCATCATTTCGATGACTTTGATCTCGGCGGGCATTACTATCGTGGCCGTAAGCTCATGGTTGTTCCCAGAACCGTTTTTGTGGATTTTAGGCCGGGGCTACTCGCATCTAGGAGGCGAACTGCCTCTCGTTTTTATTGGTCAGGGGCTTGGAATGATCACGGGCGCCTCATGGATCTTCATGCAGGTTCGTGGATGGGTTCGTCTATCGTGGTTGAACATTCCTCTCACCCTGGCCGGTTATCTTCTCGGCGTCGTTGTGTCGGATCTGACCACGGTGGAAGGGGTCTTGTTAATGTCGGCTGTCTCGCTTCTGCCACCGCTTCTTTGGGTGGCAGTTTACATCTGGCACAAGCTCAAGCGGGATATTGAGATAGCAGGGCATGAGTCATCAGATTCATAACTTTTGGTACAAAAAATGACCACCCATCCGATTGAAAAACTGCTGAGAGGACTTCGCCGTACAATGGGCATCCGCGAGTCGCGGTCCAATCTCTCGCTTCAGAGCCGACTCTACTCCGCCTTTCTGGAATTCATCACCCTGGGGCGCGGGATTCCGCGGGCGATCAATGGCGAGCCGGAGATCCGTCTTGTTCCGATGTGCCGTTTCCTGTCCTCCAGCTATGAGCCGGATGTGTGGAACTGGCTCAAACAGCGCACATTGCCGGGCGGCATCATTCTCGATGTGGGTGCTCAGTTTGGTCTCTACTCGATGCTGGCGGCACGTCACATCGGGACTGAAGGTCGAATCTTTGCCTTTGAACCCTCACCCGAAACGGTCGCGGTGCTCCGCCGCCATTTGACGAACAATGGCATGACCAAACGCGTGGAGATCGTTCAGGCGGCGGTGGGACCTGAGGAAGGCGAGGTGACCTTTTACATGGCGGGCACGCATCCGAGCAACACACTGGCTCCCACGACGGTTGATCCGGTGAAACTCACGCCGGTGAAGGTGAAAGCGATCACGGTTGATGGTTTTTGCCGCCAGCGGCAGTTGAAGCCAACCATCCTCAAGATCGACGTCGAGGGCTGGGAACTCCAGGTGCTGCGCGGGGCCACCGAGGTGGTCCAAGATCCGGCTCTCACCATCTGCGTCGAAATGCATCCTTATGCGTGGGAGAGCGCGGGCTACACCGCTGCAGACTTCACGAGCTTCGTTGAGGCCAATGGCTTCGAAATCGTGCCGCTCACCGGCCAATCGTCACCGCTCACCGAGTACGGCGAGGTGTGGCTCAAGCGGAAATAACCCAAGAACCTTTCACCATGCTCAAAACGCTCTTTTCCATTGCTCGCAGTATCTCCCGTCCGCTCGGCATCGAGTTGATCAGGTATCCGCAGTCGGAGGCCCAGCCGACGGATCTGCCGCCTGACATGCTCAAAATAGTTCAGCAGGCTCGTCCCTACACGTTGACCTCTCTCCATCGGCTGGCCTCCACCCAGGATGCCGTGCGGTATGTGGTCAAAAACGGCATTCAGGGCTCGCTCGTTGAGTGCGGCGTATGGCGCGGCGGAAACATGGCCGTGGCTTCGCGAACGCTTCAACTGCTCGGAGACACGAATCGAGAACTTTATCTCTATGACACCTTTGAAGGCATGTCCGAGCCGACCGAACATGACGCGGATTACGGCGGCACCTCGGCTGCCAAGCTCCTCGCCGCCGAGCAAAAAGGCACGGGCGTGTGGTGCGAGGCTGGTATTGGCGATGTCACGCAGGTGATGAAGGAGACTGGCTACTCGATGGACAAGGTGCATCTTGTCAAAGGCAAGGTCGAGGACACCATTCCCACGTCGATTCCGAATGAGATCGCTCTGCTTCGTCTCGACACGGATTGGTATGAGTCCACCCTTCATGAACTGGTGCATCTTTATCCCCGACTGAAGCCCGGTGGCGTGCTCATCATCGACGACTACGGTCATTGGCGCGCTGCCAGGCAGGCGGTGGATGAGTATTTCGAGAAGAACGGCATTCGTGGCCTGCTGAACCGAGTTGATTACACCTGCCGAAGCATGGTGAAACCCTTATGAGCTTACTTTCGCGATTTTCCCGACGCCCGCGCATTTACAATGGACTCCACGCCCTTGGCGTGGTGAACGCGTACAGCCAGACGCATTCCGAGGAACGTGGCTGTCTATGCCGTCATATCGCCAAGGCGAAGGCCGCCGTCGAAATCGGCACCTTCATGGGCCTCACGGCCGCTGAACTGGCCCGCTCTTTACCTGCGAATGCCACGCTGTATTGTGTGGACCCATATCCAGGTGGTGGCGAGCCCTTGCAGCAGATCGCCCTGCGGCAGATCGCCCGTGCAGGAGCCGCATCCAAGGTGCGCATGGTGCGTGCGGACAGCGCCGGGGCCGTGGCGAGCTTGCCTGCGCAGGTCGATTTCTTCTTCGTGGATGGTGATCACAGCTACGAGGGCCTCTTGGCTGATTGGAAGATCGTGAAGCAGTTGCTCAAGCCCGGCGGCATCGCCGCGTTTCATGACACAGCTCGTGCTCCAGAGGCCATGGTGCATTCGGAGGGTTCCATCCGCTTCTTCGAGGAAGTCATCACCCATGATCCGGAGTTCACCCACTTGGAAACGGTGCGCAGTTTGAATGTCATCCGCCGAAACGCCTGATGAGCGCTGAGCGCAAAATCCGACTCCTTCGAGTGGCACTTGTTCCCGGTGCTTACAGAGGTGGAATGACTCGAACCATGGTTCTCACCACGAACCACCTCCGAGACATGGGTTTTGAGGTTGATTCGCTTTATGAGGAAGACATTCCTTCGTTTGTGTCCAAACGCATGCGTCGGTTCACTGGGGCCATGGAGGCGGCAGATGCCGCCGCCCGGCACATCGCCCAACATGGGCCCTATGATCTCATTGAGGTGCATGAACCTCTGGCAGTCGGTTTTGGCCTGAGGCTTAGGAAACCAAGGCATCAGCACAAGCTCATCGCCTTTTCCTACGGCATTGAAGATCGCGGCCGCCGCATCATGTTGGACTACGGTGCCTCCCACGGCATCCAGACGAAGCTGAAGAGCCGCCTGCTGGCCCTGCTCCAGTCCAAAATCAGCTACACTGGCCTGCCGTGGTGCGATCACATCGTCACCTCGAACAGCGAGGATGCGCAGTACCTTGTGGGACGCGGCACCTTCCGCCCGGATCAGATCACCGTGCATCACTGCGGCGTGGATGAGCATGTGCTGGCGAGTGGTCAAAGCGTTTCCGGCCCGCGTGGAGATGTGCTGTTCATGGGCCTGTGGATCGAGCGGAAAGGTACGCTCGACCTTGTGCCCGCCATTGTTCAATTCCTGCGCGCCCATCCGCATCGCCGCTTCACCGCCGCAGGCTGCATGATCCCCGAGGAAGAGGTCATCCGCGCCTTTCCCGCCGATCTGCTGCCGCGCATCACCGTGCGCTCGAAGATCGAATCGGATGAGGAACTCGCCCGACTCTATTCCTCTCATGGCACCCTCATCCTGGCATCCTTTCATGAGGGGCAGCCGCTCGTACTCATCGAAGCAGCGGCCTTTGCCATGGCCATCGTCACCACCGCCACCTGTGGCATGCTGGACTTCGTCGATCATGAGAGGAATGGCACGCTCATCCCGGTCGGCAGCACGCCGGCTATTTTGGAGGCCTTGAACCGCTACGAAGCCTCGCCCGAACTCGCTTGGCAACACGGGCAGGCCGCTCGTGAAAAAGCGGCTACCCACACCTGGCGTCTTTCCGCTGAAAACCTCGCCCGCTCCTATCGACGGCTCCTGGATTGAGAGCACCCCCGTCCTCCCGCATGAATACCCTGCTTCGACGACTTGCCAACCCCCGCCAGACCCTGCGCGGCGCTTTGAACCGTCTCCGCATCAAGCGCACCAAGCTGTCGCTGGATGCCCGCTGCCGTGCCGCAGGCGGAACGGTGTGGTCCAAGCACAACGGCGCTTGGCTGCCCTATCATGGCGATGGCGACCAGCAGGAGATCTACTATCAGATGCACGGGGCGGACTGGTTGAAGGCCGAGACCGAGGTCGTGAAGAAGTGGCTGCCAAAAGGTGGCAGCGTGGTGGATGTGGGCGCGAATACCGGCTTCACCGCCTTGGTGTTCTCCAATCTCATTGGCCCCGAGGGACGAGTCATCGCCTTTGAACCTTCGCCCATCATTTATCCGCGTCTCCTAGAGGTCATCGAGAAAAACGGGCTCAAGGATCGCGTGGAGTGCCTGAATCTCGGCTGCGGCACGGAAGCCCGTACGGAGACGCTCATGGTGCCGGTCTCCTCCGGCAATGCCACCATCAAACGGGATGGAGTGGAACTCCACGGTAGCGTCCGAGAGCTACAAATCAGGATCGATTCGCTCGACACGGTGCTGCTGGACCGCCTCACGCGGCTGGATTTCCTCAAGATCGACACCGAAGGCTTTGAAGATCAGGTGCTGGCGGGGGCGGAGAAGGTCGTCGAGCGCTTCCGCCCGGTGTTCTACATCGAGCTTTCGCAGGAGTACAGCAAGTCATCGCAGGCCGCCATCGCCTGGCTCAAGACCCGTGGCTATCTTTTCGAGAAGGAGCCTGATCTCAGCGCCGCTCACAACGGGGACAATTTCATCGTGTACCCTGCTGAGAAGGCACGCTGAGTCTTTTGAGACATCGTCTGCTTCTGCGATTCAAACATGGATGTGCCGCCTGGAATCTCTCTGTGGGTGCTGACCGCCCGGTTTGCCCCGCAGAACTGCGGCATCGGTGAGCAGACGCAGTTTTTGCTGGGCCAGCTCCGCGAGCGGCAGGGGATCACGGGCGGTGTGCTCGTGGCCAGTCCGCAGTGGGAGGCTGAAAAAGCCCCTGCCATGCCTCGCAGCCAGCGCTGGACCGGCAGCCCGCCGCCGGGAACGAAGGTGCTGATGCTGCAATACTCCGGCTATGGCTATGCCAAGCGTGGCGCTCCCGTGGGCCTCGCGAGGCAAATCCGCCGCATGCGCCGTGAGCGACCGGAAATCCGGCTGGTGACCATGTTTCACGAACTGTTCGCCTACGGACCGCCGACGAGCAGTTCATTCTGGCTTTCGCCCGTGCAGCGTTGGGTGGCTCTCAGTCTCGCCAGGCATTCGCATCAGGTGATCACCAACCGCAGCGGGTCCGCCCGCTGGCTCGAAAATCGCATCCCAGCCCATCGCGGGCGCATTCATGCTTCGGCTGTGTTTTCCAACTTGGGCGAGGCTCCCGATGCGTCACCGCCCTCGCAGCGGGAGGCGCATCTGGTGTTCTTTGGCTATCAGGCCGAGCTTTGGGATGCCGGCTTCACCGGGCTGCGCCGTGTGATCGAAGCCTTAAAGCCAGCACGCATCACCATCCTGGGCCGCTCGGCGGAAATACCAGCGGAGGTGTTTGGCGGCATTGCCGTGACGCGCACCGGTTATCTCAGTGCCGAGGAGGTCTCCACCATCCTGCGCACCGCCCGCTGGGGCCTCGTGGCCTACAATCCCGAGTATGTCGGCAAGTCGAGCCTGCTGGCCGCCTTCATGGCGCATGGAGTCGTGCCGCTGCTGGTGGATGGGCATCTGCCGCTTTCAGAAGGCCTGGAGCGCGGTTTGCATCTGCTCGCGGTGAACGATCTGGGCTCCGCATCACCAGATCTCGATGCCATCTCCGCCGCCGGGCAGCATTGGTATCGCCCGCATAACCGAGAGAACACGGCGGCGGCTTTTGCGAAGCTGCTGCTCGGAACTTGAGGTTGCCAACAATCATTTAGAGCCCCACTTTTGAATATGATACCTGCTGCGAAGCCGAGTTTGACTCTTTCTCCTGCGGAAGCTCGCGGGCGTTATGCCTTCACCGTGCGGGACTATCATCAGTTGGTATCCTCCGGCCATTTCACGCGGACAGATCGCATCGAACTGATCGAAGGAGAACTCACCATGATGCCCCCCATCGGCCCCGAGCATTCTTACCACACGCGGCGCATCACCAACCTACTGCCTGCGAAGCTACCAGCGGGAGCGATGCTGCAAATGAACGAACCCATCACCATCCCGGACCACTCCGAGCCGCAGCCGGATGCGGCGGTGGTCAGAGAGCGCGAAGATGGCTATCGGAAAGCGCATCCGCAGCCGGAGGACGTGCTGCTCATCATTGAGGTGGCGGATACCAGTGTGGAGTTTGACATGAAGGTAAAAGCCCACCTCTACGCCAGAGCCGGCATTCCTGAGTGCTGGGTGGTGGATGTGAAAGCTGGCTGCCTGCAAGTCTTCACAAGTCCGTCAGAAGAAGGCTATCAGAACTGCCAGATGCTGGGCGCTGAGGACAGCGTCACCTGCCAGTACGTGCCCGGACTCCAAATCACCGCGAAGCAGTTGTTAGGGTGAATGCGAGACGTGACTATGCAGTTCGAGCGGAGTTAACCGCTCATAAAAGCTGATTCGATGCTGATAATGACCTGCTTGGAATGAGCGTTCCATCAGCGTCAGATTGGCGATTCAAAAAACTTGTTTTTCCTGCCACGGTGGAATCACCCAATAGGGGTTCTTTTAACTGATGCGCATCGCCTACTTCCTCACGCATCCCATCCAATACCAGGCGCCGCTGATCCGGCATCTGCGGGCGGGAGGTGTGGATGTGCAAGTCATCTATGGGAATGATGCCACAGCGCGGGCTTACTTTGACAAGGGCTTTGGCCAACAGCTCGCCTGGGATGTGCCGCTGCTGGAAGGTTATCCCAGCACCGTGCTGAATGCAGAGGATCCGAAGGGCTCATCCAAAGAGCAGGCCGCTCACTTTGAGCGTCAGATTTCGGCGTTGCTGAATCAAGAGCCCTTCGACGCGGTGTGGGTGCATGGTTGGGCGCATCCCTTCACTCAAGCAGCCTGGCGTCAGGCTCGAAGTCGCAAGTTACCGCTCATGCTGCGCGGGGAGACCTTCCTTGGTTGTGTGCGTGGCGGGAAGCTGCGTCGGCTTGCTCACCAGCTCATCTTCAGCCGGAAGTTCCGCGAGGTCTCCGCCTTCCTCGCGGTCGGAAAACTCAACGCCGAGCTGTATCGTGCCTACGGCGTCGAACCCCAACGCATCTTCTGGGCACCTTATGTGGTGGACAATGCCTTCTTCCAAAAGCGCTGCCAAGAGGCCGCGCCGAATCGCAACAGGCTGCGTGTGGAACTGGGCCTAGAGCCGGGCCGCCCAGTGATCTTGTTTTGTGCGAAGCTCATCGACGTCAAAGACCCAGCGACGTTGATTCGTGCGGTGGGGAAACTGGTGAACCCCGAACGACAGGGGAACCACATTCTGACGAACGCGGCTACGGCCCCCGTCCTGCTCATGGTGGGCGATGGCGAGTTGCGTCCATCGCTAGAAAAACTGGCGCAGGAGGCCGCTCCGGGCCGGGTGAAGTTCCTGGGCTTCCGAAACCAATCCGAGCTGCCCGCACTTTACGATTTGTGTGATGTGTTTGTGCTTCCGTCTGTCTTTGAACCCTGGGGTCTCGTGGTGAACGAAGTCATGAACGCGGGGAAGCCGGTGATCGTGAGTGATCAGGTGGGCAGCGGGCCGGACCTCGTCACGGAAGGGGAGAATGGCAGCGTCTTTCCTGCGGGTGATGCTGCGGCACTGACGAGTGCTCTCGAACACTGGACGGGAAATGCTGCCGCACCCGAGAAGGCGGGTCGGCGGAGCCTTGAAATCATCTCCTCCTGGGGCTTTGACGAGGTGCTTGCTGGTATCCGGAAGGCGCTTGCTGGCCTAAAGCCGAATTGAAACCGCACTCTTCGGGGCATAATCTCCGCCGTATGAAACTGCACTTGGAAAACCTTCCGCCCTCACTGCATGGTGTGCGGGCTGTCCTTAGCCGCTGCCTCACCGCGATGGACAAAGCCCTGCCACTCAAGCAGGTGCTGCTATTCGGCTCCCATGCGCGTGGTGAGGCACGGATGGATAGCGATGTTGACCTGTGTCTCGTCACCGAGGGGGCGCAATCGCAGTTAAAAGCTTCACGCATCTTCCGCGAAGCAATCTGGGAATTCCGTGACTGTCCATCCTTCACTCTGCTACCCATTACTCCAAAGCGCCTTTTTGAGAAGCGGGAGAACGGCGATCACTTCTTCCACACTGTCCTGAGCGAAGGTGTGGTTCTGGCGAATGAAAACTGATTCCAGCAATCCGGCCGACTGGATTCTGTTTGCCGAGCGTGATCTGGCGGGCGTCCGGCTCCTGTGTCAGAACCAAGTGAGCTTTGAGCTTTGCCAGAGCAAGCTGGCCGAAATCGTGGAAAAAATTCTCAAGGCTGAGCTGATTCGAGCGGGCTGGTTTTTGGAAAAGACCCACGACTTGCAAAAGCTGGCCTCCCAGCTTCGAGAACGTGATCCAGAACTGGCGGACCGCGCCCGCGAACTGGTGGTGTCACTCGCTGAAGCCTACTTTTCCGCGCGATACCCTGGGTTTGATTTGGAGGAACCTGATTGGCCTGACCTGCATGGCAAAATGGAGCAGGCGAATTTGCTGCTGCTGGAAGTGCGTTCCCGACTTTGAGATCACCTTGGGAGGACGCTCGGCCGCGGTAGCCACAAAGCTTGAAATAGCAGAAAATTCACTCACCACTATGAAACAGCTTATCAAACGAATTCTGTATGGCGTGGCACCCGAGTGGACCACCGCGCTCATGTCCGCGAAGGCACGGGCGCACTCGCACCGCGTCGTCCAAGAGTGGGGCTGCGGGCCGATCCATCAAAAGCTGATCGAGCGCTTGGGCACTGGGGTGCAGGAGGGGCCGTTTGCAGGCATGAAGCTCACCGACATGACGTTCGCAGAGCAGATCGGCCCCTATCTGCTCGGTGTGTATGAGAGTGAGCTGGATGCGGCGTGGGAGACGGTGTTCCGCGGCAGCTACCGCCAGATCATCGACATCGGGGCAAAGTTCGGCTTCTATGCCGTGGGCTTGGCTCGGAAGTATCCGCAGGCCGAGGTGGTCGCCTTTGACACCGATTGGTGGGCACGCAAGGCGGTGCGGGAGATGGCTGCGGCCAATCAAACGCCCAACGTGAAGGTGGTGGGCTTTTGTACACCCGGCTGGCTGGCCCAAAACACCTGTGAGGGGGCTTTCATCATCAGCGATTGCGAGGGATTCGAGGGCGTGCTTTTCAGCGATGAGGTGATCGCCAGACTCGGCACGGCCACGCTGATCGTGGAAACTCACGATTGCTCGGTGCCCGGCGTGTGCGAGCGCCTGCGTCAGGCTTTCGGGAAGACACACATGGTGAAAATCGTCGGTATGGACGGCAGCCGCCGTGCGCCGAATGTGAATCTGAGTTTTCTGGCCTCCGACCGCGAACGCGAACTTGCTTCCCAGGAGGCGCGTCCGGATCAAATCTGGCTCCTATGCCTGCCGAAGAGCGGGCCGAATGCCATTTTGGCAAATGGGTGAACTCTGAAACCGCTGAGTATTAAAACTAAAGCGGCGTGTTGATGGGACAAAAAGTCAATTTCCCACAGATTCAGGGAGGCCCGCAGATTCACACAGAAACCAATCTGTTGGCCTCCCTGAATCTGCGGGAGCTTTTCTGAGGTTTTGGATGGTGCAGCGGAAACTTATTCGGGAATAGTGATGAAAGCCCATGAACGAAGCGGCCTCTGCGTGGCCTACAGTGGGGTGCATCAGGCCTATCAACTTGCTCTTGCGGCGCATGAGGAAGGCGTCTTGCAGGCGTTTTACTGCTCGATCTACCATGCGCCGGGCAAATGGGGCCACCACCTTGGGCGGGTGATCGGTCAGAAGGCCCTGGCCAGCCGGAAGGTGGAAGGTTTTCCTACGGAAAAAGCGCTGGAGTGTCCTTGGCCACTGTTATGGAAGGGACTGCGGGACAAGATGAACCCGCGCCGTGCCAATGACTGGCTCACCGTGAACGATGCCTTTGATCGCTGGGCTGCTCGTAAGCTGGAGAAGGATCCGCCGAAGGTGGTGGTGGGCGGAGAGACTTGTGATCTGCACTTGCTTGAAACCGCCAAACGTCTTGGCGTGGTCCGCGTGCATGATTGTCCGCAGCTTCATCCCATCTTTCTCGAAGAAGTCCTCCGGGAGGCCGGCGAACGGGCAGGCATGGCGGTGAAGTTTTCACCCGATCTACCTGCCATGGCCGAGCGCAAGCGCCGCGAGTATGAGTTGGCGGAAAAGCTCCTCATTTATTCAGACGTGCATCGTCGCAGTTTCCTTCGTGGCGGGTTTGCCGAGGAGAAGCTGTTCCAGTGCCCGTTGTGGGTCGATCCCGCGCTTTGGCATCGCGATGAGCCGGTGCGCCTGACGGATGCCTCACAGCCGCTGCGCCTGCTCTTTGTCGGTTCGATCAACCTGCGCAAAGGCATCCCGTTTTTGTTTGAGGCCCTCAACAAGTGCGGGAAAGCCGTGAAACTGACCTTGCTCGGCCCGCGCAACCCGGAATGCGAGCCGCTGCTGCGTGAGGCGGGCGATTCGATCGAGCTTCTTGGCCCGCAGACCAAGGCTGAACTGCGGCAGACCTATGCGCGGCATGATGTGTTTGTGCTGCCCTCCGTGGCGGATTCCTTCGGCTTCGTCTCGCTGGAGGCGATGGCCTGCGGCCTGCCAGCCATCGTCACCGAAAACTGCGGCGCTCCGGTGCCCGATCCTTCCTGGCGGGTGCCGCCGATGAATCCCGAGGCTTTGGCGGCACGAATCCTGATGTATGCGGAGAACCGAGCGCTGGTGGCCGAGCATTCGGCCGTCGCCGAAGGCTTCGCCGCTCAGTTTGGCCCGGAAACCTATCGCCGGAACATCCGTGGGCTTTACCGCGCTCTTCTCTACTAACCCAACTCTGTTTGTGAGCACCGCTCTTGAATCCTATCGCATGAACGCCGCCGTCCTCACCCGTGGGACCAGCGCCGGACCGGTCTATGACTTGGTGTTACGAATCTGCCGCCAACGCGGGCTGCGTGGCAAGGTGCTCGACTATGGCTCGGGCATTGGCACGCTGCCGGGCATTCTGCACGAGGCCTTTCCTGAGGCGGAAATGTGGGGGGCGGACATCTTGCCCCGTTCGGCAGAATTGAAGTCGGAGATCGGCTGGATTCAGGGTGACTTGAACAACCCTCTGCCGGCTCCTGATGCCTCGTTTGATGTGATCGTCTCCTCTGAGGTCATCGAGCATCTTGAAAACCCACGGGCTATGTATCGCGATCTTTTCCGTCTGTTGAAACCTGGCGGACTGCTCATTGTGACCACGCCGAACCAGGAAAGCATTCGTTCCTTGTTAGCACTGCTGCTGGCGGGGCATTTCGTCTACTTTTCGGATAACTGCTATCCCGCCCACATCACCGCACTTGTCCGCAAAGACTTCGAGCGCATCGCCAAGGAGGCCGGGTTTGGACCGGTGGCGTTTGAGTTCTCCGACATCGGCGGGATCCCGAAGGCACCTAACGTCAAATGGCAGGTCGTGCTGCCTTTTCTCAAAGGCCGCTGGTTCAGCGATAACATCGCCGCCATTTGCACCAAGCCACAGGCATGATCCGCATTCTCGTTTATAGCCAGACTTTCTTCCCAGTCATGGGAGGGCTTGAGCGGAATACCTTCACTCTCTGCCGGTTGCTGACCGAATGGGGGCACCCGGTCACGCTGGTGACCGAGACCATGGAGGAGGACACTCGTAACTTTTCCTTCCGTGTGATCCGCACTCGCAGTCAGGCGCAGATCGTTCGTGAGGTGCTGAGAGCGGAACTCGTGCTCATGAACGGCGGCATTTCAGTCAAAGTGTGTTTTCCTGCCTTGCTTTCAGGGAAGCGCTATGCGCCGATCTACCAATCTTCCGATTTGTTTGTGCGTGAAAATGACCTTGGGCTGGGAGCGTGGGTTCGTTCCTTCCTGGCCGCACGAGCGACGCTGCATGTGACCGTCAGTCGCTTTGCCAAGGCCCGGCTGGAGACACTGCTGCCAGGAAAAAAGTGCCTCGCCGTGCCCAATCCGATCGACGCGGAGCTTCTGCATCTCGTCGAGTCATCCGCACCTGCGGAGAAGGAGTTTGACCTTCTCTTCGCGGGAAGGTTGATCGACGGTAAAGGCATTTTTCATCTTCTGGAGGCTCTTGAAATGCTCCGCGACCGAATGATGCTGCGTGTGGCTTTTGCGGGTGAAGGTGAACATCAGGACCAGCTCGTCCAGCAGGCGGCAAAGCGACGGGTTCCCATCGAACTGCTCGGCCGACTGGATCGTGATTCGCTGATTCAGGCTTATCGGAAGGCACGTGTGCTTGTGGTGCCTTCCTCGACGCATACCGAGGGCAATCCGCTGGTCATCGCCGAGGCGCTCACCTGCGGGCTGCCTGTCATTGCCTCTGATCAGGGGGCCATGGTGGAGGCCCTCGGAGATGCTGGCTGCTGCTTCCGGCGCTACGATGCGGCAGATCTGGCCCGGCAAATCGAGTGGATGTTGAGTAGCGAACATCTTGCTGAGACGACCCGGTTGACCGCAGGCAGAAGGCAGGAATTTTCCTTGGAGGCCTATGGCCAACGTCTGCGGAATGTGCTGGCAGTGGCAGGAGTCAGCATGTGATGCGGGGGCGTGATCATCTTGCCATTCATGATAAACCAAGCACTTTAAAGGCATGATTCAGAACGAGATCTTTTTATCCGATTCCATGATGATATGAGCTTCTTTTTGGCAGCCAAACTCTCGACCGCGGAAATGGTCTCCTACGGGGTGATCAGTATGTCGGTCATCATGATCTGGGCCTACTCAAACTGGCGGGCTGCCGTGAAAGTGGCCTTTGTCATCGCATTACTCGAAGGGGCCATCCGCAAATGGTTGTTGCCTGGGGGTCAAGAGATGGTCTATTTCCTCAAGGATATCTTCTTGGTGGGGGCCTATCTAAAGTTTTTCATGGCACCTGATCCTGAATTGCGTGCCTACCGGTTAAATGTCCCAACCAGCTTGATCTGCGTGCTGGGCGCTACGCTGCTTCCTGCGGTGCTCAATCCCAACATTGGGTCGATGATGCTGGCTTTGTACGGTCTGAAAATCTACCTGTTCTACATTCCGCTGCTATTCATAATGCCCTTCTTGTTCCGCACGGAGCGGGAAATGAACCAGCAGATGACGTGGTACGCTTTGATCGCCATCCCAATCTGTCTGCTGGGGGCGGCGCAGTTCGCGGCGGGCTCCGGGAGTCCTTTGAATGTTTATGCGCAAAGCTCGGCGGAAGGCATCAGTGGGTTTGGCTTCGGCGAAAAAGTGCGGATCACTGGCACCTTTTCCTACATCACGGGGCACATGACTTTCATTGTGTTTTTCACCGCGTTGTCTTTTGCCCTGCTGGCGCAAAGCCAGACCCGATGGAAGTGGCTACTGATGGGAGGGGTTTTGCCCTTGCTCGCAGGAAACGCCTTGATGAATGGGTCCCGGTCTTCCATTTATCTCATCGGCTTTGTACTCATCGGCTTCACCCTAGCCTCCGTGTCAGGCAAGCTGGGCAGCAACAAAAGCTTCACGGCAATGCTGCTCACCGGGGTCGCGGTCTGTGTCCTAGCCGGGGCATACTTTTTTTATGAGGCGTTTCAAAACCTCTCTACTAGGGCCAAAGTCTCCGATGACAACGTGTACACGCGGGCTGTGGAGCATCCATTGGCTGCGTTGGAGCAATCCTTGTCTGACGCAGGTTTGGGGGGCTATGGCATCGGCATGTGTCATCCGGCCTCTGAGGGCATCCGCCGGGCTTTAAAGATACCCGCTCCGAAAATGAGGGCTCCGGTTTATGACATGGAACTGGGGCAGGTGGTGGTGGAATTGGGGCCTTTGATTGCAGTTGGTTGGTACCTTCTGCGTTTTGTGTGTGTGTTCACCGTTTGGAGCGCCTACTGGGCCTGCAAGAATGTGTTTCAAAAACCGATCCTCCTGATGGCCGCACTGCTGAACCTGCCCTACCTACTGCTCGGGGTGGTGTACAATCACACCGCCAACATGCTGCTGTTTGGGATTACCGGCCTAGCCTTTGTCAGTCTCCTGGAACCGACTGTGAAGCGGCGTTTTCCCCAAGGGAGGCGACAGCTGGCTGCTCCAGACACATCTAAGGATCCACTGCTGGAGGGCGCACCCGCCAAGTGATTTTTGGTGTCGATTTTGAGGCATGACGGAGTCACCGAAATGGTTCAGCAGAAAAAAAGATCCGAAAAACATTGAAGTTAGCCTGCGTCACCCTCGTGTCCCGGCTTCTGATTCTTCCGCCCACTTGTCTTTGATTCCCTCTCCCAATGAAACTCTGTGCGCCATCTCGGCGGTCGTTCCGGCGTGGCAGCGTGTCGAGGAACTGCTGAAGACCATCCGCCAGATCCAGGCATGCCGGCCGGCACCGGCGGAAATCCTGGTGCATGTGGATGGAGCCACCCCAGAGGTGCTGGAAGCGCTGCGGCAACACCACCCGGGTATCCGGGTGCTGACCAGTGAGACGCTGCTGGGCCCGGGCGGGTCACGCAACCGGCTTGTTGCTGAGGCCCGGCATGAGCTGGTGGCGAACTTTGACGATGATTCTTTTCCCGACCAGCCAGACTACTTTGCACGAGTCTTGCAGTCGGCGGCCTTGTTTCCCGACGCGGCCGTGATCAGTGCCGCCAGCCAGGACTTTGAAAAGCAGATGCCGGGCTATCATATCATTGCCGTGACCTCGGGCTGTGGCTGTGTGTTTCGCAAGAGCTGGTTTCAGCGCACACGTGGTTTTGTGCCGCTGCCCGTGGCCTACGGCATGGAGGAGGTGGACATCAGCCTGCAACTGCATGCCTTGGGCGGTAAGATCATCCATGATCCCGGTCTGCATGTGAAGCATGACAAACTGCCGCCGACGGAGGTGAACGCGGAACTCAATGCCCGGGTGATCGCCAACTTCGCCCTGCTGCCCTACCTGCGCTATCCGCGCTTGTTCTGGCCGGTTGGCCTCTGGCAGGTGCTGCGACGCTGCCTTTACATGGTGACCCATGGCTGGACGGCTGGCACTTTGCGCGGTCTCCAAATGATTCCAGACCACCTGCGGCTGCATCGGCGATACATCGGGCGGGTGAAGTTCGGTCCCATCCTTTCTTGGCTGCGGCTGCGATTGTCACCGCAGGCGGTGGCTCCTAGCGCGGTGTCTTGAATAGCCTGGCTTTGGGCCGTTGGCAAATCTGGTGCAGGTAAGCATTCTTTATCACTTCATGAAAATCATCCATCAACTCATCCGGCTGCTTTACCCTCATGGTTCAGTTCGCACGGTCCTTCGCGGGCCGTTGAAAGGGGCGCGGTTTGAAGTCACGCCCGGCATGGGGGCCACCTACGCCTGGGGTTGGGAGGTGATGAACCAGCGGTTTCTTTCCCAGCGGGTGCGTCCGGGGTCGGTGATTTATGATGTCGGGGCTAACCGGGGGCAGATGGCCCTGTATTTTTCCCGGCTGGCCGGGCCGCTTGGGCAGGTGTTCTCGTTTGAGCCGGTGCCGCGCAATTTCTCCCTGCTGGAACGCAATCTGACGCTGAATGAGGCGGGCAATGTCCGGGCTTTTTGCCTGGCCCTGGCCGCAGATGACCGGCCCAAGCAGTTCTGCTATGACGAGGCGCATCACACGATGGGCACCTTCGCAGATCAGATCGTCAAACTGGAGAACTGGGAACAGACGATCGAGGTGAAATGCGACACGCTGGATCAATTCATCACCCGAGGGAATCCCGTGCCGGATCTACTCAAAATCGATGTCGAGGGCGCGGGCGCGGAGGTGCTGGCGGGCGCGGCCAACTTGCTACGCACCCGGCGTCCGGCGATTTACATGGAGGTGCATGCCTCGAGCACCTCCGCGCCCGAGTGGGAGGCGCTGCAACGATTGAAAAATGACTACGGCTACACGGTGCAGGACGTGAACCAAACCTTTGGTGACATGAAGGGACCGCTGTGGGGAGCTGCGGCCTGGTGCGAACCGCCATCCTCTTACTGATCACCTTTTGAAACCATGATCTCACGTCAGGCAAAAGCCCTATTTTATCGTGCAGCAGGTCCGCTCATGCGGATCAATGGCGTGATCTATAAAACTTTCCGTGCTCCTGCCTCCGGTGGCGTGGACAAAGTGCGCGTCCAGCTTGGTCCTGGCCAGCGTCACTACCTCGAAGGTTGGATCAACGTGGATGCGAACATGTTTACGGCAAGGTGTGATGTGTGGTCCGACATCTCCGCCCATCTGCCTTTTCGTGACGCCTCGGTGGATGCGATTTACTCTCACCATGTGATCGAGCACCTGCCGAACTTGCCGACACACTTCCGGGAGATGTTCCGCATCCTGAAGCCCGGTGGCCTCATCCGAGTGGGAGGCCCCAACGGTGATGCGGCCATGCGTGAATACTTGGCAGGTAACCACGCTTGGTTTTCGGATTTCCCGGATGCACGTTCCTCCATCGGCGGGCGGTTCGAGAACTTCATTTTCTGCCGTCAGGAACATCTCACCATCCTCACCCCGAGCTTCCTGGAGGAGATCGCGTCCAGCGCAGGCTTCAAGGCGGTTCGTGTGGTGAGGCCGATCGTCGAAACAGGTAGCCCAGACATCTTTGACAGTCAGGTCATGTCCCATGAGTGGGAGAACACGCCGGAGTCACCGCACACTCTTCTCGTCGAGGCGCGAAAACTTTAAAGATCTGTGTTTTGGCAACTTGGCGGCCTCTGGTCAGTCAAACCCAGTCAAGCCGATCAGAATCCTGGCCTCAGAACCCAGTTTGATGTTGATGGAAGCCTTGTTGATCCAGTTCAATCCGAGTGAATCCAACCTAATCCGACCCTTTTTTCATGAAGCGCGCCCTCATTACCGGCATCACCGGCCAGGATGGATTTTACCTGGCGGAGTATCTCCTCGGGCTTGGCTATGAGGTCCATGGCCTAGCGCGTCAGACTGGGCTGGAGCACATCCGGGGTAATTTGTTGCAGGATGTGCCGCCAGAGCTGTACCAGCGCTGCCACCTGCATGCGGTGAGCCTGGACAACTTCCCAGGGCTTTACCGGCTGGTCTCGAAGACATCCTTTGATGAATGCTACCACCTTGCGGCCTCCAGTTTCGTCGGGGAACGCTTGGCGGATGGCTACCAGACGATTCAAAACAACATCGCCAGCACGCATTACCTGCTGGCAGCGTTGCATGAGTTTCAGCCGCAATGCCGATTCTACTTTGCGGGTTCCAGCGAGATGTTTGGGCGTCCGAAAGAAGCCCCGCAGACGGAGGAGACGCCGCTGAATCCGCG
The DNA here is from genome assembly GCA_026397635.1 of Verrucomicrobiota bacterium. GTDB lineage: Bacteria > Verrucomicrobiota > Verrucomicrobiia > Verrucomicrobiales > Verrucomicrobiaceae > Prosthecobacter. Next base: position 6,183 of record JAPLUL010000191.1, on the reverse strand, counting down.
CAGCGCTTACGGCATCAGCAAGGTGGCCGGCTACCATCTGGCCCGCAATTACCGGGAGAGCCACGGGATGTTCTGTGGCGTGGGTATTCTGTACAACCATGAAAGTCCGCGCCGCAGGCCGGAGTTCGTGACGCGCAAGATCACGCTGGCAGCGGCACGCATCGCCATGGGCAGCTCTGAAAAGCTGCAGCTAGGGAATGTGAAAGCGCGCCGTGACTGGGGCTATGCGCCGGATTATGTGCGGGCCATGCACGCGATCTTGAACCATGACCAGCCGGAAGATTTCGTGGTGGCCACTGGGGTGCTGCACAGTGTGGCGGACATCTGTACTGTGGCCTTTTCTCACTTGGGCCTGGAATGGCGGGAACATGTCGAGACCAGTGATACGTTTTATCGTGATGAGGAGGAGGTTCCCCTGGTCGGGTGTGCGGCGAAGATTGAGCGGGAGGTCGGCTGGCGGCTGGTGACGACCTTTGAGGAAATGGTCCGCCAAATGGTGGACGCCGATGTGGCGCGGCTCAAGCCGGTGAATTGAAGCAGATGCTATGAATCGGGAGAAATGCATTCATGTCTGGGTGCCCGGAATCCGCGAGGGCGCAGGCGGCATCCAGGCTTTTTCGCGGGTCTATGTGCAGGCCATTTCTGAGGCCTATCCGTGGGCTAGGGTGCGGGTGTTTGTGAAAAATGACGCGCCTGCGGCAGATGATCCGCTGCTTGAGTTGGGCGTGCGGTTTCATTCCGTCTCTGAACATGCGCCATGGCTGCGTACCACCATGCTGGTGCTCCTGGGCTTGGCCTATGGACTATGGGAACGACCGGCCTGCGCGGTGGCGACGCATCTGCATTTTCTGCCAGCCTTGCGCTGGCTGAAGTGGCTGCGAGGTGTGCGGGTGATGAGCGTGCTGCACGGCATTGAGGCTTGGAACCTGCGCGCAGGCCTCCGGGTGCAGGCTTTGAGAGGGGCGGATCATTTGATGGCCGTGAGCCGTCACACGCGCCAGGCGGTGATTGAATCCTATGGCATCCAGCCGGAACGGGTCAGCGTGGTGCCCAACACCTTCGAGACCGAACGCTTCGCGCTGGGGCCAAAACCGGAGCATCTGCTGCGGCGCTATGGTTTGAAGCCGGACCAGCCGGTCATCTTGACCGTGAGCCGTCTGGCCTTATCCGAACGCTACAAGGGGCACCGCCAAATGCTGGTGGCGCTGGAGACGGTGCGGCGGCGGTTTCCGGAGGTGTGTTACTTGATCGTGGGCACCGGAGATGATCTGCCCGGCTTGCGTGCTGCGGTGGCGGCTCTGAGGCTCCAGGAGAATGTGATCCTGGTTGGGCATATTCCAGGGGACGAACTGGCGGACCACTACCGCCTGTGCGACGTTTTTGCGATGCCGAGCAGCAAGGAGGGCTTTGGCATCGTTTTTCTGGAGGCAATGGCCTCCGGTAAACCGGTGATTGCTGGCAACTTGGATGGGTCGGTGGACGCGCTGGATGAGGGTAGGCTCGGGGTGCTGGTGGATCCGAACGATTCGCAGCAGATTGCCCATGCCGTTTGCCAAGTGCTGGACAAGAAGCCAGATGGAGCGCTGTGGCATCAGCCCCAGTCTCTGCGAGAGGCGGTGGTGGAGCAATTTGGCTACGCGAGGGTGAGCCGGTTGCTGGCGGATGATCTGGCCCCTCTTCTGTCACTCGAGAGGAGTGCATTACTTCCACTGGTTGCCCCGACGAAGGCCCGTGACCAATGGACGGTGGCACCGCGTATCCTGGTGCTGACGCAGTTGACCTCACCGTATCAGGTGGAGTTTTTCAACGCCCTTTCCGCGGCGGGAAGCTTTCACCTGGAGGTGGTTTATCTGACCAGTCAGGATCGTGACCGTCAGTGGCAGATGCCTGATATCTGCCACAACCATCTGATTTTGTCCGAGACTCCGCACATGCGCCTGGATGCGATGGTGGCCGTTCTCAAGGCAGATTTGGTGATCTTCAATTATTACACGGACTGGTTTGCACTGCGGGCCATCCGTGGGCGTGCACGGCAGCGCAAGCCCTGGGTTTTTTGGGGCGAGCGCCCGGGCTTCTCACAAGCAGGACTGCTGGGGGTGATGGCGCGCTGGTTTCTGCTGAAACCGCTGCACCGCCTCGCGGCACCCATCTGGGCGGTCGGAACTTTTGGCGTGGAGGGCTACAAGCGTGAGTTTGGCCGCAGTCGGAGCTATCGGAACATCCCGTACTTTTCCAACCTGGAGCGCTTCCGGCAGATCCAACGGCCGTCCGATGCGCCACGCGTGTTTTTTTATTCTGGTTCCTTCTCGCACCGCAAGGGAAGTGATCTACTTGCCGCCGCATTCGTCCGTGTGGCCGCCCGGCATCCTCAGGCCCGGTTGGTGCTGGTGGGCACGGGCGACATGGAGGTGCAGATGCGGAACATGCTGCTTCACTGCTCCGACCGCGTGACTTGGCTGGGGTTTCAGCCCTGGGAAAAACTGCCTGAATGTTACGCACAGGGCTCCATTTTCTGTTTCCCCTCTCGTTACGATGGCTGGGGGTTGGCGCTCGTCGAGGCTCTGGCGGCAGGCATGCCTGCCATCGGCACTGACCGAACCGGGGCTGCCATTGAGTTTCTGTCAGACCAGCAGGCTGGTTGGCTGGTGGAAGCGGGCGCAGTGCGGGATTTTGAGCTGGCGATGGAGGCCGCACTAACGCTGCCAGAGGCGGAGTTCCGTGCGATGAAGCAGGCGGCCCAGGCGTCTGTGAAAAACAATGGCCTGGAAGAAGGGGTGAGGCGCTTCACCACCTCCGCCGAGGATGTGCTGGTGCGCTGGCAGGCCCGGAACGTGGCGGCACGCTAAGCTGCGCGACGAGGAAGAGGTGAGTTTTCTCTTTCTCTGGTGCGAGGTATGAGCAATGGACCGAAGATGCTTTTTCCAATAACGGTAAACTCACGTTTCCTTCGATTTCGAACAGAGAACAGTAAGGAATAACGACCATGTGCGGCATTGCTGGCATCATTGAAACTAATCCTGGACCTGCGGACGCACTGCATGCCAAGCTGACGGCTCTGAACGCCGCGATGAAGCATCGCGGCCCAGATGATGAGGGCGTATGGATTTCCCCCTCCGGCACCTCGGGTCTAGCCCATGTGCGTCTTTCCATCCTCGATTTATCCTCTGCCGGGCATCAGCCCATGAGCACGGCAGATGGCGGGCTGCACATCACCTTCAACGGGGAAATCTATAATTTCCGCGAGCTGCGCTCCGAGCTGGAGCGTGAGGGCATGACCTTCGCCACCCACACCGACACGGAGGTGCTGCTGCGCTTGTATCAAAAAGAAGGCGAGGCCATGCTGGCGCGGCTGCGCGGTATGTTCGCCTTCGCAATCTGGGATGAGCGGCGGCAGCGCTGCTTCCTGGCGCGTGACCCAATGGGGATTAAACCGCTCTACTACACGCAGCGTGGTGGACGACTCGCCTTCGCCTCAGAGCTGCGTCCGCTGCAGCAAGTTGGCCTCACGACGAGGGAGATCGACCCCGCTGCGCTGATGCGCTATTTCAAGACCGGTTCTGTGGCCGAGCCGCAGACCCTCCTGATGGATGTGCATTGCTTAGAAGCCGGTCATTACCTCCTGTGGGAAGCCGGGCGTCTGGTTAAGCGCCGTTATTGGCAGGTGGAGTTCCACTCCGAGGCCATGACGGCCGAGCAGGCGGTGAGTGAGGTGCGCGCAGCGCTTCTCGACACGACACGCGCCCATTTCGTCAGTGATGTCCCCGTGGGCATCTTCCTCAGTGGCGGTATTGATTCCACAGCGCTGGCTGCGCTGGCCAGAGCGGTGGGGCAGCAGGACATCGCCACCTTCTCCATCGGTGTGGATGATTTGAGCCTGGATGAGAGCAGCGCGGCACGCCGAACCGCAGAGCATTTCGGCACACGGCATGAGGAAATGCGGCTGGACGGTGAAACGGCGCGGCATGAGTTCACGCGCTTCCTACGTGCGATGGATCAGCCGAGCATCGACGGCTTCAATACCCACACCGTGGCCGCTTTTGCACGTGAGCGCGGCATGAAAGTGGTGCTCTCCGGCCTGGGCGGGGACGAGATGTTTGGTGGCTACAAGAGTTTCGATGCCGTGCCCCGGCTGGCCGCAGGCGCGAGGGCCGCACGGTTCCTGCCTGGCATCACCCAGGCATCAGGCTGGTTGCTGGAGCGGTACTCGCCAGCCAACCGCGTGCGGCGCGTCGGTTCGCTTCTGCGCTCTGCGGGCAGTCTTCGCGATGCTTATGGCTGTTTTCGCGGCATTTTCTCGATCTATGAGGCGCGTTTGCTAGCCGCTAGCTACCTGCATTGTTCTCCGCGCGACATTCACCCCGCACCGCAGCACGACCTACTAGCTGCGGACCCGCGTGATGCCGTCAGTGAATGCGAGCTGCGCTTTTACATGCGCAACCAGCTTCTCAAGGATAGCGACGTGATGAGCATGGCTCATGGCTTGGAATTGCGTGTGCCGCTGGTGGATCAGGCGCTCTTTCGCCGTTTGGCCCGCGTCCCAGCCGCGTTGCGCCTACGCTCCGGCAAACAGATGCTGCTGGAGGCCGTGCCAGAAATCCCATCCTGGGTGTCCCAGGCTCCGAAACGCGGCTTCGTCTTCCCGTTTGAGAAATGGCTGGGGCAGGGCTGGGGCGGGGCATTCGCCCGCGCCACGGCCCGCGCACCCTTCAAAAACCCCACCTGGTACCAGCGTTGGAGCATCTTCATGTTGGACACCTGGCTGGAACGTCACGGACTGCTTTGACCCATGCGTGTGCTGCATGTCATCCCCTCGCTCTCTCCGACATCAGGAGGCCCCAGCTTCGCCCTGCCGGCGATGGCCCGTGCGTTGCTGCCGCATGAGATCAGACTCATCGCCGCGACCACAGATGACGACGGGCCTGGCAGGCACCTCAGCCGTGTCACCCACGGAGTCGAAACACCGCAGGATGGGTGGAGTGCAATGTATTTTCCGAAGCAGACCGAGTTCTACAAGGTCTCGCTGCCGCTAAGAAGCTGGCTTCGTGCGCATGTGGCTGAGTTTGATGTCGTGCATATTCATGCGGTCTTTTCCTTCGCCAGTTTGGTTGCAGGACATGCGGCTGCGGCGCAGGGGGTGCCTTACATCGTGCGTCCGCTTGGGGTTTTGAACCGCTGGGGCATGGAGAATCGTCGCAAGCTCGTCAAAGCGCTCTCTTTTCGTCTTTTGGAGCTGCCCATGCTCAAAAAGGCTGCTGCCATGCACTACACCAGCCGCATGGAGATGGAAGATGCCGCCCGCTTTGGCCTCACGAACCTCCAGCGGGTGATCCCCATCGGCATCGACCTCGCGCCCTTCGACTCGCTGCCGCCACGCTCGGTTTTTAGTGCCCATTTTCCCGAAACCGCCGCCACACGGAACCTGCTCTTCCTTTCACGTATTGATGTGAAAAAAGGCATCGATCTCCTCATCGACACCTTTGCCAAAATCAGCCCCACGCAGCCAAACACTCGTCTCATTATCTGTGGTGACGGTGATCCGGCCTTGATCGGGAAACTCAAGGCGATGGCAACCGCTGGCGGTGTGGGGGATCGGATCACTTGGGCCGGGCAGGTCACCGGAGAGCTTCGCCTTGCCGCCTTTTCAGCTGCGGAGCTGTTTGTGCTGCCCTCGCACTCCGAAAATTTCGGTATTGCGCTCCTCGAAGCCATGGCGGCTGGTCTCCCGTGCATCTCGACCGATCAAGTGGCGCTTGCGGTGGATGCCGCTTTAGAAAACGCGGTCCAACTCGCCGCGCGTGACCCTGAAGCTATCGCCGAGGCGGTTTGCTCGTTACTCTCATCCGAGAAACGAAAGCGGGATCTGTCTGCCTCGGCTTTTGCTCTGACGGGGCGCGATTATTCTCTTCCCGCCATGGGGGTAAAGCTCCATCAGCTTTATCATGAGGTGGCTAGCATTGCCGCTTAAGCGTTATCCGCTCATTTGTGAAATTTGTGAACCAAATCACCCCGCTCATTCTCACCTGGAACGAGGAGGCCAACCTGCGCAGCTGCCTGAAGCGACTGAGCTGGGCCAGCGAGGTTGTGGTTCTCGATAGCGGCAGCACCGATGCCACGGCGGCCATCGCGGCGGAGTTTTCCAACGTTCGCTTCCTTGTGCGGCCTTTTGACGACCATACCACGCAA
>JAPLUL010000208.1:0-2333 GCA_026397635.1 Verrucomicrobiota bacterium | reverse complement strand
CAGGGGTTCTATATTCCATGGCAGGCGGCACACTTCTTTCAGATCAGAGGCTCACGCTTAGCGAGCGCATAAAGTCACCCGCCGTTGGGTAGCGGTCCGTCGACTTCAACGAAAGTGCTTTGTCGATGCAGGCGCAGAGGTTGCGCGGCAGTGATTTGTCGCGCTTTTCAAGCGGCACGATGGGCTCATTCAGAATCACATCAATCGGATCGCGCTTGTCCGTAAACGGATACGGAAACGCGCCGGTGAGCATGAAGTAGAAAGTGGCAGCTATGCTCCAGACATCGGAGACAGGCTTCATGTATTTGAAATTGATGAGCTGCTCGCGGGGCATGAACAGCGGGGTGCCGGCGTAGTTGCCGGTGACGCTAAGACCACTCAATCCGGCCTGCTGGAAGTTCTTGGCGAGGCCGAAGTCGGAGACGCGGGCGATGCCACGGTCGAGCAGGATGTTGGCTGGCTTGAGGTCGCGATGAACGATGCCTGACTGATGCGCATTGGCGAGGCCCTCCAGCGCGGCGAGCATGATGGGCTGGGCCACTTTGAGCTGGAGCTTGCCGCCATGCTTTATGATGAAGTCCCACAGGCTGCCGCCCTCGCAATACTCCATGATGAACCAAGGGATGCCCTCGCAATGGCCCTGGTCGAACAGCTTGACGATGTTCGCATGACGTAGCTGCGCGGTGACGGCCATCTCGCGCAGGAATTTTTCCATCTCGACGGGCTTCACGGCGACACGCGGCAACAGCACCTTGATGGCCACAGTGACGTTATCGGCGATACGGCGGGCGCGGAAGACGACTCCGAAGCCGCCCCGGCCCAGCTCCTTTTCGATCACATAGCCGGGAATATCTATCCGTGGCGCCTGGCCCTTCTTTGCGGCTTTGAGCAGGAGATCGGCAAGCTGCTGAGGATTGAGTTCATCAAAGCTGGGAACGGGAACGACGGGTGGTGGCCCGGCCTGCTTCTCGGCCTGGGTGACGTGGACTTCGAGGGCCGTGTCGCCCACCTGAATGCGGTCGCCGTGCTTGAGTGTGACCTCAGGATAGGCGCGGCGTGCTCCTTCCTCGGGTGATTCGCCTTCCTTCCGCCCACCGACTTTGCGCCCGTTGACGTAAGTGCCATTGCGGCTGCCGAGATCACGCACGCAGGCCTGCGGCGGGCAGGCTTCGAGGATGAAGTGATGCCGCGAGACGCAGGTGTCATCCGGCAGATGCATCTGGCAGTCAGGATGCCGCCCGAGGAAGAAGGTGTCGTGCGCGGCGAAGGTGAAGACCTTGCCTTTGGCAATGCCTTCAGTGATGCGGAGTTGGACGGAGGCAGGCATGGGAGATTTAAGCGCATTCTCAACTGGTGGCGGGCTGCATGGCAAGTGCTTTGCGCAGCCCGGCATCGAGACTGGCGAGCGAGGAGTCCCGCACAGCCTGGCACCAAGCATCGAAGCCGGTGCGCTGGGCGAGCTTGGTATGGTGATGCGGAACCCAGTTCATACTGCGGTGGTCTTCCAAACCTCATGCTGCAAGGCACGAACTTCCAAGGGAGACAGCGCCTCGTTTTCCAAATGATGCCACAACTGGGCAAGATCACGGTCGAGCAGGATGTCAGCGGTCAGTTTGCCTCCGCAGAAGTGCAGGTAGCCAATGAGGTAGCGCAGCGAGCGCTCGAACTGTCCGTAAAGCGCCGCGTATACCGCACCGGAGTGCCACAAGGCCGGCTGCTGGCAGTTCGCCGGATGCCGCACCCAACGGCGGCATAGCTGTAGCGCCTCGCGCGGAGACCCTGCCTCATTCAAAGCGCGGGCGGTTTCGCCGAGCAGTTCAGGATTCGGCTTTTGCATGCGCTTAAGGGCCTGCTGGCCGATCTCGACGGCCTCGGTTGCCCGACCCAAGGCCACGAGTATCGCTACGCGTCCGGCGCTGGCGCTCATGTCCCAACGGCCGCCCGTAGGCTTCACCTCTGCATACCAGTCGAGAGCTTTCTGGTAGGAGCAGGCTTCTTCAAAGGAGGTGCCGTTCTCGAAGGCGATTTGGTCGTCGCCTTTGACGGCGGATTCACGGGAGTGCTTGGCGGTTTGCATGTTGATGAAGGGTGGTTTCATCAGCACCTACGGAGTTCGTCAAAAATCGTCAACCTGGCCAGTTTGGTGGTTGTAGACTCAGGAAAAGGCTGCTTGTTCGTTAGCTTTTCTCGTTTAGGAATCGAGAGCATCGCTTCGAGCTATCTGCTCTGCGGTTAGCTGGTTGATAATCAAATCCACTGCCAAGCTTCCACTCCATGAACTACGATTTGCCCGAGACATTTTTGCCTAACCTCGCTGACTACACGAGGTTTCT
>JAPLUL010000190.1:0-60947 GCA_026397635.1 Verrucomicrobiota bacterium | reverse complement strand
CGCCAAAGGGTGTCACCGGCTTGTCAGAGTATTCAATCGGAAGGTTCACCATCACGGTGATTCTTACACACGCGTCAATCCCCTGGTCTGACAAGCGCTCCGGCACCTTGAACGTCTTCTATTGCATGATCCGGGTTCAAAGGAGAAACTGGCTGACGAAGCAGCCGGGGGGGATCAGCGCGCCGTTGCCGGTTTGTTTTGAGGCTGGGTTTTGTCCTTGCTAAAGAGGGATTTTATTTTGCCCAAAAATGTTTTTTGAGTCACTCCCGTGGGTTTTGCGGGTGGCAGCAGGTCGTTGGGCTTGTTGTCTGCAGGAAGGGCTGTGGGCACGATGGATTCCGGCATGCCTCCAAACTCTAAGGTTTCGTTGTATCCGGCGATGTGGTCGCCCATTTTGGCTTGATCGAGCATCTGGGATGCTTCATCCGGCATGATGCGGGGCTGGACGAAAATCATGAGTTCGCGGCGCTCGGTGGTGGTGTTGGAGCTGCCAAAGAGGTGCTTGATCACGGGGATGCGGATGAGGAAGGGGAGGCCGTTTTTGTTCTTGGTGTCGCGCTCAGTGATGAGGCCGCCGAGCATGGCGGTGGCGCGGTCAGGCACGATGAGGCTATTCTGCATGCCCTGCTCGGAGATGTTGGGCACTCGGTTGCCGCCGATGGTGTTGAAGCCGCTGATGTCGTTGTTCTGCTGCTTGAACTCGAGCATAACTTCGTTGTCGTTGTAGATGTGCGGTGTGATGTCGAGCTGGAGGCGGACGGGGATGTATTGGGTGGTGGAGGTGAAGCCGAGGCCGTTGTTGCCGGTGGCACCGTTGGTGAAGGTCTGGCCAGCGATGGCGATTTGCTGGCCAATGTAAATCGTAGCGGGCTGGTGGTTGAGCGTGGTGACGGTGGGCTTTTGCAGCACATGGAAGCGACGGGTGCTCTCCAGGGTTTGCAGGAAGACGTTGAGATTCTTGCCGATCTGACCGTAGGCGGTGAGGCCGGAAAGCGCGGAGGGACCGCCTGAGGCGAGGAACCCGGCGATGTCCTGGAGGTTGGCAGGGTTGGCAAAAGCGGTGCCCTGCGTGTTGAGCACTCCGCCGACGAGATCATTCTCCCCGACTTTTCGGAGAGTTTGAATCCAATCGAGTCCGAAGTTGAAGTCATCCCCGAGGGTGAACTCGCCGATGATGGCCGAGAGATGGATCTGGCGCGGTCGCACGTCGAGCTCGTCTGCCAGCTCCTCCAGCGCCCGAATCTGATCCGGCGGGCCGCTGGCGAAGAATTTTGAGCTGGCGGGGTCAGCGATGACGAGGGTGCTGGCGATGAGGACGCTGAGGGGCTTCTTGGTGACATCCAACTGAGGGGCTGCGCCTGAACTCATGCCGCCTCCGCTTGAACCGAGGCCGCCACCGCCCAGGCCGCCGCCGAGCCCTGAGTTGAGGCCGGAATTGGAGCCAAAGGAGGAATTGTTATTGAAACCGTTGTTGGTCGGGGGGGCACCACTCGGAGTGTTTGCCTGCGACGCCAGATTGTTCTGGGCACCGTTGGTCTTGGAGTTTCTTTGCAGGGCCTGCTCGGCGATTTTGAGGAAGACGGTGAGGTCGAGGTAGTTCAGTCGGCGGGAGAAGTAGCGCCGGTTGGTGGACTCGGCATCGAGCTCGGTGATGAGGCTTTCAATGCGCTGCATGTCCGTCGGCCGCGCGATGACGAGGATGGCGTTGTTTCGCTCGATGGCCTGGAGGATGGGCTTGGAGGCTTCCGGGCTGACGCCGCCTGCGCCGCCCATAGCCGCAGATGTGCCGGATGCAGCAGCAGGTGCACCGCCGGCTGGTGGTTGGCCGGGAACGGGGGGCGCGCCGTTCATCGGCCGCGCGGTGGCGCCACCTCCTCCACTACCGCCGAGCCCGAGGAGTGATGAGAGCTGCTCGACGACCTCGGAGGCGGTGGCTCGTTGCAGAATGAAGGTCTTCTGCATGGTTTCCATGGGCGAGACGTCCACCTGCTTCACGAGATCGAGGTAAGCGCGGATCGTTTGCGAGGCCTCGGTGATTACCAGCGCTCGGGCATTGGCCATGGCGAGCACTTTACCATACGGATGAAGCGGGATGAGCTGCTGGAGCGCGGTGGAGGCCTCCTCGGCTTGGAGGTAATTGAGCTGGATCACGTGGGAGACTACTTGGTCGGTTGTGGGCAGGTCTTCTGAACGTAGGATGACCGGCACGCCCTGAGATGAGGGGGAGGTCCCCTGTTCAGCGGCGATGAGCTTGTATAAATTTTCACCGCTAGGAACCAGAGCATAGCCGTGCATGAGCAGGCCCTTTTCGATGATGCTTTGATATTCTTCGGCGGTGAACTCGCCGGGAACCTCAATGGAGACGGTGGCGCTCTCGAGGCCGCGGTCTCGCAGCACGCGGCGCTTGGTGGCAGTGTAATAATCCTCCAGGACCTCGGCCAGCGGTGTGGCGGGGTAGTCGATGTAATACTTGCCCGAAGGAGGCGGGACCGGATTGGTGGGTTTGTCCGGGGCAGGAGGGGGCAGGGCGGATGGCGGCACCGCCGAAGGTGGCTGCCCTACAGGTGACGCGATGGGCCGAATGCGCGGAGGCACCTGGGGTGTCTGTGCCTGGCTGAATCCGCAAACCAGCGTGAGGGTGGCCGCGCAGATGAGACTGAGCTGGTGGATGAATTTCATGAAGCGGGGGGTCACTGCTGTACCGGCGGAACGTTGTTAACTGGCGTGATCATGCGGCGGCGCACCGGCACAGGTGCTGCGTTGGCGACTTGGGAGGCTGGTGTGGCTTGAGCAGGATTGGTAACGCCCTGACCTCCGGTGGGAGTTCCAGTGGAGACGGAAAGGTTCATTCCGCCGCCTGTGTTGGGGGTAAGGGTCGGGGCCGGAGTGCCAACGACGCCAGCTTGGGCGTTTCCCTGAGCCAATGCGGGCGCTGGAACGATGCCTTGAAGCGCTGGGGGAACTCCGGCCGCCCCAGTTCTAGCGTTGAAGCCACCTCCTACGGGCTTCTGTTCAGGCGTGGGCAGGCGTACGCTTTGCGGCTGCTGCCCGGGAATCTGCGGCTGCGGGCGTGGCATGCCTGGCTGCATGGGTTGCGGACGCGCTTGGGGGTTCCCAGGCGGTGCCGCCTTAGCGGTTGAGGTCGCGGCCACCTGCTTAAGGTAGCTGTTGTCGTATTGCAGCTTGGAGGTTTCGGAGCCCAAAGTGATCTCTACGACGGAGTCCTTGCGGCTTTCCGCACGCTTCACATGCTTGAGCAGCATGCCGTTTGCTCCCGGCTGCCCCAGCTTAAGCCGGAAACGTTCGTGGGTCTTGATATTGACCACGGTGACCGTGGGATTGGCCGTATCTCCCGAGATGCCGGCGATGGCCAGATCTATGGCGAAGGAGGCGTTTTCCACGATCACCGGAGCGGTTTTGAGCGTGAAGGGATTTCTGCCCCAGCCTGCCTCGTAACGATCCACCGGATAAGCCTGTGGCGGCGTGAAGACAGCAGCGTCCTGTTGCGCCAAAGCCGCCCCGCAGGCCAGCAGGCAAAAGCAAACGATGGCGGTCAAACGTGTCATGAGCCTGCTTCCTCCTTCGGGGGGCTTTCCACTGCGGTGAGGGCAGGCGCGTGGCGGCGGTTCACCCGCGCGATGACGGTGACTTTGGAGGCTTCTTGAGCGTCTGGGAGGATTTTCAGATAAGACACCATGCGGAATGATTCAGGTGCCAGCAGGCCGTGCAACCAACGAAACACATCCGGCAGGTCTCCCGTGAGCGTGAGGGTGACACCCACTTCACGGAAAAATGAGGTCTGGGTCGCCTCGTGCAGCTGCTTCTTCTGCACCGTGAGGTTCTGCTTTGCCGCTGCCGACAGCACCTCGTCCAGCAACTCCTGGCTGGCCTGGTTTTCACTGGTCATTGAGGGCTGATTGGTCTTCAGCCAGTCGAGCCGTGCTTTCCACAGCGTGGCCTCGCTCAGCATCGCCTCTGCCTCGATGCGCTTGAGTTCCAGCGTCTGCTGCTTGCGCCCCAGGCTGCTCTGCTTGCGCAAAAGCATCTGGGACATGATCGCCCCGCCGCTGATGGCGGCCAGCACGCACAGGATGGCGATGAGTCTGCGGTCGCTCGGTTTCATTGGGCCTCTTCTCCGCTGAGGGTGCCTACGGCGCGAAATTCTGCGCGATTGTCCTCGTCCCGGATGCGTGGCACCGGGAAATTCCAGGCATAGCGCTGCAAGGGAGCGCAAGCCGCCAGCTTGTCCTTGAAGCCGAGAGCGTGATTCACGGTGGTGGCCTCTCCGGCGATGACCAGCTTGCCGCCGTCGATTTGAAACTCCTTCAAGCGGATCCCCTCCGGCGGCAGCAGCAAGACGACCTGATGAAAAATCTCCGCCGGATAGAGGTCGGGGTCAATGGCTGGCTCCATCTCCGCCCAGTTGGCCTGGGCCTCCCGCACGATCTCGATCTCCGGCTGCTGCGTGGAGATTTGTGCCAGGGCCTTCTCCAAGCCGACCTCCCGCCACTCAATGCTGAGCCACCATGTGCCGAAGAAGCATAGGTAGATCAGCGCGGCGGCTGCCAGCAGCGTCATCTGGCGCATCTTGCGTTGATGCGCCAGCTTCTTCACCGCCACCTGCACTGGCAAAAGGTTGCTGGAATGCGCGGGCGGCTGCGGGTCCGGGCGCGGTTCCTGGATGATCGAGGCATGCTCAAACAGGCAGGCCATTTGCGGCACAAAATCAGCGCCGCACTGCGTCCACACATGCACGGCCTCCAACTGCGGCATGAAGCCGTGTGTTTGCAACGCCGCGCAAACATCCCGGATCTCAAACGCCGCCTCAGCATCCAACTCACGTGCGGTGAGCACGAATACATGCAGCAATGCCTCTGCGCGTGTGAACGCCACCACCAAGCGTCCCAGTTCCTTCCACACCGCCATGCCGTCCGCTGGCAGCCGCAGCAGGCAGGCGCTGGGTTCAAAGCGGTCCGCCGTTAGGCTTTCCGGCTCCATCACCAGCGCCAAAGTACCCACGAGCGCTTGCTTCTCACGCTTCGCCACCACCCAGTGCGTCCAAAGCCGCGCCCCATCGGACTGCTGGAGGCCACTGGCCTCCCAGCGCAGCGCCACGGCCTCATCTGGCGACTCCTCATGGTTCAGGGACCAGAACGGGGCACTGTCAAAGGCCATCATCTCGATGCCCATCAGGCCGCCGGAAGCGTGTTCGACATGCTTCCAGACGCCATCCTCGCTGCAGGTCCACGCCTCCCGACATTCCTCGCCGGGAAAACTAAGCACAGGCTGGGTTGTACGACGAAAAGCCATGACGTTTAGGGCTGGGATTCTCCTTTCACGGCAAATTCAGACCACTCGAGGATGCGCGGCGCTGCCCCGTTTTTTTGAACGGTAACCGCGAGGCCACATCTCGCGTCCCCGGCTGCACCGATGCTCTCGATGCGTGGCGTCTGGCCCTGCAAGGTCAACAGAGGGATGATTTCTGCCGCCTGCGGGCCACCCAGGCCGAGCTGAAACAGCACCTCCTCCACGCTGGTCAGCAGCACGTCATCCTCCGTTTGCGGCAGCCCGTCCGGGCCGAGGCGTTTTTGCACCAGCAGTTCCGCGTTGGTCAGCGACGCTCCGGTGGCGATGGCCAGCATCTCGGCAGAGGCCATGTTCACATCGAGTTGGCCGCTGCCGCGCAGGGTGAAAAATGCCTGCCAGTCCGGGCGTGCTTGCAGGATCTCCGCCATGCGCGGCAGCAAGTCCACCTCATCCATGGTTTGGAAGGGGCGGTTCAGCGGCAGGCGTGGCAGGCCCATTTGCTCGTAATCCAGTTTTTCGGCACTGTCCGGGCGGCGCTTCAGATCATCCGCGTCCGTCCAGTCCATCAGCATGGCCGTGATGCCCTGTGCGTCTCCGGGAGTGATGCCCCAGGAGGTAAAAATGCGCTCCAGCAGCGGCAGGCGCTCCTCCGTCAGTAAGGCGTTCAGGTTCAGCCGACTTTCTTCCGTGCTTAGCATCACCTCAAACTGTTCGATGCCTGAAATCTGCTGCCGCAGCAGCGGATCGCCCGGCTTGATCAATGGATGGACGGCCACGGCCACACCCATCTCCGCCAGTTGGTGCGCCCGCATGCTGCCCTGCCGCGCCTCCTGCATCCCGGCATGCTGCTGGGAGACGGAAAGAGCTGTGATGATCAGAAACGACAGCACCGCTACCAGACACAGCACCGCCAACAACACCGAGCCTGTGGAGGTGAAGTTGTGGCGAAGATTAAGTGGTTGGTTCACCCACATGAAAAAGGCATGCTACAGATCAGGTGCTCAAGCGACGGAATGTTCACACAAACCGCCATTGAGATGTGAAAAAACACCCTTGGTATCATTCAGCCAGTGGTTCTTCTCACTCTAGCTCAAAGTATCTGGATAAGAATGCTTCTGCAATGGTGAATTCTCCGATGTACAAGACAAGTGGACAGGAAAAAAGAACCGCAGGGCAACAAAAAGGCCCGCCGGTCATGAACCGGGCGGGCCTCAAGTGTTTGAAATGAATTAGTTGCGTTTGCGGCGACCGATCAAGCAAGCCAATCCAAGTGCCGCCAGCATAGAGCGACTGGGTTCAGGTACTGCACCGACAGTGCCTGTGGCGTTGAATGTGCTTGGAGCAATCCCTCCGCCGAGGTTGGTGTCGAGAGCATAGATGGATGTCGTTGAGCCATCAGTGGGCATGTTGAAAGAAAAGCTTCCCCCCGAAGGGCCATCAACAATATCCGATCGATAAAATCCAAAGGACTGTCCATTGCCCAGCGTCTGAGCAGCAGTGCCTGTCAGCCCAGGAAACCAAAGAATCGCCAAGTCAGTGCCTGAGGTGCCCGTGCCACCGGTGAGCCCTAACGCCGTCAGATCATACGACTTGTTCTGGTTGTAGCCAAAGTCACCACTGTTCAGATCAGAAGCACCCAGAACATTCAAAATTTTGCTGTTAGTCCCGAACGTACTACCCACAGCGAGATTCAAATTGAGCAACTCATTAGATAGGCCAGCGAGGGAAGAGAAGCCATCGGTATCCGAAACCAGAATCATTGTGGTGTTTGCCGGAACGACCGTTCCGCCAGATGTGCGCAGATTTGCTGTCTGAATGTCCAGTGTAACAGTTCCCATGGCCTGATGTGAAAAAAGGCCGATGAGTAACAAGATTGTAATGCTCTTGAGTGACATAATGTGAAAATATTTAAAGTCCGATAGAAGTCGTGGCAAAATAATCAATAACTGTGAGTCCAGGCTGTTGTCGCTCCACCTGCGGTTTGGAATTTACGGATAAGTATTCCTGAACTAGGGGAAATTTCAATATCGTCAGCAACTGGGAATCCAGTAGTTGCCTGACGCCAGTTCAAAGTCGTGGCATTGTAAAAATAGGTGGCCGCAGAGGACTTGTTGATGGCGGCGGTAGTGTTGTCGAAGACAAGCAACTCGTCACGGCGCTGCGAACCAAGAGTTCCTGCGCTCCCCACAAAGGCGCCGCTGCTGATCAGACCGAGATCCTTCAATTTTACCGGCACTGGGCGTCCCGTTTGGACTGCATTGTCTTGTTTGCCACCCACTAGCGTCGCCAGAGGTGCGGAAACTGGATTAAGTTCGACTATTCCAGTAGAGGTGAAAGTCGTCGCTGCAATGATCGTAGCGTGATTGTGGCGAACGATGAAGTAGGTGTCAGGGGCAAGAATGAAATTATCTGATACTGGAAAGCCGGTCGTGGCCTCTTTCCATACGCCAGCGTTAATAAAGAATTTACGGTTAGGTGCGAGATTGGTGCCATTGCCAAAAATGTCGGGGATGAGCACTTCAGTGCGGCGACCAGGCCCGAGTGTGCTGGTAGAAGCGACAATCGTCGTCTGAGTCGCGGGCGGGAAGAGTGTGCCAAGGGTCCAGAACTTACTCACTGCGAAGCCGTCTCCATTCGCCACTCCGGTTAGATTGCCGCCAGCGAGGTCGATGGTCAGGGTTCCAGCCGCGTTGTTGAGAATTTGGAAATACATCCCGGCTTTGGCGCCTGTGAGAACCCTCACGAAATACAACCCGGCAAACTGGTCAGTGGTCCAGGCAACCGTTCCTTGGGGGGTAATGGTGGCTTGTTCGCCGGTAACCGAGGGGGTGCCAGAAATCAGTCCCTGAAAATCCCAGGTTTGCGCGAAAGGCACTGAGCAGTAGGTGTCCGAGTTGGGGAGGCATGTCACCGTGTTGAAGCCAACGGGGGGCGTGGTGGTTTGGGCTACCAACGCTCCTTCAAAATAACAGATGAGTGCGGTGAGGATCAGGGTGCGTTTCATGATTTTTTCCGGCTTTAGGGATGAGGCTAATCGAATTGTTGAGCCTGTGTCCAACATTCAATGATGGGGGCGGCTTTATCTTTAATAACCCATTTTATTGCACGCGTTACACGGAAATGTCAACTTTTCCGCCGCATTAACCCGTTTTCCGCTGATTGGGTCATCTCGATCACGAATGGAGGGGGGGGGGCCTCATGGGACGGTTGCCCGATTCAAAGCGCCATTTGCAGGAAAACCTGTTCTTCCTTCAGGAGCAACTCGGGACGGATTTTTTCGGCCAGTTCGTAGGCGCGGGGGATGTTGGCGCGGGTTTTGGCTAGAAGGCCGGCACAGACGGCACGTTCACCAGCGGTGAAACTGGCGGGAGCACGGATTTTTCCCAGGTAGGCGCGGGCAAGGCCGAGGTTTTGCAGGCGGAAGGCTGCTAAGGCTTGCAGTAGCAGTCCTTGATCTGTCTCGTTCCCCTGGGCCGTTGGGTCTTCTGTCTGAGGCTTCAGGCTGGTTTCGATCTCTGCACCAAGCAGGAGGCTTAAATAACGGCTGCGCTGGGTGAACCCTGGGTTCTCTGGCCTTAGATGGTGCTGCTGACCAGCCACGGTTAGCAGTGCTTCGGAGTTTTTCAGGAGGAGCGCCATCTGCCAGCATTTTTCGAGCATGTCGAGTTTTGGCACGGAGTCTTCCAGGGTCAGGATTTCATAAGTCTGGAGGGCTAGGTCTGGCATGTCCCACTTCTCGGCCATGCGGGCCGCACCGAGCAGTGCTAGGGCGTTTTTCTCGTTTTTCGACTGGGTGATGGCCTCTTGCAGATGCTGGCGTGTTTCTTCGGTACTGTCAGGGCTGAGGTTTCTGACGGCCAGGGCGCGCCAAGTGGCGGCACGGGCTTTGGAAACCGGCAGTTGACGGTTTTCTCCTAGCAGCTCCTTGAGCGCCTGCCATTTTTCCTGCTCGGCCAGTCCCTGAGCCATGAGCAGGAATAATTCGCTGGAATTTAGGAGGGCGGTGCCGGCGGAGAGGCGCTGCATCCGCTCGAACTCTTTTTCTTTGGCTAACCAAGCGCTAAAAGCCATCAGTTCGTCCTTGGGCTTGTTTTGGTGCCGTCTGGTTTCTGCATCGAGCAGATTGGCGCGTTGTTCCGGAGCTAGGCGCATGACCAGGGAGAGGGCTAGCAGCTGGTCGTTGAGGCTGGCCAGGGGATGTTTTTCCAATCGCTGCCGCAGGAGGGTGGCCTGTGGCAGGGTAAGGTTGGTGCGCTGGGTGAGAATGCGCAGGGCGGACAGGCCATGACCATCCTCACGTTCGGTTATTTCCATGAGTCGTGCCTCGGCTGCCCGCTGCATCTCGGGAAAGGTGCCGTCTAGGTCTCGCCATGATTTGCGGAGAATCACGGAGGGTTCGTTCGGAAAACTGGCGAAAAGAACCTCTTCGGTTTCCGCGGCCGCCTCGGGTTTGTTTTCCATTTTGAGGAGGGCTACCTCGGCCTCCAGGGCATCCAAGCTGGAACGCAGTGCTTTGGGCACCTGCTCCAAGGCCGCGCGTGCGGCCTCGATCCTGCCTAGATTGAGGTGATCACGGCTCATCCAAATGAGATCGTCCGGCTGCATCCCTCCTGAGGTCTCAAGGCTGGCGATGATTCTGGCCAGTAAGGCAGGGTCGGAATGGGTGCCCCTCAGGTAATCGGCCACGAGGCGTAAAAACTGGGGACTGTCGCGGTTCCCGCCGCGCACTTTCTGCAGGGCCTCCGCTGCTTCTGCCCACTGCTGATCCTTCACCGCCAGGTTGGCCTTTTCAATCCAGTGCGCGTTTTCGCGTTTCTGGCCGGTGGGGTCGAAGCCGTGGTAGGCCAGCCAGCCGAAGGCCAGAACGGTCAGGACGATCATCCCCCAGGCGAACGTGGCGAAGGGGGTGAGGACAAGATGCCTGCCAGGCAGCAGATGGTCTTCAGTATCGAATTCAGGCATACGGGGAGAAAGATGGGTTTAGGCCGTGCTGAAAACCAGGACAATGTGACAAGAATGGTAGTCTTTGGTCTGAACCCTGCAGGATATGAGTTTCCTGGCACAATCAAGCACGAGACCCATTCGGCCGCGTGCTGCCGCGGGCCGTATGTGGGCCAAAGAATTTGAATTGACGGGCCGAACGGCTTTTTGATACTGTGCGTGATTAATTCATTATCAGTCATCTAAGCTGTCGGGAGACCTGCCACTCCTACTCGCGAATTAAACTCTGCCAATCATCATGTCCGCACGTTGTTTCAGCATCCTGACTCTCCTGTTGGCGCTACTAGGGCTGCAATTTCACGCCGCTGGCGCTTCACCGACAGATCAAAACAAATGGCCCGCTGGGCAAGTGCCTCTTGGTCAAACCAACGGCTCTGACGGCCTGGATGACATCTGGCAGGAGAAGTTCAATGCCTGGGGAATCGCCCCAGGAGCGGATTTGGACAACGACGGGCTGATCAACAGCCTGGAAGCGGTGGCGGGCACTAATCCGTTCGTGGCGACGGACCGTTTTAAGATCGGCAACATGACCATCGTCGGTAACGCGGTGGAATTCAGGTCGAAGGTCGAGGCGGGGAAAAAATACCGTGTGCTCAGCGCGGACATGCCAAATGGGCCGGTGTGGGGGGCTGTGACGCTGCAAAGCCCGGTGAGTGGCACCACGGAGTATATTCCATCGGCGGATCAGGCCGAGTCTTCGATTTACATCCAGTCGCCAGGGAACACGAAGAAATTCTACAAGCTGGAAACCTCGGACGTGAGCTCCAGCGCTGACGGCGTCTCCGACTGGGCGAAGCGCAAGCTGGGACTCGTGCCGGGACAAGCTGACAGCAATGGCGACGGCGTGTCGGACGTGGCGGAAATCAACCAGGCGCTGCAAACTGCGGATGTCATCCGGGTGGAGGCTGAGAACACCTTTGCTTCTGAAGATGGGGGGCCGGCGGGCCTACTCCGGCTGCGGCGTAACAACAGCCTGCTGGGCGCTCGGATTTACTACACGCTGGGCGGCAACGCGACGGCAGGCACGGATTTCGCGGCCTTGTCGGGCTTCGTGGATTTTGCACCAGGAGCGAAGACCGCGACCATCGCCATCAGCCCGACGATCGACGCCGCGCTGGAGGGTGGGGAAGCTGTTACGGTGACGCTCAACGGCGGCATGATCGGCAATTCAACGCCGGTGGTGATCGACGAAAACAAAAAGCAGGCCACGGTGATCATCTCCAACACCACGGCTCCCAGTGGAACGGGGCTTCTGGCACGCTATTACGACCACTCCAACGGCACGTACGAGCATGCGGCGAATTTTGGCGATGCGGCGAACTACCAATACACACGAGCTGGCACGACGCCGAACTTCACCGGCACGGCAGTCATCACGCCGACGGGCGTGTCCCCAGCACGGCTGGCGACGCTGCTGGCGGCGCTGACACCGAACACCACGCAGGTGAGGTTCTCCTTCAATGGCGGAAACCTCAGCACGGCGGTTTATAACAACCAGAACTTCTTAGTGACGGCGAAAACGGCGGCCACCTTCACCATCGCTTTGCCACCGGGAGCTGGGCTGCCGACCACCAGCACCAGCACCTGCAATTTCAGCATCCAGCCCATCCATCCTGGCCTGATCGAGCGTGTGGAAGCGGTGAATAACGACTGGATCTACGGCACGCCGAACTTTACGACGATTTCCCACCTGAACTCGCCGGACAACTACTCCGAGACGTTCGAGACCTATTTGGTTCCGACAACGGCGGGGAACTATCGCTTCCAGCTGGATGCGGATGACAAGGCTCGCGTGCTCATTGACCTCAATTTGAATGGCACCTTTGATCTACCTGGGGAGCAGGTGGTGGAGCACGGGTGGGATTCAGCCGCCACGGGTTCGCCGGAGGATGGCACAGCGGATAATGAGATCGTGGGCACCTTCAAAGCCACACCTGCAGGCACACCCTATGCATTGGCGATCCCTGGCAGCCCGGCGCAGCGCTATAAAATGCGTGTGGAGCATGTGGATGCGAGCGGCGATGCCCGCTGCCGTCTTCAGTGGAATATCGATGGGGGAGCCTTCGCCAACATCCCGCAGGCGAACCAATTCACGCACACACAGGCGATGAGCTATCGCTACACCGCCGGCAATTTGACGGTCACTCCCACGGGCGGTCACTCTCTTGCGGTGGGCAGCAATGTGGACCTCTCCTTCTCCAGCGGGGCGCTATTCAGGCCTGGCGCCACCACCACGCACAATGGCACACTGCAAATTTCGGCCGTGAATGGCACCACGAGCTTTACGATACCCATCACGCCCAACTCCACGATCACTGTGCCCAGCGCCGCCACGGTGGCAAACAGCGCCACAGTCACGGTCCCCTCGGTCGCGGGACTGATCCCGGGCATGGCGATCTCAGGCACGGGCATCCCGGCGGGTGCCTACATCGTCGCAGTCGGCACCACGACCATCACCCTAGCGACGGGAACAGGTGTCACCACGCAGGCATCCACGACGCTGACCTGCATCCAGGGTGCGCTGCCTATTACGGTGGCTGGCGTGTCCACCACCGCAGGCAGCCAGACAGTGCTGGTGCCGTCCGTGGACGGGCTGGCGGTCGGAATGTACGTCACGGGCGTGGGGCTGCCGACGAATGCGACGATTTCCGCGATCAGCCCCGGCGCGATCTTGCTCAGCACGGCCACGGGCGTCACCACACAGGCCAGTACGGTGCTCACGGCCTTTCTCCACCCGACGAACAACTTTGATGGCAACGGTTTCGTGCTGAACAACACCGCCAGCGGCACAACCGGTGTGTACAACCTCATCTATCCCAACACGACCTTCACCGGCTCTCCGGCCCGCGTCGGCACCTTCGGTCATGTGACGGAGCAGAACAACGGCATCTGGGGGAGTGGCACGCCGGATGCGGCGCTGATCAATCCGGATACCTTCTCCGTCCGTTGGAGCGGGCAGGTGCAGCCGCAGTTCACCGAGGAGTACACTTTTATCGTGCAGGCGGATGATGGTTGCACCTTGAAGCTCAATGGTCAGGTGCAGGAGCTGAAGACGCTGCCCGGCACGAACAACGACGGCAGCAACTACCACTACGACAGCACCACCGGCACCATTTTGGTGAACTATGTGAACGCCCGCATCAAGCCCGGCAGCTTTGTGGCTGGCGAGACGATTCGAATCGACCCCTCCAGTGGCAATCTCAACTTTGTCAGCGGCTGCACCTACATCTACGACGCGGCGAATGGCGTGGCGACGGTGAACTACACCAATCAGCCTACCGTCCTCCCCAGTAGCTATGCACCCGGCCAAATCGTGGAGCTCGATCCCACCAGCGGCACGGCCAATACACTGGCAAACTTGCGCTACACCATTCTCTCCAATCCGACCGCGAACACCTTCACGGTGGACTTTGGCATCAATGCCTTCGCCTCAGAGACCGCAGGAACGGCCACCATCAGTGTGACAGATAACCGTGACATCGTCGTCGCCTCCGTGTTTCCGGCTGGAAACGCCTCCTACACTTACACCAGTGCCACGGGTGTGACCGTGGTGGATTATGCGACTGCGGGACTGCCTGCGAACACCCTAACCACCGGTATGCAGGTGGTGTTGGACCCCACCAGCAATGCGCTGACCAATGAAATCTACACCTACAAGACCATCACGGCGCACACCGCCACGACCTTCACGGTGAGTTACGCCACGGGCATCAGCGGTACAACTACGGGTTCCATGCTCTTCATGGCACCTGGCTTAACGAGCGTCCCCGCCGCTCAAACGACCGCCATGGCCCTGACGCATTACGCTGGCCGCCATGCCGCGAACAGCGTCGGCAGCATCAACCTCGAAATCGTCAATAAACCGCTCAAAGACTGGTCCTCCATGGGCAATGAACGCTATGTGCGTCTTCCCGTCGTGGGCGGCACTCGCTACGACATCCAGCTCGACTACTATGAGAGCACCGGCAACGCTCGCGCTCAGCTCTACTGGCAGAGCGCCAGCCAGCCCAAGCAAATCATTCCGACCGAGAGGCTCTACCCAGAAAATATTCCGCAGGCACCTCCGGTGCATCTTGCGGACACCACGGCCACCGCGCTCGTTGGCGGTCCGTTCAGCTATGCCGTGCTCGGCAGCAATGGGGGCGCAGTCACTGTCAGCGGCCTGCCAGCGGGGCTCAGCTATTTCAACGGCTTCATTTCCGGCACGGCGACGACAGCGGGAGATTACCAAATCCTCATCAGCATCACCAATACCGCTGGCACCAGCACCTCGGTGCTGAATCTGCATGTCGAAGCCGCTGGCGGGAATCTGGTGCGTGAACTGTGGTCAAGCATAGCTGGCACCAGCATCTCCAGCATCCCGCTGAGCACCGCTCCCAGCAGCACTAGCAATCTGAGCAGCCTCCAAGCCCCTGTGGACGCTGCGGACGATTTTGGTGCCCGCATGCGCGGCTACATCACCGCGCCCACGACGGGCAATTACTACTTCTGGCTCAATGCCAGCGATTCGGCTGAATTTTGGCTCTCCAACGACGACGAGACGATCAACAGCTTCAAGCGTGCGACCGTCACCGGCGGCGTTACGGCCAAATCCCCCTGGATGGCCCTCGAACAGGGCAAACGCTACTATTTCGAGATCCTCCACAAGGCCGGAGTCGGCAGCGACAACCTCTCGCTCGGCTGGTCGAAGCCCGGTGAAGCCACCACCGCCGCCAGCGAGGTCGTTCCAGGTTATGTCATCACCAATTACGTACCGCCAGCCCCTGGCAGCACCCCTGGCACGCTCTACATCGCCACCATGCTTTCCCAGGGCGGTGCCATCACCACTGGCGTCGGCACGGCTACCATGCGTCTCTCGGAGGATGAAACAGTCGCATATGTGACCTTTAACTACAGCGGCCTCACCGGCCTGCTCACCGATTGGCACGTCCATAATGACCCATTCCTGAATGCCCCCGCCGGCATCATTTTCGACGGTGTGGAGCCAATCACGCCTGGTGACGGCCTCGTGCTCAGCGGCCCCTATGCGGGTTCGCATAAATGGACGATCCTCGGTGTCGGCGCTCTGACTGCTGCCGACGTCCGCGAGCTCATCAAACAGGGCAAATCCTTCATCAACCTGCACACCACAGCCTACCCCAACGGCGAAATTCGCGGCAACTACACCCTCGCCAACGGTTCCCGCACCTTCTCGCCTCCGCCCGCACCGCCGACCTGGACTGATGACAGCAATACCGATGTGGGCGCGGCTCGTTTCCTCACCCAGGCCAGCTTTGGCCCCAACATCGCCGACATCGCCGCGTTGAAGGCCCTCGCAGCTACCAGTAGCTCTGGCCAGTATCCTGCCAGCCGCTACGAAACCTGGATCGATGCTCAATTCCTCCAGAGCGCCTCCCAAACCCTGCCCGAAGTCCTCCGCACCCGCCGTGCAGACGCACAAGGCGGCTCACAGCTAGATGAGGCTTTGTTCTTCAATGCCTGGTGGAGAAACTCCATTTCCAACGCTGACCAGCTCCGCCAGCGCATCGCCTTCGCTATGAGCGAAATCCACGTCATCTCCGGACAGGGGCCGCTCGACAATCGCGGTGAGGCCATCGCCTTCTTCTACGATAAGCTCAACGAGGCCTCTTTTGGCAACTTCCGCGACATCCTCGAGACGACCACGCTCACGCCAGCGATGGGCCGCTACCTCGACATGAAGAACAACGACAAGCCTGACCCAGCCACCGGTCGTATTCCCAACGAAAACTACGCCCGTGAAATCAAGCAGTTATTTGCCGTGGGTCTTTACCGGATGTGGCCGGACGGCACCCTGATGCTGACCTCCAAGGACACGCCCATCGACACCTACACCCAGCGTGAAATCGTCGGCTTTGCTCATGTTTTCACCGGCTGGACGGATGGCTACACGGGGGCCTATCGCACCAGCCTGAATGCCCCAGCTAACTGGATGGGCCTCATGCGTGAGGTACCCGCCCGCCACTACACGGGCCCCAAACGTGTTCTCAACAACGAGGTCTTACCCGGCCTAGCCACACTCGGCGGCCAGTTGCTCGATCCGCTCGCCACGCACAACACCACGCACTTCAACCAGTCCGCTTACGAGCAACTCGCAGCTCAGGAACTCGAGCTCTCGCACCAGCAGCTCTTTGACCACCCGAACACCGGCCCCTTTATCTGCCGCCAGCTCATCCAGCGCCTCGTCACCAGCCATCCTTCGCGTGATTACCTCTACCGCGTGGTGCAGAAGTTCAATAACCGCGGCGACGGCGTTCGAGGTGACATGCAAGCCGTCATTAAGGCCATCTTGCTCGACTACGAGGCTCGCAATGCAGGCGAAATCACCAAACCCGCCTTTGGCAAGCAACGTGAGCCTTTGCTGCGCGTGGCCGCCGCAGGCCGTGCCTTCCGCCCTGGCACTTTCGCGGGCACCTACAGTCAGACCGGCACCCGCACCATCACCATCGACCTCACGCCCGCTGGCACGGCCCATAAGCTGGCTAGTGGAAACAACGTCCTGCTCGAATTCACGCCCGCCACGGGTGTGGCCCCGTGGACCGGCACCTACGGCATCACCAGCGTGGATACCGACTCCTTCACCGTCCAGGCGACGAACTATGCCACCGGCACCTACAGCATCCCGGCGAACTCCACCGTGTGCACGGTCTCCATGGGCGGTCACTGGCTTCAGAGTGGCAATCAGGTCTTTATGGACTTCACCAGCGGCCCAGCAAGCGGCACGGCAATCGACGACCTCGTCTATACCATCACCCACTCTGAAACAGCCAATAATGGAGACAATGGCAATGCTTTCACCATTCCTATCGTCGGCACTTCGGCTACTGCTCGCACTGGCAACTGCATGATCCCTCGCTTTAGGCCTGGCAGCATGACCATCGCCGCTTCTGGCCTAGCCGCGCCGAATGACCGCCGTGTCACCATGCGCACGGAAGAGGATCACCACCTCGCTGTCGGCAATCAGGTGCAGCTCAATATTTACGGCATTCAGACCTTGCCTCAGCCCGCTGACCTCATCGTCACCGTGGATACCGTGGTCGATTTGAAGACCTACACGTTCCTCATTTCCAGCGCCATCAGCGGCTGGAACACCAGCCAGGGGAACAACAGTGTCTATCAGTTCCCGCTGCTCTCTCAGCCACTCAATCGCACCGGCACTATCAACTCACGCTCCAGCACCTACCAACTCGGCAATACCGACGGCACACTTGAGCAGTCCCCCATCAACGCGGATACCGTCTTCAACTACTTCCTGCCTGACTACAAATTCCCCGGTTCTCTCGCCTCCCAGGGCATCACCACCCCCGAGTTTCAGCTCACGGCAGAGACCACGACCGTCCGCCAGGCCAATTTTCTCTACGATGGCGTCTTCAACCCCGGCACCACCAATGGCTACAGCAGCTTTTCTGCTGGTAACAATGCCGTCGCCATGGACTTCTCTGCCTGGTTCGGAAATGCCACAGCTAACGCAGGCACACCAGGTGCTGTTCTCGGAGCTGGGACAGACACCACCAAACCCTGGACCAATAATGAAAACGTAGGTGTTCTCATAAGTCGTCTGAATACCTTGATCGCAGGTGACATGCTCAGCACTTCTGCTCGCACCATTATTCAAAACTTTGTCACCTACGAACGTGTCATTTCAAGTATGCCAGTGAGCGATCCTTGCTCAGTCACCACTTCCACGGCACATGGGCTCACCAATGGGGAAACAGTCATCATTTCTGGGGTCGGCGGAGGTACATTCCGCAACGTGGCCAATACTGCTAACGTCACGATCAATGGTACTTTCAATGTCACAGTGACAAGCCCCACGACATTCACCTTGAACAATGACGTTCGATGCACCGTCGCTCCAACCGCAGGGAACCTCACCAACGCTCGGATCAATCACGTTCCCTACATCAACTCTGCACCAACTGACACACATAAACGCGACCGCTTCCGTGCCATCCTGTACCTCATCCTCACCAGCCCCGACTTCACCATCCAGCGCTGATTCACCCCATGAACTCTCCCAACATCCTCACCCGTCGTAGTTTTCTCCGCCGCGCCGCCGTGCTCGGTAGTGCGGGTGCTTGCGCTGGCACCATTCGCGACTTCCGGCTCATGAATTCCCTCATGGCCGCGCAGAATCCCAATCCCAGCGGCCCCTACAAAGCCCTCGTCTGCGTCTTCCTCGGTGGGGGTAACGATTCCAACAACTGGATCGTCCCCACCGATAACACGACCTACGGCGAATACGCCGCTGCCCGTGGGAACCTCGTTCTCCCGCAGAGTTCCCTGCTGCCCCTCCGCACCGGCCCCCTCGGCACCGATCCCGCCTACAGCTACCAGGGCCGCACCTATGGCTTCCACCCCAGTTGTTCGAGACTCCAAACCCTCTTTGGCGAAAAGAAGCTCGCCATCGTGCAGAACGTCGGGACCCTCGTCCGCCCCACCACCAAAGCCCAATATAATTCCGGTCTCGTCGCCTATCGTCCGCCGCAACTCTTCTCCCACAGCGATCAGGTCACCCAGTGGCAGACCTCCATCCCCGATGTGCCCCCCACCACCGGCTGGGGCGGTCGAGTCGCCGACATCTACAATTCCGTCGCCAATCCCACCGGCAAGATCTCCATGAACGTCTCCATTGCCGGAGCCAACACCTTCGAAATCGGCAATCTCGTCTCCCAATACCACGCCGCCACCACCGGAGCTGTCACCCTAAGCGGCGGAGCCATGATGAGCGGCTCAGGTGCACGTGTCAAAGCCATGAAGGACATCATGGCCCTCAGCAACTCCAATCTCCAACGCCAGGCCTACGCCAGGGTGCTCGACAGTGCGATCAAAGTCGGCGACCTCCTCAACGGCAATATCACCGCCAAGGCCGACCCCACCGACAGCCCCCTAGGCGGCTACACCACCGCCCAGCAGGTCACCGGCTTCAATGGTGGACAAACCTTCAAGTGGTTGACCGGTCTCACTGGCATCTACAATCCGGCTTTGACCGGCTTCACCGACGCTCTCGGCGGTTTCCCCAACACCACGCTGGGCACTCAGCTCAAGATGGTCGCCCGCCTCATTGCCGCCAACGGCCCGACCGGTTTCGACATGAAACGCCAGATTTTCTACGTTACCGCTGGCGGCTGGGACACGCACACCGCTCAGGTGGATGGCCCAGGCTTCACCAATCAGCCCACCAATACCGCCGGTACCCACTACGGCCTACTCCAACAGGTCAGCGAAGCCATGTTCGCCTTCCAGCGGGCCATGGAGCAGCTCGATGGAGGCGACCCCGCCAAGCCCTACTCCACCGGCGTCACCGCCTTCACCGCCTCCGACTTCGCCCGCACCTTCCCCTCCAACAGCCAGGGCAGCGATCACGGCTGGGGCAGCCATCACATCATCGTCGGCGGAGCCGTCGATGGTGGCAAAATGTTCGGCAAGCTCCCCGCCTTCGCCATCAATGGTCCCGACGACACCGGCACCGGCCGCTGGCTCCCCACCCTCTCCGTGGACGAACACACCGCCACCCTCGCCCAGTGGTATGGCCTCGACTCCAACGAAGTCACCGGCCTCCTCCCCAACCTCAGCCGCTTCAACACCTCCTTCGCCAACAAGTTCATCGGCTTCATGAAGCCCGCATGACCTGCGGCAAATTGGCTTGGGTCGCAAAAACCTCGGCAATCAACCAACGGCTGCTAATCCATCGAGTCATCTATCTTCGTGTCATCATGTCGCCCTCGCTTGATGGATGATGCGCAAACATTCGATTGCCGGGTTCGACTTTGAATCCAAGCCTCCACCATGAAAAAAACCCTCTGGAAGCTCCTTCTGCTCTTCGGCCTTACCGCAGCCATCTACTGGTTCGCCCGCCCGTCAGCACCCGGCACCTCCGAAACGCCCGCAGCACCTCCCAGTGCCCCGCAAGCCGTTAAACCACCGCAAAAAGCCGCCACAGTCACCGCTCCCGCAGCGCCCGCGCCCATCACCAGTCCCGCCCAGGTTCAGGCCCTACTCACACCTGCGCAGCCCGGCACCTTCAAGCGCATCGAAGCCCCGCCACCACCACCCGTGAAAATTCCCGGTGGTTACGCCGCCACCACCCAGCCTGATCCCGCCCGCGAAGAAGCCGAAGAAGTCGCCCTCAACCTCCGCCACTTCAGCCAGCGCTTTGGCGGCAACCCCGTCGGCACCAATGCCGAAATCACCAAAGCCCTCAACGGTGGCAACGCCGCCGCCGCCAACTACCTCCCCGCCTCCCGCCGCACCAACGCCGTTGGCGAACTCCTCGACATCTGGGATACCCCCTACTTCTTCCACCAGATGTCCGCCCAGCAGATGGAGATCCGCTCCGCCGGTCCCGACAAAACCCTCTGGACACAGGACGACATCATCGCGCAGTGATCCACATGCGCCTCCCTCTGCTCATTCTGTGCCTCCTCGGCAGGCTCACGGCTCTCGCCGACCTGCCAGTCCCGCCCCAGGTGCTCGACCCTCAAACCGCCGCCGAAGCCTGGAATGTCATCCGCCTCGCCTCCGAAAACATGGCTCGGCTGCTGAAGGAAGACCGCCTCCAAGAAGTGCCTGCGCAGATTTCCTTGTGCAGTCCCGCCCTGCGCCTGCTAGCTCTGCGGGACGCTGCTCCCGCGCAACGTGCCTTGATCGACCAAAACACCGCCCAGGCCTTCCGTCTCGTCAATGACATCGCCCAAGCCGGCATGGCGCAGATTCCAGCCAGTGCCACTGCCAGCTTCACCCGTTTGCAGAACACGCTGGATGCCCTGAAGCCTGCCTTCGCCCCCGCCGACGTCAAAGCCGAGATCCACGTTTGCCCGCAGCACCCCGATCGGCTCTCCACCCAAGCCAACACTCTTTGCCCCATCTGCAACGGTCCGCTGCGCGTCCGCCGCATTCCCTACACCGATGTATGCCCCACGCCCATCACCCCGTTGACCAAACTCGGCCTTGAAACCAAGGTTGTGCTCTCGACAGGCCTCGAAACACCGCTGCGCGTCCGCTTGCAGACCCTGTCGGGTCAACCTCTAGCCTCCAACCAACTCGTGCCGTTGCATGGCGCCCCCGTCCGCTTTCTACTCGTGGACCAGACCTTGCAGGACTTCCATCTCCTCACGCCCGCAGACACCAAGGTTCCGGGAATCTTCGAACTGGCCTTCACTCCGACCGCGTCTGGCCCCTACCGCCTCTGGGCTGAGATCGCCCCCGCTGAAACCGCGCTCCCTGAATATCCCGCCGCTGACCTTGGTGGCGAGTTCAAGGTCGTGAGCCGGTCCACCCACGATTTTCTTGATGTCGTCAGCACCACCGTCGGCGGCTTTCGATTCGACCTCACCTTCATCGGCGGCAACGGCGGCTCACCGCCGCTGCGTCAGGTCAGCCTGATGCGCATCCATGTCAGCGACGCCTCCGGCCAGCCCGTCACCCGCCTGGAACCTCTCGTGAATGCCTTTGCTCACATCACCGGCTTCTATGACGACGGCCAAACCGTGCTGCGTCTGCACCCCGTGGGCGGCGACATCCTGCGCGAGGATTTGCGCGGCGGGCCCTGGCTTACTTTCAAAATCTATCCGCCGCAGCCCGGCTACCTGCGTCTCTTTTGCCAGCTTCGCATCGATGGCCGCGCCATCACCGCCCCGCTTGGCATCCACATCCGCCCCCCGCCGCAAATACCCCAAAGAATAACCCAATAAATCAATGGACAACCCATCGCCAATCGGATGAAAGTTCGATTGCGAAAATTTTAATCGCACAAATATGAAGCAACCCACCTCGCGCATTTTCCACGCCACCCTTTCCACTGGTGTGCTTCTTTTGACCTCACTGCTCGGCATCACCTCCCTTCAGGCGCAGACCAACCGTCGGGGTGAAAACTTCCCGCAGCAATCCTTCAACCGGCAAAGCCGCAATATCGAAATCCCCGCCCTCCTTGGTTCCCGTCTCAATCAACTCGCCGCTTGGTATGATCGCACCGAGGTGGAGTTGCGTGACCTCTGCGTGAAGGAAAAAAGCCTCCACATGGACCGTCAGGGCCATCTGCATTTCGTCTGCGAAGGCCTCATGCCGCTGCAAAACGCCGTCGTCAGGGCTCAGACGACCACCGCCGGCACCACGATCCCCGCCGGCCCATTCCCCGCGGACCAGACCTTCCTGCTGCATAGCAAGCCCGGCGCCAGCAAGGTGATCTACCTCGACTTCGATGGCCACACCACCAGCGGCACGATTTGGAACACCAACTTCGCCAGCGGAGCCAACATCGTGACTCCGGCCTATAGCAACGACAGCACGACGACATCCTTCACGGTAACAGAACTCAACAACGTTCAAGCCATCTGGCAGCGCATCGCGGAGGATTTCGCCCCGTTTGACGTGAACGTCACAACGCAGGATCCTGGACTCGAAGCCTTGCGTAAAACGACCACTGCGGACACTCAGTTCGGCGTGCGAGTGTGCATTGGTGGAAGCAGCTACGATTGGTATGGTGCAGGCGCGGGAGGCGTCGCTTATTTGAACTCCTTTACCTGGAACTCCGACACCCCCTGCTTCGTCTTCACCGCCCAGCTCGGCAGCGGCAACGTCAAATACACCGCCGAGGCCGCCAGTCACGAGGCTGGTCACACCTTCAATCTCAGCCATGACGGCCAGCGTGCGCACGATGCTGTTGCCGCCGTCGGTTACTACCAGGGTCATGCCAACTGGGCTCCTATCATGGGCGTCGGTTACTACAAGGACGTCACCCAGTTGAGCAAAGGCGAGTATCCTTACGCGGACAACATGCAGGACGACACCTCCATGATTGCAGCCATCACTGGGTATCGCGTGGACGAGCACGGCGACAGCATCTTGAACGCCACGCCGCTCACCGGCACCACCATCAACGCCGCCGGCATCATTGAGCGCCGCGCCGACGTTGATCTCTTCGGTTTCACCACCGGCGCAGGCACCATCTCCTTCAATGCTACGCCAGCTGCAATCTCGCCCAATCTCGGCCTCCAATTCGCCCTCTACGACGGTCTCGGCAACCTCGTCACTTCCGCCAGTCCGACGACACTTGGTGCTGCTTTGAGCGCCACGGTCGCTCAGGGTACCTACTACCTCGCTGTCGATGGCGTCGGCACCGGTGATCCTCTGACCGCTTACAACGACTACGGCAGCCTCGGTCAGTTCCGCGTCACTGGCAGCATCGTCCCCGTCAACGGCCAGCCGCCTGTCGCTGTCGCAGATGCCTCCGCTCCCGTCACCGGTGCCGCCCCGCTTGCTGTGACGTTCTCCAGCGTCGGTAGCTTCGATCCAGACGGTAGCATCGCCTCCTACGATTGGGATTTTGGAGACGGCACTGGCTCCACTGCTGCCAATCCCGTCAAATCCTATACCGCCCCAGGCAGCTATACTGCTTCCCTCGTCGTCGTGGACAACAGTGGCCTTTCTTCGGTTGCGGATACCGTGAACATCATCGTCCAGAACAACAAAGTGGTGTATGTCGCCAACATCGCCATGAGTCTGAGCAGCACGAAGCTAGGCTACCAGGCTACTGCCACCGTCACCGTGCGTGATCAAAATGGTGCGCTCAAGTCCGGCGCCACCGTCACCGGCCGGTGGAGCGGCCTGGCCACTGGGACTGTCTCCAAGAGCACCAGCCGCAACGGCACTGCCGCCCTCTCGTCTGCCCGCACCAAAAACCGCGGCACCTTCACCTTCAACGTCACCAGCATCAACATTTCCGGCTTCACCTATTCCCCAACACGCAACGCTGAGACGAGCGACTTCATCGCTACGCCTTAATCTGACTCAGCGTGGGTCTGCAAACTTCCCGTCCGTGAGGGTCTTCAAGAAGGCGATCACCGCTCGTTTTTCCTCCGCCGTGAGATGCAGGCCGCCAGCGGGATGCTTGGCGAGGTTTGGATCGAGCGTGTCGGTGCGCTCAATCCCCTCGCTGTAATGATCCAGCACCTGCTCCAGCGTGGTGAAGCGACCGTCATGCATGTAAGGTGCGGTCACGGCGATGTTGCGCAGACTCGGCGTGGCGAACGTGCCGCGATCAATCGCTGCCTTCGTCACGCGGAAACGGCCTGGATCAACTTCTGAAATTTCCAAGCCGTTGTTGCGGAACTGATGGTCGGTGAACAGCGCCCCGCCGTGGCAGTGGAAGCAGTCAGCCCCCATGCTGCCCATGCGTGGCTCACGCTCCTGCATGAAAAGTTCAAAACCGCGCTGCTCTTCCGGGCTCAATTTTCCTTCGCCACGAATCGCGCGGTCAAATTTTGAGTCATGCGAGGTCAGCGTGAGCAAATAATTTTCCAAAGCCAGTCCGATACGCTCCGGTGTGACCTCGGGCGAGTCAAAGGCGCGCGCAAAGTGCTCGCTCGAACTCTTGCCGAGCTTCTTCACCACGTTTTCAAGTGTCTCGTCCATCTCCAGGTGATCCTGGATCGGAATGAGCACTTGTTCACGCAGTGAACGCGCCCGGCCATCCCAGAAGAAGCTCGTCTTCCACGCTAAATTGAACAGCGGCATGCCTTGTCGTGTGCCGGTGCGCCCTTCCACGCCGATGCTCAATTTTCGCGGATCAGCAAAGGCCATTTCACGCGGATGGCAGCTCGCGCAGGACAACGTGCCGTCACGCGAAAGTGCGGTGTCGTTGAACAGCCGCTTCCCCAGCGCCACGCGCTCCTCGATCAGCGGGTTGTCGCGTGGCAGCGGCGGGATGGGAAACGAGCCACTCATCTTGAACTGGAAGGGCTTGAACTTCGTCGGCAGACCGATGGGTTTGATTTCAGAGCGGGGGACGGTGAGCGCCTCATGATGGGTCACCGTTTTCAAAGTAAACGCGCCCGGCAGATTCGCCGCCAGTGCCGCCGCAATCGGATCAGCGGGCTGTGAATGCGTGGAGACACCGTCCTTCATGAACGACAGCGGCTTCGCTCCGTTCACCGCTTTGGTGACATCAAACTCGATGTCGGCAGTCGCATCGCCTGTGAGGTCAATCTCCCCCTTGAGTTCGATTACGGTGCGGTTTGCATCACGCGCCAGGTGATAGGAGAAGCCGCTGGGCGCTTCGTCCGCTGCACGCCAGTTTCCTTCCAGTGCAAGAAAGATGTAACCGCCTTGCCAGCTCCAGTGCAGGCCGCACACATTTGGATTGAGTGGATGATCGGGCGGGTACTGCGCCGGATTGGCCGCGTTGGCAGCGGCGTCGATTCCTACATGAAAACGCAGAGCCTTGTAACGGCCCAAAGGCACATCGGTGAGCGCGAACGTCTCGCGCTGCTTCGCTGCGTCTAGCCACATCGCGTTGTTGGTGATCTCCAACCACGACCCGTCGCTACGTTGCAAGGCGAAGCCGCTCAGAAGATAGCTGGCGCGTGTGATGGCAAAGGTCTCGCCTAAACGGGTCTGATAACGCCATGAGTCGAGGAGCAGTGGCGTTTTTTCAGCTCGGTGGTGCATCCGCCCATGCACTGTGGCGGCCAGCATAGGCAGGCTAGAGAGCAGGAGCAGAGATATGAGACGAAGCGCATGCATGAGGGCAATAGCACGGTCCTATGACGGGATGGTTGTGCTCAAGGTCAAGCCGAGCGCCTCCGTGCGTTGAACTTACGATGCTGGAGGCGTGTAGGTGAAGCGAAAAAAGGAGCTGCCGCCGCTGACGTTGAGGGTGTGCAGCAGCACGCCGTTCGCGTCGGCCGTGACCGTGGTGACATTGGTCCAGGTGCCGGTGGCGGCGGGTGAGGGGGAGGATTGGAGCTGGTAGCTCAGTCCCGGGGCGGCTTTGCAGCGGAGCGTCGCGGTGCCATTGCCATTGGGCTGGAAGCTGATGGCGCTGGAGGAGATGATGATGAGATCCAGCGCGCCACTGGCGTTGAAGGGGCTGGACCACTTGGGGTCGGTGTAAACGGCGGTGCCGGTGAGCGTGCGGAGGAAGGCGACGAGGTCGCTGCGCTGCTGAGTGGTGAGATTGAGCACTTGCACATTTCCGCCAGGGCGGCGCAGGCGGTTGTCGAGGTTGGCGTTGTCGCCGGGGATGGCGGCGTAGTGGTTGATAACGCTGAGCAGGCTGTTGAAGCTGCCGTCGTGCATCAAGCCGCCGTTCAGAATGCCGCCCGGCCGTTCGAGATCACGCAGACTGGGAGAGCGGACGTTGGTCAGGTCGGTGCCGCCGCCGATCTTGCTGGTGACGCCGTTGTTCCGGCTGTTGGGATCAATGTCGAACTCCGGCGCACGATGACACCCGGCGCAGCCTGCGCCACCACCGCCGGGAGGCGTGAGAAAGAGCTGCTTACCAGCATTTTCCGAGGCGCTGAAGTTGGGAAAGTTCACGTTGTCCCCCGCCACCTGGGCGCGGCCTTGATCATAGCGGGAATCAAACGACTGAATACTGCGGACAAACTGCGCCAGGGCATTCTGCACCCGCGTCTCGGTGATCATGGCGTCGCCATACATCAGCGCGAAGAGCACGCGGTATTCCTCAATGGCGGAGAGCTTGGTGACGAGAGCGGCAAAAGCGGGATCGCCGCTGGCACCACTGAAGCCCATCTCCACATGATCTTGGATGGGCTGCGTGGTCTGGGCCTCCAGGGTGGTGGCCCGTTCATCCCAGAAGAAGCGGGACTCCGTGGCGAAGCGCGCGTTGATCAGGCGCATGGAGTGCCGACCTGTGGTGCCGTTTACGCCAGTGCTGGCAGTGGCGTTGTCTCCAAAGGCCGCGCTTTGCTGATGGCAGGAGGAGCACGAGACGGTGTCATTGCGGGAGAGCCGTTTGTCATAAAACAACACACGTCCGAGCGTGGCCCCGGTGTTGGTGATGGCGTTACCTGCCGAGGTATTGTCTTTGTTGACGTTGATGTAGGTAGGCACCGGCTGGGCAGCGTAGTTGGCCAGCGTGGTCAGATCCAGCACCCCTTGCTGCGCCTTCAGCCGCGTGACCAGCAGCAGGCTGAGGCAGAGCCAGCGGCGTGTGCTCAGGATCCTGCGGGCAGCTTGGAATAAAGAAGATGTCATGGGATCATGAGCTGGGCCTTGGGAGATTTGTGAAAAGGTGTTTTCCATGACATGGAATAACCCTCTCACATAAACGCCCCATGGGGGCAAAAATAAATCCTCGTTTATCCAGCGCTGACGCGGCACCCAAAGTAGATCGAACTTCCAAGTTCGGTCTCAAGTAGCGCAGCATCGCCAGAAAACGAACTTGGAAGTTTGTTCCACGCCCGCGAGCGACACCCCGCACCTGCAAAAAGCAGGTGCGATCAGGTGACGGGCCTGTATCATTCGCCTGCTTGACGGTCGGGAATCTCCGGCGTTGGCTTCATCTTCGTTTCCTCTGACCCACCATGATTTCCATTCTGCAATCCAGCGCCCGCGCGGCCGGTGTCGATGATTCAGATGTTCAGGCAGCGCTGACGACGGCGGCGGCGGGGGGGATTTCTCCAGTACTTGCTCTCATAGAAAGCGGCGCGGTGGATGAGCGCGTGTTCACGCGGCATCTTGCGCGAGATCTTGGCTGGAAATGGCTGGAGACGCCGCAACCCGAGGCGGATGACATGGCAGAACTGAAGCGCATGATCCCGGCGCGCTTCGCGGTGCGGCATCAGGTGTTTCCGGTCGGATTTGAGCGTGATGAGGCCAACAGCACACTCAACCGCCTCGTATTGGCTTGTCATGATCCGTGTGATTTGATGGCGCGCCAGGCCGTGGCGCGGCAATCCGAGCTTCCCGTGCGCTGGTGCCTCACGCCGCGTGGAGAGCTGCTCAACGCGGTGCAGCAGCTGTACGGCGTGGGCGCGGAGACCTTTGATGCGCTGATCGCCGCTGGTGGCGGTGGCAGCGATGAGCTGCATCTGCGTGACGAGGCCAACGTGATCGACGATGAGGACGAGGACGCCTCGGTGGTGAAGTTTGTGAATCAAATCATCCGTGAGGCACTCGCGCAGAAGGCCACGGACATCCATGTGGAGCCGCAGCCGGACAGCCTGCGCATCCGCTACCGTATCGACGGCTTTCTGCATGAGATTCCCGTGCCGGAGAACATCAAGCAGCTCCAGGCCTCGGTGATCGCCCGCATCAAGGTCATGAGCAAACTCGACATCGCCGAGAAGCGTCTGCCGCAGGACGGACGCATCCATTTGAAGGCCGAGGGTCAGTCCATCGACGTGCGCGTGGCCTGCATCCCGAGTGTCGAGGGCGAGTCGATGAGCTTGCGCTTGCTCGGCCAGGAACGCTTCACGCTCGACCGCCTTGGCCTCAACGAAGCGCATCGCCAAACCATCGAGCTGCTCTTGGCCAAGCCGAACGGCATCGTGCTAGTCACGGGGCCGACGGGTTCGGGCAAATCGACCACGCTTTACACCTTCCTCTCGCAGCTCAACAGCGTGCATCGCCGCATCGTCACCATCGAAGATCCGGTGGAAAACAAGCTGCCGGGCATCGTGCAGATTCCGGTGAAGAACGAGATCGGCCTCACATTTGCCAGCGGCCTGCGCAGCATTCTGCGTGGCGACCCAAACGTGGTCATGGTCGGAGAAATTCGAGACTTGGAGACGGCGGAGATCGCCGTGCGCGCCTCGTTGACCGGTCACTTGGTGTTTTCCACGCTGCACACCAATGACGCCGTCGCGGGCATCACGCGTTTGATTGAAATGGGGGTGAAGCCCTTCCTCGTCAGCTCCTCGGTGCGTGCTTTCCTGGCCCAGCGGCTCGTGCGTGTGCTGTGTGATTCCTGCAAGACTCCGGCGAAATATCCGAACGATGAACTCACCAAGCTTGGCTTCCCCGAGGCGAACGGCAAAACCGTGTGGCGTGCCACTCAGGGCGGCTGTCAGCACTGCCGAGGCACGGGTTACTCAGGACGTGTGGCCTTGTATGAGATCGCGCTCATGACGCCGACGATGCAGGCGATGGTTTCCCAGCGTGCGTCCGAGGCGGATTTACACACACAGGCGCGGAAGGACGGTTTCATTCCGATGCGCGAGTACGGCCTGCAAAAGGCGCTCGTAGGCATCACCACGCTTGAAGAAGTGGCTCGTGTGACCAGTGAGGAGCTTGCCTGATGCCCGCCTTCGCCTTCCAAGCCCTGTCTGCCGATGGATCGGTCAAAAACGGCTCGATCGAGGCGGCGGATCGTGGTGATGCGATTCGATTGCTCGCCCGGCGTGGCTTGCAGGCGCGGTCGATTCAGTCGCAGTCGGCCGAGCGCACGAAAAAAACCGAAGCCGCCACTGAAACGACGCTGCATATCACCAAGGCCGATGTGATCCGCTTCACCGAGGACATGGGCGACCTGCTGGCCTCCGGTTTGCAGGTGGAGCAGGCCTTACAGGCCATGGAAAACCGCAGCGCCTCCAAGCTCGGCACGCTGGCGAAGAAAGTGCGCGACCTCGTGCGCGATGGCGTGCCGCTCTCCGCCGCGTTGCGGCAGGTTTCCGGCTCTTTTGACGAATTGTACTGCAACATGGTCGCCGCCGGTGAGAACAGCGGTGCTTTGGACGAAATCATGGACCGTCAGGCGCGGCATCTGCGGCTGATGGAGGCCGTGCAGGCCAAGGTGACCGGCGCGTTGATCTATCCGGCGTTTTTGATCGTCTCCGGCGCGGCGCTGGCGCTCATCATGGTGACGTATTTGCTGCCAAAACTGGCCTCGCTGCTCAGTGGCACGGGCAAGGAGCCGCCGTTCATGATCAAGGCCAGCCTCGCGCTCTCCGCCTTCATCAACGGCTACTGGTGGGCCATCCTGATCTTCCTGGGGCTTATCTTCATGACACTCTTCGCCGTGCGCAAGACTCCAGCCTTTGTCTCTGGCTGGCACCGTTTCATGATCAGCATGCCCGGCATCCGCGACATCAACCGCGCGCGCTTTGAGCTGCAATTTTTTGAGACGCTCGGGAGCCTGCTGCGGGGCGGCGTGCCGCTGCTGCCCGCGCTGGAGCTGGTGCGCCGAGCCGTGACCAATCAACACATCAAAAAGTCGATCGTCCAGGCGGAGGCGATGGTGCAGGAGGGCTCCTCGCTCAGTGGCGCGATGAAAAAGACCGCCGTTCTCGGATCGCAGGCCATTGATGTCATTCGCATTGGCGAGGACACCGGTGATCTCGCGGTGGTGCTCGGCAAAGCCGCCGCGCGCATGGACACGCAGCTCACCCGCGTCATTGATCGTGTCACCGCGCTGATCCAGCCGATTCTGCTCCTGTTCATGGCTGGACTTGTCGGCGGCCTTGTCTGGAGCATGGTGAACATCGTCTTTTCCACCCTCAGCCAGCTCAATCGTTAACCCACTCATCTTATGAAACACCTTCGCACCAACCATTCGCGTCCAAACGCCTTCACGCTTCTCGAAATGATGGTCGTGCTGCTCATCATCGCCCTCATTCTTGGCAGCGTGGCGGTCATGGTTCAGGGCATTGAGGGCAACGCGCAGAACGTCACCACCAGCGGCAAGATTAAGGCGCTCGAAACCGCGCTGACCTCCTACAAGATCAGCAATCTCGTTTATCCCACCCAGGAGCAGGGGCTGGAGGCGCTGGTCACACGCCCCACCGGCGAGCCGAGGCCGCGCCGCTGGAACGCGGTGATGAAGGCGGACGGCTTGATCGACCCCTGGGGCCGCAAGATCGCCTACCGCAACCCCGGCAAGCGCAATGCAGGCGGTTACGACGTGTTATCGCTTGGGCCGGATGGCTTGGAAAACACCGAGGACGACATCGGCAACTGGTGATCCGCCATGAGACGACGCGCCGCTGGATTCACGCTGCTGGAGATGATCGTGGTGCTCGTCATCGCGGCGCTCATCATCGGCGTCGGCGCGGGTGCCGTGGCGCAGCTCACTGAGGAGAATGAGCTGCGGAAAGTGGCTCATGAAGCGGAAGGCGTGTTCATGCAGGCGATGACGCGTTCTCTGGCCACCACGCAGCCACAAAGCGTGAGTTTGGAAGAGCTGGGTGGGCAGGCGCGACTGACGCTGCGCCGTGCGGGAGTCGAAGAGTTCGTGCCAGCAACGGGACAACGGGTGCTGCTGCGTCCCGGCGGCTTGTGCGAGCCGCTGACCTTGCGTTGGCAGAAGGGCGCGGCCTGGATGAGCGCTACGCTTGATCCGTTGACGGGCGGCTTCGCTGAAACGGAGGAAAACCTGTGAGGAAGCGTGGCTTCACTCTGCTGGAGACGCTGCTAGCGCTGATGGTGTTTAGCCTGGCCGTCGTGGCGCTGGTGGAGGCCGTGCATCAGCTCGGCGGCACCACGCTGCTCATGCGCCGGGAAGCGGAGGTGCAGGAGCGCATCCGCTCCCTTCTCATTGAGCACACACGGCTGCCAGACCCCCAAGAGGAGGCGCAGGTCAAGGAGGGGGATGTCACTTACACCATGAAGCGCACGAAACTGGAGCTGAGCAACCAGGACGGCGTCCAGCTGAACGATCTGTTTGAGGTGCGTGTGACGGCGCAATGGCTGGATGGCAGCGTCATGCAGCAGGCCAGCGCTGAAACCTGGGTCTATCCGCCTTTGTTCTTCCGCCCACCGGGCACCTGAGCATGCAGCTGCGCCCTCTAGCTTCACGAAGACGTGGCGGCTTCACGCTGCTCGAAGTCGTCATTGTGCTCTTCATCGTCGCGCTGGTGCTGGCGGCGGTTCACAGCATCGCCCAGGGCGCGGTCACGCTGGCGGATGACGTGCGCCGAGCGCAGCGCCGGGATGCCCGCCAGCAGGCCTTCACCACGTTTGGCGCGCGCCTCTTTGCCGCGTTGCCTCCTACGGCGGCCCTGAATATGAAAACGACCCAGGACGGCGGTCAGTACCTCAGCGGCGTGGAGCTGCACGGCGTGCCCTCGCCCTTCAACGGCATGCCGGACATGGTGGTGAGCTTGTTCACCGAAGCCGCGCCCGGTGGCGGCGTGCGGATGCTGCTGACCTGCCGGGAAAAGAAGCAGGAGCAGGAGCCGGCGCGGGTGGTGCTGTTTGACGACCTTGGCGCCTGCGAATGGCGCGTGTTCGATCCCAACACCCGGCAGTGGGCCACGCTGTGGGCCGAACCGCTGGAGGAAAACGCCCCGCATGTGCATCCGCTGCTGATCGAGGTCGTAATGACGGGCGGAGATGGCATGTCAGCCCGCCGCGTGTTCTGGATCGCGCCGAACACGAGTGTCGGTTTGGTCACAGTCCCCCCCTTGACGGGAGCGCCGCCACCTGCTCAGGCAATCAGTCCATGAAATTCTCGTCAGTATCGTTTTTTCTCTTTTTCCTGCTTTCTATCTGCGTGCTTGATTCCTCGGGGCAGGCCTTGGATGCCAGTAATCTGGACCGTGATTTGAAGGCGTCCACGCTGCATGGTCTGGGAGATGCCGCGCCGGATTTCACCTGCCGCGCCACAGATGGGAGGCCGTTCAAGCTGTCTGAAAACAAGAACCGGGTGGTGCTGCTCTATTTTTTTTCCGCCAGCAACCCCGCCTGCTTTGTGCAGATGAAATACCTGGAGAGCGAAGTGTTTCAGAAACTCCGCGAGCGCGATGATTTTCGGATGATCGCACTTGGCCGTGATCATACGCGTGAGGAGCTGGTTAAAATCGGCGGCGAGAACAAGCTGACCTTCCCTCTGGCTGCTGATCCGCAGCAGGAAATCTTCAAGCTATATTTTGCCAAGTTTGTTCCACGCGTTGTGGTTGTGAGGACGGATGGAACCATCGCGTATCATTCCAGCGGCGCTTCTTATGAGGGGGTTTTGGCGCTGCAGGAGGCACTGGCGCGCGAATTGGCGAATGTCAAAAAGCCTTGAGGTGAGTTTTTTGTAACGATTTATTCACCCAAAAAGTTCGGCTTAGGATTGGAGTGAGGGTTAATATTTTGTTTTAAGTCGGCATCCATAGGTTATTTTAAATTTTACATGGAATTCCGCCTGCAAAAGTGACTCTCGGCCAATTTGTGAACCAAGGCCATGATTAGCTTTTTGTCCGGACCACTGAGCGATGTTACCAAATTGTCACTCAACAGCGTTGGCAGCGGTTTGTCCGGCTCGCTAGAAATCGAAAGCCGGTCAAGCGGAGTGTAGGATCCATCTTCTTGGGGAAATCACTCACTTTGACTGACACCCAACACATACCATGCAGATCAAAAACAAACACATCCTCACCATGCTCGTCGTGGCTGGGATCTCAGCGGCGGCCCTTCCGGCCAATGCTGCCACCTTCGTCGCCGGGGATCTCCTCCTCGGCTTCCGTGCCACAGGCGGTCTGGGTTCCACCTCGAACCTCCTCGTGAACCTCGGCCAGGCGGATACTGTCTTCCGTGACGCCACCTCCAACCTCGCATCCGTCACCAACATCGGTGCCTTGCTGACCTCCACTTATGGGGCTAACTGGGCGAGTCGCGATGACTTGTTCTGGGGTGCTGTTGGCGTGCGCACCAATTCCAGTTTGGGACCTGCGGTCGATGGTGACCCTGTTCGCACCAACTATGTCACGGCAGCCCAGACCACATACGGTCCGGGTACGCAGCAGTCGTCGGCTTGGAATATCGCTGGTGGTACGGGCCGTGCGGACATTGCCAATGCGATTGCCGGCCTGCAAACTACCTTTGACAATGACACACTCTCCCCCGGCACCACCTCTACCGTGATCGACTCGTCCACCGCTAATAGTTGGACTCTGGGGATCGCCGACAACAACTTCAAAGTTGGCGGCGCGATCGAGGCCAGCAACGTGAACGGTATCGATGAAACCGGCCTGGACCTTTATCGTATTTTGAACACCACCACGGGCGCCGTTCCTACCGGCACAGTCGGTCTTGGTTCCTACGAGGGCACCCTTAAGATCAGCACTGCTGGTGTGGTCGGCTTCGATGTGTCGCCTGCCGTTATTCCAGAACCCAGCCGTGCCATGTTGGCCGCCCTCGGACTGGGTGGTCTCCTTCTCCGCCGTCGCCGCAGCGCAAAAGCCTGAGTTAGCCATCTTTGCACTCACATACATTCCATCCCTTCCACCTTTTAATCATCCATGAAATCCACTCTGAAATTGACCCTGGGCGCGCTCGCGCTCTCCCTCGCCCAGCAGGCTGCTGCTGACGTAACCGTTCGTCTAACCGGTTCCACTGCCTTCCGTTCCGGCACACACAAAGCCATTGTCGCCATGATGGGCGGTGAGGCCAACTGCAAGTTCGCCCACGGTGCTATTGTCGGATCCACTACTGCCACGCAGACCAGCTATGAAGGTGCTGACTACACCACGATCCAGGGCACGGCCTCCGGTATCAGCGGCATCACGACGGTCCAGTGCTCCTGGACGGGTTCTGCCACTGGCGTGAAGGACGTGGCACAAGGCAACAACCTCAGCTTCGTCCCGACTACGGCGCTACCAGCCAGCAATGGTTACGCCAATGCGGCTGTCGCACAATCCCCGACGCAGACCGCAACGGCGAAATACGCCTTTTCAGACGTGTTCCAGTCTTCCACCGCGACCACGACTCCCGCTTTGACGGACACCATCATGGCGGTGATCCCGTTCAGTTGGGTGG
Source organism: Verrucomicrobiota bacterium (assembly GCA_026397635.1). GTDB lineage: Bacteria > Verrucomicrobiota > Verrucomicrobiia > Verrucomicrobiales > Verrucomicrobiaceae > Prosthecobacter. Next base: position 26,138 of record JAPLUL010000190.1, on the reverse strand, counting down.
CTAACCGCCTCAGCACGGGCTTCACCAATATGACCCAGCAGGGTGCCCGCGCGCTGTTCACCAATGGCTTCCAGCCTAAGAGCCTGTTTACCGGCAATGCGGCTGACGCTGATTACATCCTTCCGGTTGGTCGTGACATCGGTTCTGGTACTCGCATCACCTGTCTGGCTGAGATCAAATATGGTGTGAACACTCCGGTCCAGCAGTGGAAAATCACCTCCTCCGGTTCGGTAGGTTCCGGCAACATCGTCTCCGCCCAGCTCTGGCCCGTGGGTGATGGCATCGGCTCCGCCACGCCAGGCAACGGTGGCTACACCAGCGGCAGCACGATTCGCAATTTCTTTGGTATGACCTCCACTGCCAGCGGCGCCTATCTCGGCGTTAATTTGATTGATCAGGATGGTAACACCGTAGCTAACGACTTGAACGTCACTCTCGTTTCCTGGCTCGGCGTGTCCGACGTGGCCACTGCGGTGACCAACGGTGCAGTGCGTTTGGCCTATGAAGGCGTGACCTATGACGGCAGCAATAAGGGTCTAATCTACAATGGCCGCTATACTGCCTGGGGTTACCTGCATTGCTACACCCCTGGTGGTCTCAATACAGATGAAGTCCAGTTCCGTACTAACCTTTCCACTCAGCTCGACAACGAAAGCGTGATTGGTGCCTCAGGTCTGCGCAGCTCCCAGATGCTCGTCACCCGCACTGCTGACGGTGCCGTTGTTGGTCCTTGATTGTTCAATCTCCAAGCAGGTGAAAACCTGATCTGAAATCCAGGCTGGAGCTGACGAGTTTCGTCAGCTCCAGTTTTCTTTTACACCCGCTCATGAAAAGCACGTTTTTCGCTCATCTTTTCCGTTCTAGCCGGCTATCCACGGTCTCGCTGCTCTTGAACCTGATGCTTGGAGGCCTGGCGTTCGGCCTGTGGCAGCAGTCCAATCGTGCGCTGATGAAATCAGAGCCTCTTATCGAGCAAACTCCTTCAAAGGAGAAGAAGCCTGCGCCATCGATTGCCAAAACACAATCGTTTCAGTGGAGCCAGCTGGACGCTGCCGATTTTGACACCTTTGTGAAGAATCTGCGTGGTATCGGCTGTCCGGAAGCGACGATTCACGACATCGTAGCCGGCGAACTGTCTGAAATTTATGCGGAGAAACGTCGGCAGGCCACCCTGGCTAAGCCGTCTGCCACGAACAAGCCTGTCCAGGTGGAACTGAGTCGTTTGGACACCGAGCAGGCGCAACTGCTGGCTCGGCTGGTCCCTGCCCCTGTCCGCACCTCAGACGACTTTGGTCATGACGAGTCTCACGCCCCTTCCAAGCCAGGCAAAGCCGCAGGATCCACGCTGACTGCGAACAATCCAACGTCCGGCATCCCAGTCGCGTTTTTGGTGGGCAACGCCCCGGATGCTGTCACGGAACCCGGCACCCTTCCGATGACCGTCACCGATCCTACGCTCGACCCGAGGACGGCGGAGCAATTGAACCGGATGCGCGCCCAGTTTGCGGAGACGCTGAACAAAGAGGCAGGCCAAGATCCGGCAAGTCCGGTATACAGGCAGCGCTGGCATAAAATCCAGCGGGATCAGGAAGAGTTCTTTTCCTCAATGTATGGCGGGGATGCGTTTGTGCGCCTTCAGTTGGAGGCCATGAACAAGGTGACTGCAGCAGGGAAGTGAGGGGCTATGAACACTGTTGCGGGTTGGTCAAGCAGCTGATTCCGTCGAAATTGTTGCCAAATAAATGCTCGTGGGCCTGCCAGGAGGAGTCTTTGCCTCCGTTATGTGACACATTCGTAACCTTGGGGGACTTGAGAGAAGTGGGTCTCCAACGGAAAGGCTAGGCCGGTTCGGAACCGGCCAGCATGATCCCCAAGACGCATCATTCCCAAGCCTCAAACACTCTGATCCGCGCTACCCTGGGCGGTGTGCGGCAGTTTCGCGTAGTGCTTTGCTGCGCCGGGATGAGTTCTTGTGGCATGGCGCTGGCTCAATCTGCCAAGACGGCTCCTGCTGCGGCGCAGGCCCAGCCGCAGACCGCTTTATCCCAGATCGGTAATCTTTATGTGCGCGAGTATCGCGTGAAGGGGAATCACCTCCTGAAACCCATCGAGATTGAAAAAGCCGTTTACCCATTCATGGGGCCGGGGCGCTCGGAGAACGACATCGAGCAGGCGCGGCTGGGGCTGGAGAAGATTTACAAGTCCAAGGGCTACCAAACGGTCTATGTCGAGGTGCCACAGCAGACTGGAGCACGCGGCATCATTTACCTGAACGTGGTGGAGGCCCCTGTGGGACGCCTGCGGGTCAAAGGCTCGCGTTATTTCCTGCCTAGTAAGATTAAGGAACAGGCAGACTCCATGGCTGAGGGCTCAGTGCCGAACTTCAACGAGATCACCAAGGACATTCAAGCGTTGAACCGCTGGCGCGACCGTAAAATCACTCCGGAGCTGCGGGCAGGCGTGCTGCCTGGCACCGTGGACATCGACCTCAATGTGGAGGACAAGCTGACGCTGCATGTCATCTTGTAATTGAACAACCAGAAAAACGCCAACACGGTGCCGCTGCGGCTCAGTGGCTCGGTGAGCTACAGCAATCTCTGGCAGCTTGGGCACACGCTGGGTCTCAGCTTTCAGGTGGCACCGGAGAAGCCTTCTGATGGCACGGTGTTTTCCGGTTATTATCAGATGCCGGTCGAAAGCGTGGAAGGTCTCAGCCTGATGCTGACCGGGGCGGTGCAGGACAGCAACATCTCCACCCTGGGTGGCGGCGCGGTGATCGGGAAGGGAAATATTGTCGGCCTGCGTCTCATGAAGACGCTGCCTGCCGAGCTGGGCTACTTCCACTCGCTGAGCTTTGGCATGGATTACAAGGACTTCGTGCAGGACGTCAACGCGGGTGGCGCAACCATCTCCGCGCCGATCAGCTACTACCCCTTCACGCTGTCCTACTCAGCCGGGCGTGTGACTGACCATGCCTTCACCGAGTTCAACGCCGCGGCGATCTTTCATTTCGCCAGCATGGGCGGCTCTCAGAGTGAGTTTGCCGCACGGCGCTTCGGGGCGACGGATAATTTCTTCTACCTCCGTGGGGACGTGGCCCATACCCAGGATCTGCCGGGCGGATTCCAGGCCTACGCCCACATTCAGGGGCAGGCATCGGAACAACCGCTCATCAACACGGAACAGATCGCAGGCGGCGGTCTCAACACTGTTCGTGGCTATCTCATCGCCACACAGCTTGGGGACTCGGGCGTCTTTGGCACCCTCGAGTTCCGCAGCCCATCTTTCATCGGCTCCGCCAAGGAAAAGGCCAACGAGTGGCGTGTTTACGGCTTCCTCGAAGGCGGTCAGCTCTACGTCAACAGACCTTTGGCGGGCGAGAGGCGCACCCATGACTTGGCCAGCGTCGGCCTCGGCACGCGCTTTCGCTACCTCGACCACATCACCGGCTCGTTCGACCTGGGGATGCCGCTCGTGACGCAGCCCAACGCCATCGCGCACGACCTCTACCTCACCTTCCGCCTCGGCGTCGATTTCTAATCCCCTCCTTGATTCCCGCTCATGACCAAGAAAAAACATCTGTTCTCTGCTCTCCTGCTCGGCCTCGCCCTCGTCACCTCGGCTTACGCGGAGGAAAAAAACTGGTGGGACGCCAAATGGACGATCCGCAAGAAGATCGACATCGATACCAGCGGCAAAGGTGTCGCCATCGCTGACCCCATCGGCACCGCGACCGTGCTGGTGCGCCTGCACGAGGGCGTCTTCAGCTTCATGTCATCCAAGGAGGACGGCAGCGACCTGCGCTTCACCGCAGATGATCACAAGACCGTGCTCAAGCACCATGTTGAGAAGTGGGACTCGCTGTTGAACGAGGCTTATGTCTGGGTCCAGGTGCCCGACCTCAAACCCGCTGCGGCCACTGCGATCTGGCTCTACTACGGCAACACCACCGAGGCTGTAGCCGTCGATCCAGCCAAGGAGAGCTACGATGAGAACACCGTGCTGGCTTATCACTTCGCGGATGCCGCAAAAGCAGGCACGGATTCCACTGCCACCGGTGCGAACGCCGAAGGCACGCCGCCGCCTGCCGCAGGATCGCTCATCGGCGGTGGTTTGCGCGTGTTTGGTCAGACGCCGATCAAGGTGAACTCACCGCCGCTGCCCGAATGGGCACCAGGAGCGCCTTTGACGGTGTCCGTCTGGGTGAAGCCGAGCGCGTTGCAGCCCAATGCGGTCATTCTCAGCCGTCGCGATGGTGCGAACGCTTTCATTCTTGGCCTGGACAACGGCGTGCCGTTTGTGGAGGTCAACAAGCAGCGCAGCAGCGCCGGCGCGCCCATCGCCGCTGGCGGCTGGCATCATGTGGCCGCAGTGGCGGACGCGGGAACGATCACTCTGTATCTCGATGGCAAGTCCTACGGCGCAGTGACGGCGGCGATGCCTTCGTTGAAGACTCCGGTGGAGATCGACAAAGACGCTTCTCCAGCGGCGGCGAGTCTTGCAGGCTTCGCTGGAGAACTCGACGAACTCCAGATTTCCAAGACGGCACGACCTGCTGGTTACATCCAATTCGCAGCGACGAACCAGGGAACCAGCGCGGACGCGGCCAAGTTGCTGATCGTCGGTTCGGATGTCGCCTCCGACCATGAGGAGGAGAGCGAGATCATGAAGCATGTCACGCTCATCACAGACATCTCCAAGGACCTGACCTTTGACGGTTGGGTGGTGATTTTCCTCTGTACGCTCCTCGCCATCGTTGGCTGGATCATCGCGGTGGGTAAAATCATGTATCTCAACACGATTGAGAAGGCCTCGAAGGAGTTCATGAAGCGCTGGGAGAAGATTTCATCTGACCTCACCGCCATCGACACGGAAGATGCCGAAAGCGTCAAGAACATCGGAGGCACCATGACCAATAAGATGCAGAAGCTGATGCGCCAGTCGCCGCTGTACCAGCTTTATCATCTGGGTTCAGAGGAAATCAGCCACCGCATGAAGTCCTTCCGGCAGGTCACCTTCAATTCCGATGAGAAAAAAGAAGTCAAAATCATGGGGCTCTCCGGCCGCTCCATCCAGGCCATCAAGGCCGTGCTGCATGGCGGCATGGTGCGTGAGGTGCAGAAGCTCAATGGCAAGCTCGTCTTCCTGACCATCGGCATCGCTGGTGGTCCTTACCTCGGCCTGCTTGGCACCGTCATCGGGGTGATGATCACCTTCGCCGTCATCGCCAAATCCGGCGAGGTGGAGGTGAACTCGATTGCGCCGGGTATCGCGGGCGCGCTGCTAGCCACCGTGGCCGGTCTGGCCGTCGCCATCCCGGCGTTGTTCATCTACAGCTACCTCAGCTCCCGCATCAAGGACGTGGTCTCCAACATGGAAACCTTCATCGACGAGTTCGTGACCAAAATGGCCGAGCACTACAAGGAGTAACCGCACGCCATGGACGCCGACAACAAATCCTACGACGACATCAACGTCACACCGATGGTGGACCTCTACCTCGTGTTGCTGCTGATTTTCATCATCATGACGACGGCGGGCGTGCAGGGCGTGAAGGTGAACCTGCCTCGTGGCGGTGCCGCCTCCTCAAAGCCAATCGAAGGGCCGAAGATGCAGGCCATCACGGTGAATAACGAAGGCAAGGTCTTCCTCAACACGCTCCCTGTCACGCTCGACGAACTCGCCAGCAAGCTGGAGGCGCTCAAATCCAGCACACCGGAGTTCCCCGTCGTCATCCGTGGCGATAGCGCCTCACAGTACCAGGGCATCATGGATGTGCTCAACGTCGTTGGACGCATCGGCATCACTCAGATCGGCCTAGCGACCCAGGCTCGCAAATAAACACCCGCAGGACCATGAAACCCAAAGACATCGAAGACGAGGAGGAGCCGGGATTTTTCAAGCGGAACCTCGTGGTCATCATCATCGGCGGACTCGTGCTCGCTGGTGGCGGTTACATGTACGCCAACCACAAGCCATCCAAAAGCTCGCCGAAAAAGAAGATGGAGATGGTCATTGTCATGCCGGTGCTTCCGCCTCCGCCGCCCCCACCTCCGCCGCCTCCTCCGAAAGAGGAACCGCCGCCCGAGGAGAAAGAAGAAGAGATGATCGAGCAGGCTCCTGAAGAAATCGCCGAAAAACCGGACGACAAACCCGCTGACGAGCCGAAGGACGAGCCCATCGGCACCGCCATCGCTGGTGGGGATGGCAACGGTCTCGCCCTCGGTGGCGGCGGCGGTGGTGGCCGTGGCATGATCGGCGGCGGCACTGGCAAAGGCGGTAGCAAATGGGGCTGGTACGCGGGCACGGTGCAAAAACGCATCGCCGATGCTTTGCGGCAGCATCCGCTGACCAAGCGGGCCGGATTCACCAATACAGTCAAAATTTGGAGTGACGCCACCGGGCGCATCACCCGCGTGAGGCTTAGCAGCAGCACCGGAGACCGTGCGGTGGATGCCGCCATCGAAAACGAGGTGCTCAACGGTCTCGTGCTCAATGAGCCGCCGCCGGACGACATGCCCATGCCCATCAATCTGCGCATCAGCGCCCGCAAAGCGAACTGAAGAATTCTCAAAGCCCCCCCATGCTCAATCACTCCCAAGTTTGGCGACGCCAGTTCGCCTGTTTCACCGCTTCTCTGTGCGCCGCCATGCAGCCAGTGCTGGTGCATGCCCAAGAACCCGTGCTGCCCATGCGGCTGCCAGCTGAAAATGCCGCGCCTCCTCCTGCTGCGGCATCGCAAGCGTCTTCAGGAGCGGTGACCCCAGCGATCTCCACCGATCCTGCGGCAGCCGCGCCCGTGCTGCCAGATCCCAACGCGCCTGCGCCGCAGCCCTTGCTGGCCGGCCCTTCGCAGAACGTGACTTTGAACCTGATCAACCGCTTGGTGCAAAAAGGGGTACTCTCCCAGGCCGAGGCCGCTGATTTGATCCAAGGTGCAGAAGCAGACGCCGCCTTCGCCAAAGCGCAGGCCCAGGCGCTGGCAGACACCCAGGCCGTTGTGATGGCGCAGGGCACCATGCCGCCCGTCGAGCCTGACCCTGAAGAGGTTCGTGTGACTTACATCCCCGAGTCGGTCAAAGCCGAGATCCGCGACCAGCTCCGCACGGAGGTCTTCACTCAAGCTCGGGAGCAACAATGGGCCGCGCCGAACGCTGCGCCTGAATGGACCCAGCGCATCAAGCTCTTCGGTGACATTCGTGGGCGACAGGAAAGCATCATGTATCCCTCCGGCAATGACACCACTGGTGTCTTTCCCAATTTTACGGCCATCAACACAGGTGCGCCTTTTGATACTACAGGCGCAGTATTCTCTCCGCAGTTGAATGCAGACCAGAATCGTGAGCGCAGCCGCTTGCGCATGCGCTTAGGTTTCGACATCGATCTCGAAGACGGCTTCACCGCAGGCATCCGTATGGCCACCGGCGGCAACAACTCGCCCGTCTCCACCAACCAGACTCTCGGCTCCTCCAACGGCTCCACCCAAGGCGGCGGCTTTTCCAAATATGAGCTGTGGCTCGACCGCGCATTCATCCGCTATGAAGCCTCACTCCTGCCTAAAGCCAATTTGATGATCGAAATCGGTCGCTTCCAGAACCCTTTCATGACCGCCAGCCAGATCATGTGGGACGAGGACGTGAATCTCGATGGTGCAGCCTTCCGAATCACCAGTCCATGGACACCAGGCTTTAACTCGTTCCTCACTGCTGGAGCTTTCCCCGTCTTCAACAGCGACTTAAACTTCCCCTCCAACAGTCCGACTAAAGGTGACAGCTACAACAAGTACCTGGTTGCCGCCCAGTTGGGGGTGCAATTCAAGCCCGCCGATAAAATAGAGGTGAGTACAAGCATTGCTTACTACGACTGGCAGAACATTGAGGGCCGATTGTCCTCACCATTTGTCCCATTGAACGCCACTGATGCTGGCGATACAGACAATAGTCGCCCACTTTTTGCGCAGAAGGGCAACACCTATCGTCCCATTCGCAATATCACGCCCACAGCCCTCAACGGATTCGGCACCACCAACCAGTTCCAGTACTTTGGTCTCGCCAGTAAATTCAGCCAGATTGCCTGGACAGGTAGGCTGGACTTCAACCACTTCGAACCCATGCAAGTCTCACTGTTGGGTGACTTCATCAAAAACACTGCTTTTGAGCGTTCAGCCATCAATACCGTGGCCATAAACAATCGGACTGGTGGCGGTAGCGGTGCCTTCGACGGCGGCGATACCGCTTGGTACATGGGCTTGAATTTAGGCAAAGCGATTGCCGCTTTCGATCAGCGTGGCGACTGGGCCTTTGGCCTAGGTTACCGTCATGTGGAGTCAGATGCCGTCGTTGATGGCTTTTCTGAATCTCGATTCGGTAATGGTGGCAGCAACATGGAAGGCTACACCATTCAGGCTTCGATGGCCATGTCCAAACGCACCTGGATGCGCGCCGCCTTCATGTCTGCCACACAGATCGCCGGTCCTGCACTCCAGACGAACGTCTTTCTCATCGAGTATCACGCCAAATTCTAATCATGCAGCATTCTTCACTTCTCCTGTTCGCCGCCTTCTCCCTGGTCGCCGCCAGACTTCCTGCCGCCGAGGAGGCCGATCCCGCCATGGCCGTGATCAAGCGGATGCGCGACCAACTCCGTACCGTCATGATTCAGCAGCAAAAAACCGAAGCTGAACGTGCTACCTTGCAAGCCTCCAATGTTGAGTTGGAAGCCAAGGTCAAAACGCAAGAAGCTAACTTCAAAAAACTAGCCAAAGACAGCAACGAGCAAAAAGACAGCGACGCAAAGTCCATCGCCGACTTGAAAGCTAAAATCATGGCGCAGGAGGGCGAGCAGGTTCGGCTGCAGGCGTCGCTGGCCAGTTGGAAAAAAGGCCATCAGGAGGTTACTGAGGCGGGCAAAAAGATTGAGGCGCAGCGGGCTGAGTTGTCTGCGCGCGTCATCCTGCAGGACCGCACCATCGCCGACCAGCGGCGGAAGAATGACGAGCTGTTCAAGATCGGCAGCGAGGTGCTGTCCAAATACGAGGGCTTTGGCCTCGGCACCGCCATTTCCGCGCGCGAGCCTTTCACCCGCAACATGCGCGTGAAGCTGGAGACGCTCGTGCAGGACTACGGTGACAAGCTGGTGGACAACAAGATCAACCCTGAGGCCAAGACCGCCCCACCCGCCCAAGCCGTCTCCAAAGAGCAGGCCGCGCAGGTGCAGAAGCCTGCGACCACCTCTCAGCGCTGACATGAGACTCCTGCGCGTCATTTTACTGCCTCTCGCATGCGGCTTTAGTCAGGCGCAAGACGCGGGTCTTGTGATCGGCAGCATCGGCGGCATCGAGATGCGCAAAGACGAGATCTTGGAATCATTGGGCGGACTCGGCACGGTAGAAAAAGAGGCGCTGGTACGTGACCCGGCCGCTTTGAACAAGCTGGTGCGCTCCATGCTGGTGCAGCGCGTGATTTTTCAGGAGGCGGTGGAAAACAAATGGGATTTGGAGCCTGCCATCCAGTCGCTGCTCAAAAGCACGCGTGAGGCGGCCATTACAGACAGCTACATCAAACATCTGAGCCGTCCGCCAGAGGGCTACCCGGACGAAACCGAGCTGCGCAAGGCCTACGAGGCCAGTCGTGCTGAGTTGACCGTGCCGCGTTCGTTCCGTCTGGCGCAGATTTTCATCGCTGAAGGCTCCGATCAGCAGTTACCCGAGGTGAAAAAGCGGTTGAAGGCTGGCGGGAAGGAGAGATCGGCAGGCTCACGGAGCGGCAAATCCAGCCTGAAATTTTCGAGCAACTGCCCAAGCTGAGTTTGAACGTGATTTCCGAGCCGGTGCGACTCAAGGATGGCTGGCACATTCTCAAAGTGCTCGATGTGCGCGAGCCCTTCACGCCCATCTTTGACCAAGTGCGTGTGCAATTGGCCCAGCGACTGCGAGCGGAGAAGATCCGCGCCGGCATGCAGGCTTATGTGGCGGAAACGTTGCAAAAGCACCCTGTGGCTATCAACGAGGTCGCGCTGTCTAAGCTGCTCCAGGAAGTCCCGTCTCGAGACTCCGCCCTCAAACCCTGATTTGACTCATGAAGCGCTTTTTTTTCCTTCTGCATTTTATTTTGGTCCACGCGATGGTCGCGTTGCTCCTGTTGACGCCGAGCACGCTGTCGGGTGACATCCTGCGCATGAATGCGAGTGCTGGAGGAGGTTCTGCCGCCGTTCCGGGAGCCGCAGGCGCGGCGGATGCGAACGCCATCAACACTGCCGCGGCAGCCGCCCAGGCGCGCGTGAACGCCAATGACATGCTGGCGCGTAACACCATGGCCCTGCAGGCCGTGACGGCGATGCAGGAGGCCGCGCGTGCGCTGGCGGCCACCTCGAACAATCTAGGGGCCAACCCGAATGGTCCAGGCGGATTGCCAGATGTTCCAAATGCAACTGTGGGGGCAGGTTCCAAAGGTTTTGTGCCTGGAGGCCTTGAAATCATCGGAAGCCCTGCTGGAGCCAACATCCTTGCGTCTTCACAGGAAAATGCTCGTGCCATCGTCAACATCCAGCAGACGCAGCAGCAGGCTCTTTTGGATTGGAAAACCTTCAACGTGGGCCGCGAAACCACGGTTCGTTTTGATCAAAGCGCGGGCGGGGCATCTGCGGCCACCTGGATTGCCTTCAATCGGGTGACCGACCCCTCCGGCAATCCAACCCAGATCCTGGGTTCGATTGAGGCCCAGGGGCAGGTGTACATCATCAACCAGAACGGTATCATTTTTGGCGGCACGAGCGTGGTGAACACAGGTTCGCTGGTGGCCTCGGCGTTGCCGATCAATGACAACCTCGTCACGCGCGGCCTGCTGAATAATCCTGACTCACAGTTTCTGTTCTCCGCCAACGCGCAGCCTGCCGGCAGCAAGGGGCCGACGCCTGCTTACACACCGCCTGCTCTACCCAACACGACCGGCAATCGCATCGGCAACGTCACGGTGCAAGCCGGTGCCAGAATCACCGCGCCAACTTCCTCGGCCAATGTGGGCGGTCGTGTGGCATTGATCGGTCCGAATGTGACGAATGCAGGCACGATCAGCACACCGGATGGCCAGACGGTCCTCGCCGCAGGGATGGAAGTCGGATTTGACGCCCACAGTTCGGACGATCCCTCGCTGCGCGGGCTGGATGTGTTTGTGGGCGATGTCGGCAGCTACGGCGGCACAGCCACCAATGCCGGACTCATTGAAGCTCCGCGTGGCAGTGTGCTCATCACCGGCAAGAGCGTGAACCAAAACGGTTTCATCAACAGCACGACCTCGGCAGCGCTGAACGGGCGTGTTGATCTGCTGGCACAATACAACGCCATTTCCAACACGAATTACACGCCGTCCGATGCCACGTTTGGCCGGCCGTTTGTTTATCGATCCAGCATTTCCACCGGCGTGGTGAGAACCGGGGCGGGATCGGTGGTCCAGATTTTGCCTGAGTATTCCAGTGCGCTCAAGGTGGCAGGAACGGAACTGGCGCTAAAGTCCCAGGTCAACATGCTAGGACTTGGTGTTTATTTGGGCCAGGGTTCGGTGGTGCTGGCTCCTAACGCGAATGTGGTCATCAGCGCAGGTGTCTGGGACTTGCTGCTGACCACCGGCATCACGGAGCAGACTTTTGTGAATTCTTCCGGCCAGGTGTACCTAGATCGCGGCGCGGTGATCAATGTGGCCGGCTCGGTCGGCATTGCTGCCTCCATCGACCAATATCTTCTCACGGTCACCCTGCGAGGCGCGGAACTGGCGGACTCGGCGCTGCAACGCAACGGCGTGCTACGCGGCAGCGAAGTGAAGGTGGATCTGCGCAAGCATGGCACGCGCTCCGACGGCACGGAGTGGGTGGGCACGCCGCTGGCCAATTTGGCCGGCTATCTGAATGTGATCGAGCGCAATGTGGGCCAGCTCACAGTGGCAGGTGGCACGGTGGCCATGAATGCTGGGGAATCGGTGGTGATGCAGGAGGGCGCGGTGGTGGATGTGTCCAGCGGCTATCTGGAGTTTCCTGCCGGCTATGTCGAAACCTCGCGTTTGAGGGTTGGCAACACGCTCGTGGACATCGCTGACGCGCGCCTGGATGCCCTCTACGATGGAGTTTATGACCCCACCAGCGCCACGCTAGACAGCCGCTGGGGGGGGGGCACCAGTTCGACGGCGGTCTTCACGCCCATGGCACATTACGAGGACGCCCACACCTATGGTGCCCGCACCGCAGGTGGCATCCAGCTTGCAGCTGCTTCCATGGCGCTGGACGGAAGCTTCCGCGGTAACACGGTGACAGGAACCCAGCAGTTGGCAGACGCGCCGGCTCTCAGCTCCCTGACGCTGCTGTTCCGTTCGCAGCAATTGAAGCGCACCCCGATGAGGTATCCTTTCCATTCCCCCACGCCACCGGACATTAAGTTTCGCTTGGGCGCCACGGGTCTTCCTGCGGCAGATCCCTTCAGCCTGAATGGCAGTGGAGAGCCGACAGAGCTCCGACCGGAGCGCCGTGCTGAGGTGGTGCTTTCCCCCGAACTGCTCTCCATGCAAGGGTTCGGTCATCTCACAGTGGACAACAGCGACGGCGAGATCCTGTTGCCGCGGGGCGTGGCGCTGACCGCGCCTGCCACTGGCACGATTATCCTGCGAGGCGCCAATCTGGACATCCAGGGGAGCATTCTGGCGCCGGCGGGGCAGATCAGCCTCACGGCTTACAATGTTTCGCCTTACACCACCGCCATCATTGGGGCCGAGGGTCCTCTTGCTGTGATCCCTCCGGTTCATCCCACACGGGGCAGGGTGACTGTGAGGGCTTCGGCGGTCCTGAGCGCGGCGGGTTTGGTGGTGGATGACCGGGTTGGATCAGCGGCGGCCTCCACAGTGCCGCTCACGGTGCTGACCAGCACCGGCGCTCATCGCAGTACTACGGCTGGCGGCACGATCGGCATTGATGCCCACGTCGCTGATGTTCTCGCGGGTAGTTTGCTGGATGTCAGCGGCGGTTTCCACATGGATCAGAACGGTGACGTTGAGTATGCGAACGCCGGTAGCATCACGCTGCAAGCGGGACGTGATCCGCTGCTGACATCGTTGCTGGGTGGGCGTTTGAAGTTGGAAGGGCGTCTGCAGGGCTTGTCCGGAGCGGTTGGAGGTAGCCTGTCCTTGCTGGCACCGTTGATTCAGATCGGCGGTGCGGCGACGCTAGCCGAAAAAACCGTGCTGCTCGCTCCGGAATTTTTCAGCAGCGGCGGGTTCACGCGCTACAAGCTCACGGGTCTGGGCGTGGACATCTCTCCGCCCGGCGGGTCGGAACTCTTCGCCCCAGGTGTGCTGCTGAGTGCAGGGACAGTTTTACAGCCCGTGGCGCACAGCCTGCAGGTCAGTGTGAATCCCCAAGGCGGTGCGGTGCAGGCGGACACGCTGTTGAAAGCGGAAGGCTACCGCTCACCGGTGAGCCTGGATTTCGAGGCACCCGGTGTGTTGGATTTTGTGACCAGCCTGATGGTGCTGCGCGGCGGCGTGAAACTCGGCTCAGGTTCGTTCATTGGTCTGGATGCTCTGGGTAGCGTGAAAATCAACGCGCAGACGGCGGAGGTGCTGGGAACCATCGTCGCCCCTGGGGGGACGGTTTCGATCACCGGTGCGGGTGCGTTTCCGTCGAACACGCTCCCAACGACGGCGTTTGCCACGGTGCACCTGGGGGGGGCGGCCCGCATTTCCACGGCTGGCAAAGTGGTCTTGCTGGAGAATGCGTACGGCCGTCGCGTCGGCAGCGTCCATAACGGTGGCTCGATCACGGTCAGCGGCAACATTGTGGCTGCGGCAGGCCTGCTGCTTGACGTTTCGGGCACCTCTGGCGTGCTGGATCTGCTGTTCCAAGAGGCGGGCATGAGCGGAGAGCAGGCGGCCATTTCTCCAGCCACAGGCGTGACCGCTGCTCCCCAACTGGCCCTGGGTTCGTCGGTGGCCTCGCGCATTGACAGCAACGCAGGCAACATTTCACTCATGGGCAGCGAGTTTCTCTTCAGCGCCGCCACCTTGGTGGGACAAGCGGGTGGCCCGAACGGCCAGGGCGGCACGCTCACCGTGTCATCCGGGCGTTTCATCGCTCCAGGCGCTTCAAGCGATGACAAGGACATCAACCTCAGAGTCGCGCAGGACATCAGCGCGTTCACTCAGCCGGTCTTCGTGCCCGGACAGGACGTGGTGGGCCAAGCACTCGGCGGTGGCATCGTGAATCTGGGATATGTCGGAGTGAATTCCTTCCAGAACGGTGGCCTTGATTCGCTCACCCTGGCCGGAAACGTGCAGTTCAGCGGCCCAGCGAGTATCTCCGCCCGTGCCGCCTTGAAAGTGGCCAGCGGTGGCGTGCTGGCGGCGGACGCGCTGACACAACTCAGCGCGTCTTATGTGGCGCTGGGGCGTCCGTTGATAAAACCTACCCGAGATGAGGAACTGCTCAATCCCTACATCCGGTCATTGCCGGGCATCGGGGAGGAACTCAGCTATTTTAGCCCCGTGTTTGCCACCGGCAGGCTGGAAGTCTCCGCAGAACACATTGACACCGGGTTTCTCTCCCTGCAAAACATCGGCCAGGCCAGTTTGACCGCACGGCAGGACCTGCGGGGAAATGGCTACCTCGACATCGCCGGGCATCTGACCATCACTGCAGGACAGGTTTATCCCACGACCGCCTCCACCTTCACCATCACCGCTTACAATTACACCGACGGCGGTGTGCCAACGAATGGCTCGGTCACGTTGCTGTCCTCGGGCCAGACGCCGGAGTTTCCGCTCTCTGGCGGCGGTCGGTTGAACATTTTTGCCTCAACGATCACGCAGGGCGGCATGCTTCGCGCTCCGCTAGGAAGCATCCGGCTCGGCTGGGATGGTTCCGGCGCGGCTCCGAAGGGGCTGGTCACCAACATGAACGTGCCTGTGACGCAGCAGGTCAATTTGGCGGCGGGAAGTGTGACGGCGGTGTCTGCCATTGATCCGCAGACGGGCCTGGGAGTCACCATTCCTTACGGCCTCGTGAAAGATGGTACCAATTGGATTGATCCCACCGGCTTGGACATCACCAGCACGGGGGTGCCTGCCAAATCGGTGCGGATTTCAGCCGACAATGTCACCACAGCGGCAGGATCGCTGATCGACATCCGTGGCGGCGGTGAGTTGTATGGCTACCGCTGGGTGCAGGGCAATGGCGGCACGCAGGACGTGCTCTCCAGGAGTACGAGTTTTGCCATTCTGCCTGGGTACCATTCCGCCGTCGCGCCTTTCGGTGCCTTTGCGGAAGTCGGACTGTTCGCGGACAACCTGGGCGGAGATATTGGTTATGTGAACGGGGGCCTTGCGATTGGCGACCAGATTTTCCTTCAAGGTAGCGATCTCTTGTCTGCCGGTGTTTACACGCTGCTACCAGCTCGTTACGCGCTGCTGCCTGGGGCGATGCTCGTCACCCCCGAGAGCGTGGGCATTATCAGCCCCTCCCAGGTAAAGCCTGGCGGTGCACAGATTACCAGCGGTTACCGCTTCAACAGCCTGAACCCCTCCGTCACCGGTGCCATTTACCAGCAGTTCGAGATCGCACCTCAGCAGGTCATCAGAGCGCGCTCTGAGTTCACGGATTTCGCGGCTTCCAGTTTCATTCCTGTGGCACAGCAGCGGCTGAGCCTGCCGCTAACTCGTGTGCCTTTGGACGCCGGTCGGGCGGTGCTCAGCGCGGTGTCGAACATGCAGCTATTAGGCAATCTGACCGCCGGCGGGGCATTGACCGGTCGTGGTGGCCTAGTGGATGTCAGCAGCCCGCTGGAAATCATCCTGGCCGCGCCGGGTGCCGCCTTGCAGCCTGGCAAGCTGGTGCTCAACACTACCCTGCTGAGCAGTTGGGAGGCGGAAAGCCTGCTCATCGGTGGAGAGCGCAGTCTGGCTAGCGGCATCACCTCGGTGAATGTGCGCACCGGCAAGCTGACGCTCGACAACGCGGGCGCACCTTTGAGGGGCAAGGATGTGATTCTCGCCGCAACGGGAGTCATGAATCTCGCGCCCGGAGCAGTCATCAGGCAAAGCGGTGTGCCAGCCTCTGTGGACGCACTTGTCACCAACGGCAACGGGGCGCTGGTGCGCGTGAGCGGCTTGGCCTCTGCGGCCTTTTCCCGCACCGCTGTCACGGCTTCGGTGCTACCCGCGCTCAACGTGGGAGCCGGAGTTCTGCTCGATGGGGCCGGTCTGACCCTCGACTCCACCAACGCCACCACCTTGGATCCGACAGCCATTTTGCAGGGACAGACCATTAACCTCAGCAGCGGTCAAATCAGCGTGCAACTGACCCATCCCGGCACGTTGCAGCCCACCACCGGCCTAGTGCTTGGCGGTGCGGTGCTCACGGGCTTGCAAAACACCGCCGCGTTGTCCTTGCTGAGCTACTCTTCGCTGGATTTCTATGGCACAGGCCTGTTTGCCAATACCGGGTCTCTGGCCTTGCGCGCGGGTGAGATTCGCGGCTTCAACCAAGGGGCTGGAACGGTTAATATCGCCGCCTCGGGCATTCTGCTCGATAACAACGCCAATGGCGTGGCCCCAGGTGTCGTCGCCGGGGTGAGTGGCGCGCTGGAAATCACCGCCGACACCATCACCATCGGAAAAAATGTGCTGATGGTCAGCCAATATGCCACGGTGGGCTTGAACGCAGCGCATGGCATGGTGATGCAGGGGGCCGGCTCCTTCCGGACCAGAGGAGCTTTGAATGTCGTCACGCCATTCATCACCGCTACCACCAGCGCCACGCAGTCCCTCATTGCCGACGGCGATTTGAACCTCACCCGCCCGGCAGGTCCGCCTGAAACACCCTCGAGTCCTGGTATGGGAGCTCAGGTGGCTTTTGAAGGAGCCAGCATCACCGCCAACTCGGATGTTTACCTGCCCAGTGGCCTGCTATCCATGCGCGCCCGGACGGGTGCTCTGAACATCGGCGGCAGGCTGGACGCAGGCGGCACTGCTAAAGTGTTCTTCGATCAGGTGAGGTACACCGATGCCGGTCAGATCAACCTCACCGCCAATCTTGGCAATGTGACCCTCACCCCTAGCGGCGTCATCAATCTGGCAGCCGCGCCGCAGAGCGGAGACGCCGGCACACTCACGGTGAGCGCTGCTGCAGGTTTGCTGACCTTGGATGGCACTCTGTTGGGGCAGAATGGGTTGAACGGGAAGGGGGCTTCCGCCGACCTGGATGTCGGTAGTCTGGCCTCTTTCACCGCACTTAACGACAAGTTCAACAACGGCGGGTTCACTCAAAGCCGGGCGCTGCGTCTGCGCAGCGGCAGTCTGACGATTGACAGCACGGTCAATGCCCGCCGCTTCCTGCTCGGCGTGGACCAGGGTTCCATCACGGTGAACGGCACCATCAATGCTGCCGGTCAGACCGGAGGCCGCATTGATTTGATCGCTAACGGGGACGTGACCGTGAATTCCGGGGCCATGCTGACGGTCGCGGCGCAGGATTTTGACAACGCAGGCAAAGGTGGCTCGATCACGCTCGAATCCGGTGCGCAACGCCTGGGCGTGCTCGGCACTGGTCGGGTCAAGCTTCAAACTGGCAGCACGTTGAACTTGTCCGTCGCCTCCAAGGTGGCAGGTGACGCAACGCCTGCCAACAACAGCGACTTCCAGGGCAAATTCAGCGGGAAGCTGCACATCCGAGCGCCGCAAAATAGCACGTTCAACGATGTGCTCGTCGATCCGATCAACGGCACCATCCTCGACGCCTCCAGCATTCTGGTGGAAGGCTACCGCCTTTACGATCTCACGGGTTCTGGAGTGATCAGCACCACGGTACAGAACAGCATCCATACCAACTCCGTGTCATTCATGGGGACGGCCGGGGCCACGGTCCCAAACTACACTGCGATGACCGACCGTTTGCTCGCCAACAACGCCGGGCTAAGGCCGGTGTTCGTGCTTGCTCCGGGTGCGGAGATCGTGAACCGCACCGGTAATCTGACCCTCGGCACCTCCACTTCCGCTGCCAGCAGTGACTGGAATCTCGCCACCTTCCGCTACGGTGCCAAAAGCGCTCCTGGAGTGCTGACACTGCGAGCATCTGGCAACCTGGAATTCTACAACACGCTCAGCGATGGCTTCACCGTCGCCACCAGCGGCAGTATTCCCATCGTTGAGCGCATGTGGATGGCACAGTTGACGGCACGAAACAACAATCTGCCCGTCAACACCCAGTCATGGAACTACCGCATGGCTGCGGGGGCTGATTTTTCTGCGGTGAATTTCCGCGAAGTCACGCCACTGGCTGGTCTCGGTGCCGGAACCGGCTCGCTCCTGCTTGGCAAGGACGCGGGGCAGGCCATTCCAGCCACTGCGGGCATCAACTCAGCACCAGGCACCAACGCGCTGACGCGTCTGGCCATTAATCCGACAAACAACACCGCCACCACGGGGTCTCCCAACGCCACCAATCGTTTCCAGGTCATTCGCACTGGCACCGGCGAAATTGAAATTTTCTCAGGGCGCGATGTGCAGTTGCTCAATCAATTCGCCACCATCTATACTGCCGGCGTGACGGTGCCGAGTGTGACCACCGTCTTCACCGCCGGAGATTTTGTCGCTCCCATTGTCGCACCTGTTGTCGGAAACACGCCGGTGCAGGGAGATACGCTGGGGGCGGTGCAGCAGCTCTATCCGGCCCAGTACAGCATGGCTGGTGGCAATGTGAGTGTGAGTGCCCAGGCCGATATCGTGCATCTCACGAAAGACGTAGGCGGCAACCTCATTCTAGACTCACAACGTCAGCTTCCGAACAACTGGCTGATGCGCCGTGGTTATGTGGATAGCGGCGGTGCGTATGGGGCCACTGTGGTTTCTGGCGGCGGTTTGCAGCGCATCAATGATGTGGCCGCTTCCACGTCCTGGTGGGTGAACTTCAGCAACTTCTTCGATGGCATCGCGGCGCTCGGAGGTGGCAATGTCAATCTCGCCGCTGGCAACGATGTGCAAAACGTCGGTGCCCACACGCCCACCAATGCTCGTGCTGCTCGGGGCACTCCCAGCGCTGCAGGTTTGTTGGAACTCGGCGGCGGAGATTTGACGGTCAGGGCGGGGCGCAACATCGACGGTGGCGTGTTTTATGTGCAGCGTGGAACCGGAGTACTCCAGGCGGACGGTGCTATCACCACCAATTCGACTCGTTCGCCCTCGCTCGGCAGGCTGGGGGCTTTTGCCAACATCCTGCCGGAAGACACTTGGCTGCCGACCACGCTATTTGTCGGCAACAGCACTTTCGATGTCAGCGCCCGTGGGGACATTCTGCTGGGGCCGGTGGCCAACACCACGCTGCTGCCCCAGGGCGTGAACAACAAGCACTGGTACAAGACCTATTTCTCCACCTACACAGCAGAGAGTGGACTGAGCGTCGATTCACTCGGCGGGGATATCACCTTTCGTCAGGCCGCCACGCTGACACAGGTGAGCACGCCGGTGTCCATGCTCACGCTCTGGATGAACAACGAGCTGTTGCTCACTTCCAACTCGGCCGCCTTCTACCACCCCTGGCTTCGCTTGATTGAGACCAACGTGGACCCGTTCAGCACGCTGGCCAACTTGATGCCCGGCACCCTGCGAGCCAGCGCTTACTCGGGTGACATCAATCTGGTGGGCGGCATGACCTTCGCCCCCTCGCCCACCGGCACTCTTGAACTGCTGGCTGGGGGCTCACTCAATGGGCTGAGACCATCGGGCGTGTCTTCATCGATCATCGCCGGCGCTCAGACCAATGTTTGGACAGCGTCGACGCTAAATCTTTCTGACGCCAACCCGGCTGCCATCCCCGGCGTGCTTTCCCCTTTTGCCTATTACCAGACTTATTTTAACCCTGCCACGCCAACCAACAACAGCACTGCTAGGCTGACGGGTAACATTTTCCTCAATGGCATCAACGCCCTGTTCAACGAATCCGGCTCCACGACAGGGAACTTTGCCTCCACCCAGGCCAAGCAGACTTTGCACGCGTCTGGTCTGCTTCACGCCGCTGACACCACACCGGCGCGTCTTTATGCAGCGGGCGGAGATCTCTCTGGCTTCACGCTATTCTCTGCCAAATCTGCCCGTATCCTTTCAGACCGTGACATCAGTGACATCGAATTCTACATCCAGAATATGCGATCCTCCGACCTGAGTGTCGTCTCAGCCGGGCGCGACATCATTGCTTACAATGCCAACTCGGTGCTCCGTTCCCAGGCGGTCAGCACAGGCAACCTCACCGCGATTGGTGAGATCCCAAAGTCGGGAGACATTCAGATCAACGGTCCCGGCACATTACAAGTGCTCGCTGGCCGTGACATCAACCTTGGCACTGGTTCCAACAACTCGGATGGTACCGGCATCGGCATCACTAGCATCGGCAACGGACGCAACCCTTATCTCCCATTCGAGGGCGCTGACGTCATCATCGGCGCGGGGCTGGGCAGGGTTGCGGCGGGGCTTGGTGGCAGCCAGCTCGATTTTGCCAAGCTGATCACCGATTTCAGCACCCCACGGAATCTCGCCGACCTCGCCGAACTGCTCGGGGTGAACTCAGTGGATCTGAACGATCCAGCGTTGACCGCTGAACAGCAGAAGAAACTCGCCATGGGTCTGTTCTATGTCGCCCTGCGCAATGCCGGACGTGACCGCAACGATCCTGAAAGCCCGGACGTTGGCACTTACGCCGCAGGTTACGCTGCCATTGATGCCTTCATTCCCGCCTCCATCGGCTCCGGCAGCATTCAAACCCAGGCGCGTGACATCCGCACCAAAAGCGGGGGTGACATCAGCATCTTCGTGCCCGGCGGCGGCCTCCAGCTCGCGCCCAGCCTCATCGGCGAGACGCTGGCACCTCCCGGCATCATCACCGAGTCCGGCGGTAACCTCTCCGTCTTCACTCACAATGACGTCAACATTGGCATCTCGCGTATTTTCACCCTGCGTGGCGGGGACATCACCATCTGGTCCAGCATCGGCAACATCGCTGCGGGTTCTTCCTCCAAAACCGTGCAGTCCGCGCCGCCGACGCGCGTGTTGATCGATCCGCAGAGCGCCAGTGTCGCCACGGACTTGGCAGGTCTCGCCACAGGCGGTGGTATCGGCGTGCTCGCCACCGTCGCCGGCATCGCGCCGGGCAATGTCGATCTCATCGCCCCCATCGGTGCGGTGGATGCGGGTGACGCCGGCATCCGTGCCACGGGCAACCTCAACATCGCCGCGTCCATCGTGCTCAATGCCGGAAACATCTCCGTCGGTGGTGCCAGCGCTGGCACGCCCGCTGCTCCTGCCGTGGCCTCCCCTAGCCTAGGGGGCCTGGCAAGCGCCGCCTCCGCAGGTGCTGCTGCGACGAGCACTGCCACCAACCAGTCTGACCAGCAAAAGCAGGCGCAGCAGACCACCAGCCAGGAGCTGCCCTCCATCATTTCTGTCGAGGTCATCGGTTACGGCGGCGGTTCAGGCGAGGATGAGCGCAAACGCAACGAACCCGGTGAGTAGAGAGACCCTAGCCCATGTCATCATCTTTTGATCCCAACTCGCAGCAGCAGATGCCCGACATGCCGCCGCCGAAGGAGCGGATTGGCTGGTTCAATGTCATCATTTTTTCGGCCTTTGCTCTTCTCGTCACTGTTTGGTTTGCCTGGAGCCCGGTCACTTCTGCTTTGAAGGCCGCGCTGGGTCGCCGCTGCGCCACTGAAGCGCGTATCGCCCTGAAGTCCAAGGACTGGGCTCGTGCCGCCGAGCAGATCATCGCTGCGCGCCGCTGGGCACCCGAGGATGTGGAGGTGATACGCGTGATCGTGGAGTTTTTGAAACTCTCAGGCTCTGACCCTGGCGGACTGGCACAGCAGTTGCGCAAGCTGGCGGAAAAAGCCCCACTCAGTGAGGAGGAGCAGATGCTGCTCGGTCGCACGCTGGCTCTCAACGGCAAGACGGAGGAGGCTCGCGGGGTGTATGAGCAGCTTTCGCTCAGTGCCAGCACGCGGAAGCCTGGACTGGACCTCTTATCCACCATCTTGAAATCTGAAGGCCATGAGCAGGAGGCCCAGGTGCTCTCTCAGCGCGCGACCAGGCAAAACAAGGCAGACACGCCCGAGGCGCGGCTAGAAATCGCCCAGCAGGACGGCCAAAGCCGTTTCGACGAAATTCGTCGCCACGCTCATGCTGAGTTGTGGGAGGTGGCGCGGCTTGAAACTCCCATCGCCATGGATGCCGTGCGTCGTCTCGCGGCGGACCCTCTGCTGACCAATGCTGGGGCAGGGGAGCTGTTGCAGATCGTTGAAAAGCACGCGCACAAAAAGCTGCCCATAAGACTCAGTGTGATTTCCGCCCTCATGCGGCTGCAACCGAGGCAGCGGACAACCTTGGTGGAACAGGAGGTGAAACGCTTTCAATCGAAGCAAGACGGAAACCTGGAGGAGATCGCTTACTGGCTTATGACCGAAGGCCTGCCGGAGCAGGTTTTTCGGCTAGTGCCTCAGGAACTAGCGGTCAAATCTCGCCAGCTCTATCCCATCCTCATGCAGTCGATGGCCCAAGCTAAACGCTGGGAAGAGCTGAAGCAGTTACTCTCCGCTCCCGGCGTCCCCGTGCCGCGCAGCCGCGTGGATCTGGCCATGGCTGAGGTTCAGAGTCACCTGCAGCCGGATCTGCGGGAGTCCCGTCAGTTGATCGAGGGCACGTTGAACGCTTCTGCTAGTGACCGCACCCCCGAAACCTTCAAGGCCGCCGCATCCCTGGCAGCCAAACTCAATCTTTCTGACGTCGCAGCTGTGGCCTACCGAGAAGCGGGGCTTCGGGCAGATGCGGAGAATGGGATCGGACTGCTGCAAAAGGCGCTGGAATGTGCGCTCTTGGCTAAGGATTCCGCACTCATGCTCGAAGTCAGTCGCAAGCTCCATGAACTGCGCCCGGCCAGCTCCGCCTATTCCGACCGGCTGGCTTACCTGCGCCTGATTCTTGGTGAGGAGATCGAAACGGTCGATCTTTCGCGCCTCAAAGAGTCCAATGACATGCAGGCCATGTTCACGGTCACGCTTGAGCGTGTTCCATCAGGTTTGTTGCGTGCTCTTGCCGCCTATCGGATGGGCGATCGTGCCAGCATCCAACAGCACCTGGCTGGGCTAGGGGACACATCCGCGCTGCCACCAGGACAGCGTGCTGTTGTGGCCGGGCTGCTGTCACTCGCCGGCAAGGCTGACCGAGCCTATCAAATCGCCGAAAAAATCCCTGCCGTGGTATTGTTGGATGAAGAGTTGGCCTTTTTGCAAAAAGCCCTTTGAGAGCTCCCAGGTGTTCGTGGGCGGGGTTGAATTTAGCCACGCTTTTCGGTCTGCAGAACCTTTGACAGCGCGGCAATGTGAAAGCGCAGCGCCCGTGGCAGCCTGAAGCTGCTTTCGCCGCTGCCGGAGTGGCTGAAGCCGGGTCGTGCCGATGTGCTGCTCTCGGTGCCGAATGACGCACCGCCGAAGCCGAAACGGGTGATCCCAACTGCCGCGCCCGAGATGCTCGCCAAGCGCGCGGCGGCTTTTGAGGCCGTGCGGAAGCTGAACCCGTGCGACATCACCGATCCCTTCGCTTCGAGTGCTCGTTGAAACATGACCTGCAGCCGCCTCCACGGCTCGAAGCGTGCGACATTCGAGGGCGAAAATGCCGGGCATGTCCGAAAGTTTGTGTTTCGCTTGGAGCCTGTACATCGGTCTCTGTGACCTTGGATGCCGCAGACGTTTCCGGCACCGGCAGCAGGGAACGATACAAACTCCCCGGCCATTTCGGCGGAAAAGGCAAATGGAAGGCCATTCAGCCCATTCGAGAGTCTTTAAACCGCTGATAAGACGCTCACAAGACGCTGATTTCAGACATGGGATCGGCATTAGCGTCTGATCAGCGTCCAATTAGCGGTTAGAGGCTTCCGGGTTCATAGCTTGCTCATGCTCTGGTTCTTCAGCTTCCCCCTCTCCGGCTTTAGGGAGTCAGCGTCCGATCAAGTGCCGCAGCCAAAACGAGTCCCGGAAGGCCCGAGGCCGTCGAAGGAAGGCCAAAGAAGGGAGCTTGGATCGTCGGAGGTTCTGGTGAAGGGCTACCTTGATGCATCATCCGCAGGCTGGACGATTTCGGGAGAATCGCCTACACTCGCGTCATGAACACCTTGGAAACCGATGTCGAAGTCAGCGCGGATGGCAGTCTGAAGCTGCTTTCGCCGCTGCCGGAATGGCTGAAGCCGGGCCGCGCCCATGTGCTGCTCTCGGTACCGAATGAAGCTTCTACCAAGCCGAAACGGGTGATCCCGACCGCCACGCCCGAGATGCTTTGCCTGCAAGCCTGAGGGGCAGCAGTTGGCTGCCTTGACGAGCCATCCCAACGCGGCGGTGGCGAGTGTAATCTGGATTGAGTCGTTGGGCTACAAAAGCATCCAACCTGAGGAGGAACTGGCCATTCGAGGGGTCCTTTCCGCCATCATGACCTACCCGTTGGACGAAGAAATCATCCAACGGGCCATCCAGCTGCGTCAGCAGAAGAGCATGAAGCTCGGAGATGCCATCATCGCAGCCACCGCGCTGGAGTATGCCGTTCCGCTGGTCACGCGGAACGAAGGTGACTTCAAACACATTGCGGAGCTTCAGATCATCAATCCGTTTGCTGAAGACAGTGCAGCTTGAATGGCTGCAGAGCCACTACAGGCGCCGCACGTGTCCTTCGAGGTGTTTTAAGGTCTGAATATCGAGCTGGAGCTGTAGCCAGCTTGTTCATGTCGCAGGCCACATAAGCTCCAGATTTCCTGCGAACTCGCAAGGCTTGGGCATAGACGGCCATTTTGCTTGATGGGGTTCCCAACAAAACAGCGGCTTCAGACGCTCGCCGGAGCCGACTATGCTCAACTTCGTGTATTGACCATTCAGGAGGCGATACGAATAGAAATCCAATCGACTGCATGGCATTGAGCCGACGCAAAAATCCTCGTCGATCATCAATCCATCCAAAACCAGGATCGTTCGATGATCCAAGCAGCACAGGCCGGAAAGCCTATGCTACGTCACTTGCGGATGCCGATCTTCGCCACCGGGATCGCTTCGAAGCCGAGGTGGAAGGCCGGTGAGTCGGGTTGGAGCCTGAAATCATCCTTCTTCCAATCCACGAACATCGGGTCGGCGATGGGGCTGTGTTGGTCCCAGCCTTCGGCTTGCCAGGAGGTCCATTCGTCACGATCCACGGTTTACGCGAATGAGCTGACCTTGAAGCGTGGTGAGCATCTCCAACTGCGCATGCACCTTCGCGGCGAGGGCGGGAAAGTCGGGATTGTCGGTGCAGACGATGATCCCGGCGTGATCGGGGTTTAGGCGATGGAGGCGGATGAAGTCCTGGCGGTTGTGCGTGAGCACGGCACGTGCGTTTTCCGTGGCAAAACGGAGAACTTCGTCATCGGGAACGCCTGCATTGGATTTACCGGTGTCGTGAGTGGTCAACACGTCATGCCCGAGACATCGCAACGACTCGACCACGGGCAGGGGAAAGTTCTCGTTGGAATACAGACGGGCGGTCATGAGTCGTCGCCGTTCGCGGCGATTTCGCGGTCCATTTCGTCGCGATGGGAGCGGGCGTAGTTCCAGGCGTTGGCGAGGTCTTCTGCGTTCAGCGAGGGATAGGCGGCGAGAAGCTCGGCATCGGTTTTGCCCTGCCGACGAAGCGATTCGAGAAGCCAGATGGGAATGCGGGTGCGGATGACTCGGGCGGAGCCGCCGCAGACGTTGGTCTGAAAGTCGATGCCCGGATGCGCATCCGTGACCTCCATCGCTACGACGGCTAGAATCCGTGCCTGATCGCCTTTCGGCAGGTGCAGCACGGCCTCGCGGACATGGTCATAGGTAGCAGACATGGGCGGAGCATAGCACGCGGCAATTCCTAACGCCAAGAGCAAAGCCGGACAGGAGTGTCCGCCCTGTTGCCTCATAAGTTTTGACACCCTGGGGATAAAAGCTGTGCGGGGATGGAAAGGACGTTGACTCAAAAAGGATGACACCGGCAACCCAAGTCGATGTCCATGAGTCAAAAAGTTCGGGAAGAGATGCTGCCGCGTCTGCGGCAGCGGTATGTAGGGCGCGGGCGGCA
>JAPLUL010000019.1:0-21068 GCA_026397635.1 Verrucomicrobiota bacterium | reverse complement strand
TCGTTTCGATGGCGACCATGCGACGCGGGATTTTCTTCGCGGCTTCGGCCTTGGCAAAGGCGGGGCCCATGGCTTCGAGCCAGGGGAGCGCGAGCGTGGTGCCGGCGGCTTTGAGGAAGGTGCGGCGGGAAAGCGCGCGTTGGGTGCTTATGTTCATGGCGATCAATTTTTGGGTGAAGAATTACGGCGTTGGAAACTCGATGCGCACCTTCTTCATCGCGGCGATGAGGGCTTCGCGATTGGTCTTCGTGGCATCAATCCACGCGGTGACCAGCGAGGTTTCACTGACGATGACGTTCTCCACGCCGTCGAGCTTCGCACAGGCGAGGTAGGCGGTGTAGCGGCAGCCTTTGCAATCGAGGAGCGGGGCTTGGATTTCGATTTTCTGGAGACGGTCTTTCGGGACGGATGAGCGCGGCTTGAGCGAAAAGGTGACGTGGCCCGAAACGGGGTTCTTGGAGGCCTTTTGCACGAGTTCATCGAGCCGCTTGGCGATGGCCTCTGCGGTCGGCGGACTCTTCGCGGCGGGCAACAGTTTCGTCACGTCGTAGCGGAAGGTCGCCACAGCGGTTTCGAGGTCGAGCGCGGCGAGTTCCAGCTCGGGCACGGACTTGAGCTGTTCGCGCAGGTCCAATTCGCGACCAGGGTCACTGAGGCCGAAGACGCGGTGGCGGGATTCCTCGGCGCGAAGGCTGAGGGCTAGCAGACAAAGCAGGAGCGTGAGGGTTTTCATCAGCGTGTCTGGAAAAGTGGGCTGGCGACGACTTGGTGCAGCAGCGTGCGGATGCCGCCGCCTTGTTTCTCGGTGCGCGAGACGATGTCCTCCAGCGCGGCGCGGTCGCTGAAGGCGATTTCGCGTCCCGTGGCGTAGATGAGGAGCTGCTTCGCGAGATTGTGCAGCAGCGCGTGCTCGTCGTCGGCGATGAGCGCTTTGAAATCGCGGATGTCGGCGAAGGTGCGCTCGTCGGGCAACTGGCCGCTGGCATCCACTTTCGGGCCTAGCTTGAAGCTGATGCCGATGCGCGGGTCGATGCTGCCTCGTGGCGCGGGGTCGCCGGTGCCGATGCTGCGGTAGCGGTCCCGAAAACCGCCGATGACATCGAAAGCCTCCAGCGCGAAACCGGGTGGATCCATCTTCGAATGGCAGGAAGCGCAGGTGGCATCGGCGCGGTGCTTGTCGAGCAGCTCGCGGATGGTGGTGGCACCCTGCACGTCGGGCTCCACGGCAGGGATATTCGGTGGCGGCGGCTCCGGCGGCTTGCCGAGCAGCCGCGCCATCACATACGCGCCGCGAACGACCGGCGAGGTGGTGGTGCCATTCGCGGTGACTTTCAAAACCGCAGCCTGCGTGAGGAAGCCACCGCGCACGCAGCCGCCGGGCAGTTTCACGCGGCGAATCTTCGGCCCGCTCACGCCGGGGATGTCGTAGTGCACCGCGAGCTTTTCATTGAGCATGGCAAAGTCGGACTGCACGAAATGGCGGGCGCTGAGATTCTGCTCGATGAGTTCACGGAAGGAGGCGCGGGTCTCGGCCACCATCGAGTCCTGCAAATACGGGTTGAACTCGGGGTAGAGCTTCTTGTCCGGGTCGTTCGCGGCGATGGAGCGCAGCTTCAGCCACTGGCCGAGGAAGTCGTCGATGAAGCGCTGCGAATTCGCGTCCTTGAGCAGCCGCTCGACCTGTTCTCCGAGCACTTTGGCATCGCGCAATTTTCCGCTCGCCGCGAGTGCGGTGAGCGTGTCATCGGGACCAGAGTTCCAAAGAAGATACGACAGGCGCGAGGCCAGCGCGGCGTTATCCAGACGGCCTGCAGGCTCGAAGTGATAGAGGAAATCCGGCGAGCACAACGCGGCGCGATACGCCCAGCGCATCGCCGTTTCAAAAGCATCGCCAGCCTTAAGCCGCGCATCGACTTGCGCGACGTATTCCTTCCTCACCGCCTCCTCCACCGGCCGACGAAACGCTCTCGGCAAAAAGTTCGCGAGCAGCCGGTCCGCATCGGCGAGCGGCTCTTTTGATTCCACCGCCCAGAGGCCCGGTTCGGGGTCGGGCTGGTTTCGTCCGATGTATTGTTTCACCGGCGTGCGAACCGGCGGGCGAATGTCCTTTTGCTCCGCCGCCTTGAACTCCGTGATGGGCAGCTCACCGAACAGCACCCGGTGACTGCGCGGCGGCCACACGTCATGCAGCGGTCCTTCCACCTCCAGCCAGTCATTGACGATGCACGGTCCGGTGAAGCCCATGGTGCGGTCCTTTTGTCCCCAGGTGCCCACGCGATACAGCACCACAGGTGCGAGCGAGGCGGTGTTGAAGCCGAAGGTGTCCTTGAAGTTCAGCCAAACATCCAGCTCATGCACCTGCGGCTTCAGCGAGGGCGCATCATAGTAGCCGAGCACGGTGCTGGGATGCTGCCCGCCGCGCCCGCGGTCCTGAAAATGCACCACCGAGAGCCGCGCCGCCTCGGTGCCCCGCGAGGGCAGGATTTGGCCCTTGTCCCACTGGAGACTCCAAAACGAGGCGCGCACGCGATAACGGCCCGGATACAGCGCCATGAAGCTGCGGAAGTAGGCGTTCCAACTTTCGTCCTCATGGCGGAACACGCCAACGCTGCTCATGCGATTGAACAGGCCGAGAATCTCATGCTCCCCCTGGCCGACATGCGCATGAATGCCCGCGGGCGGAAACACCGGGTCCACCTTACCATCCCGCAGCAGCATTGCGTCGCCATTCATGAGCATGATGTCGGGCTCGTAGTTGTTCGCCAGCGAGAGGCGGAGGACCGCCGAAGCCGGTGCCGTGGGCCGCGTGGCGATGGCCAGGTCGAGCGTCTTGTCCGCCGCTTCCAGATACTTCGCCAGATTCACGTGCGAGATGTCGAGAGCGTCGCTGTTCTTGTCGAACCCATGCGCCGAGCCATCGGCTGGCAGACCGTTTTGCACCGCGAGTCCGGGCAGGTCGAAAAGGTCGCGCATCGTGTTCTCATACTCCGCCCGCGTGAGCCGCCGCACGCCCGTGCGGCTCTCCGCATCCAGCCGCACGCGCTCTGAGGCGATGAGCGACTCTGCCAGCCACCCCGTCACCACCTTCACCTCACCCGCCTCAGGCCTCGCCTTCTTCTTCGGCGGCATCTCGCCGGAGGCAACGCGGTCATGCACCTTCACCCACCGCTCAAAAGCATCTGCATCGGTGAAGTCCGGCTTCAACGCGGTGAGGTCGAGATCGCCCTTCTTCGTGTCGGAGTCGTGGCAGTCGAGGCAGCGGTTCTCGATGAAAGCTCGTGTAGGAGGCGGTAACTCGGCATGCAGCGTGGTGGCAAGCAAGGCGAGGAGGGTGAGGCGAAGGAGAAGGCTCATGCGCGGGCTAGTGATTGAAGATGAATTCGTTCGAGTTCAGCACGGCCCAGAAGATGTCTTGCAGGGCGATTTTCGGGCCGCCTTTGTGCGTGCGGAGGACTTCGGTGAAGGCGGCGGCTTCGCTCTCGGAGGGCAGGCGGGAGAGGCTGGTGAGGTAGAGGCTGCGGATGACCTGCTGCGGGTCTTTTTCCTGCGTGGTCCAGGCGGGCAGGTTTTTGCCGCGCTCGATGCAGTGGGTGATGCTGGTGCCGTTGATGAGGTTCAGCGCCTGGGCAAGCGTGGGCTGGGATTTGACCTCGCAGGTGCAGGGTGTCTCGCGTTTCGAGCGGCCAAAGGTGGAGAGGAAGGTGGTGGTGATGCCACCATCACCGATCTGCACGGCGCGGGTGCCGGGGCCTTCGAAGAAAAATTTCTCGTCGTAGTATCCGGTGGCCTGGGTGAGGCAGTCCCAGAGCACTTCGGCGAGGAGGCGACGCGGATACGAGTGGGAGAAGTTGCGCGTGTCGGCGCGGTTGGTTTCATCGGGCACCGAAGCATGCTGGTAGGTGCGGGATAGCAGGATGTCGCGGATGAAGGCCCGAGGTTTGAAACCAACGGCGATGAGTCGGGCGGCGAGGGCATCGAGCAGCTCGGGGTTCGAGGGTGGATTGGAGACACGGGCGTCGTCCACGGGGTCGATGATGCCGACGCCGAAAAAGTGCTGCCAGTAGATGTTGGCGAGGTTGCGGGCGACGAGACGATTGTCCGATGCGGTGAGCCAATCAGCGAGGACGGTGCGGCGTTCGCGGTCGGCGGTGGTGGCGAGTGCGCCGCCGAGGAATTTCGGGGCGACTTGCTTTTGCGTGACGGGGTGGCTGGTCTCGCCGCTGGGTGCTTCATAGACGAGCACGTCCATCATGTCCTCACAGCTCTTCTTCTGCGTGCGGGCAAAGAAGGCGACCATGCCGTAGTAGTCGTTTTGGGTCCAGCGGTCGAAGGGATGGTTGTGACACTGGGCGCACTGGATGCGCGCGCCGAGGAAGAGCTGAGCCATGTTTTCCATGAGCAGCTTCGGGTCGCGTTCCCGGTAAAAATTGGTCTCGGGATTTTCAATCCAGGTGCCTTTCGCGGCGATGAGGCGGTGGATGACTTCGTTCATCGGCGTCTCGTTTTCGATCTGGCGATGCAGCCACGCGGTGTAGCGCACGGTGGCTTTTTGATGCGAAGCGGAAGCGGAGACGATGCTGCGGGCCTGGAGCCGCTCGCCCCACTTCATGGTCCAGAGGTCGGTGAACTCGGGACGCGCGAGAAGGCTGTCAACGAGCCGCGCGCGTTTGTCGCTGCGCGTGTCGTTCTGAAACTGCGCGTATTCCGCGAGGGTCGGCAGGAGGCCGATGGTGTCGATGAAGACACGGCGCACGAAGTCGTCGTCACTGCACACCTCGGAGGGCTTCATGCGCAGCTTGGAGAGGCGGGCATAGACGGCTTCGTCGATGAAATTCCAGCCCTGCGCGAGCGGGGCGGGCGGCTGCTGACCGGGCACGACATCCACGCGCACGCCGCTGATGAATGCGGGCAGTCGCACGGAGATGAAGACCTCGCCGCGGCGATGGCTGGTGACGACGCCTCCCCGCGTGACGCTGGCGATGGAGTCGTCGGAGCTTTCCAAGATGCTGAGGTGCGTGACGTCGCGCTGGGAGCCATCGGTGAAGCTGCCCATGACCACGAGGCGATGGCTCTGCCCAGCGGCATCGAGCGTGAGGTTGGAGGGATAAACGCTCACGCTACTCAGGTGCGCTTCATCGGCGGGGCCTTTCGATGCGCCCGCAGCAATCCAGTCGCGCAACAGGGCGAAGTTCGAATCATCAGGCGTGAGCTTTTTGCCGCCGCCATGAGGCACCGTGCCTGCGGCTTTTTTGAGCAAGAGGCTGTCCTCCGGCAGAGCGACATTGACGCGGCGATTCACGAACTCGCGCGTGAGGCGGAAATGGTCGGCACGCGGGTCATAACCAAAGAGGGAAAGGCGGAAGCCATCCTTACCCCGTGTGGCACCGTGGCAGCCACCCGTGCTGCAGCCGTAGCGCATGAGCACAGGCACGACGTCGTTTTGAAACGAGGGCGCTGCGACCTCCGCACCGCGTGCGACCCTCAACTCCGTGGTGGCGCTGAGCCCCGCGTGGTTCACTGCGAGCCGCGTGGTGCCCGAAGCCAGCGGCGTGAGCACGCCCGACTGCCAGCGGGCGAGGCTGGGATTTTCCAACGTCACCTTTGCTTCGGCCGTGACATCGCTGGTCAGCCCGCGAGCATCCGTGAGCGTGACGACCACGCGCTGACTGGCCGCGAGCGGATGGATATCGATGTGCTCGGGAAAAATCTTCAACGTGGCAGCTGATGCGGCATGGCACAGCACGAGCGCGGCGAGCATGACGAGCGAGCGTATGACAAGGGCGTGGTCGGTCATGGTGGTAGAAAGTCAGGGCTTCACGGCAGGCAACACGCGCAGATAGGTGAGCGGCGCGCAGGTCCAGTGGTGTCCCTGCACGGAAATCGCCTGGTTCTGGTTGTTGTTGTGATAGTAGGGCCAATTGTGATTGCGCAGATGGGCAGCGTCGGAGTCGCAGACGACGATCGCGAGCGGCCATTCGCCGGGTGGACAGGCGGCGGGGACTTCGAGGTCGAAGGAAGCCTCGATCGCGTCGGCGGGAATCTCCAGCGTGCCATGCACCACGCCCGGTGGCAGCGTGGGAAACATGGCGGTCAAAGGCTGCGGCGCTGCGCCGGGTGGGCGTGTGACGATGAGCTTGAGGGACACTTTTTTGCCCGGCTGCACGCCCTCGGAGATGGGTGCGAGGCTGATGGCAAAGGGTAGCGCCTCGACCACGGCGATGGGCACGGAAGAGAAGCGCTCCGTATGCCAAGCGGTCTGTGCAGGATGGCTGTAAACGAGGCCGAGCCGCTGCTCGAAGGGCACCTCGGTGCCGTCGCTGCCCGGAGCCTTGCCTACCGGCTTTGCAAAGCTACCCGCGAGCGGCGCATCGGCCCCGGCAGTGAGCACGACGGGATAGTAGCCACTCGCCAGCGGCAGCTTGGCCACGTCGGCTTTCACACCCGATGGCAAGCCGGTCATGCGAATGTCCAGGGGCTTGGGCGGTGACGTTCCATCGCTCTGCATCTCCAGCAGCAACAAGCCGCGACCGCCGCGCGGGACGCTGATACTGTGGCCGGTTTTGAAGAGCGGCAGGAGCGTCATCACCTCCACTGAAGCCGTCGTGAGATTCACCTCAGGCAGCGCTTCATCCACCACGAGCCGATAACTGAAGTCGCCCCCGCCTTCACCGCGTGTGTCCGCGACGCGCACGCTGACTTCCCCGCCCGTGCCTTCGACGATGAGCGTGGAATCCATGTCGTAGCGCGAGCGGTCATCGTTCTCCTGTGGCGTGGCGTTTTTGCCAGCGGGATAGAGCGTGAGCTTCGGATCCATCGGCGAACGCAGACGACGTGCGAAGACATCGACACGCCATGATTTTTCCTTGGGAAGACGGAATCGATACCAGTCGTCCATGTCGGCTTTCTCGATGCGTCCCTCGACTGCAAAGGGCGGCTGCGGCAGCACCTGTGCCGTGTCCGGCTTGTCGAAGACCCACACATTGTTCTGCCGTCCCAGCGGCGCAAAGTCGAACGTGGGCCGCGCGGGAAGCTTCACTGTTTGCCGAATCACGCCGCGCACATCGCCGTGCATCTCGACCTCGATGGATTGGTCGGTCGTTCCGCCGAGCGGGAAGAGACTCTTCGGCTGCGGATAATCACCGACATGCATCACATAGACGCACTCGCTGCTCATGCCATAGCGGCCGTCGCCTTGATGAGCGCCATTCAGCGTGTCACGCAGCGCGATGGTGTAGCGCCCGGCCTGCGGGGCGAGGAAGCTGCACACCGGGTCGTGATAGTAGAGCTGCGAGGTGTCCTTTTCCTGAAGCAGTTTTCCATCCGGCCCAAACACTTGCAGCATCGCATCCAAGTCCGTGGGCGAGATGCGGTAGGCCAGCACTTCAAGACTGCACCGCTGGTCTTTTGCGAGGTCCACCGCATACCAGTCCGTCTCCGAGCCGATGATGTGCCCCCACACCGTGCGGCCCAGCGGGATGAGCTGCGCGGTCTCGCGTTTCGAGGCCGCTGCAGTCTGCGCGACGATGGGGAGGCGGTTCACATGCAGCGTGCGCGGATTTGAAACGCCAGTCCGAGTGCGCACATGCAGCGCCACATTTCCCACCGGCAAATCGGGCGCGAACTCCAGCTCCACGCGCACCTCGACCTTCTCGGGCACATTGCCAGAGCCCGGCAGGATTTTCTTTTCAACGATGCGCTGCACACGCACGCCAGCATCGCGACACATCACTCCCTCGATGTCGCTGAGGCGCACGCCGCGCAGCACCACTTCCTGCCGCGTGCCTGCCTGCACACACGGCGGCTCGATGCCGAGCAAAAAGGCGTGCCCGTCTCCGCACTGAAGGCGTGCGTGATGAAGACAAGAAGGGTGATGAGGCAATGCTTCAAGCAAACGCGAGGGGTTGGTGAGTTACGCGAGGATGTCCTGGACGACCTTGCCGTCATTGATGGCAATGGGCCGCGTGCCCATCGCCATGAGTCGCTTCTCCGGCGCGATGCCCATGAGATGAAAAATCGTCGCCGCGAGGTCTTCCGCCGCCACCGCGCCTTCCACCGGCTCCGCAGCCGTCGCGTCCGACATGCCATGCACGAGGCCGCGCTTCACGCCACCACCGGCCAGCGCCACGCTGAAGCACTTCGCCCAATGGTCGCGCCCGCCCGCGCTGTTCATCTTCGGCGTGCGGCCAAAGTCCGTGGACACCACCACCAGCGTTTCATCCAGCAGACCACTGGCCGCGAGATCTGCGATGAGGGCTGCATAGGCCTGGTCAAACTGCGGCAACTGGTCGGTCACGCCCTTCTTCAGATTTTGATGATGGTCCCACGAACCATACGACACGGTCACAAAACGCACGCCTGCACTGACCAGACGCCGGGCCATCAGCAGGCCCTGCCCCGCGAGATTTTGCCCGTAGCTCTCGCGCATCGCCTGCGACTCCGCCTTCAGATCGAAAGCCTCCCGCGCCTCGGGTGATGAAATCATCGAGTAAGCATTTTGGTAAAACTTGCCCATGGGTTCAATCGCGCCACTGCGCGTCAAATGAGCGTGCTGTGCGTCCACCACCTCCTTCAGTGAACGGCGTGTGTCGAAGCGCGCCTGATCCACACCTTTTGGCAAAGCCAGATCCTGCACCGTGAAGCCCGGTTTGCTCGGATCACCCCCCACGCTGAAGGCCCCAAAGGTCGGACTCAAATAGCCGGTGCCCGCAGCGCCAGGAGTCTCTGGAATCGTGACGAATGGCGGGAGATTTTTCCGCGCCCCCAGCTCATGCGACACGATGCTGCCCATACTCGGATACATCACCGCCGGACTCGGCCGCCAGCCCGTGAGCATCGTCATCTGCCCGCGTTCATGTGCCGACTCCGTATGCCACACCCCGCGCAGCAGCGTCAGTTTGTCCGCCACGCCCGCCGTCTTCTTCAACAACTCGCAAAGCTGCATCCCCGGCACCTTCGTCCCTATCGCACCAAACTCCCCGCGATACTCTGCCGCCGCTTCCGGCTTCGGGTCCCACGACTCGTGCTGACCAAGTGCTCCTGGCAGGAAAATGTGGATCACTGACTTCGCTTTTGCGACGGGAGCCGCCGTCCCCTCCGCCGCCTGCAACTCCAGAAAACGCCCCAGCGAAAGGCTCAAACAACTGCCCACTCCAACACGGAGCAGCTGACGACGGGACATGAATTGTGATGCCTTCATAGAAATGTTGGGACAATTGCGGTTTTCAGACCTTCCAAAGGATACCCCCGAGAGAACGAAGTCCCCGCAGGTAAAACAGTCGCCTTTCCCCGCAAAATAGACTCTTTTTCCGGCAGGCTCGCCAAAGGCCTCAGCCCGGCTTCCGCACTGCGATGCGGTATAAGAGCGGAGAGCAGCGCGAGCACCAGGGCAATGATGAGTGTGAGCTTGAGGGTGTTCATCACTTGCCTCCCTCCAGCGTGGACATGACTCGCTTGCTAATTTCCTGGGTGAGCAACTGGTAGGCGGGTCCTTGCCAGTGGAAGTTGTCGCCTGCGGCGAGTTCGAGGTGTGAGGCCAGGAGGGCATAGGCGTCGATGACTTCGATGCCTTCGTCTTTCATGACTTGGCTCGACAGCGTATTGAGCCGGATGACCACATCGTTCTTTTCACCGAGACTGGCGACCGGTTTGTCTGGAGCCGATTTGGCGGCGGTGTGGGGCGTGGTGAGAAGATAGTAAATCTTCGCCTGGGGTGCGCCTTTTTTGAAGCAGCGCGTCAGCTTTTGCATGCGCTCCAGAACGACGGTGTCGGAGACTTTGTCGGGCGTCCAACTCAGGGAGTGGAGGCCGTTGTTGAAGACGACCGCGTCGAACTTGTAGCGCGCAGCCATCTCGGTGAGCGCGGCTTCGGGCACGTCTCCGCCGACGAAATGCACGCAGTGAAACACATAGACTTTTTGCTTCAACATCTCCGGGATGAAGGAGCCGCTGTAGCCCATGGAGATGGAGTCCCCGTAGATGAGCACCTTCGGCCAATCGGGGTGGTCAAGCTTCGGAACATCAAGCGCCCAGCCTTTGCCCGCGACTGCGCCGCGTGGGAACTCGGGCTTGGACTCGCGCTTCGAGACATAGGTGAAGGAAGGGCCGAACACTTTCACGCCGCGAATCGTCACGGGCATGGTCTTCGCCTTCGGGTTCGCGTTGCGGCCAATCCACATCGGTTCGTTGTTCGGGATGAGTTCCATGAAGCAGGTCTTGCACGGAATGTCGTCGAGGTAGAACGTCGCGAGTCCTTGGCGGACTGCGATGGTGAGGGTGTAGGGCGTGTCGAGCTTTGGCTCCTGACGACCGTTCAGCGAGCCGCCGGTCATGAGGATGTTGTTCACCACGGAGTTGACCTGTCGTGCGTAATACGGGTTGTCGCGGTAGTTGAAGTGGAAGGAAAAGCCGTCGTCCTGCTCGCTCTGTTTTCGCATCGCAGTGAAGACCGCATCCTGCACCAGCGCCTCGAGCGAAAGGGTGACCTGCACGGTGAAGTTCGCCTGGTCGGGAAATGCCTCCGGTGGCACGGCGAATGCCGCGCCGTCGCGCAACTTGACCGCGCCGTCCACCTTCTCGACGGCTCCCGACCGCAGCGCGGGGAGAATCTCATTTCGCGACAAATCCCACAGCGGCGAATCATCGGCATGGGCGGTGACCGATGTCGCAGCGCAGATGGCCAACGCGAATCGCAGGAAGGGAAGGAGAGCTGGGGTTGTCATGGTAGGTTGAATTTTGGAAGCAGTGGAGTGGGTGGCAGGGGAATGTTTTCGTTCTTATGCCTCTACCACCCATTCCCCTGCCTGCTTTTCAGTTCACAAAGAGAAATTCGTTGCTGTTGAGCAGCACGCGGCAGAGCGCGGCGAGCCCGTTCTTTTGGGCGTAGGTGGTGAAGTCGCGGAGTTCATCCGCCGTCGGTTCGCGCAGCAAAACACGCCGCACGGCTTCTTCGGGCGTGGTGAGTTGTTTCCCCAGCTCGCCGCTGAAGTGGAGCACGAAGCGGTTGTTGTAGAGGGCCAGGGATTGCAGCGCGGAGGCGGAGAAGCCGCGAGCGGGAGCGAGCATGCCGAGGTCGGGAAAATCAAGCGCATCCATGAAAGGATCGGGCACGCCGCGCCAGACGAAGCGGTAGATGCTGCGACGGTGCTTTGCCAGCGCGGCCCAGTCATAGGCCTCGTAGTTCAGCGTGGGGGTGAGCTGCACGGGCGGTCCGGTGACGAACTGCCGCACGCTGGGACCGCCGAGCGCAGGATCAAGCCGGTCTGCGGCAGCGAGCACGAAGTCGCGATAACTCTCCGCATCAAGCCGCAGACGGTTCATGCGCCAGAGGAGACGGTTGTCAGCATCTAGAAGCGCGGCGTCATCGCGGTGGGCGCTGCTTTGCCGATAGGCGGCGCTGGTGACGATGAGACGATGCAAATGCTTCAGCGAGCCACCACGGTCACGCAGTTCGCAGGCGAGCCAGTCAAGCAACTCGGGATGCGAAGGAGTGCCGCCCATGCGGCCAAAGTCGTTCGGTGTATCGCACAGTCCGCGTCCAAAATGGTAATGCCACACGCGGTTCGCGATGCTGCGCCAGGTGAGCGGGTTTTTTTCATCCGCGAGCCAATCTGCCAGCGCGGCTCGGCGTGCAGCTTCATCGCTGGCTTGCGCCTTTTCAAAGCGGGCCGGCAGCGCGTGGATCGCACTCAAAGCACCGCTCACGGCCTCCTTCATCGGCTGATCGAACTCGCCGCGCTTCAACACCTGCACAATCTTGGGTTTCGCGATGCTGGTGGGCGTGCCTTTGCCCACATTGAGCAGCACATTGGCCTGCGTCGCGGCGGCATAGACCTGCGCGGGAGCGGGCAGTTTGGCAAGCTCGCTGGTGGCGATGACTCGCAGTGCGTGGGCGGCGAGCGCGAGGCGCTGAGGCTCGCTGCGTTTGGCCTCAGGCGTTGTGAGCGCCTCTTGCGCCAGCATCGGCATGGCGGCGGCGCGCTCGGCGGGTTCATCGGTCGCGGACAGTTTGAAGGAGCCGATGAGATGAGATTTCCCGGAGAGCTGCTTGAGCGAGAGCGTGAGTTTCGCGCCGGGCTTGATGGTGACGGCCTGCGCCAGTTCGAACACCGCATGATGCGACAGACCCACCGCCGGATGAATGCCCCAACCCGTCGCCGGATTACCGTCGATGGCCATCGCCGAAGTCCAGCCCTGCTGATCGAAGTCCGCCGTGGCGCGGGTGAACTTCAG
Organism: Verrucomicrobiota bacterium; assembly: GCA_026397635.1. Taxonomy (GTDB): domain Bacteria; phylum Verrucomicrobiota; class Verrucomicrobiia; order Verrucomicrobiales; family Verrucomicrobiaceae; genus Prosthecobacter. The sequence goes on along the minus strand of JAPLUL010000019.1, from coordinate 8,840 downwards.
CTTCACCGGCTGCGCCGCACTGGCATCAAAAAGCTGCGCCTCGATCTCGCTGAGCGTGAGATTGCCATTGTCCTGACGGCCCGGCCCTTTCATCGGCAGAGCAGAGTCCGTGAGCACATCCAGCCGCAGCGCGGTGATCTTGGTGAGCGGCACGCTGCTCGTGATGATGTAGCTATCCTTGTCCGGTTTCGCACCCGTTGAGAACAGCGTGTCCCCCATGCGTTTGAGGCTCGATCCCTCGGCACTGACAAAGCTCTCGTAACTCAGTGGACTCCACTTCACCGGCGCGCCCTGCGTCTTTTCCCATGCGCCGACCAGCGAGGCATTTTCCGGCGCGAGCAGTGCGGTTTTGTCCTTCGCCTCGGCGGCGGTGAGCAGCGATTGCCAGCGCTTCCGCGATTGCGCGATCGTCTTGTCCTCATCGAAGGGAATGTCACCTTCAATCAGCCCCGCGAACACCGCCTGCAGCGCGTAATAATCATCCTGCGAGATGGGATCAAACTTGTGCGCGTGGCAGCGGGCGCAGTTCGCCGTGGTGCTGGCAAAGGCACCCATGGTCTGCGTCACCAGATCATCGCGGTCGAGGTAATCAAAATTGGTCGGCGCTGTTTGATAGGCGCTGTGGTCAAAGACACCCGCACCGAGAAAACCGAGTGCCGCGACGAGCCGTGGCTCCTCGGGAAACAGCACATCCGCAGCGAGTTGTTCACGGACGAGGCGCGACCATGCTTTATCCTCGTTCAGCGCGGTGATCACGTAGTCGCGGTAGCGCCACGCATGATCGCGTGGCAGATCGTGACCGCAGCCATGCGTCTCCGCGAAGTGGATCGTGTCCAGCCAGTGCCGCGCCCAGCGCTCGCCATAGCGCGGTGTTTCCAACAAGCGGTCCACCAGCTTCTCGTAAGCTTTTGGGTCCGCATCCTTCACAAACGCTTCCACCTCCGCTTGCGATGGCGGCAGCCCATGCAAATCAAACATCACACGCCGGATCAGCGTGCGCCTGTCCGCCTCGGGTGAGGGCGTGATCTTCCTCTCGGCGAGACGTGCGCGGATGAATCGATCGACCGGATGCGCCACACCTGCGACCTCCGGCATCGTCGGCACCACCAGCGGCTTCAGGGACCACCAATTCGCCTCCGTGAGCCGCCTCTTCATCACTCGCGGATCAGGCGCTCCACGCTTCACCCATTCCTCCAGCAGCGCGATTTCAGCTGAGGGCAATTTCTCCTTCGGCGGCATTTGATGCTCCTCATCCGTCCAGCGCACCATCTTGATGAGCAGGCTCTCCTCCGGCTTCCCCGGCACAACCGCTGGCCCCAAGTCACCGCCCTGCTCCCAGCCACTCTTCGAATCGAGCGTGAGGCCGCCCTTCATCTTCTTCTCATGCGAATGACACTCGTAGCAGCGCTGCTTCAGCAGGGGCTCGATTTTGGAAGTGAAGAAGGTGTCAGCGCTGGCGGATGAAACGGTGAGGAGAAGGCAGAGGAATGTGCGGCAGGGGAATGATCGGGAAAACAATTCCTTTGCCACCCATTCCCTTGCCTTTGAGAACAACGACTTCATGCCAGCAGCCTCCTTTCGATCTCGCGCGCGGCTTTCATCACCTCGACCGCTACTTTGGGAAAATGGGCTTTTGGCATGCGTCCGGCCACTGCTGAGGCCCAAATCACCGCCAGCAGGTGATTTGGCCGATCAAACACGGGTGCGGCCACGCAATGGATGCCTTCGTCCGCCTCGCCCCAGTCCGTGCCGTAGCCCTGCTTCACCACGCGCTCGCATTCTTTCCGCATGGCTTCTTGGGTGGTGATTGTGCGCCCCGTGAAACATTTCAGCTTCAATCTTTGGATCGTCCGCTGGCAGGCTTTTGGATGCTGAAAGGCCAGCAGCACCTTACCCGGTGCGTTGTTGTGCAGCGGAAAGCGCAGCCCGATCTCCACGCAGATGCGCACCGCCTGCGTGCTCTCCACCTGCTCGATGATCACCCCCTCGTCCCCGATGGGAATGCCAAGCTGCACCGTCTCGCCCACCGCATCCCGCAGCATCCGCATCGGCTCCAGCGCACACTCAACGAGGCTCACGCGACCCACTCGCGGATGCCCCAGACGGAGCAACTTGCCCGTCAGGCGGATGATCATCGTCGCCTCATCCCGCGCCACATAGCCGCGCACCATCAAGGTCTGCACCAGACGCGCGGTCGAGTTCTTCGGACTGTCGATGACGCGGCTGATCTCCGACAAACTCATTCCCTCTGGCCTCGCATCCAGCGCCTCCAGGACCGCCAGGCCACGGTCCAGCGCCGGAGCCTCAATGCCGGCAATCGTCGCGTTCTTGGAACGCTGCCGTGCCGTATTTGGAACATGTCCTATGGGTGTCACGAGCCAAATACCCGCGCCGCAGCGTTTTCTTGCGGGAAACCTTCAAGCAGACGACAAGGCTTGAGGAAGCGTTCAAGCGGCACTTCCCGGTTCTTCTATAACATTGAAGGGGGTATTCTTCGCGAGGATCTCGGAACTCTGGTGCGAGCTAGCACCCGCGGACATCAATGATGTGGTAAAGCCTGCGGAGTCCAGTTTCGCCACTAACCAGCGGGCGGAGTGCATGCGGCCTGCTGATGGCAGTGATTCTCGTCGCCCCTACGCCGAGCGGAAGCCGGCGCCGGATTCATCGACGCATCCGCAGAGTGCTAGTTAGCGGGTGTGGTCGGCTGTTGGAGCTGGATGCGGAAGAACCTGCTCTGCTTGCCGTTGGGCAGGATGGGGAACTGCAGGCCGACCTGCTCGAAGGTGCCGTCTTCGGAGATGATCGAAGGAGAAGATTCGCTGAGCGCCCAGTCGCTCAAATCACTGCTGAACTCGACCTGGTAGGAAAGACCCACGGTGTCACGATCCTTTCTGCGCCGGAACACTGCGCGCATGGCCTCTCCCAGGCCCGCGCCAGTCACGGCTTCCACATTGACCTGCCGAGCGTCATTGTTGGATTTCGGGTTGGAGCCAAAGGCAAATTCTTCAAGATTGGTTCTACCATCACTGTCCGGATCAGCCGCACTAGCAGCTTCCGGCACCTCGGCACTGCTTCCAAAGAACTGCTGGAGCCATTGCTGCCGAGGGGTTGCCTGAACAATCTCCAAGATGAAGCGTTTGCGGTCCGACACGCTGCCCTCAGCCGCGGTAATGAGCTCCACGACCTGTAGCTGGTCCGGAGTTGCTGCAGTGGAGTCAAAACTCCATTGGAGACTGCCTGAATCACTCTGGAGGACCTGCCCCATCGTTTGTCCGTTGGAGACATTTTGCACGGTGAAAGTCGGCTGAGGGCTAGAGCCCCCTCCAAACTGCGCGGCCAGCGTTGCCACATCACCCTGCACCACCCGCAAACGCGGCAGTGCAGTGACGACATCTACAGCCGCCAGATTAACGGCGTGTGCCAGACAGACCCCAAAAACAAGAATAAGAGTTTTCATTTTGATTGATTCGAAGGTGATTCATTTCGTTACGGTCCAGGAGCCAGACGCACCACCAACGGCTGGCGCACCCCAGAACCCGTGGCGGTGTAGCCCACCATCCAGATGGCCCCGTTGGGGTCCATCCTGACCTGGTAGATGTTATCGTTGCCTGCGTAATAGCCGTCAAAGACGGCCTCACCAGCCGTATTCCCATCCGTCACTCCGCCGTTGTTCAAATGACGCGCCACGTAGTAGTCAATTCCCGTCGCGGCCCTCGATGTATAGCCGACCAGCACCAGATTACCCAGCCCATCCACCGCGATGGAGAAGTTCTCATCATTGGCTGAGGTGGTGCCCAGGTTGTTGAACGGACGCTTTGCCCACGCCAGCGTTCCATCCAGACCGTTGTATTTCAAAGTCATTCCATCTTTGACTGATGCCGCACGATAGGAGGTGCCCGTCACCAACACATAGCCCTGGCGATCCACGATCACATCGAATGCTGAGTCCGACGAGTTGAACGACCCATTGTAACGCTTCTCCCAGATGATGCTTCCGGTACCCGCTTCGTACTTGGCCGTATACATGTCGTAGTTCGCCGATTGGCTGTAACCGGATACAATCACGTTGTTGGCCCCATCCAGCGCCAATCCGCGCATGGCATCAGGTTTGTTAGCGAAATTGTAAACCCTCTGCCAAAGCAGGGAACCGCTTCCAGAATCCAGCTTCACCGTCCATGCGTTAGCGCTGTTGCCACTGCCTGAGATCCCCGCCAGGACCACCGTGCCGTCACTGCCAACGACTACTTTTGCAGGGATGTCCGACAGCGTTGATGTTCGATTGTTCTGCTTCGCCCAGACCGCAGTACCATCGCTCGAATTAAGCTTGGCGGCGAAGAAGTCATCTCCCGTGCCGGTGCCTGCAGCGCGACCGCCCACGATCACATGGCTGGTGCCTTGCAGCGCCAGCGACAACGCCATGTCAGTGCCATTGCTGGTGCCATTGTACGTGTATTCCCAGATTGGCGTGCTCGATCCCGGAGTGCCGTTCCCGCCATTGCTGTCATACTTCGCCACATAGACATCACGTCCCGTGGTCGTGGTCACATAACCCGCCACAATGACATTGCCGCTGGCATCCACCGCCACCGCAGCCGCCTCATCATCTCCATTGGCAGATCCATTCTTGCGGCGCACCCACGACTGCACCGCCGTCCCAGTAATGATGTTATGCGTGTACTTGGTCAGATACAGATCCTTGCCGGTGGCCCCGCGAACAAAACCCGCGACATAGCCTGCTGTGGCGTCATTGCCTGTCAGCCCAAGCGCCACCGCCACCGCCTCGCCTTCGGCAAAGCTGCTGCTGTCCGTCACATCCAGCAGACTGCGATCCGTCCAGTTCACATGGAAACCGTCCAAGATGGTGAAGCTGCCCAGTACCTCGCCTGTCACTGTTCGGTCCACACTCACCGCAGGGTCATAACTGGAATCCCCTATCTGAGAAGCACGCACCGTCACCGGCCCTGCCGCACTCAGCTGCAGCACTCCAGCCGTAATGGTCGCAGGTCCACTCAAGACCTCATAAGTCAGCGGAAGCCCGCTGCTGCACACTCCCGCCAGCGGGAAGTATTCCCACTGCCCGTTCACCTTGTGCATCTTCGCTGGCAGGTTGAAACTGATCGTCTGCGACGCCCTGCTCACACTGAAGGCCACTACCACCGGCGTGGCCGGCTGGTAATCGCCACTCCCTGGCTGGCTCGCTTTCAGCGTCACATTTCCGTCGCCACTCAGCACAAGACTGTTGCCCGTCACCGTCGCAGGCCCGCTGATCACCGTATATTCAACCTGGAGCCCGCTGCTCGCAGTGCCTGCGAGTGTGATGGTCTTTCCAGCGAGCTGCGCGCCAGGATTGGTAAAGCTGATCGTCTGTGCCGCACGGGTCGGATTGCTATAAGGAGTGTAACTCTGCACCAGGACCTTGGTCACGCCACCGGCCACGGTCGTGTAGCCAGCCACGAAAACATTGCCGGAGGGATCCACCGCAACCGCCCTCGGTTCGCTGTTGCCATCCGCACTCTCATAGGTCTTTGACCACAGCAGGCTGCCGGGTTCCGCGTCATATTTCATCGTCTGGATCGCGTACTTGCCGCCAGCCACCTGCGAGTAGCCGACCACCACGGGACTGCCGAAGTAGTCAGCCCCCATCGCCACCATCTGATCCTGACCGCGGGCAGCACCGTTATACTCGCGGTCCCAGCGCGCACCATTCACACAGGTACCCTTAAAGCGCATCGTGTAGGCATTGAATAATCCGTTCGTCGGATAGCTCGTACCGGCGAGCATCACGTCCTTGCCGAAGACAAGTCCCATGTCCCAGACCGCCTCCGAGGACTGGTAGGCAGGATTGTCAAACTTCGACTCCCACAGGATCGTCGTCGCCAGTGCGCTCATAGGATCCACATCCTTGTTATAGCGTAGCACAAACATGTTGTATGTTTCCTCCTGCGTATAACCGCTGACCACCGGGTTGCCATCACGGTCAAGCATCAAACTGGTCACCTCATCTGGCTTGCCATTGTCGTATCTGGCTTGCCAGACCAAAGCACCATCCGAGGCAGCATACTTCAGCGTCACCCCGTCCAGCGTGCTGGCCGAGCGCGAGCCACCAGCTGCATACACAACACCGGTCGCATCCACCGCCACCGCGTTGGCATAATCAGTGCCCGCCGCCCCATCATAGGTCTGATGCCAAGCCTTCGTGCCATCACTATGATACTTCACCACCAGCAGGTCACGCCCGCCGCTGGCATTGGTCACATAGCCACCTACGATCACCTCGTCCGACGGCCCCACAGCCAGGTTCTTGCGCCCCTTGATCACCCGGTTCGGCGTGTCGTAGCTGCCCAAAGCGTCAGCCCCCTTGTCCGTCACTCCGTCCGTTCCCACGAATTTCTTAGACCACAGCAAGGAGCCATCCGCTGCCGCATACTTGAAGACCACCACATCCGTGTTTCCAGCGGCATTCGTCTCATGCCCGGCCACCACAATGTTGCCAGCACTGTCATACGCCACCGCTGAACCTTCGTCATCCAAGCCACCCGCTCCAGCGTGAGTCTTCCCCCACACCTCAGTGCCTGTTGTGGCATTGCGCTTGGTGACGTAAAGATCCCTCTTGCCGCCCGCGCCCGTCACATATCCCGTCACCGCCACGAACTGAGCCGCCTGGCCAGAGAGCTTTATGGCAATCGCATTCGCTTGTGAAGAGGCTCCAGCACCATGCTGAACATTCCAGCCATCAGACACGCTGATAGGAATGGACAGGCTCACTGAGTTGATGGTCTGGTCAACTGCAGGCGCAGGTCGGTAGGTCAGGTCTCCAGGCTGGGACGCTCTCACCACCACAGGGCCAGAACCTGTAAATGTCAGCAGATTACCCACCAGCGTGCCTGGGCCGCTCACCACCGAATACACGACATTCAGACCACTGGTAGCATTACCATAAAGAGGCAATGCCTGGGATTGAGGTGCCTCCGGCGGAGCCACAAAGCACAGAGTCTGCGGAACGATGCCTCCGACATGAATCGTCATCAGGTTCGCGCTCGCATCAAGATTCAATCCCCCGTTGGCGGTGCCGCCATCGTCTTCCACCTGAAAGGTAAAGGACGTGTAGGCAAAGCCGTTTTCATCCGCAGGAGGAGTATAAACGAGCAGGCCGGCATTGATATCTGCTACTGTGACATAGCTTCCCGCAGCCACCGCGACTCCGTTCAGCGTCAGCGTGCCTTTGCTGGATCCAGGAAGGCTTGTGACAAGCACCCGAGTCAACAAATTTGCCGGACTGTCATTAGAATCATTGAACCCGAAATCCGCTGCCTTGAGTGCGTAAGATCCATTCATGGGCACCGAAATCGCCCCATCGCCACCCGCAGGCGCACTGTTCACCGCATAGACGGTGATGGCGATCGAATCCGTGTCGGTCAGCGGATTTGAATCCGCGTCCCTAGAGACAATCGTCAATGTATCCAGGCCGCTGTAATGCTGAATGCCTGAATAGGTCAGGGTTGCCAAGGCTGCGTTGATCTGTGCCTGGGTGCCGCTGATGGTCATGGAGCTACGGCCATTGGTCCCTGCGGAAATAGTCGCGCCACCGGCCAGGTTCACCAAAAGTGTCCCACCTGCCGCAGTGAGCTGCGCACTAGCCATGTTGAGTTCGGCATCGGCTACGGAAAGCGTATTCAGTCCGGTGAATGAGAAACTAGCATTCTCATACAATGCAATGGTGGCAGGATACGTGTTAACAGGCGCATCATTCACTTCCGTGATGCTGATGGTGGAAGTCACCACCACGCTTGTTTCGGCGCCGGCCAGATCACTGTTGGCATCCGTCACCCGCCAGCCGATCGTCCGGCTATTGGACGTCTGCGTCGGATAATCACTGGTGCTGTGATAAGTCACACTCCGGAGTGCCGCTTGATAATTCGCCAGCGTCGTTGTTCCCGTCAGGGTCAGAACCCCTGCATTGTAGGTGCCGGAAATCCCATTCTGCGTGGTCACTGCCAGCAAATCGCCCGCGGTTAATCCGGCAGAAATCGTTGCTGTTGCCCCAGTGATCTGCGTGTCGTCAGCATCGTTCACCGTCACCGTGCCATCAATCGCCGTCGCGGCAGCGTTTTCTGTATAAGCAAGCGTTGCACCTGCCGTCACGACCGGCTTGTCATTGCTTGGCGTGATGGTGATGGTCGAAGTCACAGCAACACTCGTTTGGGCCCCGGCAAGGTCGCTGTTGGCGTCCGTCACTGCCCACGTCACCGTGCGGCTAGCGAACGTCGCGGTTGGGTCTTCACTGGTGCTGTGATAAGTCACACTGCGCAGCGCGGTTTGATAATTCGCCAGCGTCGCTGTTCCTGTCAGTGTCAGAACCCCTGCACTGTAGGAGCCAGAAATCCCGTTCTGCGTCGCCACTGCCAGCAAGTCGCCCGTGGTTAATCCAGCCGAAATCGTCGCTGTGGCCCCGGTAATCTCCGTGTCGTCAGCATCGTTCACCGTCATCGTGCCATCAATGGCAGTCGCGGCAGCGTTTTCTGCATAGGCAAGGGTTGCGCCCGCGGTCACGACCGGCTTGTCGTTGCTTGGCGTGATGTTGATCGTCGAAGTGACGGCCACACTCGTTTGGGCTCCAGCAAGGTCGCTGTTGGCGTCCGTCACTGCCCACGACACCGTGCGGCTGCCGGCGATCGCGGTCGGGTCCTCACTGGTGCTTCGGTAAGTCACCCGGCGGAATGCTGCTTGATACTGGGCCAGCGTCTTCGTTCCGGTCAGTGTCAGAACCCCTGTTCCTGCATTGTAGGTGCCGGAGATCCCATCCAGTGTCGTCACCGCCAGCACGTCGCCTGTGGTCAATC
>JAPLUL010000099.1:0-18013 GCA_026397635.1 Verrucomicrobiota bacterium | reverse complement strand
CGATGGTTTGCACCGCGAGCGTTTCATTTGCGTCTGCCACATCGTTGTCGCCATTCCAGTCCACAAACACGATGGCTCGCGCCGTTGTGCCGCTGAGTGAGGCGGTGGTGGCCGTGATGGGCACCGCAAGCGTCGTAGCCGTGCCAACGGTGAAGGCTGGCATGGTCAAATCTTCATCATCGGTGCCCGTGGTGTCATCCGCCGTGGCGGTGCCAGCGGCTGGATTTTCCGCTTCGGCATCCGTGGCTGCCGTGCCGATACGGAGCAGTGCGCCGTCAGCCCGCTGCGATGCCGAGGTAAAGGAAGGATTGTCACCAAAGTCGGTGTTGGTCACGATGTTGACGACATAATCCTCGACCTCACCATTGCCCTGCGCACCGTCAGGACCGGGGCCGGACACCGAAGTCAGCCGCACGCGCACACCAGCCACCCCAGCAGAGGCCGTGAGCGGAACAGTGAAAGTCACCGCTCGATTCGAGTTTGAAGTGCCATTTGCAACGAGGGAATTGATCAATACCTGATCACCTGCATCTGCGATGGAGCCGTTGCGGTTGTAGTCGATCCAGACGTTCAGGTAGGTCGAGGAGCCACTGGTATTGGTGACGTTCACCGTCATGGACGTCAAAGCTCCTTGGATGATGTCCGCTGGCAGGGTCACCCCGTCTTCATCGCCGCTTCCCGTAATGTCATCTCCCGTGGCCGTCGCATTCGTCGTAGCTGCAGCTTCGACGTCCGTCGTGGCACCGATTCTCAGCGTGGCAAGCCGCGTGCTGCTAGCGCTGGTAAAGCTGTCAAAATCACCAAAGTCGAGAGTCTGTGCCTGTGCCGCCGCTGAGGTCATCAAAATGGCGACCCAACCGACCCACAATGAGACGACGAAACGTGCCGCTGGCAGACGGCACGCCGGAGCATCGGATCGTGATGTGCGAAGCCTCATGAGTGCTGTTTAGACCAAGGACTTGCGAGACAGGCGGCGGGCGCGGCGGATCAGGTGCGCGGCTGCTGCCGCGAACAACAAGAAGGCAGTGCCGGGCTCGGGCACAGGAGCCGTTTGCAGCGCAATTGCCGAAGAAGGATTGACGGAACCGATGATCGCCGTGTCAGCCGTGGCCAGATTCCAAGCGCTATCGGGGTCGGTAGGAGCCGTGAATTGCCACCTTGTGGGAGAGTGATTGCTATCCATCACCAGCGCCCACTCAGTGCCAGGAACGATGCTCTTCGAGTTGTAGGCCCACAGATAAGCCACTTCACCATCGCCAAAAACATTGGTAGGATCGACAGCAGGCACGAAAGGATCAAACGGATAATCGAAACTACGTGCATCGCTGTCGGACCCGCCCAAAGCATTGAGAACCGCCTCCCCCAAAAAGAATACTCCAGGATTCCAACCAAAAGGATCGCCATCGCCGGGATCTCCCGGAGTGGGGTCATACGAACGATCAAAGACCTTCCAATTGGCCTGCCAATCAGCGATGTTAGCCATCGTTGGGACAAAATATCCACCCAAGGGATCCAGTGGGTCGATGAGAGCGAAAGAGCCAATCTCAAACGAGTAGCTAGCATCCAGAGGTGTGCCGCTGCTATCGAGCAATTCAGGGATGGGAGAAGTGCTATAGTCGCTCGACCAAGTAATGGATGCGGCCTCAATCGGCAAGGCCGCTGCAAGCAGCAGCCACCCCGCGCATAGCCAGTGAGGGAAGCAGTTTCGTTTCATAAAAGGCAGAGTCGGGACCATGTTCAATTATGGATTTTATGGTATTACCTTTTATTTTCAACGAAAGAATAGCAAAATATTAGATATTCCATTATTTTTACATTTACTGACTAAACAAATGCCAACGAGGTGTGCTCAAGTGTTTGGGATGAAGGCGAGTCTCCGGCATCCTGGGGCGCTCCTATATCAAAAGGCAGCCCTGCAAATGACGTGATCTCAAAAGGCAGGAAAGCCGAGTGCAACGAGACGGCCAGAGGCCGCCCTTCGGGAAGCGCAGCGCATCCATGGACGCGGTGGAATAAAATTCCCTTCTGTTGCCCCCATTCTCATGCCTAGTTCTGGATCATCGGCTTTCCTCCGAGGCCAGGACGTCTGAGCCTTATGCAAGATCCGCAACAGGGGCATTCCATGCACCATCATTTCCCCATTGCACCAGCCACTCAGCGACTTGTGCAAACATCCGCATCCGTAGCGATGGGGTCTCTGAACACCGGCGCGTTTCAGCTGTAAAAAATAGCGCCCCTGCTCTCGACACCTCAGCATTCACTCGTATCATCATTGCCCGCATTTCTGCGGCTATTTCTTCCGAATCTATGAGCAAAAAAATCGTCCTCGCCTATTCCGGGGGTCTCGACACCTCCGTCCTCCTTTCCTGGATTAAAGACACCTATCAGGCCGAAGTCATCGCCTTCTGCGCCAACGTCGGCCAGGACGACGAATTGAAAGGTCTCAACGCCAAGGCTAAAAAAACGGGGGCCGCAAAAATCTACATCGATGACCTCCAGGAGGAGTTTGCCACCGATTTCATCTACCCGATGATCCAGGCCGGGGCCATCTACGAAGGCCAGTACTTCCTCGGCACCTCCATCGCCCGCCCGCTCATCACCAAACGCATGGTGGAAATCGCCAAAGCCGAAGGTGCCACCGCTATTGCCCATGGAGCCACCGGCAAAGGCAATGACCAAGTCCGCTTCGAACTCACCGCCGCCGCTTTGGCCCCCGAAATCGAAATCATCGCCCCCTGGCGTGACGAGCGCTTCCGCACCGAGTTCCCAGGACGCGCCGAGATGATCGACTACTGCGAAAAGAAGAAAATCCCCGTCCAGGCCAGCGCTAAGAAGCCTTTCTCCATGGACCGCAACCTCCTGCACATCAGCTACGAGGCCGGCATCCTCGAAGACCCCTGGTTCGACGCCAGCGACCCGAAGTACAAAGGTTATTTCAACACCCTCTCCGTCTTCCCCGAGGACGCGCCGGACAAAGCCGAGACCGTCATCCTCGAATTTGAAAAGGGAAACTGCATTGCCGTCAACGGCAAGGTGCTCACCCCGCTCGGTGTGATGAAGCTGCTCAACAAACTCGGCGGCAAACACGGCGTCGGTCGCGTGGACATGGTAGAAAATCGTTTCGTCGGCATGAAAAGCCGCGGCGTGTATGAGACTCCCGGCGGCAGCATCCTGCACTTCGCCCACCGCCAGATCGAAAGCCTCACCATGGATCGTGAAGTCATGCATCTGCGCGACAGCCTCATCCCGAAATACGCACAGCTCGTGTACAACGGCTTCTGGTACGCGCCGGAGCGCCACGCTCTGCAGGCGCTCGTCACAGAAACACAGCACAAAGTCTCTGGCACCGTGCGTCTCAAGCTCTACAAGGGCAACATCATCGCCGCCGGCCGCAAGAGCCTATACAGCCTGTACGACCCACAAGTGGCCACCATGGAAGCGGACCCGACCAAGGCCTACAACCAGGACGACGCCACCGGCTTCATCCGCCTCAACGCCCTGCGCCTTAAAACCGGTGCGGTGCGTGACAAAAAGAAGTAAGCCCAGCCTCCTTCAAGCTCTCATTTCGGCAAGGCCGGCAGCTACCGCTGTCGGCCTTGTTTTTTCACCACAATGTGAAGCCTGTTTTCGCCGCTTTGCCGATACGCCTGCTGCACAGCACAAACACCGCGCTCACCGTATAACCAAGGCTACCAATTCCCACCCAGATCGGAATCACCTCTTTCGAAATCACCGGCCCACGCGGCGACTGGATGCCAGGAAACACTCGGTTGATGAAAAACACCCCGGCAGCCGCTCCCAGCAGGAAAATGAGCGCCAGCAGCCACTTGTAAAGACGGTGCCCTCCCATGAACCGATACATCACCATGAGGCTGACGGCATACCACAACACCGCGCCCGCGAACCATTGAAAAATCTCATGAAACAGAAACAGCGTTATCATCGCCGCGCCCAGGATCATGTGCAGCCACATCCATTTGCGGGTGTACTGGATTTCTTCCAGGTGGATGGCACCACGATAACGCTGGATGTCGAGCATGTTTGGGTCAGGGAGAGGATGGGGGTAATTCAATCAGGTTGTCTTTGATCAAAACACCAATCTTTTGCTCAACAGGCAACCACGCGCTGTCCTTAGCAAGTTTGCGGCCACAGTCCATGCATAGATTGCTCGTTACCAGCACATTTTTCACCTTGCCCGTGGTCCACACGGCTGCCGTCGAGAGTCCTGAGAAAGTGTTCCCGTTGAGAATCAGACCATTGGCTCCACCTTCCAACAAAACCCCGCTTCCCTCATCAATTCCCATCGGCGTCTTGTCCTCCGCGGGTCGCTTGTCCTTCCCTGCCCCGATGTAAGTGTTGCAGAAGGTGTTTGCGCTGATCGTGTTGCGCTCCGAGTCCTTGCCGACTCTCACGGAAAACTTGTGCGCGATGGTGAAGGTGTTCGCGCTAATGGTGCAGCCGCAGGCATCACGCAAGTCGATGCCGCCCTCCAGATGATGGGCGATCACGTTCGCGCTAACCGTGATGCCGTAGCAATCGCGGTCCAAGATGATCGCCGTGCCGTTGCACTCCTCGATCATGTTCCCGCTCAGCACCGAGCCGTAGGTGTTCTCGATGATCACCCCGTTGCCCAGATGGTCGTCAATGTTGTTGCCGTTCATGCACAGATTGAAGGCATCCATGCAGCGTAAGGCGTCCTGGTTTTCCTCGAAGTGGTTCGCGTTCACCACGATGTCATGGCAGCCGAGGATCTCGATCCCACTCTTCTTGTTGTAAGTGATGATGCAGTCCGCCACACGCGGGTCTTCAAAGCAGTCCTTCAGCACGATCCCATGACCGCCGTGATGATCCACCGACACGCCTTCGAGGTAAATCTCCTGAATACCCTCTGCAAAGATGCCATCGCCGCTCTTCTCATGGCCGCTGATCCGCAAATCTGCCATCTGCACGCGCCACAGTCTGGCATGCTTATCCGTGTCGAGATTCGCCGGGCGCAGGATGACCGCAGGGCTGCCATTCTCGCTTTGATTCAGGATGTGTGTCGCTGCACCACTGCCCACGATGCGCGTCTCGGCTGTTTTCACCCGCAGCGGCTCCGTAATCTCGTAGTTTCCCGGCGGGATCGTCACCAGTCCGCCGCTTTCCGGCACCGCATCCAGCGCCGCTTGCAGATTCGGATGCTGCGCGGCATCCACCACCACTGCAGCGGGCGTTTGCGCGTTCAGGGCGACGACGGAGGACAACAACAAGGTGAGCAGCATTTTCATTCCGCAACAAACGCTGACAGGATCGCTTTTTCCGCCTGCAAAAGCATGCAAACAGGCCACGTTCACTTTCCACCATGATCAAACGCCTCACCCTGCTGCTCACCGCAGCCCTGTCTTTCTCCTCTGCGCAGGCAGAGCCGAAAAAACTCCTCGTCGTCACCGTCACCACCGGTTTCCGTCATTCCTCCATCGAAACCGCTGAGAAAGTCCTCGCCGAGCTCGGCACCAAGTCCGGTGCCTTCAGCGTCGATTTTGTCCACCAGCCCGAAGGTCAGCCAAAGAACCCAGGCAAACCGCCCGTGCGCAGTGACAAGGACACCGACGAGTCCTTCAAGGCCAAGGCGGAAGCTTACAGCATCGCGAGCGCCAAGTTCAACGCGGACAACAAAGTCTGGGGAGACAAGATCAAAGCCTACATGGCCGAGAAAATGGCCCTCGACAAAATCAAAGACTACGACGGTTTCGTCTTCGCCAACACCACTGGCGACCTCCTCTTCCCGGACCGTGACGGCTTCATCAAGCTCATCGAAAACGGCAAGGCCTTCATCGCCATGCACTCCGGCTCCGACACCTACCACCCCTTCCGTGGCTACATCGACATGCTCGGCGGCGAGTTTGAAACGCACAAATCGCAGGTCGAGATCCAGCCCATCCTGCACTCACCCGGTCATCCCATCACCAAATCCGTTCCCGTGGGCTGGAAGGTCTTCGATGAGATCTACATCATCAAGACCTTCGACAAGGCCAAGGTTCACGGCCTCCTCGGCCTCAACTCGCATCCCAACCTCGCGCAACTGACCGACGAGGAGAAAAAGAAAGAGGCTGAGCTGAAGCGTTACTTCCCTGTCTCCTGGTGCAAGGAATTCGGCGCAGGCCGTGTCTTCTACACCTCCCTCGGCCATCGTGAGGACGTGTGGGATCCCACTTGGAAAGAAGGCACCAAAGACCGCAAAAACAGCCCCGAGATCGCCCAAACCTACCAGGAAATGATCCTCGCCGGCATCCAGTGGGCCTTGAAGCTCACCGCAGGCACCGCCACCCCAGGAAACATCCCCTGATCCGTCTCAAAAGTCTTGTTCTCACTCTTCGCCAGCACCTCAAAGTGCTGGTGTTTTTCTACCCCGAGCGCGGGCCTGAAATCACGCGCTCGGAAAGGGTGCCCCAGGGCAGCGTGGAGCAAAGCACCGCACGCCGCGCCAAGGTGGAGCGCGGCTGGACTTTTTGAGCGAATTCGCTGAAAAGAGTGCTCCGCACCGCGCCAAACCATGACCCCGCCCGAACTCATCTCCCTCAAAGACCCATCCAGCCTCACGCCGGAGGCACAGGCTCTCTGGCAGATCAAAAACGGCTCTTGGGAGGCCTCGCATGACATCGCCCAGGACATTCACACCAAGATGGGCTCGTGGATTCATGCGTTGTTGCATCTGATCGAGGGCGATCAATGGAACGCGGACTACTGGTTCGCGAAAGCGGGCAAGCCTTCACACGGACCCAAGGAGATCGACAAACTTTGGGACGAAATCGCCGCAGTTGTGCTGCATTGAGGGCCGGGCTCAAGTCGCCAGCATCACCACGGTGTTGTAGGCTATGTGCAGGGCCACGCAGGCGCCCAGGGTGCCGGTTTTTTTGAAGAGCCAGGCGTTAGCGAGGCCCACGGCGAAGACCGGTGGCCAGGCGAGCGGTGGATGGTACATGGCAAAGAAGGCCGCGCTGCCGATCAACGCCGCACGTCCACTCCATTCGCGGTCGAGCGCCCGGAACAGCAACCCGCGGAAGAAAAACTCTTCCGCCACGGGTGCAAAGCCCACGGCCATCAGGAACATCCACCACCAGTTTCCTTCCGTGTGCAGCTTGTCGTGCATCTGGCTCATTTGCTCCTGCACGGAGGGGAAAAACTGCGCGATGAACAGGTAGAGCATCGCCACACCGCCGAGCCCCACGCCTGCGGCCACGGCAGAGGAGACGGAGATGAGCGGAGGCACGGCCTGGCGCCCCTCCCGAGTCCAGCACCAGATGTCTTTCTGAGACACACCGCGTCCATTGAGGAAGCTCACCATCCCACCCCATGCCAGCAGGCCCACCAGACCATACGAGATGGCTCGCGCCTTCCAAAGCGCATCCACACCGCCGATGCCGAGGGCGATGCCAGTGATCAGCGCCATCACCTCCACCATGATCGTCACACCGATCATCGAATGCATGAGCGTGGGTGCCTGCGGCAGTTTTTCCGACCACGGATCGTAAAGGAAGGGCAACCGCGCACGAAGGTTCTGCCACATCGCCGCAGCGGTGAGGGAAGAAAAGACCACGCCGAGGACGGCGGCGTGCCAGTTTTGCATCATCACGCCACTGCCAAAGGCCAGCGTGCCCAGCATCGCCGCCCATTGCCTGCCAGCAGGCGGCCTTTCGACCTCGCCGGAAGAAGACGGAGCCATCACCAGTGTGACCGATTTCTCCGCAAGGCTGCGACTGAAAGCGATCCAGCCGAGGGCGACGAGCAGGATCTTCCACCAGTCCGCCGGGAAAAGCACCAGCGTGGCCGCGAAGGCGATGCCGACGATGCCATTCGCCAGCATCCACCAGAGCTGCGCCTTGGCCTTCAGCAGGTTTTCGAGCCCCTGCGGCCAGGTGAGCGTCATCCACAGCGCGGAGCCCTCCGAGGCCAGTGAGCGCGGCCCGAGAATGAGCAGAAAGTAAGTGCCGCAGATGATACCGAAGCCGCAGATGCCGTTCCAATAACCGGCGGCCATCTCGGCGAGTCCACGCAGATTGAAGGCCTGCATCGCGCCGATGGTCAGCGGGATCAAAACGGCTTGCACCACCGCGCCTTTATCCCGCCAGAACCAAAGGAGTTCCTTTCGATAGAGAGGGTGGCGGCTCAAGAAGCCGGTTCCACCCGCCTGGAGCGTGCGCGGTGCCGCCGTGGCCGTCGCATGGCTGGCCTGCATGCCGATTTGCGTGCCCCACCATGACACAACCACCGCCGCGATCAGCATCAGCACACTCAAACCAATCACCACGACCACCGCCTGCCACAGCACCGGCGTCTCCGACCAGCCGCTCAAAATCATCCGCGCAGGCCACGAAGGCAGCCACTCGCCCAGCGGCATCGTCACATGCAGCAGCGCCCGTTTGATCATAGGCATGCTGAACATGAACAGCGGCAGCATCATGAGGCAGTAGCCCGCCCAAGACAGGAGACCCAACGCCGCACCCCGCGTGCGCGAGGGCAGCCGCAGCAGCGCCGCGATCTCCAGTCCTTTGTGCAAACACGAGGCCGCCATCGCCAGCGGCACGCCTACGAGCACCGCGCCTCCAAGCACCTCCCAGCCAAAGCCATGCGCTGAGCTCCACACGACCAACCAGAAGAGCGGAGCTCCCCAATAAACGGGATTCGCCATGAACGCGGCCAACATCTCCGCTGAGAACGCTGCCACCGGCCGCACCGGATGACTCGCCAGCCATTCCCACATCGGATGCCGCCGCCGTTGAAAATCCATCTCCAGCCCTTCCCCCTGAAACACCAGCATCAAAAACCACCACAGGAACATCACGCCAATAAACGGCCACATCGTGGCTGGAAGCTCGCTCGGCCTCTTCAGCGAAAACTTCACCGCCTCTTTTTCTGTGATGAAACCTTCGCGGCCATGCTGGCGGGCTTGGTCGAGCACTTTGGCGCGTTGCACGACCTTGGTTCCGCCAAATTCACGACTCCGCCAGGAATCGGCCCTATCGGCCAATCGTTCCATCCAGTCAGGCTGCGCTCCGGCATGCTTGTTTGCGGGGTCCAGGTAACGATTGAGGTAATCCGGCACCACCAGCTTTCCTCGCTGCTCGTGCTCCATCATTTGCGCCTTTTCCAGCGTATCGACGAGCGTGTAGCCGAGGCCGAGATGGACAAAACTGGTGAGCAAAATCATCAACAGCACACCGAGCCCGGCTAGCGGATTGGATTCGCTGCCCGTCTTGCGCTTCATCATCTGCGCCTGTCGTTTCGCACGGCCACGCGCACGCTGCCGCACCGCCTTCCACAGGCTGCTCAGCACTTGCCCGTTCGGCGTGGGAGGTCGTTGTAGGTTGGAATTCATCACGCCCCCAATGTGGTCAGTTCGACGAAGACCTCCTCCAATGGCCTGCCGCCGCAGATTTCCGCCAGCGCGCCGGTTTTGACCAATTTGCCACTGCAAATCACTGCCGCGTGGCTGCACAAGCGCTCCACTTGATCCATCAGATGTGTCGAGAACACGATCGTCGTGCCCGCAGCGGCCTGCTCACGCATCAAATCGAAGAACAGGCGTGTTGATTCCACATCAAGGCCGTTCGTGGGCTCGTCCAGAATCAGAAGCGGCGGCTGATGCAGCAAGGCGAGCAGCAGACCGAGCTTCTTTTTCATGCCGCGGGAGTAGTCGTCCGCATATTGATTCATCGCGTCCTGCATGTTTAGCCGCTGGATCAGCGGCACCATTCGGGTGAGTGCCCCTTTCACCTCCAGTCCATGCATGCCGGCGCTGAGTTCCAGCACCTCCGTACCGCTCAGGTAGGAGTAAAACACTGGCTCATCCGGCAGGAAACCCACCAGTCGCTTCACGACCACACGATCTTCAAAGCAATCCCTGCCCGCGATGCTCATGCAACCGCTACTGGCCTTCAGGATACCCATCAGTAGGCGGAAGAGTGTCGTCTTGCCTGCTCCATTGGGCCCCAGCAGCCCGCTGATCTGCCCGCGTGGCAGAGACCACGTCACATCAGAGAGAGCGGTCTTGGTGCCGAACGACTTGGAGACATTTTCGATGATCACCAGCGGCGGCTCAGGAGAAGGCGTTTCGGGTTCCAGACTCATGCGCCTGCGATGCTGGCAGAACCACGCCAAGCGGCAATCCCTTTGTTGCCGAACCAAAGCTGAAACTTTGGGACGAAATCGCCGCAGTTGTGCTATCGTGACGGCTCAACCTGTGAACAACGACCCCGCCAAACCCCAGCAACGCTTTGAAGACCTGCGCGGCATCCTGCGCTACGTGCCGCAGTTTCGGCAGCGTGTTTTTGTCATCGCCATCGACGGCGCGTTGATGACGCAGCCGGTGTTTGCCAGCCTGTTGCAGGACGTGGCGGTGCTGCAATCCCTCAACATTGAGGTCATTCTGGTTTTCGGTGCTCGGGCGCAAGTTCGCGCTCTCGCAGAGCAGCGGGGCATTTCTCTCTACAATGACGATGGCATGGGCCGCACGGACGCGGCAGGCATTGAGATCGCCAAGGATGCCATCATGCGCCAGTGCAGTGACTTGGCGGCTGAACTCACCGCGCTGGAGATGCCGGTGGCGGTTTCCAACGCGCTCGCGGTGCATCCTGCGGGCGTGATCGATGGCGTGGATCAGGAGTTCACCGGCCGCATTGAGCGTGTCGATGAAGAATCGCTGCGTGCGCTGCTCAAGGCCGACATCATCCCGATTTTGCCGCCACTCGGCTACGACGGGAAAGGCACCACGCTGCGTTTGAACTCGGACGCCGTGGCGGTTGAAGTCGCCATCGCCCTTCAAGCCGCGAAAGTCATCTTCGTGGCCGAATCCGGCCTCAGCGCTGCTGATGGAACGCGCCTAGCGCAACTCTCCGTGGCAGACGCGAAGGAGATGTACAAAACCAAAGACCCCAAGCATGACGTGAGCATGCTTTCAAAGCTGCGCTACGCCGCGCTGGCCTGCCAGGAAGGTGTTCCGCGTGTTCACATCGTCGATGGCACCCAGGACGAGGCGCTGCTGGCCGAACTGTTCTCCAATGAGGGCGTCGGCACCATGATCCATGGCGATGAATACCAGCAGATCCGCAAAGCCCGCGCCAGTGATGTGCCCGATCTGCTTTCCATGATGCAGCAGAGCGTGGACGACGCCGCGCTCGTGCCGCGCTCACGCGATCAGATTCAATCCAAGATCAAAGACTTCTTCGTCCTCGAACTCGACGGCAATCCGGTCGGTTCCGTCGCGGTTCACAGCTACGAGGAGGAAGGCCGCAAGATCGCCGAGCTGGCCTGCCTGTTCGTGCGGCGCTCGCACAAGAACAAGAACCACGGCCGCAAGCTCGTGGCTTTTGCCGAGGAAACGGCGAAGCAGCGTGGCTGCGAGGTGCTCTTTGCCCTCAGCACGCAGGCATTTCGCTTCTTCGAGGAAAAGATGGGCTACTCAGTTGCTGACCCCGATGCCTTGCCCCCAAGCCGCCGCGAAAAATACGACAAGAGCGGTCGGAACTCGAAAGTGCTGGTCAAGCCGCTGAAATAAGCGCCTTTCATCCCATCTGCGCGATGATTTGTGCCGCGACGATGCGCAGGAGCATCGTGAGCGGATACACCGCCGCGTAGGCGATGGCGGGCGAGTCACAACGCGCCATGCTGGTGGCAAAGGCGAGGGCGGGCGGATCGGTCATGCCGCCGGAAAGCAGGCCGCAGAGGGACATGAAGTTCATGCGGTGCCATTTTCGCGCCACGAAGCCGACAGCGAGCAGCGGCAGCATGGTCACGACAAGGCCGAGCAGCACCCATTGCAGCCCCTGCATGGAGAACACCGTCGTCATGAACTTTTCTCCCGAGAGCAGCCCGACGTTGGCGAGGAAGAGGATGATGCCGAGCTCACGTAAGGCGCGGTTCGCATTGATGGGCATGTGCATGACCATCGGGCCGAGACGGCCCAGGTGGCTCAGCAGGATCGCCATGACGAGCGGCCCACCGGCTAGCCCCAGGCGCACCGGCGCGGGCAAACCCTCAATGCGGAAGGGATACAGCCCCAGCAGCACGCCGAGCAGGATCCCAGCGAAGATGGCGGCGAATTTCGTCTCCTGGAGCATGTGAACGGCATTGCCGAGCGCCTTCGTGGCGGTGTTGAGGGACTCTTCATCGCCCACAAGCTGCAGCATGTCGCCAAATTGCAGCCGCAGGTCTGGCAGCGCGGTGAAGATGAGATCACCACGGCTCACACGCGTGACGGTGACGCCGTGCAGGTGCTCCAGGCCAAGTTCTCGCACCGTTTTCCCCAGCATGCGCTTGTTGGTCAAAACCACACGGCGGTAGGTGACGCTGCCGGGTGCTTTCATGAGGTTTTCCTCGCTCACGCGACCGATGACGAGGCGGAACTGCTCCAGATGGGCCTGCGTGCCTACCGCCATGATGACATCGCCCAAATGCAGCTTGGTTTCGGGTGTGGCGGCATGCACTTCGTTTTCCGTGGCCCGACGGTGGCGCGAAATGACCACGCCCGCCTCATGAACGCCCGGTAGGTCAGCGATGGCGATGCCGTCGAGGTTGGTGTTTCCCACGCAGATATTCATGCGCTGGAGGGCTTGGATCCCCGCGCCCTGCTCCTGGCGGAAAAGCTCCGCCTCAGAGCTCACATCCACTTTGAAAAACACCCGCAGGATGATCAGGGACAAGATGATGCCCACGATGGCCAGCGGATACGTCGCCGCATAAGACAAAGCGGGCAGGGTGACGTGCGCGGGGTCCGCATGCGCGGAAAGCAGCGCCTGCTGGGCGGCACCGAGCGCGGGGGTGTTGGTGGTGGCTCCGGCAAAGAGGCCTGAGATCGCGGGGGGTGACATGCCCAGCATCCACCCGCCCAACACGGCCACCCAAGCGCCCCCGGCGACCAAGGCGAGGGCGTAACCATTCAAGACGCGCCCCTGCTGCCGCAGCGAGGCGAAAAATCCCGGCCCCATCTGCATGCCAAGCGCAAAGACGAACAGCACGAGGCCAAAGTCCTTCAAAAAATGCGTCACCTCGGCGGCTGGCCGCAGGCCAAAATGCGCGGCGGCCAGACCGGTAAACAACACACCCGCCACCCCCAGCCTCACGCCTGCGACACGGAGGTTCCCCAGCCCGATGCCGCTCAGAATGACGAGGCTGAGCACCAGCAGATCATGGGCCACGGCGGAGGTCTCATGCAGCTGCTGAAGAAGAGTCATGCCGCTTCAATGGCACGAACGGTGCCACTTGCGCACAGCTTTTGTGCGTCATTCTTGTACCTGCATCATGCGTTCACTGGCCTTTTTTTCCTGCGCCTGATTTGAGAGCCTAGCGGAGACGCTGCTCGACATGGGCGTGACCCAGGAGGAGGCGGACGAAGTGATCGTTCGCGTCAGCACCACGTCTGACATCTGACTTTTAACGTCTCACTGGCTGCCTCATGAGTTCTTCAAGAGGCTGCCTATAATCACTCTTGAAAGCGCGGCACCTTGATCGCGCTCAGTGCGTTTTCACTGATGGCGATGGCCTTGTCCTGCAGGGCCTCGCCGATGTGGCGCTGCTGAAAGCTCACGCGGCATTTGCGGCTGCCCTTAGCGAAGGAGATCCAGAATCCGGTCGATTTGATGCGTTCGGAGGCTTTGTCGGCGTCTTCCCAGGCATAGCGAGTGGTCTCATCGTGGTGTGTTTCGATCAACCCTGCCGCATTCAAGGTCATGGAATACCCCATGAGCTGCCAGCCAGCATAAGCAGAGGCAAAACCCAGCAGCAGCATCGCCGTGCCGAGCACGAGATGAGGGAAAATGGCCTTCAAGCGCCCGAAGAACGAGCCGTTGCCAAATTCCATCGTGAAGAACTTCACGCCCGCGTATCTGACCTTCACCAGAATGACCGCCGCAATGATGAACACCGGCCCGCCGATCAGAAGCCCCCAGACATAGAGAGGGGCCACGGCGAGAGTGACGCCGTTGCCCGCATCACTGCCAACCGTCAGAAGACTGGAAACATCCAGGTAAAGTGAACCGGCGGGAGTGAGGGTGGGCAAATGCATAGAACTAATTTTGGATTAAACCAAAACGCGGCCCTGAACGTCAAGCATTCGTTCTGTGACGAGTGTGTTCCCGGATGAATGACTTCACCTCGGCCACGTCCGCGTTGAGCGGCCAAGTATGCAGTTTTTTCGATTTCAGCGCCTCCAGTGACGGATGCGTCGGTTCGCTGCCGGTGGCCCTTTGCACCACTTCGGGAAACTTCGCCGGGCTGGCGGTGGCTAGGACGACGCTGACGCGGTCCTGCGCCATGTCGGTGAAGGCGCAGGCGGTGTGAGGATCGAGCACATACTGCCAGTCCTGCCACATCTCGGCGATCACGCGTTCGATTTGATCATCGTCCATCCGCGTGGAGCGCAGGCTGGTCTTGGGCAGGTCAATCTTGAAGGGCGCACCCGATTTGATCTGCGTCATCACCTCGCGCACATGCTCGGTGTTTTGGCCGAGGATATAATACAGAAAGCGCTCGAAGTTCGACGCAGCCTGGATGTCCATGCTCGGCGCATGGCTGGGATGCACCTCACTTGGATGGTAATCGCCGCTGGTGAAGAAGCGGTGCAGGATGTCGTTCTGGTTCGTCGCCACACGGAAGCTCCCCGCAGGCATGCCCATCTGCTGCGCCAGCCAGCCGGCCAGCACGTTGCCGAAATTCCCGGTCGGCACGACGTATTCCGCCGTGGCACGGGCGCTCTCTGGCAGTTTCAAACAGGCCCAGAGGTAATAAACAGACTGCGCCAGCACCAGGGCGATGTTGATCGAGTTGACGGCGGAGAGATTCACCGAGTTGGCGAAGGCGGTGTCGCCAAACGTGTCCTTCACCACGCGCTGCGCGTCGTCAAAGGTGCCGGGAATCGGGATGGCGAAGACGTTGTCCGCCCCCGTGCAGGCCATCTGGCGCTCTTGCAGCGGGGCCACGCGGCCATTCGGGTAGAGAATGAAAATCGTGATGCCATCGCGCCCCAGGCAGCCATGAATCGCTGCCGAACCCGTGTCGCCCGAGGTCGCGCCGAGCACGGCCAGCCGTTTGCCGGTCTTTTCGACCTGGCGCTTGTACAGCAGGCCCAGCAGTTGCAGCGCGAAGTCTTTGAAGGCCAGCGTCGGGCCGTGAAACAGCTCCAGTACATAGGTTTGGTCCGTGATCTTCTTCAGCGGAGCCACGTCTGGCGAATCAAAGCGCCGATACGCCTCCGCCGTGAGCTGATGCCACTCCGCGTTGCTGATCTCTGGGGCGAACAACGTGAAAAACTCCGCCGCAAGCTGCGGATACGTCAGCTCCGACCAAGCAGGCAGCTTGTCGGCGATGCTTGGCAGCGTTTCGGGTAAAAACAGCCCGCCATCCGGTGCCAATCCGGCTTCAACGGCTTCAGAAAAGGTGTGCGGCTTCGTCTGGCCGCGGGTGGAGAGGTAATGCATGGGCGAGTCAGTCAGGGTTCGCATTCAAGCGTGGGATTGGCGGAGACTCAATGGTTCTCTTTGCTGAGAAATCGCTCCAGCCAGACGAATGCGTCATGGATGGCTCACGGCCGGTGTTATCGCCGGGATCGACGGTGCGCCCAAGCCAGGACGGCTGCCCCCCGCCCTATCACCACCCATCGTTCCCAATCCACGGAAGCATCAAGGACGTGTAGGCGGTGGTGCGAAGCGCCTGCATGGTACAACCCTCCATTCGCCCCGCCAAACCCCGCCAAAATGAACGCTAAACGAGACTCGTTTAGCCCATTTGAAAAATCAAATGCTCCAGACGAGGCTCGTTTAGCTCACCGGGAAAACCAAATGCCCCAAACGAGACTCGTTTAGCTCACCGGGAAAACCCAATGCCCCAGAGGAGGCCCGTTTAGCTCATCGGGAAAACCAAGCGCCCCAGACGGGACTCGTTTAGCCCATCGGGAAAACCCAATGCCCCAGACGAGACTCGTTTAGCTCATCGGGAAATAAAATCGGGTCAAAAAAGCGCCTTGCAGCCCCTTTACCCAGGGAAGTGGCCAAAAAGCCCCCATTCCACCCCCCTCAGATCCCGGCGAGAAAAGATGCCAGGCATGATGCACAAGGCGAGAAAAGATGCCAGGCATGATGCACATGAGGCAGTGCAGCGGCAGAGATTGGCAAGGGAATGGGTGGCAAAGGAATTTCTGAGGTTTTCATTCCCTTGCCACCCATTCCTTTGCCTGCACTCAAAACAGAAATCAGATGAGCCACCGCGGGATGCAAAACGCTGCCGTGCCTGAACAGATGCGGAGAAAAGATGCCAGGGATGATGCACACCGAGGGAGTGCTGGAGCATTGGAGTGAAGGAATGGGATCCGCCGACTCCGACTCGATCAGGCAAGCTGACCGTGAGACAGGCTGCCAGCCTGTGGGATTGGAACCACAGGCAGGCTGCCTGTCTCACGCTGTTCCCGCCCTCAGGATCGACCACACCATCCCATGGCCCGAAGCCCTTCCGCGGCTCCAGACAAAGGCCCTTCCCTGCGCTTTTGCGGGCCGTCCAGCGTCGCATCATGTTCATCAAGAAAAACGGGTTAAGACGGCGGATGACAGCCAATGACGCAGCCCAAGGGAAGCCAGACATGCAAAAAAAGCTCAAGCCACCTGATTCAAGACTCAAGATGTGGCTAGGCGCGCCCGCGCCACGAAATCAACGACGTTCAGAATTGGCCTGTTGCTTGCCACTGCCGCGCTGCCTAATTTTAGCGACAGTAACAAGTCTTCGTATAAGAA
Source organism: Verrucomicrobiota bacterium (assembly GCA_026397635.1). Taxonomy (GTDB): domain Bacteria; phylum Verrucomicrobiota; class Verrucomicrobiia; order Verrucomicrobiales; family Verrucomicrobiaceae; genus Prosthecobacter. Next base: position 1,259 of record JAPLUL010000099.1, on the reverse strand, counting down.
TCCTCCCTCCGCCGATGAAAGCCAGCCACCACCTCACCCTCATCTTTCTTGGCTTGTTCTCTGCCATGCTGCTCGGCACCACACCCGTTCATGCTGCCCCAGGGGATGTGGACTCGCTCGACGCCAAGGTCGTGGGCGACGGCGTTTTAGCTACCGCTGTGCAGCCGGATGGCAAGACCATCATCGCGGGGGGATTCTCCTCCGTGCTGGGCCAGCCGCGCAGCAACATCGCCCGGCTCAATGCCGATGGCAGCCTCGACACCGGCTTCAATCCCAATGCGAACAACTGGGTCTTTAGCGTGGCAGTGCAGTCGGACGGCCAGATCCTGCTCGGGGGCTGGTTCACCAGCGTGGGCGGCACCACGCGCAACTACATCGCGCGGCTCAATGCCGACGGCACGCTGGATGCGGGCTTCGATCCCAATGCAAACGGCACCGTCAATAGCGTGGCAGTGCAGGCGGACGGCCAGATCCTGCTCGGGGGCAGCTTCACCAGCGTGGGCGGGACCACGCGCAACCACATCGCGCGAGTGGCGGCCAACGGCACGCTGGATGCGGGCTTTAATCCCAATACGGACAATGCCGTCACATGTGTGGCTGTGCAGGCGGACGGCCAGATTCTGATCGGGGGCTACTTCACCACCGTGGGCGGCACCCCGCGCAACCGCATCGCCCGGGTAGCGGCCAATGGCACGCTGGATGCGGGCTTCAATCCCAATGCGAACGACCATGTCAGATGCGTGGCGGTGCAGGCGGACGGCCAGATCCTGATTGGGGGCTGGTTCACCAGCGTGGGCGGGACGCCGCGCAACGGCATCGCACGGGTGGCGGCCAATGGCACGCTGGATGCGGGCTTCAATCCCAATGTAAGCGTTTACGTCGATAGCGTGGCGGTGCAGGCGGACGGCCAGATCCTGCTCGGGGGCTTCTTTTCCACCGTGGGCGGCACCACGCGCAACTGCATCGCACGGGTGGCGGCCAATGGCACGCTCGATGCGGGCTTCAATCCCAGTGCGAACAACGCCGTTAATAGCGTGGCGGCGCAGGCGGAGGGCCAGATTCTGCTAGGGGGATCTTTCACCAGCATGGGCGGCACCACGCGCAACACATTCGCGCGGCTGCACAATGATCCCGCGACGCAGACGCTGAGTGCCACGGACACGTCACAGGTCATCTGGACTCGAGGCGGCACTGCGCCGGAAATCGCCCAAGTCACCGTGGAACAGAGCACGGACAGCGGCACGACCTGGACAGCCCTC
>JAPLUL010000140.1:0-6049 GCA_026397635.1 Verrucomicrobiota bacterium | reverse complement strand
CCAGTCGCCCTACGGGCTCCTTGCATTGCGTGCACGCAGCAGCAACACTGAACGCCTAACCCTCGGTGTCATCACTTCTGAGGCAACGATCCCTTCCTCCCGCGCCCTCCCCGGTGTCATTTACTTTTGAGGCAACAAGGGTGGTCTCTCCCTGCACAGGGCAAGGAGAGACAAGCGCAACGAAGTTTACCAGGCCACACGGAATCCTGCGATCAGGGTATGGCTCTGGTAGTTGCGGCGGAACAGCTCCGCCTGGTAGGCGAAGTAGATGGCATAGCGGCTCCAGGCGACATTGAGGCCCGCCGTGACGAGGGCGCTGTCACGTCCGGATTCGGGACCATGCACGGTAAAGGGGTTGCCCGCACCGTTGGCGAACTGAGATGTCATGGGGAGCCGGGTGTTTTGAAACTCATGCTGCCAGTGCAGGCTGAGAGATGGGGTGACTCTGGCACCACCATAAAGGGCGGTGTAGGCTGCACGCAGGCCGATGCGTGAACGCAGGGAGTCCTGATGCTGTGAGGGAAAGCGCAGGGGCTGCAAGGAGCCGATTTCTTCGAAGCTGTCGATGTTCACAGCCGTGTAGCGCAGGGAGGCCATGGGGGTGAAGGTCCATTGATTCACAGAGAGGTCGTAACCTGTCCCGAGATACAGGTCAAAACTGGTGCTATTGGTGCTGCCCTGGGCGGTGCCGCCTAGCGCACTGCGCTGGGTGTCATAGCTGTTGTAGCTGCCGCCGACCAAAAATTCGGTGTAAACGGCACCGCTGAGATACATGGCGTACACGGCTGCGCGCATGCCGTCGGCAGTGAGTGAACCGCCTTCCGTGAGATCGCTGCTGGATCGCGCATAGCCTAGGGTAGCTCCAAGGACCCAATGCTCGTCCAAGCGCAGATCGCCACCGATGGTGGTGCCGACAGATTGCACGTCGAAGCCATTGGCGTTGGAGGTATCTCCGAGGCTGGCGTATTGGCCGGTCGCGTTGGCAAAGAACCCATAACGCAAATTGTCGGGCGACATAGTGGGGGATAATTGACCGCCGGAGACGACATCTTTGCCGCTAGTGGTAGGGGTTGGTGTTGGGTTCGTTCCAGCCCGAGTTGCGGATGGAGGAGAGGCGCTGCTGCACGCTGAGTATTTCGGTGTCGAGCTCGGCAAAGGCGATGCTGTAGATCGCGGTCAGTTCTTCTGGGGCGATTCTTTCGAGCTCCTGCGGGACGGCGTTGATGTTGAGATTGTTGAGATAGCCGAGCACCGCAGACTGACGCACATCGGTCAAAGCGCTGTCCAGCGCGCCAGCCGTGGCGGTTTGATTTGGCGTGAGCTGCATGAGGCTGAGGGCATTTTCCAAACTGTTCTGCACGGCATTCACGAACACAGCGGCCGGGGCGTACACGACGACGAGCTTCACCAATGTGCCTGGACCGGCGAAGGGATTGACCACCGTGCCGAACTGACCTGTGACGCTGCCTGCGTTGATGATATCAAAGCTGTCTCCCAAGATCGGGCGCGCTCCGCCGGGCGTGGTGATTTGCAAGGTGCCGCCGGGGCTGGCCGCTCCGGTGATGAGCAACTGATCATGGTTGGTCGGGGTCACAAGCTGGGTAACGAGCAGGCCACTGCCGCCCTGGGTGTAAGTGCCGGTGATGGTGAGCGCGCCCACGGCAGCACCAGGATTGATGGTGCCAAAGTTAGTCACCGCGCCCGTGATGCTGCCGCTGCCGTCGAGATTGCTCCCGAGCAGCACATTGACCGCAGGTGAAACGAGAGAGCCGGTCACTCTCACGGTGCTGCCTGAGGCGGTGGTGGTGGTGCCGGTGGCGGTGAAGACGCTGCCGGTGCCGATATTGAGCGTGCCAGCGTTGATGTTAGCAGGACCGGTGACATTGACCGCGCCCGTGACGCCCAAGGTGCCTGCGCCAGCCTTGGTCAGACTGCCGGTGCTGCTGACCGCGCCAGTAAACAGTGCCCCGGCAGTGTTGCTCACCGTCACCCGAGGTGCCGCGCCTGTGAGTGACAGATCACTGGAGATCGTGAGCAGTCCTGCGCCGCTGCTGACGGTGATGGAAGGATCTCCGGCAATGGTCAATGTGTTGGCTCCAGCGATGGTGACGGGTGCCGTGTCATTGATCGTGAGAGTGTTGATCGTGAAATTGGCCCCGAGTGTGGTGCTCTGGTTTGCCGCGCCTGTGGCGGAAAAGGTGAGGTTATCCGCCACCGTGGGGATAAGCCCCGATGCAGTGCCAGCTAAGTCCGTGGCCCAGTTTCCAACCGTGGTCCAAGCCCCACTCGTTGCGCCCAGCCAATGCGTCGGCCCACCCACCAGAAGTGGCACGATCGTGATGGTGCTGCTGTCCAGCGTCACCGCACCATTGATGGCCAGCGCACGCCCATTCAAGCTGGCACCGTTGTTCAGGGTGATGGATGTGTTCGCCATGATCGTCCCTGAGAGAGCCGAGTTCACCCCGAGGGTGGCGGAACTGCCGACCTGCCAGAAAATGTTCCCGGCCTGGGCACCATTGATCAAATTCACCGAACTACCCACTGAGGTGATGAGCGTGGAGCCTGCCTGAAAAACCCAGACCGCATTCGGATTGCCCAGCGCATCGAGCGTCAGGATGCCCGTGATCCCAAAGGAACTGGTGTCCATGTGAACGCCGGGTGCCAAGGTCAGTCCGCCTAGATCAAAAATCGGCGCATAGGTGATCGTCGGCAGCCGACCTGCCGCGTCATTGTAAGCCGTGAGCAGATCGCCTTTCCCAGCCAAGGTGATAGCATCTCCTCCATGATTGGTCCCAGTCAGCGTGACGCTCCCAAAGCCCGTGATGGAGGAGGTCGGGAAGGTTCCCACATCTCCGATGATGGTGGTGGGGCCAGTGTTGGTAATCCCCGAGCCCGCGAGTACACCGAAGTTCGAAGCCTGTCCCAATAGGACGGGTGCTTCAGCGCCCGAGAGCTGGGACTCGGCGAGCGCGACGGCGACAAGGATGAGGAAACTGGGGATTTGCCCCAAGATTTTCGGCAAACATTTGAGTGGAGGAGAGGTGTTCATAAGTCAGTCATGGGAGTAGTGGATTGCTGTCCATGACTCCTAGCCGTGTCGAAGTTCTGCCGTCTATGGGGTCAATCCCCCACATGCATTCCCCATGCCTCACGAGGGTAATGCGTGGTGCTGCCACACCTTTTGGCTCAATTGCCTCCGCATTCGTAACAGCCCGCCAGCACGAACTTCTCTGGCGAACCCCAAATCCCCTCTTGCCACGCCACTGCCCGCGTCTTTCATCCACACATGGCATCCAACGAACCCCGCGACACGCCCGGACGCCTGTTGCTCGGCTGGGCGCTGCTGCTGAGCTGCCTCGTCCTTCTGGCCTGGCGCATCCACCTCCACCCGGCGGACTACGAGTGGACCGAATACCCTACCGCACTCGGCGACATGAAATACTACACTGCGCTTGGTCAAGAAGACCGCTACGAGCCCAACCTGTGCTTCCCCGGCCAGGAAAAGGGTCTGTATCGTCGCAGCGTCGAACCGATCGTGTCTGACGACGCAACCATGCTCAAGCTCGCACTCGACGCCACCGGTAGGCACCTCGTTTACCAGCGGGCGCAGGCCTGGGGAGACGCAAAAGCCCCCGTTTACCTCAAAAGCGGCGAGAACCGCTACATTGAGTTCGGGGCGCGGAAATTCTACCCGCCGTACGTTCCCGGCAGCCCGTGATTGCGGGCCAAAACGCCTCATAGAATGCTGTTGGCACCCTGGCAAATCTCCCTTTACTCCGCGCCCCCGAACCTCCCTCCTCTCATGCCCATTGCCCGCGCCCTGCTCTCTGTTTCTGACAAAACCGGTCTTCTCGACTTTGCCAAAGGTCTCGCGGCGCTCGGCGTCGAGCTGCTTTCGACTGGCGGCACGTCCAAGCACCTGAAGGACGGCGGTTTGAAGGTCACTGACGTTTCCGACCATACCGGATTCCCGGAAATGTTCGACGGACGCGTCAAAACTCTGCACCCGAAAGTCCACGGCGGCCTGCTGCAACGCCGTGACAATGAGGAGGACAAGCGCAACGCCAAGAAGCATGACATTCCCGTCATCGACCTCGTGGTGGTCAATCTCTACCCCTTTGAGCAGACCATCGCGAAGAAGGATGTGACGCTGGAAGAAGCCATCGAGAACATCGACATCGGCGGACCGTCCATGCTGCGCAGCGCGGCCAAAAACCACCGCTGGGTCACCGTCATCACCGATCCGGCGGATTATTCAGTCGTATTGGCCGAGATGCAGGAAAACGCTGGGGACACCACCCTCGGCACCCGCGAGCGCCTCGCCTGCAAAGTATTCCAGCGCACCGGCAGCTACGACTCTGCCATCGCCGCCTACCTAAACAAGGAGCAGACCACGCAGAAGACCTTCAATCTCTCCCTGCCGCTCTACTCCGAGCTGCGCTACGGTGATAATCCACACCAGAAGACCTCGCTTTACGGCAACTTCGGCGACTACTTCGTCAAACTGCACGGCAAAGAACTGAGCTACACGAACGTCCTCGACATCCACGCCGCCGCCGAGATCGCTCTGGAGTTCCGCCGCCCCACCGTCGCCATTTTGAAGCACACCAACCCCTGCGGCGTCGGCTGCGCGGATGAAGACCTGCGCGAAGCCTGGCAGAAGGCCTTCGAGACAGACAAGCAAGCGCCCTTTGGCGGCGTCATCGTCGTGAACCGCAGCATGACGCTGGGCCTCGCCCGCATCATCTCCGAGATCTTCACCGACGTCATCATCGCGCCCGATTTCGATGCCGATGCCCGCGCTCTTTTGCAGAAAAAAAAGAACCTGCGCCTCATCCAGATGCTCCCCAGCGTGGCCGAAGCCCTCGCCGAACCCGTCATCCGCTCCGCTCCTGGCGGCGTGATGGTCATGGACAGCGATTTCCGTGCTCTCGGCCTCGACGATCTCGAAACGAAAGTGAAGACTATCCGCCCACCGACGCGTGACGAACTCGAAGCCATGCGCTTCGGCTGGCGTGTCGTGAAGCACGTCAAATCCAACGCCATCGTCTTCGCCACGCATGATCGCACCCTCGCCATCGGTGCGGGCCAGATGAGCCGCGTGGATTCCTGCCGCATCGCCATTTGGAAGGCTAAAGAAGCCGGACTCAGTCTCAAAGGCAGTATTGTGGCTTCTGACGCCATGTTCCCCTTCCCAGACGGTCTCATCGCCGCTGCCGATGCCGGAGCCACCGCCGCGATTCAGCCCGGAGGCTCCGTGAAAGACGCCGAGGTCATCGCCGCTGCCGATGAACACAAGCTCGCCATGTGCTTCACTGGCGTGCGGCACTTCCTGCATTAAGAGCTGGTTTTTCTGAGACCGTTGGTTTTTGCCTAGCCTGGAGTGGGATGGGCAGAGTTCCCGCGTCCACGATCCCACTCGGACGCAAGGCTGCTGAAATCGACCTTGGCGGAGATTTGATCTTCCTCTTGAGCCATCTCTCTGCTTGGATCAGTGGCGTCAATCTGCCGGTAGATGGCGGCAACACAGTACAATAAATCTCATGAGTCACAGCATTGATCTGGCAGGCAAAGTCGCCCTCATCACGGGCGCTTCACAAGGCATCGGCGCGCAGATGGCCCGCACTTTTCATGCGGCGGGTGCCACGGTGGTTTTGAATCATCCAGACATCGGCAGCACGGGGGATGATGCCCAAAGCATCGCCGAAACGCTCAACAACTTGCGCTCTGGCAGTGCGTACGTCGCAGCGGCCAATGTGGCTGACACCCCAGCCGTGCAGGCGATGATGGCGGGCATCCAGCAGGTCCATGGCGGCCTGGATTTCCTCATCAACAACGCTGCCATCCTGCGAGATCGCACCATCGCAAAGATGTCGATGGAGGAATGGGACTCGGTGATCGATGTGAACCTCACGGGCGTCTTTCAGTGCTGCAAATTCGCACTGGAGATCATGCGGGACCATGGGGCCATCGTCAGCATGGGCAGCATTGCGGCGATCCAGGGCTTTTACGGCCAGGCGAACTACGCGGCGGCCAAAGCGGGCGTGCA
>JAPLUL010000067.1:0-34777 GCA_026397635.1 Verrucomicrobiota bacterium | reverse complement strand
GCGCGGTTGATTTCGTCCGCCAGCACCAGATTGGCAAAAATCGGTCCGAGACGCGGGGTGAAAGTGCCATCTTTCGGATGATAGACCATGGTGCCGATGACATCCGCCGGCAGAAGGTCCGGTGTGAACTGGATGCGCTGGAACTTGGCCTGCAAAGTGCCCGCCAGCGTGCGCACAGCGAGGGTCTTGGCCAAACCGGGGACGCCTTCGAGCAAAACGTGGCCGTTGGTCAGCAGCGCCACGAGCAGGCGGTCCACCAGCATGTTCTGCCCCACGAGCACGCGGGCGATTTCGGTGCGAAGCGGAGCCACCCACGAGGAGGCTTGGACGATGGCTTCATTGTCAGGGACAGAGGGGGAGGCGGCGGAGGCGGGCATGTGAGAGTGCGGTACAGGTCAACGGGGCGGCATTCCGCGTCAACCTTCAAGGATCACAGGTTAAACGCCGCCCGCCCCTGTTTATGTTGCTGGAAATGAGGGCGAATTGGTCTTTGATCGCCCCATGACCCTGAATGAACTGCGTGAACAAGTCTGCGAGGCCAACCGCGCCCTCGAACCCAGCGGCCTCGTGCGCCTGACTTGGGGCAATGTGAGCGGTATCGACCGGGAATCAGGCCTGTGGGCGATCAAACCGAGCGGCGTCGATTATTTGGCGCTGAAACCGGCGGACATCGTGGTGCTCGATCTCGAAGGAACGGTCGTGGAGGGCAAACTAAGGCCCTCGAGCGACACGAAGACACATTTGGTGCTCTACCGCGAGTTTCCGCAAATCGGCGGCGTCACGCACACGCACAGTCTGCACGCCACGATGTTTTCCCAGGCCGGACGTGAGCTGCCCTGCTTCGGCACGACGCATGCGGATCATTTTCATGGCACGGTGCCCATCGTGCGTGCGCTTACACCCGAGGAGGTGGCGGCGGATTATGAGCACCACACTGGCGTGGCCATCGTGGAGCGCCTGCGGGAGCTGAAGCTCGATCCTCTCGAAATGCCCGCTGTGCTGCAGCTTCACCACGCGCCCTTCACGTTTGGCAAAAACGCGATGGACTCGCTCCACAACAGCATCGCCCTCGAAATGTGCGCTCAGATGGCGGTCGGCTCCTTCTCACTGAACCCCACCCTGCCGCCGATCCCGGCGCACATTTTGGAAAAACATCACCTGCGCAAACACGGACCAGGCGCGTATTACGGCCAGAAGTAAATCCCTTTGGAAAACGTGAAACCTACTCATTTGTCCTCATACCAACGTCATTCGATGCTGTGGCTGGCGATTTGGGCACTACTGCCGGCATGCTCCAGCGAAACCCGTGATCGGCTTTGGCAAAAGTATGATCCTGCTGGTTACAAGCATGCCCATAGCTTGGTTTTCAATCCCAAGAAGTACCAACGCGAAGCCGCGCAGGAGCCATCCAAACTGGAGCCATCCGAGCAGGCGGATGAATCCGAATGGGATTTGAGGCGAAAGTCTGAACCGTAACGATGGAGTGCAGGGCCGTCGGAGGCTCCCAGACCAGTCGAAAAGTTAGGGGAAGGGTCGTTTGGAGGTGGCGATGTGTTTCGCGCCAAACATCCCCAACCTACGAGGGGGCCATCGTGTCATTGATCCAGCAGGTCGGCCTCAGCCGAAACCTTCAAAAATCACATTCATTTTTAAATAATAAATGCTGATTACAAATATTATAATCAAAAGCCCCTCCCTAACAGGATGCTTTTTCGAATGATTCGTCATCCACTTCTCACTTCTCACTTCTCACTTCTCAGTTCTCAGTTCTCACCTTCCGGCATTCGTCATTTCCACCGCCCTTCCCACCCCAGCAGCGCCCTTTTTCGCTCCCATCCCCACCGATACTGCCCCAGCACTCCCGTTTCCCGGATCACCCGATGACAGGGAATCAGGAACGCCAGCGGATTACTCCCCACCGCCGTTCCCACCGCCCGCGCCGTGTTTGGCTGCCCAATCGCCGCCGCCAGATGCCCATAACTGACCAGCGCCCCCGGCGGCACCTTCAGCAGCGCACGCCAGACCCGGAGCTGAAACGGCGTTCCCCGCACCAGCGCCTTCAAATCCGCCCTCGGCCCCATTTGAAACACCTGCGCCGCCATTTCCCGCGCCACCGCATCATCCCAGCGCACTTGCGCCCTCGGCCAGGCCCGCTCGATCTCCCCGCGCTCCTCATTTTCGACAAAACCCAGGTGGCACACCCCGCGTGGCCCATTCCCGAGGCAGCACAGCCCAAACGGCGTCTCCGCAAAGCCCGCGTCAATCACCCACCCTTCCCCGCCCGCCTTGATCTCCCCCGGCGTCGCCGCCTCCAGCGTCACGCACAAGTCGTGAAGCCGTCCTGGCGATGACAAACCCGCGTCCAGTGCCGCATCCAGCACACTCGCCCCCCGCCGCAGCCGCTCCCACGCACGTTCCGCCGTCAGGCATTGCAGGAAATCCTTCGGCGTCACCCCCGCCCAGCGCGAGAAAAGGCGATGAAAATGCCCCTCGCTCAGCCCCGCCACCCGCGCCAGCACCTCCAGCCCCGGCTGCTCAAGCTGATGCGCGTCCAGATAGCGGATCACCTCCGCCACACGTTCATAATCATTCATGCGCCGAATGTGACGAGACCCGCAGCCCAGGCCACCCGGTTCTTGCGGTGATCACACCGTCTCAAAGAACAGCGTGAACTCATGCCGGTTGTAAGTCAGGTGCGTTTGCGCCAACAGGCGCAACCCCGCCGCCTTCGACATCGACACGATCAGCCGGAATAGCTCGCAAGGTTCCTCCACATTCTCGATACGCGGCACTTTCAGCGTGAAGACCACCAATCCGCCCTGCTTCAGTGAGCGTGAGAGGCGGATCACCTGCTCGATCGACTCCTCCGGCGGGCCGTTCATGTCGCACAGCAGCGCGTCAAAGGTCGTTCCGCCGCGCGGCTGAAACGCCGCAACGTCTTCGAGCACAAACTTCAATCCCGGCCGACCATCCAGCCGTTTATCCAGCGGTGCACGATCAATCGCCGTCACCCGCTGGCCGCGTGCGAGCAGTTCGGAAGTCATCCCGCCCGGACAGGCCCCCAGTTCGAGCCAATGGCTGCCCTCAGGCAGCGGAGGGCGATAAAGCAGCAGATAATGTAGCGCCTCCGCGATCTTCGCGCCCGCACGACTGATCGTGTCCGGCGCATCTTGGTCGATGTACTTGCTGCCACCGGCATAAAGGCCGTTCGAGGCACGCGGACTCTGCATGCCGCAAAACAAACCTTCCTTCCCCACGAGACAAAACAGCGTCTCCGCGGCTGGATCCTGCTCCTCCACCGTGTTTGCAGCCAGTTTCGGGAACAACTGCAGCACGCGACCACGCAGATTCGACGCTAGGCCCTTGTAATACTTATCCGGCGAGGTCGGCTGCAGCGTGCCAATGAAAATCCCCTGCGGTTTCCGCTCGCCGAACTTCTTGATGAGCGTCTGCGCCGCCTTTTCGATGAATCCGTCCATCTTCTGCGCATTGCACGGCCAGGTGTGGTCCATCGGCAGATTCCACCGCGCAAACTTCGCCGCCTCCGACCGCTGAATCGCCTCCGGCGTCGCTGTCTTGATCAAATAATAGTCCTGCCCCAGCCGCGTGCTCGAAACCGCCCCAAACTGCTGCAACACCTCCGGCGCAATCCCTTCAAAAATCTCCGGGATGCGCACCAGCCAGGGCTTCAGGTGGGTGGTTTCGATCTTGGCAGCGTTCGTCATGTGTCCATGCACTCGCCTCGACGCACGGTCAGTGCAAGCAGGTGCCATTAATCCTTGGCGAATCCCATTCCCTTTCTACCCTCCGCGCCCCGCATGTCCGTCAAGCTCCGCCTCAACACCGCCACCGTCACCAACGTCGTCCTCGCCAAGGTCGGCAATCCGCAGCGCGAAGAGCCACTGCAAACCTCCCGCGAAGTCTTCAAAGTCGCCGAAGCCGACCAGGAAAACCTCACCACGCTGTTCATCAAGCCCTTCAAAGCCTGCATCGCCCACCGTTTCACGCATCACACCTCGCTGGCCCAGCATGAGGTGAACAACTGCGCCAAGGCCATTTTTGCCGACGAGGACAATCTCCTCGCCAAAGGCGTCGAGATCGCCCAGCGACTCTACGCCAAGTCCAATCACCCCAACATCAAAGCTGGCGATCTCTGCATCGCCATGCTCAAGGAAGTCCACATCGAGGGCGAACTCGTGAATGGCCTCTGCATTTTGAAAAGCGACAGCGTGGTGCCCTTCCTCACCATCACGCCGCGAAATGGCGACCTCCAGCTCAGCACCGAGCACGGCATCAATCCCGACAAGATCGACAAAGGCTGCCTCATCCTCAATCACTGGGCCGAAAAAGGCTACTACGTGCTCACCTTTGATCGGAGTGGCAGCGACTCCCGCTTCTGGGTGCGTGAATTCCTCGGCGTGGAGGCCGTGCCAGACGCCGCCTTCCTCACCAATGCCTACGCGAAGATGGCGGTGTCCTTCCTCGAAGAACAAAAGGCCAGCGATGACGACACGCCGCCCTGGGAAACCGCCACCGCCGCCAAAGACGCGCTCAATTACTTCGAAGACCGCGAAAAGTTCGAGCTTCAGGAGTTCGAGCAGGAAGTCCTCAAATCTCCAGACGCCATCGCCCAATTCCAGGAGCACCGCGCCCGCGTGGAGGAAGAGCAAGGCCAACCGCTGGAGACCAGCTTCGAAATCTCCAAGAAAGACCTCAGCAAGGCCAAAAAGCGCATCGCCGCCGTCCTCCGCCTCGACACCGGCGTCGAAATCCACATCAAGCCCGGCAGCAGCGACGCCGACCCCCAGATCGAACGCGGCTACGACGACAAGAAGGGCATGCAGTTCGTGAAGGTTTATTACAACAAGGACGTCAGCGCGGGCTGATCGCTTTTTGAGGCCCCATGAACCCGAACGCCGATCCCGACTCCCCACAGCGCCTGTGGAAAATGGGCCGTGTGGTGCTTCAGCGTGAAACCGCGCATCGCGGCGGCAAAACGGTGATCGTCATCAAGGACTTCGCCACGCACCTACCGATCTCTGTCATCGAGACCATCGCCAAACGCGTCCGCGCTGCCTGCGGTTGTGGCGGCACCGTGCGGGACAAGCGCATTGAGATTCAAGGCGATCAGGCTGCGAAGGTGCGCGCTGTTCTCGAAGCTGAGGGTTTCGAGGTCAAAGGTGTGAAGTGAGCGGCAGGGGAAAACCAGTTGCCAGCCCCTTGGCGGCTGCTAACGCTCAAAACACTCTACTATGATCGTCGCCCCCAAAATTCGTGGTTTCATCTGCACCACCGCACATCCGACCGGTTGCGCCAAACACATCGCTGACCAGATCGCCGTCGTCAAAGGACGCGGTCCCATCGCCAACGGCCCAAAGAAGGTGCTCGTGATCGGTTCTTCCACTGGCTACGGCCTGTCCTCGCGCATCGCGGCGGCGTTTGGCTCGAATGCGGCCACCATCGGTGTGTTCTTTGAAAAACCCGCTGAAGCTGACCGCTGCGGCACCACGGGCTGGTACAACTCCGCCGCCTTTGAAAACGAGGCCCAGGCCGCTGGTTTGTATGCGCGTTCATTCAACGGCGACGCGTTCTCCGAAGCGATGAAGACGGAAGTCATCGAAGCGATCAAGAAGGACCTCGGACAGGTCGATTGCATCATCTACAGCCTCGCCTCCCCGCGTCGCACACAGCCGAAGACCGGTGAGGTCTTCAAATCGGTGCTCAAGCCGATCGGCAGCGCTTCCTACACGAACAAAAACCTCAACACAGGCACCGGCGTGGTCAATGAAGTCACCATCGAGCCAGCGAACGACGACGAGATCGCCCAAACCATCGCCGTCATGGGCGGTGAAGACTGGGAAATGTGGATTGATGCGCTGCTTGCCGCCGGCGTGGTCGCCGAGGGCACGCAAACCGTGGCCTACAGCTACATCGGACCGGAAGTGACCTGGCCGATCTACAAGAACGGCACCATCGGCCGTGCCAAGGAAGACCTGGAACGCGTGCAGCGAGTGCTCGACACCAAGCTGGCCGCCATCAAAGGCAAAGCTTGGGTTTCCGTGAACAAGGCGCTCGTCACGCAGGCCAGTTCCGCCATTCCTGTGGTGCCACTGTATATCTCGCTGCTTTACAAGGTCATGAAGGCCGAGGGCACGCATGAAGACTGCATGGAGCAGATGGACCGCCTCTTCCGCGAGCGCCTCTACAACGGCAATCCACAGCCGGATGAAGCCGGACGCATCCGTGTCGATGACTGGGAGATGGCTCCCGCTGTGCAGGAACTCGTCGGCCAACGCTGGGCCGAGGTGAATACCGAGAACTTCGCCGAACTCGGCGACTTCGAAGGCTACCAGTCCAGCTTCCTCCGCCTCTTCGGCTTCGGCCTCGCGGGCGTGGATTACGACGCCGATGTGGACGTAAATGTCCGCGTGCCATCACTGGCCTGACGCCTCATGTTTCCTTACCTCGCTCTCGCTGACGAAAAACCGTGGCAACCCGGCCCCTACGAAGGCGTTGAGCTGAAAATCCTGCACCGGCATGAATCCACAGGTGGCGTCGTGGTGCTGCGGAAGTTTCATGCCGGGATGACCATTCCCGCTCACACGCATCCCGCAGCCAATGAATGGGCATGGATTCTTTCCGGCGAATGGCAGGAGAGCGATGTCACCTACACACCCGGCACGCTCTTTTTCGCGCCCAAAGGCACTCCACACGGACCGCATGTTGCCAGGACCGAAGTCATCAGCCTGACGATGTTTGACGGCCCGCTGACGGTGCTGTGATCAATGGGCGCGTTTGCGCGTGAGCATGATCTCGTTGCCCTCGGGGTCCACACACATAGCGAGATGCGGCGGCTCGCCGTTTTCGGGCTGCGGCTCACGCGTGAGCTGACCGCCTGCGGCGACGATTTCGTGCGCACCTTCGATCACATCCGGCACCTGGAAGCTGAGGCCGGTCCAGGTGCGGCTGCCTTCGCCGCCGCCGTGGATGCCGATGATGCCGTCGCAGATGGACACCTCGCTGATGATGTCGTTATGCTTGAGGATGGTGCCGCCGAAGACCTGCGCGTAGAAATTCACGGCGCGGTTCATGTCGGCGGCCCAGATGACGTATTTGAGGCGTTCTACTTTCATATGAGTCGTCTGTGCCGCAGTTCAGACGACGAGAACAGCGAATTCTGCACTCAACTCGCGCCGCTGCCGCGAATCACGGCGGGAAGTGTCTGCGCGAGGATCTTCAAATCGAGCCAGAAGGACCAGTTATCGATGTACTTGAGGTCGAGCGCGACCCACTCCTCGAAGTTCTTGATGCCGTTGCGACCGGTGACCTGCCACAGGCAGGTGAGACCGGGTTTGACGCTCAGACGGCGGCGTTGGGCATGTTTTTCGATGCGCTGAATTTCATACACAGGCAGAGGTCGCGGCCCGACGAGACTCATGTCACCGCGGAGCACATTGATGAGCTGCGGCAGCTCGTCGATGCTGGTGCGGCGCAGCCAGCGACCGAAGGCAAAGATGCGCGGGTCGTTGGTGATTTTGAACACAGGGCCATCCATCTCGTTGTGCGTCTCCAGTTCGGCACGTTGCGCCTCGGCGTCCTGATGCATGGTGCGGAATTTCCACATGACGAATGGCCTGCCGTAATGGCCGGCACGTTCCTGCTTGAAGAAAATCGGACCGCGTGAGCCGAGGCGGACGCCAATGATGGCGACGAGCCAAAGCGGCAGTGACAGCACGAGCATCATGAGCGCACCGACGCGATCGACGATTCCCTTACACAACAGTTCCCACGAGGCCTGCGGCGTGCTGTGAAACACCAGCATCAGACGCCCCCCAAGCACATCGAAGGTTGGGCGGGCGATGGCGGTCTGGAAGAAGTCAGCGGCGATCCATGCCTCGATGCCTTCAGTTTCACAGGCCTGCACGGCTTCTTCGATCTTGCTGAAATGCACATGCTGGGCGGCAAACAGCACACGACTGATGGAATGTTCATGTAGCGCGGCCACCAAGTCGGACACCGGATGCTGCATGAGATCGAGTTGGCCCACGATCTCGATTTCTGCCCCCTGTTCTGGGGTCATATTCGTGAGGAAGGCGTCCAAATCGGTCTGAGCACCGGCGATGATCACGCGCTCTCGCCCTTTGCCTGAAATCAGCTGATGGCGCAGCCGGTCACGCTGCCAAGCTTCTCGCAGCAACAGTGACAAAGCTCCGAGAGCGACCGAGAAAATGACGACAGCGCGGCTTTCGACTGACCATTTAAAGAACACCATGCAGAAGGCAATGCACATGCCGATCACGGCCAGTGCCTCCGCAAGCTGGCGCACGGAGCGTCCAGTTGTCTTGTTATTGATGTTCGAGTAAAAGCCGCGTGCCTCTAGGACGATCGGGGTGAATGGTGCCACGACCGCGATGACCCAATAAAATTTCACGAGCGGCGGGATCTCAGGTGCATCGGACAAGAACACTGGAACCAACGATGAGCGCAGGAAATGCCCGAACCACAAGCAGAACGCCAGTAATGCGCTGTCGAACAACTCAGTGAGCTGCAAATTGATTTCTTGCTTCCGACCCAGCATAGTGGCGAGTAATTAACTAAAATTTGCTTAGAATTGTTAAAATTATAGTCCGCCTAGCCAATGGCTCAACTCGTTTCATCCAAAAACTTACTCTTTTCCTCCCGACCACTGGCGGTCGGGGTCATTGCTGATTCGGCAGCACTGGAGCATTTCACATCGCTTGATGCAGCGGCGCGCACGGCCTTGTGCGATGTGGCGGAGCTACGGCTCGACCAGTTGCAGCTTCCAGTGGTCGATTTGCGCGCTCGATTGGCTGGTAATGAGACACCGCTACTTCTGACCTCCCGTCATCCAGCCGAAGGCGGCCAAGGCCCGGAAGATCCGGTGGCCCGTGCCGCCATGATCGAGCCACTGCTCGATCTCGCCACACTCATCGACCTGGAATTGCGCAGCGCCATGCAGATGCAGGGCACGATCGCCAAGGCACGCGCTGCCGGAGTACCGGTGCTTGGCTCGTTTCACGATTTCCAGGCCACCCCTTCGGACGACGTGCTGCAAGGCGCGGTGAATTTCGCCCAGCAGGCCGGTCTCGACGCGGTGAAATTCGCCACCTACCTGAACACGCAGGACGACTTGATCCGCCTCATGCAGCTGGCAGGCGGCACGCACCGTCTGCGCTTATCCGTCATGGGCATGGGGCCGTGGGGCCGCGTTTCACGGCTGGTGCTGGCAAAAAGTGGCAGCCTGCTGAATTACGGCTTCATTGGCGCCTCGAACGCACCCGGCCAGTGGCCTGTCGCCCGCCTGAAAGAACTTCTCTCGGAACTTTAAAATGATCCTTTCCATCCCTTTTCAACACACCGGCCGTGCCTTGGCCGCCGGGCTCCTTTGCGCGGCACTGGCAGGCTGTGACGACCCGAAGCGCGAGCAGCAGCTCCAATGGCGCGAGGAAGAGGCGGAGGCAAAAATCGCCGCCGCTGCGAAGCGCGAGAACGCCATGACGGCCGAGCTCCAGCGCATGGAGCAGGAAAAATCCCAGCTCGCCACCCGCGAAGCCCTGGTGGAGCATCTCAAAAAGCAACTGGCCGAGGAACTGGAGAAAACGAAGAAAGTCCGCCGCGAAATCGAGATCAAAAACCTCCGCGGCCCCATTCCGCAGATCAGCGCAGCGCGCTGCATCGTCATCGACGCTGAGAGCGAAGACATTTTGTTTGAGAAGAATCCGGATGTGAAAGGTGCCATCGCCAGCACCACGAAGATCATGACTGGCCTCCTGGTCGTCGAGGCGGGTGATCTAGATAAGATCGTGACCATCGAGCTCAGCGACACGCAATGCGCCCCGGTTCGCATCGGCCTCAAGGTCGGCGAGACTTTCACTCGCCGCCAGCTTCTCACCGCCATGATGGTGAAAAGCTCAAACGACATCGCCCAAGCGCTCGCGCGAGACAATGCAGGCAGTGTAGCCGCGTTTGCCGAAAAGATGAACGCACGCGCGAAGGCACTTGGACTCGAAAGCACCTTCTTCGTCAATCCACACGGCCTGCCCTCCACGACGGACAAAGATCCTTACAGCACAGCGCGCGATCTCGCCGCCATTGCCAAAGCAGCCGACAAGCAGCCCGAGCTGCGCAAGATCGTGAAGCTGCAAAGCTACAAGTTCACCCGGCCCCAGGGTAAATCCATCGACCTAGCAAACACGAACCGCGTCCTGCGCAGCGCCAGCTACTGTGATGGCATGAAAACCGGTTACACCGATGCCGCAGGCTACTGCCTCGTCGCCACGGGCCAGCGCAATGGCCGCCGCCGCATCGTCGTGGTGCTCAATGACACCAGCGAAGGCGTGTGGAAAGATGCCCAGTCATTGCTCGACTGGGCGCTGAAGGCTTAAAACGCACTCGTGTGGCTTTGCACAAGCCCTGCGTCGAAGACGACCGCCCTACTGATTGACTGCTGTCACATCCTTGAACGGGCTACCTTCGAGGATTTGCTTTTCCTGCGTCTCCTTCGAGGCCTCGGGGTCAGGATTGAGCGTCAGGATGTAGGCCACCACGTCTCGCAGCATCTGATCGTCCTCAATGAAGAAGTTGGTGATCTGCACCATCTTGGCCCCGTTCACGTCGCTTTTGTGCGTGCCGCGTTGGCCGGTTTTGAATTTTTTGAGCTGGTCGGCCAGATACCAGCCCTGGCGGCCGAGCAACGGTGGGCTGCCGAAGGCCATCTCCCCGCTGGCATTGTAGCGGTGGCACTCCATGCAGCGCTCTTGAAACAGTTGCAGGCCCGCCTGGGCGCTGGCCTCGGCCATTGCACGGTTTTGGCCCTGCGGCACGACCATGGGCAGCTTCTCCACATGTTCGACCACCGCCTGGATCTGCTCCGGCTGCAATGCCTTCGCAATCGTGGCCATCATGAAGGACGGTGGATCGGCGGCGTCATGACCGCGCCGACCTTGACGGAAATTCGTGAACTGCGTGTGCACATACCACGAGGGCATTCCAGCGATGGAGGGCGATTTCAGCTCCACCTTGCCCTCGCCGCTGTTCCCATGGCACTGCGCACAGAGCGTTTGGAAAATCGTTTTGCCATCCGTGGCTTGCGTGGGTGCCACCACAGGCACGACGGGGTCGGCGGCCTGCAAAAACGCAGCGCTGATGCTCAAAAGCACGAAGGCGAGGTGGTGGTGCTTGATTTTCATGGCCGTGAAACGTGGTAAGTTGCACACGGGTTACAACAATGCCGCAATGAACCTGCCGCAGGGCCTTCTTTGCCAACATCCGCGCACCGCAGGACAAATCCGGCGCGTGCTTGCGCTTCGCTCCCGCCTGTGCCTTTCTGCCGCATGCCTCTTCCTGCGAATGTTGTCGAACTCACCCAGACGCTGGTGCGCATCCCATCGGTGAATCCTGATGGCGATCCCGGCACCGATGGCATCGGAGAGGAACGCTGCGCACGGTTTGTGGGCGAATTTCTGGCCGCGAGCGGTGCCGCAGTCACCCTTGATGAAGTCGAACCCGGCAGACCCAATGTGATCGGCCGCTTTCCCACGAATCCGAGCCCTGGTGGCGCCCCAAAGCCACGCATCCTCTTCGCGCCGCACACGGATACGGTGAGCGTCGGCGGCATGACCATCGATCCCTTCGGCGGAGAGCTGCGCGACGGCAAAATCTGGGGCCGTGGAGCCTCGGACACCAAAGGCCCAATGGCCTCGTTCCTTTGGGCACTGCATGAAATGCGCGATGAGATCCCCAACCTACCCGTGGAAGTGCATTTTGTCGGTTTTATGTCCGAGGAGAGCGCCCAACTCGGCTCACAGCATTTTGCGAAGCATCACGGCCGCTACGATCTCGCCATCATCGGAGAACCGACCAGTTTGAAGACCGTTTTTCGCCACAAAGGCTGCCTGTGGGCGGATGTGCATACAAGCGGCGTTGCCGTGCATGGGGCGACACCCGAACTCGGTGTGAACGCGATTGTGAAGATGGCGAAACTCGTCGCAGCACTCGACTCCGATTTCCGCGAACTTTTGGCCGAAGCCAGTGGTGCCGACGAATGGCTGGGACTTAGCACGATTAATCTCGGCATGATCCAGGGAGGGACACGCAGCAACATCGTCGCCGACGCCTGCAAACTCCGCGTGGACATCCGCACGACGCCCGGATTGCATCAGGCAGGCGGTGCGCTGGCTTTACTGACGGATTTTGTGCAGCGCCTTGATGAAACCGCTCGCGTCACCGTCGCCAGCGAGGCATTCCACCTCGACACCAATCCCGCGAATCCCTTCGTGCAGAAGCTGATCGACACCGGAGGCGAACTGACCGGCGCACCGTGGTTCTGCGATGCCGCCTTCCTCGCCGCAGCGGGCACCCCGGCCATCGCCATCGGCCCCGGCAGCATCGCGCAGGCGCACACGAAAGATGAATTCATTGCTGTGGCAGATCTGGAGGCCGGAGTGGACTTCTTCAGGCGGTTTTTGAGCAGTCTGGCAGGCTAAAACGAGGCGTTTTTATTTGGCAACAAATCCGGCCCTGATCCTGCTATTCCGATCAAGATCAACCCAGCCAATCTCCATGCCCCATGCCGGTCGGTTGATGACCACTGGGGTTTGCCGCCATGAAACACCCCTTTTACGACCTGGACATTCCGAACGAAGGCAGTCTTCACCACATCGAGAACGAAAAAGACGCCTGCGGGGTCGGTTTTGTGGCAAACATCAAGGGGGAGCGCTCACGATCCATTTTGGACCTCGCCATCAACGGCGTCTGCAACGTGCAGCATCGCGGCGCGGTGGACGCGGACCGAGTGACCGGGGATGGCGCGGGCGTGCTGACGCAGATCCCGCACAAGATTTTCCAGCCCTTCATCGACGAGATGCGCTTCGAGCTGGATCACCCGATGGACCTCGCTGTGGGCGTGTTTTTCATGCCCACAGATCAGACGGAGCGGATGAAAATCCACCTCCTTGCCGAAGGTCTGCTGCGCAACCGCGACATCCAGGTCATCGGCTGGCGTGATGTGCCGGTGAATCCGAACGAGCTGGGCCACAAGGCCCGCCTTACCATGCCGGTGATCCAGCAACTGCTCGTCGCCCGGCCCGAGGGCATGGATGACAATCCATTCGAGCGTCAGCTTTATCTGATCCGTCGTGAGATGCGGCTCAAAGCGCGCATTCACAAGCTGGCGGACTTTTACATCGCCTCGTTTTCGCATCGCACGATGGTCTATAAGGCGCTGCTGCTGCCATCCTCGCTGCAGAAGTTTTACACCGACCTCCAGAGCGACGATTACGAGACCGCGTTTGCAATTTTCCACCAGCGCTTCAGCACGAACACCTTCCCCACCTGGGCGCTGTCACACCCCTTCCGCACGCTGGCGCACAATGGCGAAATCAACACCGTGCGCGGCAATCGCAACTGGCTCAACAGCCGGGCGAGCGACTTTGAAAACGTCGTCTGGGAAGGCGAAGAGCAGCTTTTGAAGGAACTCATCACCAAGGGCCAAAGCGACAGCGCCAGCCTCGACGCGGCGCTGGATTTGCTCGTGCAGAGCGGCCGCGATCCTGTGCACGCGTTGGCCATGCTAGTGCCGAGCGCCTATGGCATCGATCCGACGACTTCAGCCGAGTTGAAGGCGTTTTACGAGTATCACGAGTGCTTCAGCGAGCCGTGGGACGGTCCTGCGGCGCTGGTGTTTACCAACGGACTCAGTGTGGTTGCCAGTCTGGACCGAAATGGCCTGCGCCCGAGCCGCTGGAAGCTCACGAGCGACGGTGTCTTCGCCCTCGGTTCTGAAGTCGGCATCGTGCCCATCGACGACGCCAAAGTGCTGCGCAAAGGCCGCCTCGCGCCCGGCGAGATGCTGGAGATCGACGTCATGCGTGGTCGTGTGCGTTTCAATGACGAGATCAAGGCCGATCTCGCCAGCCGCAAGCCTTACGGCGAATGGCTCAACCATCGCACCAGCCTCACCACGCTCGCGCCCGAACTGCCTGCGGGCGATCTCGACATCCTCACACTATCGCAAAAGCAGGCTGCGTTTGGCTACACGAAGGAGGAACTCGACATGTCCTTCACGCCCGTGCTCGCGAAGGGCGAGGAGGCCACTTACTCGATGGGCGATGACGCGGCGCTGAGCGTGCTGTCCACTCGGCCACGCCTGCTCACCTCGTATTTCCGCCAGCTTTTCGCACAGGTCACGAATCCGCCGATTGATCCGATCCGCGAACGCGCGGTGATGAGTCTTGATGTCGTGCTCGGTGCGCAACGCAACTGGCTCGGCGAAACTCCTGAGCACGCGAAGGTGGTGCATCTGAATTCGCCTTTCCTGTTTGAAAATGAGCTCACCACGCTCAAGGCGCTGCCGGATTACCCGCATCGCATTCTCGATACGACCTGGCCGATTGCCGAGGGCACCGACGGCATGAAGCACGCGCTGGATCGTCTCTGCCAAGAGGCGGAGAAGGCCGCGAAGGACCGCGTGCAGATCCTCATCCTCAGTGATCGTGCCATCGATCATGAACGCGCCGCGATCCCCGCGCTGCTGGCCACCGGAGCGGTGCATCATCACCTGAACCGTCGGAAAATCCGCATGAGGCTCAGTCTGGTCATCGACACCGGCGAGGCACGCGACACACATCAAATGGCCTGCCTGTTCGGCTTCGGTGCGAGCGCAGTCTGCCCTTATCTGGCCTTTGAAACGATCCGCGAGATCGTGGAGCAGGACAAAACAGCGAAGAAGCCGCAGCTCGACGGCATGGACTTCGCCAAGGCCGTGGCAAACTACCGCAAAGGCCTCGAAAAAGGCGTGCTCAAGATCATGAGCAAGATGGGCATCTCCGTGCTCAGCAGCTACACCGGCGCACAGATTTTTGAGGCCGTCGGCATCGGCGAGGAAGTGATGCAGGCCGCCTTTATCGGCAGCGCCAGCCAGATCAGTGGCATCGGCTTCAAGGAGATCGCGGGGGAAGCTCTCGCACGTCACGCGGCAGGCTACGGCACCGCTTTGCCTGAAGGACAGACCAGCATCGACCTCGGAGACCCGGGTTATTACCGCCCGCGTCAGAAAGGCGAGATGCATTCCGTCACCGGGCCGGTGATCAAGAACTTCCACACCTTCGTCAAGAGCGGCAAACACGAGGACTACGAGACCTATGTGAAGGCCGCGCTGGAAAACACGCCCACGGCCTTGAAGGACCTGTTTGAATTCGTGCCCGGCGAGGAAGGTCCGATCTCCATCGACGAAGTCGAGCCGATCGAAGACATCCGCGTGCGTTTCACCACAGCGGCGATGTCCCTCGGCGCGATTTCACCTGAGGCGCATGAGGCGCTCGCCATTGCGATGAACCGCATCGGCGGAAAGTCCGACAGCGGTGAAGGCGGTGAAGATCCGAAGCGCTTCAAGCCTTATGAAAACGGCGACTGGGCGAACTCGAAGATCAAGCAGGTCGCCAGCGGTCGCTTCGGCGTGACGGCAGAATATCTCGCCAACGCGTGGGAACTGGAGATCAAAATGGCCCAGGGCGCGAAGCCTGGTGAAGGTGGTCAGCTTCCGGCGATGAAGGTGAACCGCATGATCGCCCGGCTACGCAACACCACGCCCGGCGTCATGCTCATCAGCCCGCCGCCGCATCACGACATCTATTCCATCGAAGATCTGGCGCAGCTCATTCACGATCTGAAGGAAGCAAACCCACGCGCCCGCGTCTGCGTGAAGCTCGTCGCCGAAAACGGCGTCGGCACCATCGCCGCCGGCGTGGCAAAGGCGAATGCGGACATCATTCTCATCTCTGGCCACGAAGGCGGCACGGGCGCGAGTCCGCTCTCGTCCATCAAGCACGCCGGCTTACCCTGGGAGCTCGGACTCGCCGAGGCGCAGCAGGTTTTGATGCTCAATGGCCTGCGTGAGCGCATCACGCTGCGCACCGACGGCGGTTTGCGCAACGGACGTGACATCGTCATCGCCGCCATCCTCGGCGCGGAGGAGTTCAACTTCGGTACCATCGCGCTCATCGCCCTCGGCTGCGTCTATGTGCGCCAGTGCCATTTGAACAACTGCCCCGTCGGCGTCGCCACGACTGATCCGAAGTTCCGCGCCAAGTTCAAAGGCACACCGGACCAGATCGTGAACTTCTTCAACGCCGTCGCGCAAGAAGTGCGCGAGATCATGGCCAGCCTCGGTGTGCGCACGATGGATGAGATGATCGGCAGGCCCGAGTTTTTGAAGCAACGCGAGGTTCCCGGCCATCCGAAGGCCAATCTGCTCAAGCTCGACCGCATCCTGCGCGACGTCGGCAGTGATCTGGGCCAAGATTCCTCCCGCATCTGCCAGATGAATCGCAATGACGGACTCGACCAGCATCCGCTGGACGACCGCATCATCCAGGAGGCTCAGTTTGCCATCAGCGACGGCATGAAAGTCCGCCCGCTGCGCTACAAGGTGAAAAACACCTTCCGCAACATCGGCACCAAGCTCAGCGGCCAGATCGCCTTCAACCACGGCAACCACGGCCTCGCTCCTGGCACGGTGGATGTCACACTCGAAGGCAGCGCCGGTCAGAGCTTCGCCGCCTTTACCTGCGGCGGCCTCAAGCTCACACTCATCGGCGAGGCGAACGATTACGCCGGCAAAGGTCTGTGCGGAGCCGAACTCATCCTCAAGCCCGGCCCGCGCATCAGCGCCGAGTACAAAACCTGGGAGAACAGCATCATGGGCAACACCGTGATGTATGGAGCGACCAGCGGCAGTCTTTACGCCGCCGGCCGTGCCGGTGAACGCTTCTGCGTGCGCAACTCCGGCGCCACCGCCGTCGTCGAAGGCATCGGTGATCACGGCTGCGAATACATGACGGGTGGCACCGTCGTGGTGCTGGGTAGCTTCGGCAAAAACTTCGGTGCCGGCATGAGCGGCGGAGTCGCCTACCTGCTCGATGAAACCGACAGCTTCGCCAAGCTGCACAACGCCGAGATGATCAAGGGCGACAAGCTCAGCGATCCCGAGGACATCAACCAGCTCAAGAAACTCATCTTTGACCACCTCGAAAAGACCGACAGCGCCCGCGCCAAGGACATCCTGGAGAACTGGGCCGCTTACGAGCCCCAATTCATCCGCGTCACCAGCAAGGCCGAGCCCGTGGCCATTCCTGCGGAAGAACCAGAGGCCACAGTCCCCGCTTCGGCTCCTGCGGTGGCCTAGTCTCAAACAGCCAGTTTCATGAGCCGTGCAGGTGAATGCACGAGTGGCCCAGTCATCTACTGCTCCAGCCATTCCAAATTGAAGCGGGCAAGCGTGAGTCCCGCGCCTGCGAAGCCTGGCTTCGTGCCGCGACCGTAGAAGCAGAGGATGGCACCACTGTGGGTGACCGCGATGTCGGAATACATGCTGGGGCCGTTCTCTACGAGCTTGTTCACTGGCCAAGTCTGGCCTTCATCGCGACTGATTTTGACGCTGACGTTCTTGCGATCACGGCTTTTGCCGGGTTCGGCTTTGCCTTTCTCTTTATCGAGGTTGTGCGGATTGGAAAACAGAATGAGGCTCTGGCCGCCATGGTGGTAACGGACGATGCCGCCCATGCAGATGGGTTCGAGCAGCGCATCGTCGAATTTCGGCCTGCTCCAGCCTGTGGCTCCATCTTTGCTGGTGGTGACGAGACGGCGATGCGCCTTCGATTCGCTGCGCACGTTGAGCATCACGCTGCCATCGTTGAGTTCGATGGCGATGGTTTCATTCGGATTGATCCATTCCTCGGTGCAGGGCACGGCGATGTCACCCGCCTTCCAAGTTTTGCCCTGATCGTCGCTGTAAAGGGTGGCGGTGACGCTAGGGCGATGCGCATTGCCACCTGTGCCGGTGGAAAGCCAGACGGGAACGACAAGGCGGCCAGTCTTGAGTTGGATGCTGTGATTCGGCCCGGTGGCCAGCACCTTCCAGTCGTAGTGCTTTTTGAAAGCTTCAAACGCGGCCGTGATCTCGCTGGGTCGGCTCCATGAGACGCCATCATCGTCACTGCGCTGGTAAAACACACGCTCGTATTCGAGGCAGAACAGCATGTGAACGGTGCCATCCTTGTCCGCGATGAGCACGGGGTTGTTGTAGGTCACGTCGTTGGGATCGACGTTCTTCATCTTGAGCGCGAAGGGGTTCTTCTGCTTCGGTCCTTCGACATTGGCGATGCTTTGCGGTGCGGACCACGTTTTGCCATCGTCAGTGCTGCGACGCAGCAGGATGCGGATGTCATCCCAGTCGCTGACGCCAGCAGGGCGTTTGCGCGCTTCACACCAAGCGAGCACGCTGCCTTTGGCGGTCACGACGATGCCGGGAATGTGGTAGATGTTGTAGGCCGGGTCTTCGCCAGCGGTGAAGAGGTCTTGTTTCTCAATGAAAGGCTCAGCCGCTGCGAGGAGGCCGCTGAGCGCAAAGGTGATGACGTAAGCAAGTTTCATGGTGCTTGGCAGATGGGTGTGTGACAGAAAGAGTGGCGATCGAATGCGGTTGTTCAGGAGTGCTGCTGCAATGGCCCATCAAGGCTACCACTCGCCCTCACGGCGGAAGTTCTCCCGGACGTTCTTGCCGAACTGCGCTCCGGCCTGGGCGAGATTGGCAAGGATTTGATCACTGCTGAGTCCGGTGCTGCCACGCGCAGCAGGGATGACGGTCTGGCATTCGTTCGCGTCCATGAAACGTGAGGCTTCGAGGATGTGAGGCTGCGCTTCGGGTTCGATGATGATGAAGCCATGCTTGTCGGCGTGGATCAGGTCACCGGGAGACACTTTTCGGCCAAAGACCTCGACTTCGCAGTTCCAGCGTACGGGATGCACATGAGCGTGGCCGACGCAAAGGCGGCGGGCGAGCGCTTTGAAGCCTGCGTTGGTCATTTCATCGACATCGCGGATCGCGCCATCGACGATGGTGCCCACGCAACCCAGCGCCCGATGCATGTTGCTGTTCACCTCACCCCAGAAGGAACCGATGGTGCGCGGCTTGTCGAGATCCTGCACGCAAACGATCTTGGGACCAGGAATGCTAGCAACATAGCGGCGGTATTCGTTCCAGCCATCGGGATTGGCCTCCCGATGCGTCTTGTTGCTCGGCTCAATGACGACAGTGACGGCGTAACCGACCATCGGCCCCATCTGCGGCATGAAGTCGCGGGTTTCCTCCAGATTGAAGGCGTCGGCGGCGGGATCGCGCTTGGTGATCTGTTCCCAGCCGTTGTAGAGGGTGGGGGTGTTCCAGCGCTTGAGTTCGAGGAGGTCGGAGTGCGGTAGCATGAAGTGAAAATGACGAATTCAGAATGACCAATGATGAAACGTTGCCGAGCGTCAAATCTCCTGGGTCAAACGGGATGACCACGGCATGCTGGAGGGCAAATCAGGCAGCGTCTGCCTTGCGCAAGACGAGCAGCACATCGGCATAGCTGTCGTCAAAGCGGCGCGGTTCGGTGATGTCGTAGGTGAAGTCGTAGCATTCGACGAATTCGAGTTCCGGCACCTTGCGCAGCAGCGTCTTCAACTGCGCGGCGTTGTAGGTGCGAAACTGCCAGCGCGTCTCCTGCAGGTGCGTGCGGCCCGCGTCGGTGATCTTCAACCGAGTGCGCAGGTCTTCGAGCCGTGTTTGGGGATCGGCAGGCCAGGTGTGGGTGTTGCAAACGACCTCGACAGGCCCGCGCCGTGCCACCCAACGCTCGTGTTCTTCCTTGCCAGCCTCATAATCAGTCAGATGAAGGCCCAGAAAGAACAAACCGCCGGGCCGCAGTGCAGCAGCGATGCGCCGCAAGCACTCGGCGGCGTCTTTTTCGGTTTGGAGGTATTTGAAGGTGCTGACGAGACAGTGGGCGAGGTCAAACCCGCCTTTCACGCTTTTGGGCAGCGTGAAACTCTGCATCCAGTCTTCCCACAGCCGCGCTTTCAGCCCTGCGGCAGCGAGGCGCTCTTTGGCAAAGGCGATCATATAGGCGTTCCCGTCGAATCCTTTCACATTCCAGCCGCGTCGTGCCATTTCCATGGCCAGACGACCGCTGCCACAGGCCGGTTCGAATAGACGACGCCCCCGGGCAGGGCGCGCGTGTTTGGCGAAGGCCGCTTCCAGAAAGTCTGCCTCCTGGCGGGTGCCGTCGTCAAAGACGATGTCGTAATAGAGAGGCGTGTCGTACCAGTCGCGCTGTTCGGTGGGCATGCGGCGCATCATGGCGCATCTACGGGGCAGCGCCAGAAAGGAACCGGGTTCAAGTGCGGGCGAAATTCATATCGTGTCTGGCACCCGATTTGCTGCTTGATTGTTTCAGTCTGGTGGAGATTGATTGCGCCCCCTGCCTCGTAGGCCTCCCGATATGATTGTGTGGGATAATCCTTTCTGGTTTACCAGCTACATCCTTGTTTTCACCGCTCTGTCTGCCTTCGGCGCACACAGAATCAAAGTGCTGTATCAATTTTGGAAGCACCGTGCAAATCCTCCTGTGGCTGTTTCCCAGTTTGCCGCACTGCCCATGATCACGGTGCAACTGCCCATCTTCAACGAGATGCATGTCGTGGGGAATCTGCTGCGCACGGTCAGCGCCTTGGATTACCCACGCGACCGGCTGCAAATTCAGGTGCTGGACGATTCCACTGACGAAACCGCCGCCCACGCTGAAAAACTCGCGGCCGAACTCAAGGCCCAGGGGTACGACGTGGATTACCGCCACCGCACGAACCGTAACGGCTTCAAAGCCGGGGCGTTGGACGAGGCGATGGCTGCGGCGAAGGGCGACTACATCTGCATTTTCGACGCAGACTTCCAGCCGCAGCCGGACTATCTGCAAAAGGTAATCCATCACTTCACCGACCCGAAGGTCGGCATGGTGCAGGCCCGCTGGGGTCACCTAAACAAGGAATTCTCTCTCCTCACACGTCTGCAGGCGCTGTTTCTAGACGGACATCTCGTGCTGGAGCAGACGGCCCGTAGCCGCCACGGCGAGTTTTTGAACTTCAATGGCACCGCCGGCATCTGGCGGCGCTCCGCCATCACCGAAAGCGGCGGCTGGCAGCATGACACGCTGACGGAAGACCTGGACCTCAGCTACCGTGCCCAGTTGAAGGGCTGGAAGTTCATCTATTTGAAGGATGTCGTGGTGCCTGCGGAACTGCCACCGGACATGGACGGCTTCAAAAGCCAGCAGCACCGCTGGACGAAGGGCTCCATCCAGGTCTGCAAAAAAATCCTGGGAGATGTGTGGCGCAGCGATATCCCGCTGGGGCTGAAGCTGGAAGCCACCGCGCACCTGACCTCAAATTTCGCCTACCTGCTCACGCTTTGCACCTTGGTGCTCATGTATCCGGCAAATTTCGTGATGGGCAGTTCCTGGCACAAGGCGGTGTTCGTTGATGTGCCGGTGTTCTTCTTCGCCTCGCTGAGTGTCGTGGCGTTTTACATCACCGCCCAGGGCGCCCAGAGCCGCTTCGGCTGGTTGAAGGCGCTGCCGTATGTGCCCATGCTTCTCGCACTCGGCATCGGCATGTCGATCAACAACGGCAAGGCGGTGCTCGAAGCGCTGCTGAACCAAAGCTCCGAATTCGTTCGCACGCCGAAATACGGCATCGAAACCAAGGCCCAGGCCGTGCGACAGCGCTCCAGCTACAAGGCGGGCAAATCCATCGCCCTGTGGATCGAGGTCACTCTCACAGGTTACTTCGCCTGGATGATCGCCCTCGCCGCAGATCGCGGTCAGTGGGGTTCCATTCCCTTCTTGCTGCTGTTCTTCTGCGGTTTCGGCTATGTGGCCGCAGGCTCGCTCATGAAACGCTTCTCGATGTCCGCCCTCCAGGCACCGCAGGCGTCTTAATCACTGTCGGACTGTGGTTGGCTAAGCATCAGACCTCATCCAGGCCACGAACGCCTGTTTGGAGGATCATTCCCCGCCCCCCGTGCCGACTTCCTTTCTTGCGGTTTCACCGTCTGCTGGTTATCCTAAACGCACGATGAAGCAGCCCGAAACAGTCACCGACACCGAAGGCGAGGAGCTTTTCGCCCCGCCGCCGGATGTCTCCCATCTCATCACCGAGGACGACACACCTGTGGACAATCTTTTCTCTGAAAAACAAATGCGGCTGCTGACCGAGTCACTGCATTCCTCTTGGAATCCCGGCTTTCCCTTCGTCGTCATGGCGAATGTGGCGGTCTATGTGGCGCTCAACCGCCCAGCCATCGTCCCGGACGTGTTGCTTACCACGCAGGTGGAGCCGTTGCCGGAGATTTTGGAAAAAGACCACCGCAGCTATTTTAGCTGGCTCTATGAAGGCCGCCCGCCGGAGGTCGTGATCGAGATCGTCTCCAACAAGAAGGGCAACGAACTGGGTTCTAAAATGCGCAACTACGAGCACATGGGTGTTCTTTGGTACGCGGTCTATGACCCCATGCTGCTGCTTTCCGAGGAGCCCTTGCAGCTCTTCACACTCATCTCTCCCCGCAAGTATCAAAAGACCGCGCCTGACACTCTCCTGGGGGAAGTCGGTCTTGGCCTCACGGTTTGGGAAGGAGCCTTTGAAGGCAGCCCCTGCCACTGGCTGCGCTGGCGTACACCTGACGGAAAGCTCGTCCCCACGGGCAAAGAACGCGGTGACCATGAGGCCGCCCGCGCCACCGCTGAGGCCACTCGTGCCTCCGCCGAGGCCGCTCGTGCCTCCGCCGAGGCCATCCGTGCCACCGCGGCCAGCGCCCGTGCCGAAAAACTCGCCGCGAAGCTCCGCGAACTCGGCTTGGACCCTGATAGCATCTCGTGAGCACATCGTGCCGCTGATTCCCTGCTCCAGAGAGAGGTGCTTTCTCGCGGTGGTTCCACAAGCAGCCTGAGCGGCTCATCTTCGCTGAAACACGGCGCACCGTGCCTTCGTAGCCATGGACCATGACTCGCCTCCTTCTCCTCCCTGCCCTGGGCCTCGCGTTGACTGCTCACGCGGCCGAACCGGCCAAAGAAAAGCCCTTCACGCCCGGCGGCATCTATCGCCATGGGGACATGGAACGGCCGCGCCCCACGGTGATCACGCCACCTTCGGAAAACACGTCTCCCAGTGATGCCATGGTGCTTTTTGATGGGAAAGACCTGTCCAAGTTCAAGCGCCAGCCGCGCAAGGACGATCCTGACACCTCGGACGTGCCGAAGTGGAAGATCGAGAACGGTTATGCCGAGATCGTGGGCAAATCTGGCAGCATCGACACGCGGGAAAAGTTCGGCTCCTGCCAGATCCACCTCGAGTGGGCCACGCCCGCCGAAGTCGTGGGCAAAAGCCAAGGGCGCGGCAATAGCGGCGTGCTCCTCCACGGCTGGGGCGAGGTGCAGGTGCTCGACTCGTATGAAAACGACACCTATCCCGACGGCCAGGCCGCCGCGATCTACCACCACTACCCACCGCTGGTGAACGCCTGCCGCAAACCGGGCGAGTGGCAGAGCTATGACATCATTTGCGAGTGCGCAAAGCTCGATGAGAAAGGCAACGTGCTGCAACCTGCTCGCTTGACGGTGCTCCACAATGGCGTGCTCGTGCATCACGCCTTGCCGCTGGAAACGAAGGTGCAGGAATTCGGCTTCACGCTGCAAGATCACCACAATCCCACACGCTATCGCAACATCTGGGTGCGCCCGCTGCACCGCTACGACGAAAACGCGAAAGCACAGTGATAGTTAATGAGAGGGACCCGCCTGGTCCCTCTTTGCATGCGGGGGATCAGGATGATCCCCCTCCAGGTCAGCCCAGCTTCGCGCCGAGGCGTTTCAGCATCGACTCCAGCATGCGGCCGTATTTGACGTAGCTGTCATACTGCTCCTTGGCCTTCTGCTCGGGAGAAAGATCGTCAGCGGCACCCGCACCGTGGAAAACCACGGCGACGTGCGGCTCGATGCTGATGTAGCCCTCGTACCCGGTCTCGACGAGGTCTTTCATGATGCGCTCGGTCTGCCCTTCACCTTCGCCGGGGAAGGTATAGACGGCGTCGTTCTTGGTCTTGTCCCAGATGCCGTCTTTGACGTGAACGTGCGCCATGAAGGGCTTGATGGCCTGGTACATCTCCCAAGCATCCTGTTTGTGGCCGGGCTTGTCGCGATTGTCGATGAAGACAGGATTGCCGGTGTCAAAGACCCACTTCATGCCGGGCACGGCCTCGGCCATGCGTTGAACATACGAAGGGCTCATGCCGCCCCAGTTCATGCAGTTTTCGTGAACGACGGTCAGCCCGGCGTCGGCGAAACGCTTGTTGATCTCAATCATGCGCTTGATGCGCTCAGGAGCGAACTGTTCTTCGAGATCCTTGCCGCCTTCATCCTTGCAGACGGCGTAGCTCATGACACGGATGAGTTTCGCACCCAGACGCTGCATGCGCGGAATGGCACGACCGATCTCGGCCTCGGTAATGCTGAAGTCGTCAGTGATTTTTTTGGCCCAGTTGCCGATCAGCGAGCCAAAGCCGCTGATCTTCATGTTTTTCTCGGCGAGACGTGCCACAACTTTTTCAAACACCGCGTCAGGGATCTCGTGCAGATTGCCTTTCACGCCGTCGATCTCGACGCCACGGGATTCGATGCTGTCCCAGCCGAGTTCCTGGTGGGCCTGGATTTGCACATCAAGAGATGCGCCTGCTTCGTCTGCGATGCCGGTAAGTTTGATCATGGTAAAAAAAGAAGTTGGAGTGCGATTGATGGATGGTTGGGGAGGGGATGCAAGGTTCGGCTTTGACAAAACACACCGATGCAGCGGACGGCACCGGATATCTGACGCAAAATCTGCCACCCGAAGCCTCGAACTGCCAGATGCAGCTTCGTCCGCCGGAGGAACTCGTCGCCAACAAGGTCTAGATGGCCAACACCGCGCAGGCCTATCCCGTCGTCACCTCCTGGAACGGCAGCGTCATCCAGGCCGAGCGCACCCTCGCCGTGATGGGCGTCCCGCCCGCCGAAATGAAGCTCTCCAAGCCAAACACCAGCGCCCAGCCGCTACGCCCGGTGGTGGCGAAGGCTTGATCCTTCAAGCCAGCAAGCCCGCCGCATTGCCTGCTTGAATCGCGGGCGACTGCGAGTCAGCGACCGCGGACTCCTGCATCTTCAGCCGCGCCGATTCCCAGTAGAACACCGGCGCGAATGATCCAAACACCAAACGCTCCACCGGCCAGGCCTTGAGCAGGTTCTCCACACCGCCCACGCCCTCGATCATCGCGAAATCGAGCCACACATTGCGACACTCCTGCAAATGAAGCAGCACCATGGCGGCGTTCGCATTGAGCAGCATCACCCTTGCCTCTGGCATCTCACGCATGATCGCCGCCAGCGGCTTCAAGCCCACCGGCGCCGCGCGCACCTGCGGATGCTGCGTGCGCTCGTCCTCCATCTGCGCCACGAGCTGCACCAGCAGCCGATGTTTGCCCGCAAGCGCCAGCAATTCACGAAACGCGGGCGTTTCGAGCGTGTAACCGTGGTAGTTCGGATGCAGGCGGATCACCCGCATGCCGTGCTCCTCCGCGCAGCGCTTCACATCATCCTGCCAGGCCGGCAGAGTCAGGTTGACCGTGCCACAGGGGCGAAACAGGGTGTTTTGGCAATGGGCGGCCAGCTCACGATTCACCGCCGCCACATCACGCCGCAGCAGTCCCTCAAACGCACCCGCCCAGGCCTCGCTGACACCACGCTTTTGCAGCGCAGCGGCAAATTCCGCCGCATTCTCCGCTCCGAGTCGTCGGAACGGATGCGCACCGAGATAAACATGGCAGTCGATGAGTTTCGCCTCATCCGCCGCTTTCACAGCCGCGGCCACGAGCGCCGCGCCAGAAGTTGCCAGGAAGTTTCTGCGGTTCATCCGGGCAGTTTGGACAACGCAGGGCGAGTTGGAAAGCCTTTCCTCACGTCTTGCGCCGTCACGGTCGAGTGATAGCCTTGGCGCTGACGATGAACTGGTACTTCAACAACACCGGAGCCGCCGAAGGCCCCATGGACGACAACGCCATGGCCCAACTGGCCCGCGACAACAAACTCGCCTCCGACTCGCTCGTCTGGCATGCCGGACTCGAAGCCTGGCAGACCATCGCGGCGCTCTCCCCCGCCTGGTGGGCCGCTAGCCTGCCCACTCCAGTGGGAAGAAACGCCCCCGCAGAGGAACAAAAGACTGCCAAGACCAAGCCCGATAACAGTAACCACCGTCTGTCAGGCCTGAACGCGCCCAACCGCGAAAACGACGAACAAAAGGAAAGCGGCGGCCTGCTCAAGCGCCTGTTCGGCTTCGGCAAAAAAAAGCACTGATCCCGCTGGTCATTCGTCCTTCTGATTTCGTCATTGTGACCGCAGGTCACGCCTTGATGCCCTTGGCTTTCAAAATCGGCAGCATCAAGTTTCGCAAATTATCGCAGAAGATCTTCTGTTTGTCGGCGGCGCTGATCTGTGCGCCATGCACCTTCGCAAGCTGGCTGGCGAAGCTGCGCCCGCCGCAGTCGCTGCCGTAGATCACGCGAGAGGCCCCCAGCTCACGCACCGCCATCTCGGTGATGCCCGCAGTGGGGTCCGAGCCGGCCAGATCGGCATACAGGTTGGTTTGCTCACGAATCGCCCGGATGCCCAGCTCCCAGGTGCCTCCCGTGTGGCCGCAGATGATGGGAACCTCGGGAAAACGCCGCGCCAGCGTCACGAGATCGTCCGGCGTCGATTCACCGGGATAGTTGCCATTCGTTTTGAACCAGGTGTGCTGAAAAATGACCGCCTTCAATTCCGCCGCCCGCCGGATGATCGCATCAATCGCCTCCACGCTGCATTTTTCCGCCACCCACAGCTTCACGCCCACCATCGGCCCATTGGCGACGCAACGTTCGATCTCAGCGAGGCTTGCCGTAGGATGTTTGGCGCTCACATAAACAAACCCAAACGCGCGATCCGGAAATTTGGCGATCGCACGCAACACCTCGCTGTTTTGCTGCACCAAGTCGGCCGGGGTCGGATCTTGCGACCACTTCAAGCCCATGTACACACACAGCCGCTCAATGCCCATGCGGTCCGCATAGACAAGCAGCGCCTGAAGACGCTCCTCCGGCGTGAGTCCGGGGACGCCGGAGAGATGACAGTGCAGATCCCAGATGCGCATGAGTGTGGATTCGATTGGCCATCGAATCATGGGCCGAACGGCTTCGATTGCCAATCGAAGGTATAACGCGACCCCAATGTTTTCTTTGCGGGCGGATGTGGGCGCTTCATTTTGCTAAATGCCCGCCACCAAGCCCACCGATGTCCGTGTCACCGCTGCCGAAGTGTTTTTCATTCCCGTCACGATGCGGGTGCCGCTCAAGTTCGGCCCGGAAACTGTGACGAATGTTGTTTGTTTGCGGGTGCGCGTGACGGTGGCCGATGCTAGCGGCAAAACCGCGCAAGGCTGGGGTGAGACACCGCTCAGCGTGTCCTGGGTCTGGCCCAGCTCCCTGAGCGTGGCCGTGCGCGCTCAGCGCATGCAGGATTTTTCCACGCTGGTGGCGCAACGACTCGTGGAGAGCGGTCTGACAGGCCATCCGATGGAAATCGGCCATGACTTCATGCACGGCACGCTGGCAGCCACCTTGAAGGAAGCCAATCAAGCAGCCGGTGGCCATGAAATGCCCTACCTCGGCTCCCTGGTGGCGTTCAGCGCCTTCGACATTGCTGTTCACGACGCTTACGGGGTGCTGCATGACCGCGACATTTACACAACCTACAACGCGGAATTCATGAGCCGCGATCTGTCCGCCTTCATCACGCCGGAAGATGGCAGCGGCATTGATTTCAAAGGACGCTATCCACAGGACTACCTCATCATGAACGCGCCGAAACAACTGCCGGTGTGGCATCTCGTCGGCGGGGTGGACGCGCTCGAAGCGGCCGATTTGAACGGCACCGAGCCGCAGGACGCACATCCGCTGCTGCTGGCCGACTGGATCAAGCGCGACGGCCTGAAGTGCCTCAAAGTGAAGCTGCGTGGCACGGACGCCGCGTGGGATTTCGAGCGCATGCAGCGCGTGGGCCGCATCGGCCTCGCCGGTGGTGTGACGTGGTTCAGCGCGGACTTTAACTGCACCGTGAAGGAGCCTGCTTATGTCAATGCCATCCTTGACCGCTTGTTGGCCGAGGAACCGGAAATTTTCGCCCGCACACTCTACGTCGAGCAGCCCTTCCCATACGATCTTGAGGCGCATCAGATTGACGTGCGTTCCGTCTCTGCTCGCAAGCCGCTGTTCCTCGATGAAAGCGCCCACGACTGGGAGTTTGTGCGCCTTGGCCGTCGTCTCGGCTGGTCGGGCGTGGCTTTGAAGACCTGCAAAACACAAACCGGCGCTTTGCTAAGCCTTTGCTGGGCCAAGGCGCACGGCATGCCGCTCATGGTGCAGGATTTGACGAATCCGATGCTCGCCATGATCCCGCATGTCCGCCTCGCCGCGCACGCGGGCACGATTCAAGGCGTGGAATGCAATGCGATGCAGTTTTATCCTGACGCATCGCTACCTGAGCAGGTAATTCATCCCGGCCTGTTCCAACGTCGCGGCGGCATCGTGGATTTAAGCACGCTTAGCGGACCCGGATTTGGTTATCGCGTGGATGAGGTGCTGCGCTAGGGCTTGTTCAGCGCGGCGCGTTCGCGCTCTGCCAACACGGCGGTGTGGCCCAGGAGCTGACGATAGCTTTCCAGCCAGTTCGTCGTGCCCTCGGAATTCATCGCTTTGGCCTGACCCGCCCAGAGGTAGGCAAACTCAGCCTCCTCAAACTGCCCAAGGCGATGATGATGAAAGCCCAGGGCAAGGCGCGGCTCCTCATACAATGGCGCGAGCATGAGCGCCCGATGGATGGCGGCCATCGCCTCATCACGTTTGCCTGCGGCATCCAGTGCGTCGGCCAGCGCGAGCCAGTAAAGATGACTGAAGGGGTTCAGCAGGCAGGCACGCTTCAGCTCGACCACCATTTGGTCGATGTCTGCGCGGCGTTTCTCGTCAGGCGGGCCCGGTTGATAGGAATCAATCAATGCCAGTCCGTGTTGGTAGGCCAAGGCAGCGTTGCGTGGGTCCAACTCGGTTGCGCGTGCGAGATTCTTCAAGGCCAGCGCTACCTCACCACGTTTGTTTTGAACTTGCGCGATGGCAGCATGCGCGTCCGGCACGCCAAAGATCGCCGCGCCGCCGATCATCGCCACAGAGGCGGCCAGCATCACGATTTTCATGAGCAAGCGACCCCCCAGACACGACGTGATTTGAAGACGTCGCTCTCAATGCCTGGATTCGCCAATAACCCGAGCACCACAGCTCCACAAACTGCGGTAATCGGCACATGGCCGTGAAATTCAAACACCGCGTGCACTAGCGTGGCCACCAGCGCGGCCATACCGCCTAGCGTGAGCGCCAGCGTGTTGCTGCTGAGATGCCCGGTGGCGAGAAACCTCTCCGCCGCGAACCAGCGCAGAAATCGGAGGCCGTTGAGTAGATGCGCCACCACCAACAGCAGCACCAGTGTCAGCCCAGTCCAACCGTAGTCTGCGAGTGTTTGCAGGTATTCATTGTGCGCGAAGAGGGAGTCGCCCGCCTGCGGCGAGGAAGCGGGGTCGCGATGCGTGACCCCGCCGACATAAAACATGCGTGCTCCGACGCCAATCCACGGTGACTCCGCATGCTGCGCCAACGCCGCGCGCCAGATGTGAACGCGTATGTCATCCCCCACCGGCGAGGCAAGCTGGCGTGTGATCATGGCCTCCTCGTTCACTTTGTACAGTG
Source organism: Verrucomicrobiota bacterium (assembly GCA_026397635.1). Taxonomy (GTDB): domain Bacteria; phylum Verrucomicrobiota; class Verrucomicrobiia; order Verrucomicrobiales; family Verrucomicrobiaceae; genus Prosthecobacter. The sequence continues at coordinate 5,040 of JAPLUL010000067.1, read as the reverse complement.
CCCCACCGGTGACACCTGCAACCAAGATCAGAGCGAGCACCAGCCACTTGAAAAGCGGTCGCTGCGTGCGCCACACCACCCACAGCGTCAGCAGCACCAGCACCACGCCGCCCACAGCAAGACCCAACATCGCCCCACGACTGATCGTTAGCCCCACACCCACCAGCATGGCCAAGATGCCCAGCCCCAGCAGCAGGCGCGAGGCGATGTGAATCCGTGCAAACAGCATCACACCCGCAGAAAGAAACCCCGCAAACGAGAGAAAAGCCGCGAGGTGGTTGGGATTGTTGAAGAAGCCGCCGATGCGTCCCGGAGGAAACGAACGGGAGAAGCCCGGCACGAGGTGGAAATCCCACAGACCTTTAAAGTTCAACCATCCCGCAGTCAAATTCCCCGCCACCAGCGCCAACAGCACAACCACGATTCCCAGCCGCCACTTGGGATCGCTCGCTGCCGTCACGGTCATCAGATAAGCCACAAAACAGGCCAGCAAAACGGCCCCGTCCTCACGCGCAAACACCTCCACTGGCGAAACCCAAGCCCGCCAACCGATGTAACCTGCCAGGGCAAGCGCCGTCAGCAGACAGCCATCGCTCGGCTGAAAACTCACCCTCAACTTCCACCGCAGCACCGCGATGAATCCTGCCAGCCCGAGCAACGCGCAGCCCGGCCAGAAAAACAACAGCCGTGTTTCCGTGCCAAGAAGCCCGGTCACCAAGAGACCGAGGAAAAAGAGAATGAGCGCGAGTTTCTGCATGCAATCACTCCGCCGATGAGCGGATCCGAGGTGAACTGAACACCGATTCTTGAATGATGAACACTGAAAAATGCCCTTGATCCGCGCTCTTCGATTTTTTTTACCAGCGTCTTAAGGCGGGAGATCACGGCTACCACCTCAGCGAAAACGGCGTCTTCACCAAGGTGACCAATCCGAGAACGGCACACGCGTGCCGCTCATCGTGAGCTTTCCCGGCATGGAAACAGCTGGACAGCGCTCCAAAGCTCCTTGCGGAGCTCATCGATCTCTATCCCCCGCTCGCAGAGCTGTGGGCGCTGCCACTGCCAAACACAGTTAAAAGTCACGCGCGATCAACGCGCTCAACAAGCAGCACGCCGCGCTGTGCGACGATCCGGAGATCGCCACGCGCATCGCGCAGTATGAAATGGCCTTCCAGATGCAGGCCAGCGTGCCAGAGCTGATGGACATCCGCCCCGAAGGAGTGAGCGCAGCGAATCAATGGCGAATGAATTTCCAATGTTCCAAGGGCAACATTTGGCCTTCGTGCTTCGTCATTCATTAGGCATTCCTCATGCAGGTTTCGTCATTCCCTCCCTTTCCATGAAAAACACCCTCCTATTCCTCGCCCTGACTCTTCCCACCTTTGCTTTCGACATCACCGTCGCCGAAAAAGATCACGTCGCCGTCGCCAATGGCGGCAAAGTCGTCGCCAAGCTCATGATGGCGAATGACCTCAGCACACCGGAGAAGCATCACGAGACCTACAAGCCTTACATGCACGTTTTCAGTGCGGATGGCTCCACGCGGCTCACGAAAGGCGCGGGATTCAACTTCACGCATCATCGCGGCATCTTCCTCGGCTTCAGCAAGATCGGCTATGGCGGCAAATCGTATGATCGCTGGCACATGAAGAAGGGCGACCAAGTCGTGACGAAGGTCGCGCCGGGCGAAAACGCCTTCACCGCACACATTGACTGGCAGGGCGATACCACCGCGCCGTTTTTGACCGAGGAACGCCAGTTCAGCTTCACCACGCCCGCGAAGCCCTTCTACCTCGGCATCGAAATGAACAGCGCCATCAAAGCCGTCAGCGGCGAGGCCGACATGAATGGCGACCCCGAGCACGCGGGCGCTCAATTCCGCCCGAGTGAACTCGTGGACACGAAAACGACGACTTACGTCTTTCCCGGCGAAAACATCGACGCCCACAAAGTCCGCGACCTGCCCTGGGCCGCGGAGATCTTCACCGTGGAAGGCAAAACCTTCACCGTCATGATCCTCAATCACCCCGGCAACCCGAAGGACACCGCTACTTCCGCCTATCGCGACTACGGCCGCTTCGGCATGTTCCCCAAAGGCAAAGCCAGCGCCGAATCGCCCTTCAAACTGCGCTACCAGTGGCTCATTGCTGAAGGTGAGGTGCGTGATGCTGCTGCCTTCCAAAACGCCTGGAATGCCTTCGCTGGCAAAAACGAGCCTGTGCCTGCGCTGACGATCAAATCGTCGGAACAGCCGAAGCCGAAAGCGAAGAAGTGAGAATAGCCGTCAAGGGTTCGCCAAGATGGTCAAGGCGTGGTCAAGCATCGTGCCAGCGGCCATCTTGACGGTCTTGACTCCTTGACGAGCGTAGCTTTGACCTCCTCCAAAAAACATGCGCCCCCTCATTGCCCTCCTCTGTCTCTCACTCGCGCCTCAGGCGCTCGCAGTGCATTCCAAAAACGCCGGCCCTGAGAAGGTCGAACTGAAGTTCAAGCTGCCACCGCCGAAACCGCTTTCGCCGGAAGAAGCGATGAAGACCTTCGCGGTCGAAAAAGGCTTTCGCATCGAGCTGGTGGCATCGGAGCCGATGATCGAATCGCCGGTGGCGATGAGTTTTGATGATCAAGGGCGGCTTTATGTCTGCGAGATGCGCGGCTACATGCACGATCTGGCCGGCAGCACGGAAAAAGAGCCCACGGGACGTGTTTCACTTCTCGAAGACACGGATGGAGACGGGCGCATGGACAAGGCGACGGCGTTTCTTGATAAGGTCGTCATGCCACGTGCGGTGATGGCGGTGAATGGTGGCGCGTTGATCGCGGTGCCGCCGAATTTGATCTTCTGCAAAGACACGAACGGCGATGGCGTGGCGGATGTGAAGGAAACCATCGCCACCGACTATGGCGCGGCAGGCGGACAGCCGGAGCACATGAGCAACTCGCCCGTGTGGTGCATGGACAACGGCATCTGGAGCGCGGGCAGCAGCTTTCGCTTCAAGCTGCGCAGTGGCGTGTGGCAGCGAGACGTGGGCCTCGGTCGCGGTCAGTGGGGACTGTGCCAGGACGATCACGGCAGGCTCTACTTCAACTACAACAGCGACATGCTCCGCGCCGATCTGCTACCTGCGGAGGCCTTTGCGCGGCATCCGCTGCTGCGCGAGGCCAGCAGCATCAATGCGAAGCTTGCCAGCGATCAGACGCTCTATCCCGCGCATCCCACGCCGGGCGTGAATCGTGGATACGACAGCAAAACACTCCGCGCTGATGGCACGCTGGCAAAGCCCACCGCCACCTGCGGCGCGCTTATTTATCGCGGTGATGCCTTTCCCGCCGAATACCGTGCCAACGCCTTCGTGCCCGAGCCTGCGGCGAATTTGGTGAAGCGATTCACGATGAGCGAGAGCGACGGCCTCGTGAAAGCCACGAACACGGCTAAAGGCGGCGAATTCCTCACCTCCACCGACGAGCGCTTCCGCCCGGTGAATGCCTGCAACGGCCCCGATGGTGCGCTTTACCTCGTGGACATGTATCGCGGCATCATCCAGCACCAGAGCTTCCTCACGCATTACCTCATCGCGAACATCCAGGCGCGGAAACTCGAGCAACCCTTCAACATGGGCCGCATCTGGCGCATCGTGCCGGAAGGCAGCACATCGAAGCCCGTGAAGGTCACGAAAGACGTGAAGTTCCTCACCCACGAGAACGGCTGGGTACGCGACACCGCGCAGCGACTCATCGTCGAGTCCGCCGATGCCTCCGCGGTGCCCGCTTTGAAGGCGTTGCTGCAAAACGAAAGCCCCATCGCCCGCGAGCACGCGCTGTGGACGCTCGACGGTCTCGCCGCCATCACGCCGGAGCTCATCAAGGCCGCGCTCGCCGATAAAAGCGAGCATGTCCGCGCCGCTGCGGCGCGTGTGGCCCCTCGCGATTATGTTTTCGATCTCGCCGCTGAAAAGCATCCACTCGCGCTCGCCCACATCGCGATCAAAACGATCAACGAGGCTGCTTTGGCCCCGCTGCTAGTCACGCACGGCAAAAACGCCCTCATTCGCGAAGCTGCTCTCACCGGACTGCGCGGCAAAGAGGCCGCGTTTGCCAAAACACTCGCCCAAACGCCTTCTGAAGGCTCCAAGGCCGTGATTGGCGCTTTAGCCGAATTGATCGCGCTCGCTGGAAAAGCCGGTCCCATCGCCGACATGCTCGAACTGGCCGCCAACTCGCCCGAAAACCGCGACACCATCCTCAAAGGCCTCTCAAAGTCGGACAGCAAATCAAAGACCGTGAAGCTCGTGTGGCTCGAAAAAGAGCCGCAGCATCTGAAGCAGCTCAAACTGGCCTCCAGCCTCGCGTATCGCCTCGTCTGGCCCGGCAAACCCGGCGCACCGGCCCCGCCCGTCATCAAACCGCTCACCGAGACGCAGACCGCGCTCTTTGAAAAAGGCAAAACCATCTACGCCACCCTCTGCGCCGCCTGCCACCAGCCGCACGGCTTCGGTCTCGACGGCCTCGCGCCGCCGCTCGTCGATAGCGAATGGGTGCTCGGCAAGCCCGAGGTGCTCGCCCGCATCGTCATGCACGGCCTCGCTGGCCCCGTAAAGGTCAGCGGCCGCACCTACAACCTCGCCATGCCCCCGCTGCCTCAACTCACCGACGAAGACATCGCCGGCGTTTTGACCTACATCCGCCGCGAATGGGAACACACCGCCGGTACCGTTGAAATTAAATCGGTCACCACCATTCGCGAACAAGAAAAAGCCCGCTCGATGATGTGGACGGAGACGGAGTTGAAGAATCTTGGGAAGAAGAAATAGTCCGCGGGGGCGACTCGCCCGTCTCGGTGAGGTAAACATTTTGCGACAGCCCTTCGAAGGTCATCCTCAGCCAACCGGTCCCACTTCCGATTTAGAGCATTTTAAATAATACTATAACCGCAAGAGGCAAAATAACCCATCGCATCCTTGGCTGTGATTTTTGAGAATGCTTTGCTGATGGCTGCATCGAGTTCTTCGGGCGTGCGTGCTTCGTAGCTGCGCAGCAGTGCCT
>JAPLUL010000134.1:0-72958 GCA_026397635.1 Verrucomicrobiota bacterium | reverse complement strand
CACGACGTCGCCCACCTTGAAGCGGGTGTCGATGATGGACCATGGATCGGTGTCGAGCTGCTTCATGCCGAGGCTGATGCGCTGGTTGGCCTTGTCGATGCCGAGAACCACGGCGTCCACTTCCTGGCCCTTCTTGAGGAGTTCGGAAGGATGGTTGATCTTGCGTGTCCAACTGAGGTCGGAGACGTGGATCATGCCGTCGATGCCTTCTTCCAGCTCCACAAACGCACCGTAGGCGGTGAGGTTGCGGACGGCGCGCTTCATCTGCGTGCCGATCGGGTAGCGGGCGTCGATGTCGTCCCAAGGATTGGTGTCGAGCTGACGCACGCCCAGGCTGATCTTGCGCTCTTCCTTGTTGATGCCGAGCACAGAGGCCTCGATTTCCTGACCGACGGAGAGAACATCCGAAGGACGGGCGATGCGCTTCGTCCAGGAGAGTTCGGAGACGTGGACGAGGCCTTCGACGCCTTCTTCCACTTCCACAAACGCACCGTAGGCGACGAGCTTGGTGACCTTGCCGCGCACACGCTGGCCGACCGGGTAGCGGGCCTCGATGTTTTCCCAAGGGTTGTTCTGAAGCTGCTTGAGACCGAGGGAGACGCGCTCTTTCTCGCGGTTGACCTCAAGAATCTGCACTTCGATTTTCTGGCCGATGCCAAGAAGCTCGGAAGGATGGTTGAGGCGGCCCCAGGACATGTCCGTGATGTGGAGGAGACCGTCCATGCCGTTGAGATCGACGAACGCACCGAAGTCGGTGATGTTCTTGACGATGCCGATGACCTTGTCGCCAGGGGTGACACCGTCGAGGAACTTCTGGCGCTGTTCGGCGCGCTCGGCCTCGATGACTTCGCGGCGGGAAAGCACGATGTTTTTGCGCTCGTCGTTGATCTTGACGATCTTGAACTCGAACACCTTGCCGACGTATTCGTTGAGATCCTTCGGCGGGATGATGTCGATCTGGCTGCCAGGCAGGAAGGCTTCGACGCCCACGTTGACCATGAGGCCGCCTTTGACGACGCTCTTGATCTTGCCTTTGACGAGACCGCCGTCCTTGAACACGGCGTAAATTTTCTCCCAGTTCTGACGATGGGCGGCCTTCTCCTTGGAGAGCACGACCATGCCTTCGTCGTTTTCGAGGCGTTCGAGGAGGACTTCCACCTCATCGCCTACCTGGATGTCTTCATCTTCAAACTCGTTGGAGGGGATGGCCCCTTCGGACTTGTAGCCGATGTCCACGAGGATGACCTGCGGTTTGATTTCGAGGATCTTGCCTTTGACGATGGATCCTTCGGAGAGCTCGCGGAAAGAACCTGCGATCAGGTCTGCGAGAGTAGCTGTTGCGCTCATTATGCTGTTACGGGTTGCGAGTGTTTGGAGGGAAACCGCTCGCGAACCTCCACTCCTGAGGCATACGGCGGGCTTTCGTCCCGCAGAACCAAGAGGCTCCCGGACAAGAGGGCCGTGATATTCGAGGAGGAACGCTGTTTGGCAAGAGGGAAAATAGGCTTCCCATTCACCGTGGCGCATGCCAGCATCCGGCCACCATGAAGCATTTTCCCACCCTGGCCTTGGTTTGGGCCTTCTCCACGCTCTCCGCGGCTGCCCAGCCTGCCCCATCGTTGATTTCCCCCGAGATCCGGGAGGATCACAGCGTCACCTTTCGTCTGCAGGCACCCAAGTCCCAAAGTGTGGCGTTGCGCGGCCAATGGGACAAAGAACAAGTCGCCATGACCCTGGATGCCGACAAGGTCTGGACTCTCACCGTGCCGAAGATTACTCCTGGCGTGTGGGAGTACAGCTTCATCGTGGACGGTTTGACGCTGATCGATCCGCTCAATCCGGCGCAAAAGCCGCAGCGCAAGCCCACGGCGAGCATCCTGCACATTCCGGGCACACCCCCGAAAGTGTGGGACTTCCAGAACGTGCCGCACGGCACCGTGCATCAGCATGATTACCTCTCGAAAGCCCTCGGCAAACAGCGCAGCGCCTGGGTTTATACCCCACCGGGCTACGAGGCCGATTTGACCACGAAATACCCGCTGCTGGTCCTCCAACACGGCTCCGGCGACCGCCACGAGGCTTGGGTGGTGCATGGCAAGGCGCATTGGATTTTCGACAACCTCATCGCCGCCGGCAAAGCGAAGCCAATGGTCGTTTTGATGCTCGACGGCCATCCACTGGGCCAAATCCCGCGCGAAATGGCCGACAAACGCGCCGAATCCCTCCAGGCCTTCAAAAACGAGCTGCTCCAAGATGGTCTGCCGCTCGTGGAAAATCTCTATCATGTGTCACCAGATCGCGAACAACGCGCCATCGCCGGGCTGAGCATGGGCGGCTGGCAATCCTTGAGCACTGGCATGACAAACCTTGATCGCTTCGCTTGGATCGGCTCCTTCAGCGGTGCGGTGGATGAAAACGAGATCAAACCAGCGCTCGACGATGCCGCAGGCACCAACTCGAAAGTGAAACTCCTCTGGATCGCCTGCGGTGAGAAAGATTTCCTTCTCGAACGCAACAACCTGCTCATCACCACCCTGAAAGCACGCGGTGTGAACCACGAATGGCGGCTCACGCTTGGCGATCATTCCTGGCCGGTGTGGCGCGACTATCTGGCCGAGTTCGCGCCAAAGCTGTTCCGCTGAGAGCGCAGACTCACTGCGGGATCGGATCGCCGCGTTTCACGGTCTTGCCTTCCCACACGGCCTCGTCGGTGGCCTTGTCGTAAGTGAGGACGCGGCTGGCGCTGTTCGGTGCGGGTGGCACGTCGATTTTGGGCAGCCATTTTTTGTGCTCGGCGATGATGGCGGCGTTTTCGGGCTTGGCGGCCACGTTGTGCCATTCGTTGGGGTCGTTGACCATGTCGTAGAGCTCCTCGGAGCCGTCGGCATAGTGAATGTAGCGCCAGTTTTCACTGCGGATGCCGTGATTACCCTGGTTGTGGCTGGTGATGGCGGGACGCTCGCGCTTGGTGGCGGCATTGGTGAGCTGGGGAATGAGGCTGAGGCCTTCGAGGTCGTCGCGCTTCGGCAAACCGGCGAGGTCGATGAGCGTGGGATAGATGTCGAGCAACTCGGCGGGCTGCAGGCAGCGCTGGCCGCCTTTGACGCCGGGACCGGCAAAGATGAGCGGGACCTTGGTGCCGCGATCCCAGAGAGTGTTTTTGCCGGTGATCTCTTTTTCACCGAGATGCCAGCCGTGGTCGCCCCAGAGCACGACGATGGTGTTGTCTGCCACACCGGCTTCATCGAGGGCGGTCATCAGGCGGCCGATCTGGGAATCAACGAAACTCGTGCACGCGAGGTAGCTGCGGACGAGGTTGCGCCACTGGTTGTTCTCTTTGATCCACTTCAGGCGCGGCTCGGGCAGCTCCCAGTGGATGTACCAAGAGAAGCGCGGGGTGTCTTGGCGGTCGTTTTCGAGGATCTTCTTGTCCTTCGGCCACACGCCCCAGTCCATGGCAGGGTGATTGCCCATCGGCGCGGGCGGCGTGAGCTTCTGCGGCGGTTTGGTGCCGACACCTCCAAGCGGTGCGGTGCGCATGAACTCCGGTTGGGCCGCAGGGGTCTTCTTGGCGGCATTTTTGCCTTTGCCGCCACCTCCACCACCGCCGGTGCCGCCGTGGTAGATTTTGCCGGTGGCCGCAGTGAGGTAACCGTTATTTTCAAAGTGCTGCGGTAGCGCCACGCGGTCCTTCCATTGCGGCAGCGTGCGGAACCACGGCGAGAGGCCGTAGATGCCGGTGGTGGTCGGGCGCAGGCCGAGCAGGAGGCTGGTGCGGGAAGGATTGCACAGCGGCATGTTGCAGTGCGCATTGAGAAAGGTGGTGCCGCGTGCGGCGAGCTTGTCGATGTTCGGCGTCTTCGCCATCGGATGACCGCCGAGGTGGCCAATCCAGTCGTTTTGATCGTCGATGGCGATGAACAGGATGTTCGGTTTGTCTGCGGCGTTGAGCGCAGGGCAAAGGACAAATAAAAACAGAGCGAGGCAGGCAAGAGGCTTCATGGCGTGAAAATCGGGGCGTGAAAACGGGCACGCTACCCCATTCATTCGTCTTTTCGTGTTCTTTGCCTGCTACAGCTCCTTGATGGAGACATTCCTGAACTGAATCAGGCTGGAGGCCGAGTTTACCTTTTTCAGGCACGCCGTTGAGCACCACGGTGAGGCGATCGCCCTTTAATTTGAGATCTGAGAACGAACCCGGCAAGGTTTGCATTGCAGGCAGAAGCCTGAATGTGGCATGAGTGCCGCATGCCTCACGATCTCCACGCCGCACTCAAACAGCACTTCGGCCACAAGGCCTTTCGTGCCGGGCAGGAGCAGGTGATGGAGGCATTGCTGGCCGGACGCAGCTCTCTGGCCTTGTTTCCGACGAGCGCAGGAAAATCGCTCTGCTATCAATTGCCCGCGCTGCTCATGGACGGCGTCACGCTCGTCATCTCGCCGCTGATCGCGCTGATGAAGGACCAAGTTCAGGCCTTGCGGGCGCGGGGCATCGCGGCGGCACGATTGGATTCATCGCTTTCAGCCGATGAAGCGGCCCAAGTCTTCGACGACATGCGCAACGGCACGCTGAAGCTGCTCTACATCGCCCCGGAGCGGCTCATGAATGAAAATTTCGTCGAGCGGCTCAAGCGCCTCAAAATCGCGATGATGGCGGTTGATGAAGCGCATTGCATCTCCGAGTGGGGCCACAATTTCCGCCCGGAATACCTGCGTCTGGCGCTCGTGGCGAAGGAACTCGGCATCAGGCCGGTGCTCGCACTTACAGCGACGGCCACGCCTTCCGTTGCGGCGGATATTCGCCGCGCCTTTGGCATCGAGCAGGCGGATCATGTGCAGACTTCGTTCCTGCGGCCGAATCTGCATTTTCGCATCACGCCTTGCACCGCGCAGCAGCGCCTGCCCGTGCTCACCAAACTGCTGCTCAAGCGCCGAGTGCCCAGCATCGTCTATGTGACGCTGCAAAACACAGCGGAGCATGTGGCGACGCATTTGCAGAAGAGTGGCGTCAACGCGTTGGCCTACCACGCCGGTTTGCCGGATGAGCATCGTCACGCGGCACAGGATGCGTTCATGAGCGGCCAAACGGATGTCATCGTCGCCACCATCGCCTTCGGCATGGGCATCGACAAAGCAGACATCCGCGCCGTGTATCACTACAACCTGCCGAAGACGCTCGAAAACTACTCGCAGGAAACTGGCCGCGCCGGTCGCGATGGCAAAACGTCCGTCTGTGAGATGCTCGCCTGTGCCGACGACTGCATCGTGCTCGAAAACTTCACCTTTGGCGACACCCCGACGCCGCAAGCCATCCGCCAGCTTCTCGATCACCTGCTGCTGCAAGGAGGCGAGTTCGACCTCTCGATGTACGACCTCTCGCATGCCACGGACATCCGTCCGCTCGTCATCGAAACAGTCATCACCAACCTCGAACTCGATGGCATTCTGCGCCCGCTCGGTTCTTTTTACGCCAGTTATCAATTCCGCTTCATTCAGCCCGAGCAGCGCATCCTTGCGGGCCACAAACCCGAGCGGCAGGCCTTTTTGCGCAGTCTGTTTCAATGCGGCAAGCGTGGCACCAAATGGATCACGCTCAATCCCGACGAAGCCGCCGCCGAACTCAACGAACCGCGCGACCGTGTGCTCAAAGCGCTGACCTGGCTTCAGGAGTCTGGCGACATCGAACTCAAACCCAGCGGCAGCCGCCAGAAGTATCGCCTCGCCGAAGACGCGCATCGTCGCGATCCGAAGGAGATCACGAAAAAGATGCAGCAGCTCTTCGCCGAGCGTGAAAAGCGTGATGTCGAGCGCTTGCGCGAAGTATTGAGCTTCGCCCAGCATCGTGGCTGCCTCACGAAATGGCTGCTCAACTACTTCGGTGAGGCCATGGAGACTGATTGCGGCACCTGCACGAGCTGCCAAGAGCGCGAAAAAGGCAACGCTGATGACGCCCCGCGCGAAATCCCGCAATCCCCAGCCCCGCCGATTACCATTGAGCATGTGGCCGCGATTCGTGAAGTCATCGCCGAACGCAAAGCCGCGCTGCGGTCGTCACGTCAACTCGCCCGTTTCCTCTGCGGCCTCACCAGCCCCGCGACGAGCCGCGAGCGCCTCGGCAGGCATCCCAGTTTCGGTTTGCTGGACCGCATCCCATTTGACGATGTGCTGGCACAGACGGAGTCGATGCTTACCTGAAAGGGTGGCTGCTTCTGGCTTACGCCGAGTTGCCTTTCGTTTGAGGCGCAACTCTTGGAGAATGCGGATTTTTGAACGTCCGCAGCGGGTTGTCATCCAATCTAGCTGATTGCTTGACGCATTCTCCCCAACCATGAAAAAACCAACCATCCTTTTCTGCTGTTTTGCCACCGTGCTGATGACTCAATGCTCTTCCCCCGAGGTGCGCTCGGTCGCATCCGCCATGGCCTCACAATCCTATGCGCAGACGAGTCCCACACCCCGGGGCCATGTCACCACCCAGACGCTTGGGAATTCCACCGTGATGACCCGCAGGCTCATCAACCGTCCGCTCACCAACAAAGATGTCGGCAAGGTGTTGGAGGAAGTGACCGTGGTTTCTCCCATTGGCACTTCAATGCAGGAGCGTGTGATCGTGCGTGCGCTGCCCCGGCTTGAGACGAAAAACCTGACCAAGTCGTAATCTTCAAGAAGGTGAGCACCTAGAGGACAAAGGTGCCCAGAAGCCTGTGAACTTGACGTGCATGGTGATTTGCGGCGAGACTTCGCTCCACAAACGCCATGCCCTACCTCCTCGACGCGCTCGTCATCCTCGGTTACTTCGCCCTGATCATCGGCATCGGCCTGTCACAGCGCAGCAAAAGCGGCAGTGTGGAGGGATTCACTCTCGGAGACCGCCAAATCGCTTGGTGGGCGGTGCTTGCGTCGATCTTGGCAGCGGAAATCAGTGCAGCGACGTTTCTCGGTGCTCCCGAGTCCGGCTACAGCCGGCAGAACTGGAGCTACGCGCAGTTTGCCATCGGCACGGTGCTGGCGCGCATCATTGTGAGCTTCCTGTTCATCCCGATCTTTTACCGGCACGGCGTCATCTCGCTCTATGAGTTCCTGGAGACGCGGTTCGGACCGGTGACGCGAAAATTCGCCTCCATCACCTTCATGTTTACCCGTGTGCTAGCGATGGGCACTCGACTCTATGTTTCCGCCATCATCCTCGTGCTCGCTGTGGCGATGTGGCAGGGCGGCGCGGTGGATGCGAATACGAAATTCTGGCTCTACGCAGGCGCCGTGGTGGTCGTCACGCTGCTGACCGCACTCTACACCTCGGTGGGCGGCATCCGGGCGGTGATCTGGACGGATTTCATCCAGGTAGGCGTGCTGGTGGCCTCGCTCGGCTTCACGATTCCTTATCTGCTGATGAAAATCCCCGGCGGCTGGGGTGCGGTGGTGGATGTGATCAAGAATCCGGTCTTCTTCGATTTCGCCAAGCCGGCTGAAACAGGCGCATGGGCCTGGGTCAAGAATGTCTTCACCAGCGAGTACACCATCTGGGCTGCGATCATCGGCAGCACCTTCGTGACGATGAGCACGCACGGCATCGATCAGGACACCGTGCAGCGCATGCTCACAGCGAAAAACCGCCGCCAGAGCGCCTTCGCGACGATTCTCTCCGGCATTGTCGATCTGCCGATCGTCTCGGCCTTCATCCTCATCGGCATTCTGCTCAAAGCCTACTACTCGGCGCATCCAAACGCGGCGCTGCCGGTGGAAAGCCGCGAAGTCTTCCCTTTCTTCATCATGAACGAGATGCCCGCAGGCATGCGCGGCCTCGTCACGGCAGGCATCCTCGCCACGGCGATGGGATCGCTCAGCACGGCGCTCAATGCCCTCGCCACCAGCCTGTCGCGCGATTTCATTCTGCCGCGCCTGCCTGCCGACGCGCCAGACTCGAAGCGCATCGCCGTTTTGCGCTGGAGCACGGTGTTTTTTGCCTTCCTGATCATCGTGGTGGGCATCTGGACGGCCTGGTTCATGGCGCACAATCCGAAGGTCGAAATCCTGCCGCTCGTGCTCGGCATCCTCGGCTTCACCTTCGGTTCACTGCTCGGTGTGTTCCTGCTCGCCGTGCTCACGAAAACACGCGGCTGCGACACTGGCAACATCATTGCCATGGTCTCCGGCATCGTGGCCGTGCTGTTCCTCAGCAACGTGCTCGGCATCCAGAACGCAGTGGGCATCAAGGAGCCCTTCGTGCTGTCCTTCCCCTGGCGCATCACCTTGGGCACCTTCGTGACCATCGGAGTGGCGGTCCTGTTCAAGACACCCGACTCACGCCAGGCCTCGGCACGAGCTATTGACGAGATTCACGCCAAGGCGTGAGGACACAAAAAAGCGCGGACCGGTAACGATCCGCGCTTGGGGTTGATTGATTTGTGCGGATGAGGGCATCCGCACTCCCAAGATTACGAGTAGCTGGCCTGCTGGCCCTTGATGTCGCGCTTCTTGATCCACGGCATCAGGCTGCGGAGGCGGGCACCGGTCTTCTCGATCGGGTGCTTCTCGCCGTCTTTGAGCAGCTTGTTGAACTTCTTGTAGCCGGTCTCGGTCTCTTTGATCCATTCCTTGGCGAACTTGCCGGTCTGGATGTCTTTGAGAGCTTTCTTCATGCGAACCTTCACCGACTTGTCGATGATCTGCGGTCCGACTTTGACGTCGCCCCACTTGGCGGTTTCGGAGATGGAGAAACGCATGCCGGCAATGCCGGACTCATTCATGAGATCGACGATCAGCTTCAATTCGTGCAAGCATTCGAAGTAGGCCATCTCAGGGCTGTAGCCAGCCTCGGTGAGCACTTCAAAGCCAGCCTGGACGAGGGCGCTGGCACCACCGCAAAGCACGGTCTGCTCGCCGAAGAGATCGGTTTCGGTTTCTTCTTTGAAGGTGGTTTCGAGCACGCCACCACGGGTGCCGCCAATGCCGTGCGCCCAGGCGAGAGCGATCTTCTTGGCCTGCTTGTCAGCGTTCTGATAGATGGCGATGAGGGCGGGGACGCCTTTGCCTTCGGTGTATTGGCGGCGGACGATGTGGCCAGGGCCTTTCGGGGCCACCATGATCACGTTCACGTCCTTCGGCGGGACGACGGTCTTGTAGAGAATGGCGAAGCCGTGGGAGAACAGCAACGTTTTGCCTTTGGTGAGGTGGGGGGCGATGTCCTTCTTGTACACGCCGCCGATCTTGGTGTCCGGCACGGCGACGAAGATGACGTCGGCGGCCTTCACCGCTTCAGCGGTGTCCATGACCTTGAGACCCTTCTCTTCTGCCACAGCGCGGCTCTTGGAGCCCGGATAGAGGCCGATGATGACTTTGACGCCGCTCTCCTTGAGGTTCAGGGCGTGGGCGTGGCCTTGGGAGCCGAAGCCGATCACAGCGCAGGTCTTGCCTTTGAGCGGTGCAAGGCTGGCGTCTTTTTCAGTGTAGATTTTAGCGGGCATATGATTTCTGGATTGAAGGGCGGCGATAGTGGTTCAAGCGGTGGACGGGGTCAAACGGCTTTTTCCCATGCTCCTAAGGCTTTGATTGACCGTCCTACCGGGACGCGTAGTCTCCGCGCCTCCAATATGAAACCCACCATCGCCCTGCTCTGCGCCGCGCTTGCGGCAGTCACCGCCACTCAAGCCCAGGAAACCAAACCCGCGCAGCCGGCCGCAGCCCCTGCCGCCCCCACCACTGTACCCATGGACAAAGTCAGCTACTTCATTGGCCGTAATTTCGGCGAGCAATTCAAAGGCCAGGGCATCGCCATCGACGTCACCGCCTTGGTCGAGGGCATCAAGTCCGGCCTCGGCGGCGAGAAGCCCAAATTCACCCAGGAAGAGCTGATGGCCGCCATGCAGGCTTTTGAAAACAGCATGCGTCAAAAAGAAGCGATGCGCGGTCAGGCCTCCAAGGCCGTGGGCGACAAATTCCTGGCCGACAACGGCGCAAAGAAAGGCATCACCACCACCGCCAGCGGTCTTCAGTATGAAGTCATCAAGGCCGGTGACGGACCCAAGCCCGTCGCCACCGACAAAGTGAACGTCCACTACCACGGCACGCTCATCAGCGGCAAGGTCTTCGACAGCTCCGTCGAGCGCGGCATGCCCATCACCTTCGGCGTGCAGGAAGTCATCAAAGGCTGGACCGAGGCCCTGCAACTCATGCCCGTCGGCTCCAAGTGGCGCATCTACATTCCTTCCCAGCTTGCCTACGGCGAGCAGGGCGCCGGTGGCGACATCGGCCCGAACGAGGCGCTGATCTTTGACGTCGAGCTGCTCGGCATCGTGAAGTAATTCATCACCCACATCTTGAATGCCGAAGGGCGGGAGTCTTCTCCCGCCCTTCTTTTTTACCGCGGGTCGCTGACTCCGCCCATCCACGCCCGCACCTGCGCCAGCCTCATGCGTAGGCTGTTGCCTGGCTGATTGTCCTGCAAAAGCGATTCGTCCAAAATCAGCGTGCTCAGCCAGTGGCGCGGTGCCTCCTGCTCGGTCGCGCCCAGCGCGTCCCACCAGGCACGCATGGCGATGTTTTCATGCAGCACATGCCCGACGAATCGCTTGATTCCTAGGTCCAGCGCGTGCTCCCAGATCACCGCCAGCAGCAGCGTGGCGACACCGCACCCTTGAAACTCGTCTGCGACGGTGAAGGACACCTCCGCCGCCTCCGGTTCCTCCTGCAAACGCCAGAATGACGCGCCGCCTAAGCCTGGGATGTCGTCTTGCGTTTGATGCATCGCCACCCAGGCCGCATGATCTTTTTGATCCGGCGTGCAAAGGCTTTCGATCAGGCGCGGATTCAGCTCCCGCACCCGCATCCAAAAGCGGAAGTAACGCGCCTCGGGCGACAGCCGACGAAACGCCTCCACAATGAGATCCCGGTCCTCTGGACGGATGCTGCGCACTTCCAAAGGCGTACCGTCCTCCAGGTTCATCTGCCACTTGCGGGTCGGGTCAAACGTCATACCCCACCGCTGTCTGCGATCCTGCCTTGCAGCAAGTCGGGAATCTGGAGCAAACACACGGAGCACCACGGGACTGCTTCAGGGCGTCCAAATAGCGGTCGAGCATGTCATCGACGCGTTGACAGATGAATTGGCGGAACGCATCCGGCTGCTTGCGGGTTTCAGCGGACGCAGCGCGTCGAGTTGTGAGAGTTTGGCGTCGAGGGTGGTGAGCTCCAGGGGCGCTGCCGATCTAGCCACGATTCCGAGCTGGCGCGAGCAATGTGGCCGTCATCGCTCCGCGTGACGAGCCGGACGTGTTCGATGGTCGGTGGTTGTTCGAGAACAGATGAGCCAACGAGAGCGCTGCGCTCATCTCGCAGCAGCGAGATGGCCACTTTGCTTCGCGGCTACTTCCCGCTCGTCCACTTCGCGGCGTTGATGAGGAGCTGCTGGTAGGGCTTCAAATCATGCACGCGGGCGTCGTGACCGAGGGCGAGGCCGACCACACGCGCTTTCGGGTGTTTGGTGATCCAGACGCTCGGATGCGGCTTTTGGTATTTGTCGCTGTTGCTGGTCTCGGCGAGGACTTCGATGGCATTGGTGCCTTCGGGAGCGCCTTCGGCGTTCACGTAGTAGAGTTCGTCTTCGACGGTGAAGCTGGCGGGCACGTCCTTCATCACAGGATGATCGGCTTTCACGGCCTTCACCTCGAAGGGATGGATCTTGTCGTGGCCGCGGGCACCGCCGCCGACGATTTGAGCGTTGAGCTGGGGCCAGCCGGGGAATCCATACCAGGTGCCGGGATGCAGCATGACGATGCCTTTGCCTGCGGCGGCGAAGTCGAAGAGCGCTTTGCGATAAGCTCCCGTGTCGAAGAATTTGCGGTTCACGCTGATGATCGCGGCGTCGGCGTTGGCAAGCTCGGCGGCGGCTTGGTCGCGGTCTTCGGTGTAGTGGACGGAGAAGCCGGCGGCTTTGAGCGTGGCGACATCGGTGGTGCCGAAGAAGTCTTTGAAATTGTGCGAGGAACCGCCGCCGATGACGAGGACGCGTGTTTTACCGGCTTCCCATTGCACGGGCGCGGCGGGAACGAGCGGGCCATCGCCTTTGCCGCCTTCTTTGGGTCCGTCGTTTGTAGTTCGGGCTTTAGCCCGCTCTGCCGGACGGCCTGAAGGCCGAACTACAAGCGGAGCAGGCCCTTTGCCCTCAATATCCGCCGTGACGGCGATGATGACGGGCGGCGTTTTGTTTCCGGCTGGGCTTTCGAGGATCAGCGTCTTCGCGACGGCTTTCTTCGTGAGTTCGAGCGTGAGGAGGCGCGGCTCCTGGCCGTCGGCGAGGCCTTCGATGCCTTTGGAGCCGGGGACTTCGACGGGGCGGATGTAATCGCTGAAGTGGATGCCGTTGAGGAAGGTGAATTCCTCCTTCTCGCCGCCTTCATAGACGACGGTGGCTTTGAGCGCGGGCGCTTCGTCACGCACAGCGGGGAAACCCCAGCCAGAGACGCCGCTGAGGAGTTGCAGACGCTTCGCGGCGACGTTGATGGCCACCTCGGCCTTCGTGGGGAAAGTTTGTGAGTGGTTGTCTTTGCCGGGGCCGCCTTTGAGCACGATCAAATTGCCGCCCGTGGAGCTTTTCGTGGGGTCCTGGATGAAGAAGGGCACGCCTTCGACCTTCACGTTGCCGAACTTGCTGAGCTTCACGCGACCGCCTTCGGGTTTTGCGCTGGCGAAGACGCCGTCGCGGCTGTCGGCAGTGAAAGCGTCGGCGAGGTGGAGGATGCGGAACTGCTTCATCGCATCGCCGCAGATGAAGGCGAGGATGTCGCGAAGCGGCTCGGGGCCGATTGCATCGAGACCTTCAGGCATGAGGCTGCGGCGGGTGTTTTCGCGCTTGTCGATGTCGCTCTTCGCGACCTCGCGCACGCCCACTTGCGTGGCGAGCGTGACGGTGGCGTTATTTTCACTGGTGACGACGCCCTGGAGCACTTCGCCCTTCTTCGTGGTGATGTTGAAGGCCCAGAAGCTGGGATCGACTTCGCGGTTGGGATCGACGATGTGGACGAGTAATTCGGCCGGTCCATGCGCGCCCATGCCATCCAGCGGCGGGCCGACGGCGACGCCGATGTCGCCCAGCTTGTGGCAAACGGCGCAGGCAGCGGTGAAGAGCATTTTGCCATTCGCGGCATTTCCAGGCTTCTCGACCTCCGGCACCAGTTTGGCGATGATGGCGTCTTTCGCGGCATTGTTGACCTTGAAGAGGTCGTTGGCGCGTTTGGCGATTTGTTTGTTCGGATGCGACCGCAGGCGTGCGACATCGCCAGGGGCAAAAATTGCGCGGTCGATGCTGCCGGCCTTCACGGCATCGAGCAGGGCTCCGGTGGCTTCGGGGCGTTTGAGCATGGCTTCGAAGGCTTGGGTTTGTTGTGCACGCTTCAGCGTGCCCAGCGCGGGCACGATGGCCTCCACGCCTCCGCTTTCGTCCAAAGCGGCCACGATGGCGCTTTGCAGTGCCGCAGGCATTTCCGGACGAGCTAAAGCTCGAACAACGTACTCCTGCGAAGCACCTCCGACGGCCACAAGGCCCTTCGCAGCGCTCACACGCGCTTCCACGGACGCGGCGTTGTCGGAAAGCGTGGCGTTGAGCTTGTCGAGCTGCGCTTTAACCTCGGCAGCGAGCACGCCGCCTTTGTCCCACTTCGTCACGAGCGGCAGAGTTGCGGCGGCGAGCGAAGGCTGGGCGAGAAGCTTCTTCAAAGCCTCCGTGAGCGCTGGAGACATGGCGGAAGCTTCGTTCATGCTCGTGGCGATGCCGCGCAGGATGGCGTTCTTGACCGCATCGGCCTTCGCATCGGCGTTGGCGCAGGCGGTGATGAGTTTTTCGGCATTCGCGGGCAGCGCGGCGGGAAGAAGAGCGCTGACGAAATTGGAAAGCGATTCAGGAGACGAGGAAGACAGCGCAGCGGCAATGACTTCGGCAGGTTTGTCGGCTGCGGCGGCGATGAGAGCGCTGCGGGTCCAGTCATCTTGAGCGGCGGCGAAGTCCTGGAGGAGCTTGTCGGCATTCGCGGCCTGTTTGGCGGCTTCGTAGGCTCGCAAAGCCTGACTTCCTTGAGCACCTTTGGACTCCGGTTTGTTGCGATACGCCGTGGCGGCGGGCGACTTCGCCTCCTTGTGCTGCACCTTCCAGATGCGGCCGTAGTAGTGGTCGCGGTCGGGGCGGACGGCGGCGTTGGCGGGGCCGTGGGTGGGGCCGCGGGTGTCGTTGTGAATGACAGCCTGATTACAGAAATCGACGACGTAGAGCGCACCATCGGGGCCGACGCGATTCTCGATGGGGCGGAACCACAGGTTCTTGCTGCGGATGAACTCGGTCTGCTCGCGGCCGGGCTCGCGTTTCGCTTTGTAGGTCACGCCATCGGGCTCGACCATGAAGTGGCTGACGATGTTCAGCGTGGGCTCGGTGGTGAAGTAGCCGTAGTTCCACTTTGCGGGCCAGGAACCGCCTTCATAGATGGCGCAACCGGCGGCGGCGGTGTAGCTGCCGACCTGGTCGATCTGCACATAGGCCTGCTGCTCCCAATGCATGGCCGGATACGTCGGCTCGCGCGGCAGCATGCCATTCGTGCCGCTGACGCCGGGCAGCTTGCCTTTGGCCAGCACATACTCCGGCAGCACGACATGGATGAAGTGATTGCCGCTGGTGGGCTGCGTGTAGAAAACCTGGCCGTCGCTGGTGATGTCGAGGCCCCAGGTGTTGCCGCCGCGGCTGGCGTATTGCTCGAAGGCGCTGCCGTCCGGCTTGAAGCGCACGACCCCGGCTCCGATGGAGACTCCAGTTGGGGAGTTTAAAGTTTCAGGTTTCAAGTTGGAGCTGCCGCTCCGTTCGGGTGAACTTGAAACTTGAGACTTGGAACCTGAAACTCCAAGGCACTGCACGTTATCCGATGATGAATACCCATGCGTGGCATAAACCCAGCCATCCAGGCCCCAGCGCATGTTGTTGATGACGGCGTGTGTGTCGCGATTGCCGAGGTTGGTGTAGAGCTTGGTGCGCTTGTCGGCTTTGTCGTCGCCGTTGGTGTCTTCGAAGAACCATACATCGGGCGCGGCGCAGACGATGACGCCGTTTTTGTAAAACACGCTGCTGGTGGCCAGCTCGATCTCGTCGGCAAAGACGGTTTTTTTGTCCATGACACCGTCGCCGTTCGTGTCGGAGAGGATGGAGACGCAATCGAGCGGTTTGCGGTCGTAGTGGCCGGGCTGGTTGGCACCGCTGTCCTTCCACGCGTCCACATTCGACTGACGGAGGCCGTTCGGATACTCCGGTGTCTCGACGACCCACAGGCGGCCTTTTTCATCCCAGTCGATGTTCATCGGCTTGTTGATGAGCGGCTCGGCAGCGACGAGCGAGAGATTGAACTCGGGATGCACTTCGAGCGCCTTCGGCAGCTCCTGCGGGCTGGGGCAGCCGCCTTCGACGTAGCGCAGCGCATCGCCCAACTCGGCCGGTTTGCACAGCTCTTCGATGTTTTCCCGCTTTCCGGCCCAGGCGATGCCGCGCAGGATCATCGTGCGGATGCCGTTGTGGCTGAAGTTGCGATGGTAATGGCCGGGGATGCAGGTGAAGGCGCGATACTTTTCCTTCTCATAGGTCCACACCTGCGGCTGGATGTCGTAGATGTTCACGGCCTTCTTCTTCGCCACGGCCTCGGCGGCGCGGGCTTGGGCCTCTTTGTTGCCACCTTTGAGCTGCGGGGTGTTCGGCGTGTAGGCGGCGGCGAGGATTTTGGCCTCGGGCAGCAAATCCATGTCGTAGTAGATTTCGTCGTCGATGTCGAAGTTGCTGATGTCCTTGGTGATCGCGTTGTCGTGATCGGTGAAATAGAGGCTCATGGGTGCCTCCAGCCACTTCGTCTGCCCGAAATGCCACGAGCCGCCGATGATCGTCTTGAACCAATCGTGGTCCTTCGACACCGCCGCCGCGTGGATCGTCACGATGCCGCCGCCACGAGCGAGGAACTCCATCAGGTTCTTCCGCTCATCGCCGATCTTGATGTTTCCCGCTTCTTGAGCGTGGAGAATGAGCACGTCCGTTTTGTCGAGTTGTTCCTTCGTGGGGAATTCGAGGCCGCCCTCGCACTTCGCACCGCGCTCATTGAGCATCGGCACCCATTCCTTCAAAAACTGCGGGAAGTCATGCGCACCGGGTCCGTGGGATTTTTTGCCAGCGCGGATGAAGACGCGGAGCGGCTCGGCGGCCGTTAGAGGTAAGACGTGAGAGGTGAGAAGTGCCGCGAGGAGCAGAAGGAGGCGTTTCATGGTTGGCGCGATGGTAGGCATAACCAACGCCCGCTGTGAAGCCCGTTTTCGCACGGCGCACTATCGGAAATGCACATATGGCAGCCTCAGGCGCAGGAAAATTGACCTGGAAACATTCGTTTTTGCCGCAGAGGGGCCAAGAGACGGTGGAGCGGAGAGGGATGGCCGAAGGAACACTCGGAATGACACGGAAGGCGTGAGTTGGGCTCTGATCTCAAAAAAGCCGGAGTCTTTCGACTCCGGCTTTGTGATTGATTTGAGACTCTTAATCCTCAGCCGCTTCAGCGGCGGCTTTCTTTTTCTTCTTTTTGCCCCCCGCATTGCGCAGAGCCTTCGGAATCGGGTCTTCCTTCTTCTGGAGGGCACGACGCAGCTTGCGCAGCGCGATGTTTTGAAGCTGGCGGATACGTTCGCGGGTGACGCCGAACTCCTGGCCGACTTCTTCCAGCGTGCGCGGCTTCTGGCCGGCAAGGCCGAAACGGGCATCGATGATCTTGCGCTCACGTTCGTCGAGAACGGTCAGCAAGCCATCGAGCTGGCTGTGCATGTTCTTGTGCGAGAGCAGGTCGAAGGGAGTCTGGGCGTTTTCATCGCCGACGATTTCGCCGAACTCGGTGCTATCATCGTCGCTGATCGGGGCGTCGAGCGAGGCAGGGCGCATGGAGGCGACCTTGAGCTGGCTGAGTTTGGCGCGATCAATGCCGATTTCTTCGGACAGTTCGTCGTCTGTCGGTTCGCGGCCCAGTTCCTCGGACATCGCCATGGCGACGCGGCGCATCTTGCTGATCTTGTCCACCATGTGGACAGGGAGGCGGATGGTTTTGGACTGGTTGGCGAGGGCACGCTTGATGGACTGCTTGATCCACCAGGCGGCGTAGGTTGAGAGCTTGCCGCCCTTGTTCGGGTCAAAGCGTTCCACAGCCTTCATCAGGCCGATGTTGCCTTCTGAAATGAGGTCGAGAAGCGGCAGGCCGTAGTTGGCGTAGTCCTGGGCGATCTTCACCACGAGACGCAAATTCGCACGGATCATGTGCGAACGGGCTTCGGGGTCGCCGCGCTTGATGCGTTCGGCAAGCTCGACCTCCTGGTCGGGAGTCAGCAAGTCAGTCTTGCCGATCTCACGCAGGTAAATCTTTATGCCTCCATCGAGTTCCATATTGAGCGTTCTATGTGGGTAATACGTTGCAAAGAGCGAAGTCTTTGCGTCCTGCCATGACGCAGGGGGTCGTCAGTATAAATGCATATTTGCACTTCGCTCGTCTTTTTTGAGCAAGTTTGCGTCCAGAAAGGGGGAATGATCCGGGTGTAAATAGCACAGGCGTTGATTTTGCAGCCTCCCTTCAACTAAAGTTTGCCGGGGACGTCAATATCATTTCTTGAAAATATCAGGAATTACTAACAAAAAGACCCGAGACACGGCATTTTTCCCGCTTCATGAGCTTTGGCGGTCTTTTTTTCAGCTCGGTCATTCCTTCGCCACCCGCCTGCTTGACACCGCCCCCTCCTTCCCCGACTTACTGCCCCCTCAAAACCTGCCATGCCCCGCCGAATCACCTACCGCGACGCCATCCGTGAAGCCCTCGATGAAGAAATCGCCCGCGACCCCATGGTCGTGGTCATGGGGGAGGAAGTCGCCCAATACAACGGCG
Source organism: Verrucomicrobiota bacterium (assembly GCA_026397635.1). Lineage (GTDB taxonomy): Bacteria > Verrucomicrobiota > Verrucomicrobiia > Verrucomicrobiales > Verrucomicrobiaceae > Prosthecobacter. The sequence continues at coordinate 55,034 of JAPLUL010000134.1, read as the reverse complement.
CCTACAAAGTGACCCAAGGCCTGTGGGACAAATGGGGCGACAAGCGCCTCGTGGACACCCCCATCAGTGAGGCTGGCTTCATCGGCATGGGCATCGGTGCCAGCATGCTCGGCGTGCGTCCGGTCATGGAGCTCATGTTTTGGAGCTTCTACACCGTCGCCTGGGACCAGATCGTCAACAACGGTGCCATGGTCCGCTACATGTCCGGCGGCAAGATCAACTGCCCCATCGTCATCCGCGGCCCTGCCAACGGCGGCACGAGCGTCGGCGCGACCCATTCCCACACGCCGGAAAACATCATGGCGAACTTCCCCGGCATGAAATGCGTCTGCCCCAGCAACGCCTACGATGCCAAAGGCCTCATGAAGGCCGCCATCCGTGACAATGACCCTGTCATGTTCATGGAAAGCACTAAACTCTACGGCGAAGAGTGGGACGTCCCCTCCAACGATGAAATCCCCGGCGGCGACCTCTTCATCCCGCTCGGCCTCGCCGACGTGAAACGCGTGGGCACCGACATCAGCCTCATCGCCCACGGCAAAGCGGTCATCACCTGCCTCGAAGCCGCCCGCATTCTCGAAGAAGAGCACGGCATCAACGCCGAGGTCGTCGATCTCCGCACCATCCGCCCGCTCGACGAGGACACCATCCTCGAGTCCGTCGCCAAGACGCACCGCGCCATCTACGTCGAAGAAAACAAGCCCTACTGCGGCATCGGCGCCCAAATCGCCTACATGATCCAGGAACGCATCTTCGACGAACTCGACGCCCCCGTGCAACGCGTGTGCAGCCTCGACGCCCCCGCCATCTACAGCCCGCCGCTCGAAGCGATCCAGCTCCCGACCGCCGAGGTCGTCGTCGCCAAAGCCTTGAGCATTTGTTAAATTGGACCCACCATGAAATTCACCCAGGTCTTCAAGAAAGTGCCAGAAGGCTACGTTGGCTTCGTCGAAGAGCTGCCCGGTGCCAATACCCAGGGCACGACTCTCGATGAAACCCGCGCCAACCTGCGCGAGGCTATGGAGCTGATCATGGAGGCCAACCGCATGCTTGCTGAGGAGGAGATCGGCAGCGACGAGGTTTACCGCGAAACCATGCTCCTCGCTGCTGCGTGAAACTCCGTGACCTCCTTCGACACCTGCATGACCACCGATGTGAACTCCTGCGTGAAGGCGGCAACCATTCAGTTTATGTCAATCGTGCCACCCGCAAAAGCTCCTCGGTGCCGCGTCACCGCGAGATCAACGACTTCCTTGTGAACAAAATCTGCAAAGACCTCGAAATCCCCCGCCCCTAACCTTTCTTCCTGCCATGCCTAAATTCATCGAAATGCCCAAGCTCAGCGACACCATGACCGAGGGAACCCTCGCCAAATGGACTGTCAAGGAAGGGGACAAAGTCACCGTCGGCAAGGCCATCGCTGACATCGAGACCGACAAGGCCACCATGGAGTACGCCAGCCCGTTTGAAGGCGTTCTGCACAAATTCATCGCCCTACCCGGCGGCAAAGTGCCGCTCGGCGCTCCGCTGGCGGTCATTCTTGAGGAAGACGAGGCCGCTCCCGCCAATCTCGACGAACTCATCGCCAAAGCTCAGTCCGCCGCAGCTCCGGTGCCTGCTGCTGAGAAAAAAACCTCCGCGACCGCCGCCAAGGCCGCCAGCGCTGGCCCGCGCCTCCCGCAAGCTCCGCAACACAAGAGCCGTGCCGCCGCCGCGAACTCCAATATCCGCGTCAAAGCCTCCCCGCTTGCCAAAAAGATCGCTGCAGAACGTGGCGTGGACCTCACCGCGCTCGTCGGCTCAGGCCCGGGAGGACGCATCGTCCGTGAGGATGTCGAAAATGCCCCGGTCGGTGGTTCCAGTGCCCGCGTCGCTGCCACACCGGCCATCCGCCCGACTTTTGGCCCCGAAGACGAGCGCGTTCCCACCAGCAGCATGCGCAACATCATCGCCGAACGCCTGCTCGCCTCGAAGACGCAGATCCCGCATTTCTACCTCCAGATGGAAGTCGATGCCGCGCCGCTCATGGAATTCCGTGCGCATCTCAACGCCACCAATGAAAAAACCGGCGGCGTGAAGTACACCGTCAACGATTTCATTCTCAAGGCGGTCGTCCGCGCCGCGCAGGCTCAACCCGCCATCAATGCCGCGTGGGATGGCGATGCCATCGTGAAATTCAAATCCGTCGGCCTCAGCGTCGCCATCGCCATTGATGACGGTCTCGTCACCCCGGTCATCAAGCAGGCAGAAAAGAAAACGCTGCTCGAAATCAGCCAGAGCGTCAAAGACCTCGCTGGTAAGGCCAAGACCAAGAAACTGAGCCCAGACGACTTCGCCGGTGGCACCATCACCGTGTCGAACTTGGGTGCCTATGGCATTGACCAATTCGCCGCCATCATCAATCCGCCGCAGGCTGCGATTGTCGCCATCGGAAGCATCCGCAAGGCTCCCGTCGTGGATGATAAGGGCCAGATCGTCGTCGGCCAGCGCATGTGGGTCGGTCTCAGCGGCGATCATCGCGTCGTCGATGGCGCGGTCGCGGCGACTTTCCTCGCCGAAATGCGCAAGCTGCTGGAAAACCCGGCGCTCATGCTGGTGTAGTCCATTCCAGCCTCACGCGGCATCCACGCCTGGCGAGGATGCCCCCACGAGGTTGAGAAAAATCAGCTCGCAACCTCATTTCAAAACGCCAGCGGTCTCATACTGAGCTGCTGTGGGCAGGTTTGCCCCGCCCGATGCCGCCTCAGCGTTGCGAGACCTTGCCGCCATCGAGCAGCTTTTCGAGATTCGCGTCTGCTTTCACGCCTTTTTTGATGGCCTCGTCGTATTCGACGCGGGCCTTTACCCACTGCGGTGGGTCCCAGGTGACGTAGAGCACCGCTAGGTTGAAGTGCGCTTCACCATAGGCCGGATCAATCGCCAGTGCGGTCTTGAACTCGCGCTCGGCACGCTCCATCAGGCTCATTTTGGTGGCGATGATGCCAAGGTAGTGCCTGCCGCTGGCGTTGTTGGGACGTTTGGAGAGGCTTTTCTCAAAGTAGGTCATCGCATCCTTCCAGCGCTCCTGCTTGAAGTAGGTGACACCGAGCGAGAAGGCAGCGGGTTCGTTCGCCGGGTCGTAGGCCAGCGCTTTTTGCAGGGCCACCTCGGCGTCTGCATGCTTGTCCTCACGCTGGCGTGTCATGCCTAGGCCAATGAGGGCGGACACGTTTTTCGGTTCAGCACGCAATGCGTCCTGGTAGAGTTTTGCCGAAGTTTCGAACTCCTTGTTCATGTAAGCCTCGTTGGCCTGCATGATGAGGGTTTCAGCGGTGCCAAGAGCGGGTGGCGCGGCTTTCTTGTCGCTGTCCGGTGAAGCGTTGGCGATGAGCGTGGCCTGCACGCCCTTCGGGCCGAGCAACTCACGCACCACCGGATCAGAGAAGAGCTTTTCCTCGTCAGGAGTCAGCGTCATGCGCGCGTTTTTGAGCTCTTCGACCTGCTGGATGAGATCATTTGAAGCACTCTCCATTTTTTGCAGTTCGGCAATCATGAGATCCTTCGCGGCCTGCTGGCGGTGCTGGGCGCGAAGCTGGCGCATGATGATGGCACGGAGCATTTCATTCTCCTGCGTGAGTTCGGGCGTGGCGGCCATCTTAGCATCCATGGCAGCAGGCATTTCTTTCAATTGCTTCGTCAACTCGGCCACCTGGGTCTGGTAGGCAGCGCTTTCCTGGCGCAGCGTGGCAAGCTGGCCCTGCAAGCCCGTGAGCTGGCCGCGCAGCGCGACGATCTCCTGATCTTTGCGGCTCACATCGGCCTTCAGGGTGACCACCTGCTGCTGCACCTCGCCAAGCTCCTTTTTCAAACGCTCGTTTTCCGCGACGAGGCGCTTCATCTCGGCGCTGCCGGTCTTTTTCTTCAACTCGTCCACCTCTGCCTGCAAACCGAGACTGCGGGCGCTGGCGGCATCACGGTCCTTCACCGCCACATCGCGCTCCTTGACGGCGGAATCGCGTTGTTTCACGGCCTCGTCACGCTCTTTGAGCCTTTGATCACGTTCCTGCTCGATGGCAGCGATGCGCGCGGAAGACGCCGCCAGTTTTTCGGAGGCATCTTTCGCTGCGGCCTCGGCGGCGATGAGACGCTGGCCGTTTTTCCGCACCTCCAACTCCACCGCCATTTTTTCCTCCATCAGCTTGTCGAGCTGGCCCTGGGCCGCGCGGCCTTCCTCCACGTCCTTGGCCATTTGCATGATGCCCTGCTCCATGGCCGCGGCTTTTTTGCCCAGCGCATCGTTTTGAGCGCGGGCGGTGGTGATCTCGCCGGAGGCCCACTGGTACCACTGCTGCCATTTGCCGAGGTCGAGTTGATACTGGTTGTTCTGCGTCTCCAGCTCAAGGATGCGCTTTTTATGCATCGCCTCCCACTGGCTGAGCATATCGTTCAGGCTGGGCAGAGAACCCAGAGTGGAAGGCGCAGACGGCGCTGTTTGGGGCAGAATGCCTGGAGCTGGTACACCGGCGGCCGCAGGGAGATAATTTGGCGCAGCAGGTGTCAGCACCTGCGGTGCCGGTGCCATCGCTGGTTCGGCGGTGGCCTGAGGCTGGGAAAGCCGCATCTGGATGCGGCCGAGCGCGTCCTGGATCTTCTGCTGGCGGCTGGCCCGCATCTCCGGCTGCCAAGTGGGGTAATTGCGGGCGATGCTGTCCATGATCTCTCCCGCCTGCTTGAACTTCGACTGTGCCTGAGGGAAATCCCCGGTGGCCTCCAGCTTCACGGCCTCATTGTTGAGCACGAAGCCGCGGAAGTACTGGTCGGCCACCTCGCTGCTGGCGTCGATGGACTGGGCATTCATCACCGGGGCGGCCAGGGCAAGCGCTGCCAGGAGTGTGAAAACAAAAAGAAGACGGTTCATGGTATTTTTCGGGAAGGGACGCGAGTTTACCGCCTTGCGAGGGGCTTGTAAATGGCCTTGGCGCTTCCTCAGGCCCGCCGCTGCCGCAGCACGGCCACCCAGCGGTCCACCGATTTGCCCGGCGCGTCGCCGAGAGCACGGCTGGCTTTGTTGCGCCTGTTGCTCACCACCTCCATGCCCAGCGCCTCCAAAGCACGCAGCGCAAGCCGGTGCTCCACATCAAAATAGCTCGTGATGACCAGCATGCCGTCAGGTCGCAGTTTGGCGATGCCTTGGTCAAAAATCTTCTTCCACAGCTCCTGCCCGTGCCAGAAGTTCTGATGGCGGAGGAAGACCATGTTGAAGTCATCCCCGAGCGTCTTGTGTTGGTCGATCTTCGTGGCGTCCTCGATCAAAAACTCCGCCGGGAGATGTCCGTGCGTCTCGCGCGCCTGCCGGATTTCACGGATGCGGATGTCCGCGCCCACCATTTCCACCGCGCCGCCCTGCGTGAGGTCGGAACCGACCTTAATCAGAGTCTCCGCCTCATCGCAGCGCCCACAGGCCAGATTGAGAATGCGCATGCCGTCCTTTCCCGCCGGCAGATGCGGAGCGAGGGAGTCATGGAGCAGCGTGTGCAGCTTCGCCATGTCTTCCTGGATGGGTGGTGGGGCTTGGGGGAGGTCCATCTGGATCAGCGTCAGAACGGTGAGGCGGGCGCGCCTGCACCGTGGAAAAAGGTCGCGGTAGGATTAACCTTTCACGCATAGCGAACACTTTCCGGCTCCGCAACTGCCTTGGCGGAGACACGGACGGTTTCATCCTCGACTTTGGACTCCGCAGGCTGCCACTGGCCGTCGGCGGTGGCTCACCCGAGGTCGGTCAGATCGTCATGATTTCATTGGCGTGGTTTAGAAGCGGCTTGTCAACCTCTCCCACGCTCGGTTTGCTCCACGAATGTCAGCCGCACTTTTCGCCGCCGGTCTGGGGGATGTGATCCGCTCATGCTACCTGAACGCCGCCTACCGTGTGCTCTGCGAGACCACACAGCCGGTCCCCATCATCCTGGCCTCGCATAACCCCTTCGCGGTGGAGATCTTCCGGCATCATCGCAACGCGAAACACTTCATCCTCTACGATCTGGCGCACAAGTTTGAGGAGTTCTTTAACGCCGGACTGCGCGGCGTGGACATCAATCGTGCTTTGTGTGATTTCGCGGGCATTGACCACGCGGACTTGATCCGTGGCAGCTCAGACGGGCCTACCCCGGTGTTTGACGCGCCGGATGAGGTGGATTCACAGGAACACATCGTTTTCCAGCCCTTCGCGGGAAACGCCTCCTACCGCTCGCTACCGCCGGAGTTGATCGAAAAAACCGTTCAGGTACTGCGTCAACTGCCGTGCCAGGTGTTTGTCGTCACACGGAGTTATGTCCGTCCCGGTTTGAAGGAAAAAACGATCCATGCGGTGGAAGACGCCCGCAGCTTGGAAGGTGGGAACATCACTGTGCTCGATAGCCTCACTGTTCCCGCGACGCTCAATCTCATCAAAAGCTGTCGCGCCTATGTGGGAAGCTGGAGCAGCCTGCAGCAGGCGGCTTGGTTCGAAAACAAGCCGGTGGCGGTCTTTTATCCGGTCAACTACATCGCCACGCAAAAGCACTCCGCCTACTCCTTCGGCATGGACCGTGAAAACACGATGGGCTGTGAATACCCGCAGATGGATGCCGCGTTGCTTGAAGCATTTTTACGGCGCTGGTGACTTGGGCAGTGGCCTGGAAAAAACTGGAATCCCGGCTTGCCTTTCGTTATTTTCAGATTTTAATGAAAGTGTGAACGCTAAAAATCCATCCTGGGAAATGGCACGCGACGAGTTCGTGGCCCAGTGGGGTTCGCTCGGCACGCAGTGGGGCATCAATCGCACGATGGCCCAGATTCACGCCCTGCTCATGACCGCGCCAGAGCCGATGTGTACTGACGAGGTCATGGCAAAGCTAGAAATCAGCCGTGGCAATGCCCACACGAACCTCAAGGACCTCGTCGGCTGGAATCTCGTGCGCATCATCACCAGGAAGGGCGACCGTAAGGAGTACTTTGAGGCCGAGAAGGATGTGTGGAAGATTTTCATCACCATCTCGAAGGAGCGGAAACGCCGCGAGATTGAGCCTGCCATCCACCTGCTACGCGACTGCGCAGACCGCACGAAAGACGAGGCGGCCGGGCCGGGGCGCGAATTCCATCAGCAGATGAAGGACCTCGACGAGTTCCTCAGCTTCGGCGTCAAAGTCGCCGACACCGTGATCACCATGAAGCACGCCTCCGCCCTCCAATGGGCCATGCGCCTCCTCGGCTGATCTTTTTATATCTACATATTTCATTATTTACTGAAACTTCAGAACAAACCTAAACCACACAACACCATGAACGAAACCGTCATCAGCTACACCCTCTACCTCATCCTCGCCGTCAGCATGACGGTCTGGGTGGCGCGGACACTCCACAAAAACGGCCGCATCTTCCTCGTCGATTGTTTCCACGGGAACACGGAACTCGCCGACAGCGTCAATCACCTGCTACTCGTCGGCTTCTACCTCATGAACATCGGCTTCGTCTCGCTGTATCTGAAAACGGCGGATGAAATCGCCGGCGCACGCGGCGTTTTCGAGGCGCTCAGCGGGAAGATGGGCGTCGTGCTCCTGGTCCTCGGCGGCATGCACTTCTTCAACCTCTACGTCTTCACCAAGATGCGCCGACGCGCCACGCTCGCGAACCTGCCACCGCCGGTTCCACCGATGCATCGCGTCAGCAAAGCCCACGACATCCTCGACACGCTGTGAAAACGTTTCTTCGCAAAGTGAAGCTCTCATTCCTCGCGATGTTGTGCGGCTGGATCGCGTGCAACATCGCCTGGTGGGTGGGAGCGATTCCGATCCTTGTAAAGCCGGGTTCCAGTCTCAGGGGCGCCGATTTCATGATGATCGGCACATTCACAGGAATAGTAGTCTTGATCGCATGGCTGGTGATCTTCCTGCCAAGCGATCTTTTCGTGAGTGACGCCTCCACGCTGCGCAGGCCGCGAACGGCGGCTTGGTGCGGCTTCCTCGCAAGCTTCGCCATCGTGGCTGCCATTTTTGGCTACGTCGCTTGGTTTGAAATAGCACATCACGGCTTTGTCGAAGGGGTGTGGCGCACTCTGGACAAGGCCGCCCTGCCTTACGCCCTCGGCACCTGCGCCACCGGCACCGCCGCCGCCTACGTGCGCGCACGCGTGGACAACCCCCAAACAACACCATGAACACCCTCACCATCTTCTACGACGCCCGTTGCGGCCTCTGTTCGCGCTTCCGGCGCTGGATGCTCGACCAGGCTGCTTACGTTTGCCTCGATTTCATGCCCTACGACTCCGAACAGGCACGCAAACGCTGTCCCGATCTCCCCAACCTCCGCGCCGACCAAGAAATCGTCGTCATGGGCGACGACGGCTCGCTTTGGCAGGGCGCGGGAGCCTGGGTGACCTGCCTTTGGGCCTTGCGCGAGTATCGCGAGTGGTCGCTGCGGCTTGCCAGCCCTGGCATGCAACAGATCGCCCGACGTGTGGTGCATTGGATCTCCAGCAACCGCATTAGTCTCTCACGCTTGTTGCGTTTGCACAGCGATGATGCGCTGCGCGCGGAAGTGTCCCATGTTTCATGCGACACCGGCACCTGTGCGGTGGATTGATCCGAGTCAGGCGCTCAGCAAATGCTTGAAGGAGCACCGCCGCCTGCGCTGTAATGCCTCCATGCATTTCCTCCGCTGCCTTGCCGTTGTTGCGGCTCTCACTTTCACGCTTCATGCCGCCGAGGAAAAACTCCGCCTCGTGCGCGAAACCGATGCGCTGACGCCGGAACAAGAACGCGCCGGTTTTCATGTGCCACCCGGCTTTGAAGTCCAGCTCTTCGCCAGCGAGCCCCAGATCAACAAGCCCATCAACATGGCCTTCGATGCCCGTGGCCGCTTGTGGGTCTCCTCCACCGTCGAGTATCCCTACGCCGCCGAAAAATCCCGCTGGAGTGATCCGCAAGGCACGAACGTCAAAGGCAGCCGCGATGCCATCAAAATCCTCGAAGACACCGACGGCGACGGCCGTGCCGACAAAGTCACCGACTTCGCCAACGAGCTGAACATTCCCACAGGAGTGCTGCCCTGGCACAAACCCGAACACAAGGCCGGCTGCATCGCTTGGAGCATCCCGAACATCTGGTACTTCGCCGACACCGATGGCGATGACATCGCCGACCACCGAGAGATCCTCTTCGGCCCGCTTGGCTATGAAAAAGACACCCACGGCATGTGCAGCAGCTTCCGCCTCGGTCTCGACGGCTGGGTGTATGCGACGCATGGCTTTAACAACACGAGCCAATTCAAAGCCAGAGACGGCAGCACGCTCGAACTCCACAGCGGCAACGTCTTCCGCTTCAAACCCGACGGTTCGAGAGTCGAAAAGTACACCAGCGGCCAAGTGAACCCATTTGGCCTCTGTTGGGATCGCTACGGCAATCTCTACAGCGCCGACTGCCACAGCTCGCCGATCTACCAGCTCATTCGCGGTGCTTGTTATCCGAGCTTTGGCAAGCCGGACGACGGTCTCGGCTTCGCACCTGTGATGTGCGAGCACAGCCACGGCTCCACCGGCATCTGCGGCATCGTTTACATCGACGGCGGCGTCTGGGGCCCGGAGTGGGATGATCACACCTTCGTCGGCAACGTCGTGACCTCGAAGGTGAATCACGACCACGTCACCTTCACTGGCTCCACGCCGAAGGCGAACGAGAAGCCCGACTTCCTCACCAGCGACGACCCCTGGTTCCGCCCCGTCGATCTCCAGCTCGGCCCCGACAACGCCCTCTACATCGCCGACTTCTACAACAAGATCATCGGCCACTACGAAGTGCCACTGGAGCATCCAGGGCGTGACAAAGAGCGCGGGCGCATCTGGCGGATCGTCAAAACCTCCGGCACCTCCAAGCTGACGCTTTCTCCATCACTCAATCTCACCGACTGGCGTGCCGCACTGCAAAACCCTTCGCCCTTCGTGCAACGCGCCATGCTCGTGAAGATGCTCGATGCGCCGCAGATCGAAGCCCTCCCGCTGCTCATCCGCAACGCCCAGCAAACACCGGCCGATGACGCAAGCCTCACGCTCGCCTACCGCATCGCCATTCGCGATCATCTCCACCTCCCCGGCGCTTTCGATAAACTCGACACCAACTCACAGAACTTCATCGCCGACATCGCCCTCGCCGCACCCACCGCAGACGCCGCAGCCTTCCATCTGCGGCGTTTGCAAAACGCCGCCCCCCTCACGCCACCCATCCTCGCCCACATCGCCCGTCACGGCGATCCTGCTCCCTTGCTCGAAGCCATTTCGCTCGCCCGCCAAGCGCCTCTCACTCTCCCCGCCCCTGACAACGCCAACACCAAGATCAACTCCGGGGAGAGGGGTCAGCCTAGCACCTCACATCAAGTCGCCACCATCCAAGCCATCTCCGACGGCCTCGCCGAGCGCGGCATGTCACCACCACCAGAGCTCCTCGCCTGGGCGCAAGAACTTGCCACGCAGCTACTCGATTCCACCGCGACACAACCCACACCCGCCTGGACCACGCTGGGCGATGCGAAATGGTCCCTCCAGCCACGCAAGCTCACCGATGGCACCGAGGCCCCCGTCCTGCAGAGCATCGCCAAAGGCGGTGGCGATGAAGAAAGCCGCACGGGCACGCTGAAATCGAAAAACTTCGCCGCACCGACCCAACTCACGCTCTGGATCAACGGCCACCGCGGCCTCCCGAGTGCTGAGGCTCACGAAAAAAACCTCGTGCGCGTCGTCGAGGCCGAAACCGGCCACGTACTCGCCCGCGTCTTCCCGCCCCGCTCAGATGCCGCTCAACGATTCGAGTTGGACTTCAAGGGCCACACTGACAAACCCGTCCGCATCGAAATCATCGACGGCGACGACGGCAAAGCCTACGCCTGGCTCGGCATCACCGGCATTGAGCCTGCCGTGGTCAGCGTGAATGATTTCCAAAGCGCCGACACCATGCGCGAGAGCCTCAAAACGCTCGCTGTCATGCTTCAGCACAGCGCCCCCGCTGCGTTGCGTGAAAAACTCGCCGCCTACCTGCCACCGCGACCCGCACCACCTCCCCTGCCCGTCTCACTCGAGCAACGCAAGCAACTCGACGCGCTCATCGCCGCCCGCACCGCCGCCTTTGCCAAGGCGAAACCTGACCTCGAAACCGGAGCCAATGTCTTCAAGATGAACTGCGCCGCCTGCCACCAAATCAAGGGCGAGGGCGGCCTCATCGGCCCGCAGCTCGACGGCATTGGTGCACGAGGCCCTGCACGGCTTTGTGAGGACATCCTCGACCCGAATCGCAACGTCGATGCCCATTTTCACCTCCACATGCTCACCCTAAAAGACGGCAGCACCTTCGCTGGCTTTCTGAAGGCCGAGCGCGGCCAGATTCAGCTCCTCGCTGACGCCACCGGCAAAGAGCACCGCATCGCCAAGAAAGACATCGCCAAGACTGAAGTCACCCCCATCTCACTCATGCCTCAGACGTTTGGGCAGACACTGGACGAGGCGACGTTCATCGACCTGCTGGGGTATTTGCTCAGTGAGAAAGCGGCGAAGTGAGAATGCGGTGGCAGAGCAACAACGCCGTGCTTGCCATTCGGCTGTGAGTCGGAACAATGGCGCGCCATGAAGCGCCTTTTGCTCCTGCTTTCCCCATTCCTGCTCGCTGCCGCCGAATCGGGTGCTCCTGTCGGCAAGTTTCAACAGCTTGATTCACCCGTACCGACGCCTTCGGCACAGCGGAACGCTTCGGGATCACCGGGGACGGGGTATTGGCAAAACCGGGCGGACTATGACATCAACGTGGAGCTGGACGATGTGAAGCGCACGGTCGCGGCGGAGGCGACGGTGACCTATCACAATGCCTCACCGGACGCGCTGGAGTATCTGTGGGTGCAGCTCGATCAGAACTACCTCTCACACAACGCGGACTCGCGGGCGGTGCCGAACACGAAGCGCGGCGTGGATCTCACGAAGTTCAGCTACTCGGCGCTGGATCGCCTCCTGGCCTACGAGGACTACGATGGCGAGATGAAGATCAGCAAGCTGACGGATGCGAAGGGCGAGGCGCTGCCGCATTCGATCGTGAAAACGATGCTGCGGCTCGATCTGCCAGAGCCACTGGCCGCCGGGGCGGATTTTGTGTTTAAGATCGCGTGGAGCTACCCCATCAATGACTGCGAGCGCATCAATGCGCGCACGGGCTATGAGTTCTTCAAAGAGGACGGCAACTGCATCTACACCATCGCGCAGTGGTTCCCGCGCATGGCGGCCTACACGGACTACGCAGGCTGGATCAACAAGCAGTTCCTCGGCACCGGCGAGTTCACGCTCGAGTTCGGGGACTACACGGTGCGCCTCACCGTGCCGGACGATCACCTCGTGGCGGCGACGGGGGCTTTGCAGAATGCGGAAGCGGTTTTGACCGAAACGCAGCGCGAGAGGCTGCAGAAGGCGCAGGGCGAGACGAAGAAACCGGTTTTCATCGTCACACCGGAAGAAGCAAAAGCGGCGGAGAAGAGGAAACCGAAGGGCAAGAAGACCTGGGTGTTCCAAGCGGACCATGTGCGTGACTTTGCCTTCGCCTCGTCGCGCAAATTCATCTGGGACGCGATGGCGGTGGAAGGTGCGACGCACCCGCCAACGCCTGAACGCCAAGGCGGCATCACGGACCGCATGTTCCGCCCGCCGGTGATGGCGATGTCGCTTTATCCGAAGGAGGGGATGCCGCTGTGGGACAAGTATTCCACCCATGCCATCGCGCACACGATCCAAGTGTATTCGAAGTACTCCTTTGCTTATCCGTATCCCGTCGCGTGGTCGGTGAACGGGCCGGTGGGCGGCATGGAATACCCGATGATCTGCTTCAACGGTCCACGCCCTGAAAAAGACGGCACCTATCCCGAGCGCACGAAGTATGCGCTCATCGGCGTCGTGATTCATGAAGTGGGGCACAACTACTTCCCGATGATCGTGAACAGCGACGAGCGGCAGTGGACTTGGATGGATGAGGGGCTGAACTCCTTCGTGGAATACCTCACCGAGGAAGAATGGGAGAACGATTGGAAGCACCGCCGCAACGAGCGCGGCATGGTCGATTACATGCGCACCACGGATCGCGTGCCGGTGATGACGAACTCGGAATCCATCGCCGATCTCGGTCCGAACGCTTACGGCCAGCCGACCGTGGCCCTGAACATCTTGCGCGAGCACATTCTTGGCCGCGAGGCCTTCGATCACGCGTTCAAGACCTACGCCAAGCGCTGGATGTTCAAGCGGCCGACGCCGAGCGATTTCTTCCGCACGATGGAAGACGCGAGCGGCGTCGATCTTGACTGGTTCTGGCGCGGCTGGTTCTTCAGTGTCGATCACGTCGATGTCTCGATTGATGAGGTGAGGTGGCTGCAACTCGACACGCGTGATCCCGCGATCGAGAAGAAGAAAAAGAAGCAGGAGGAGGACGATCTGCCGAAAACTACCACGAAGGAGCGCAACTACCCGCTGTCGAAGCGAGTGGATCGTTTTCCCGAGCTCAAGGATTTCTACGACAGCTTCGACAAAACCACGGTGCTGCCGAGCGAGAAGAAGAAGTTCGAGACGCTCATCAAAGATCTCAACGAGGAGGAGATCGATCCGAAGCTGCTGCAAACGAAGCACAACTTCTACGCCATCGAGCTACGCAACGTCGGCGGGATCGTCACGCCGGTGATCCTGAAAGTCGAATACACCGACGGCAGCACGGAGGAGATGAAGCTGCCCGCCGAAATCTGGCGCTTCAATACTGAGAAAGCCTCGAAGCTGCTGTTCACCAAGAAGGAGCTGAAATCCATCACCTTCGACCCACGCCAGGAACTCGTGGACACCGACGTGGAGAACAACTTCTGGCCCCGCCGCCCGGTGAAGAGCAAATTCCAACTCTTCAAAGATGACAAAGCTCCAAATCCAATGCGCGAAATCACGAAGCCGGAGAAGAAGGACGACGAGAAGAAGGCGAAGCTGAAGAAGTGACCGGGCAAAGTTAAAAGTGGCGCGAACGGGTATTTCGCGCCACTATTTGGCCTCTTAGTGGCGCAATTAGATTAATCGCGCCACTTTAAGTCCTTTATGCCTCGAATCGCGCCAGAACAAGATTTGCAGTCCCTCCTCATGTTCATGGCGGGCCATCCGTCGAGTTTGATGATCAGCGAACTGCTGGAAAACAAGAGACTGAAATTCCCGAGGCGGACTTTGCAGCGGCATTTGGTGCGGCTGGTAGCCCAGGGGAGACTCATCGCCGAAGGAAACGGAAGGGCACGCCGCTATCGGCTGCCCACGACAACTCGGACAGCTTCAACTGTCGAAGCCAAGGCACCGGATCGGGTGGTATCGTCGTCAGTGTTTAGCACGGAATGTTTGCCGCTCCGTTCTGCGATTCGGCATCCGCTTACCCATCGCATGCCTGTGGGCTATCAGGGACGTTTCTTGGACGCTTATTTGCCAAACAAGACGCACTACCTGCCTGCCTCCACGCGGAATCAACTAGCGGCATTGGGACAGGTGGGCCTCACGGACCTGCCAGCGGGCACTTATTTGCGGCAGGTGCTACAGCGGTTGCTCATCGACCTCTCATGGAACTCCAGCCGCCTTGAAGGAAATACTTACTCGCTGCTGGAGACGCAGCGTCTCTTGGAACTTGGCACCAGCGCCGATGGGCACAGCGCGAAAGAGGCGCAGATGATCCTCAATCACAAAACGGCCATCGAAATGCTTGCGGAGGAAGCGGAGGTCATCGGCTTCAACCGCCATACCATCTGCAACCTGCACGCCATGCTCTCCGACAATCTCATGAGTGAGCCAGAGGCCTGCGGCCGGCTGCGCTCGCGCCCGGTCGGTATCAGTGGCACGGTGTTTCATCCGCTGGAGGTTCCACAACTCATCGAGCAGCGGTTTGACCAGCTCCTCGCGAAGGCGGAGGCCATCCGTGATCCTTTTGAGCAGGCATTTTTCGTCATGGTTCATCTGCCCTACCTGCAACCCTTCGAGGACGTGAACAAACGCGTCTCCCGCCTCGCCGCGAACATCCCGCTTATCCGGCACAATCTCTGCCCGCTCTCCTTCACCGAGGTGGAACAGGCCGACTACGTGGACGGCACGCTGGTCGTTTACGAACTGAACCGCGTCGAATGCCTGCGCGATGTCTTCGTGTGGGCCTACCAACGCTCCTGCGCTCGTTATGCGGCCGTGCGCCAGTCCCTCGGTGACCCCGATCCCTTCCGACTCCAGCACCGTGCTGCCATCGGCGAGGCCGTCCGCGCCGTCGTGCAGGGGAAAACGTCCAATGCCACCACCACCCGAGCGCTTCAGCAACACGCCAAGAAACACCTGACTGCTGCCGAGCGCGCCCAATTCATCGAAGTTGTCCAAAAGGAACTCGCCGCCCTGCACCCCGGTAGCATCATGCGCTATCGTCTCAGGCCGAGCGAGTTTGAAGCTTGGAAGAAAGCATGAACAACAGCCGCATCACATCGCGAACGCAGGGAAGCCGCCTCAGCGTCTTCTACTGTGGCTTGTTGGCCGCAGCCAGTCTCCACGCGCACTCGCTCCATCAATCCACCGCCGAGGCGGAATACAATCCGAAGACGAAAAAGCTCGAAGTCAGCCTCACCGTCTTCATCAGCGACCTCGAACTGGCCCTCGTTCGCCAATGCGAGCGCGAGATGCGTCTCGACAAAACACCCGCCGCCGAATTTGATGCTCAAATCCAGGCCTACCTCGCCAAAACCTTCGTGGTGACCGATGCGGCGGGAAAACCGGCCAAGATCGAGTGGATGGGGCGTGAATTGGATGCTGATAGCGTGAAGAGCAACGAGCCTGAGGTGACGTTGTTCTTTGAAATCGCGCTGCCGAACGGTTTGGCCGGCAAGACGCTGCAACACACGGTTTTTGGCGACCTTTTCAAAGATCAGACACATCTGCTGCACCTGCGAAGTAATGCATGCAAAGCCGCGCTGCGATTCACCGGGGATGACGCGGAAAAGAAGCTCTTCCCGGTGGATTGAATCAACGCAGCAGTTTCTTGAGCGCGGTGAGATTCGCCGCCTCATCGAAAAAGGCGCGGGCGGGGGCCTTGAAGCCTTTGATGACGAGACTGCGAGCCTCCTGGTCGCCTTTGAGCTTGCCGGCCGGAAGGTATTTGCCGGTGGTGCTGAGGTGGAAGATTTCGACGGTTTCGGCCACGGGATCGAGAATCCAGTATTCCTCCACACCATGGGCGGCGTAGTCGTCGAACTTCACGCCGCGATCACGACGTTTGGTGCTGGGTGAGAGCACCTCGGCCACGAAATCAGGCGCGGGAAACTGCATCTGCTCCGGGGTGATTTGGGTGGCTTTGTCAGGTTCGAAGAAAACCACATCAGGCATGTAGTCGTTGCGGGTGAGGCAGATGAGCATCTTTTCATCGCCGACGAGGCCGAGGCCATGAACCATGGCGTAATTGTTGAGAAGATTGGTCAGGTTCATACGAACCATGACGTGTGCGGCGCGGTCAAGTGAGTGCATGATGATTTCTCCGTTGATGAACTCGGTTTTGACGCCGTCTGTTATGCCGTCGTAGAAAGCCTGCCGTGCCAGGACTTCGCGCTGCCAGAGCGTGTCCAGTTCGTGGTAAATGAGGCCCAGCCGGGGTGAGCGGGCGAGTCGGTGAACGACGGATTCCATGCCGCCAAGATTACGAGATGCGGCGGCGATGGCAAGCGGCTCATCTGGCCGCAAAAATCACCCAAAGAACGGTGCGAGCACGTTCCGCGCGACTTTGAGCGCCTTCATGCGGCCTTCGAGAGTTTTGCCGAAGGTGTCGTCTTCAACTTCGATGCACAAAGGGCCGTCGTAGCCGATGCGCATGAGCTCGGCCATGAACTGGGGCCAGTGGATGTCGCCGTAGCCGGGGATTCTTGGCTGGTGCCAGTTGAGGGGGAAGTCGAAGCGGCCGACTTCGTTGAGCGCGGCGTGGTTGATCTTCACATCCTTGGCGTGGAGGTGGAAGAGCTTGGATTTGAACTCGGCGAGCGGGCTGAGCGGATCCATGCCTTGGAGGATGAAGTGGCTGGGGTCGTAGTTGAGGCCGAAGTTGGGCGAGTCGATGTCGTTGAAAGCTCGGCGCCAGATTTGCGGTGTGGTGAGGAGGTTTTTGCCGCCGGGCCATTCGTCGCGGGTAAAGGACATGGGGCAGTTTTCGATGCCAATTTTGACGCCGTGATCTTCGGCGTGCTGGATGATGGGTTTCCAGATCTTGAGGAAGCGCGGCCAGTTTTCATCGACGGTTTTCGTCCAGTCGCGGCCGACGAAGCCGGTGACGAGGTTCAAGCCAAGTTTGGGAGCGGCGGCGATGACTTTTTTGAAGTGCGAAACGGCGAAGCGCGAGACTTCGGGATTCGGATCGAGCATGTTCGGGTAGTAGCCGAGGGCGCTGATGCTGACGCCTTGATCCTGGCACTGGCCGAGGATGTCGTGGGCCTTGGTTTTCGTCAGCGTGGTGACGTCAATGTGGGTGACGCCGGCGTATTTGCGCTCGGCCTTGCCGACGGGCCAGCACATGACCTCGACCGTGGAAAAACCTTCGTGCCGGGCGAAGTTGAGGACGTTGTCGAACGAGAGTTCGGGAAGGATGGCGGTGACGAAGCCGAGTTTCATGACGGGGAGCAGTGAAAGGTGAGAGGTAAGAGGTAAGACGTGAGAAGTTAGAAGTGAGCACATCTGACTTCTCACCTCTCACTTCTAACGGAGCTTGCGGGCACAAAAAAGGGCGGGAGTTCGAGTCCCGCCCTTTTTGAGGAATGGGTTACTTGGCCTCAGCCGCGATGTCTTTCTTGCCTTCGAGCACTTTGTCCACGAGGCCGTATTCGGCGGCTTGGGCAGCGGACATGTAATTGTCGCGGTCGGCATCGCGCTCGATCTGCTCGACGGATTTGCCGGTGTGGTGGGCGAGGATGCGGTTGAGGCGCTTTTTGAGGCTGAACATGTATTCGACCGTGCGCTCGACATCGCTGGCCGTGCCGCGTGCGCCGCCGGAGACCTGATGGATCATGATGTCGCTGTTCGGCAGGGCGTAGCGCTTGCCTTTGGTGCCTGCGGCGAGCAAAACGGCTCCCATGGAGGCGACGAGGCCGATGCTGTAGGTGCAGACATCGCAGGTGAGGAACTGCATGGTGTCGTAGATGGCGAGACCGGCGGTGACGCTGCCGCCGGGGCTGTTGACGTAGATGTTGATGTCCTTCTTTGGATCCTGCATCTGGAGGAAAAGCAGCTGGGCGATGATGATGCTGGCCATCGTGTCGTTCACCTCGCCACCGAGGAAGATGATGCGGTCCTTCAGCAAGCGGGAGTAGATGTCATAGGCACGCTCGCCGCGTCCTTCGGACTCGATGACGGTGGGGACCATGTAGCTGGACTGCGGGGCGATGGAGGTGGGAAAATCGGAGTATTGGCTGGGGGACATGAGGTGGAATGAAGAGGTTGCGGGGTTGGTTGTCAAACCTATGGACTGCCGAAGGCGGGAAATGACGAAATCCGAATGACGAATGTCGAAGTTCCAGAGTTTTACGCTTGTGAGGAGCTGGCGAGCTTCAAACCGACGATTCCAGCCACGATGAAGACGATGCAAACGAGGCGGGCGGCGGTGCGGGGTTCGCCAAAGACGAAGATGCCGATCAAGGCGGTGCCGACGGCTCCGATGCCCGTCCAGATGGCGTAGGCAGTGCCGATGGGGAGCGAGCGCAGCGCGAGCGAGAGGAAGAAGAAGCTGGCGATCATGAGCAGAGCGGTGATCACACTCGGCCAGAGACGCGTCCAGCCCTCCGTCTGCTTCAAAGCGACGGCCCAGGCGACTTCGAGGAGTCCGGCGATGATGAGATGGAGCCAGGGCATGGTGGAATCAGGTTGGGGTGCAGCGTTAAGAGCTGAACGCGCTTTTCATAGCATCTCAACGGTGATGTCCTTGTAGGCGAGGGAATCCGTGCCGGACTGCTAACCAAGGGTGCCCGCAAAGGTCTGCCAGTCATCCTTGTCGGCAGGCGGAGCCCATCCGGCGGGAAATGACCACTGGCTCTTCATGGGCGCGCCGGTGTTGATTTCCACTGCGGCACTGACGTGGAAGGCGGCGGCACGCTGCAGCTGGCAGGTTCTTCGTGAATGACGTGTTTGGGTGAAAAGCCCGTTGATTAGCAAATTTTTCACCAATACTGGGGTAACTCGCAAGGAATCTAGCAGGAGAAAGAACAGAAACATGCGGCGGGTTGATTTCTGTGACGGACTCGCCTAACTCGGCGGCCCATGAATGAAAGCCTGAAGATCCTGAGCGGTTCCGCGCACCCCACGCTGGCGGCTGCCATCGCCCAAAACCTCGAGACGGAGCTGTGCGCCGCTGAACTGACCACCTTCCCGGACGGCGAGACGTTTGTACAAATCCACGAGAACATCCGTGGCAGTGACATTTTCATCGTGCAGCCGACTTGCCCGCCCACGAACCAGAACCTGATGGAACTGCTCATCATGGTGGATGCCGTGCGCCGCGCCAGTGCCGCCCGCATCACCGCCGTGCTACCGTTTTTCGGCTACGCCCGCCAGGACCGCAAAGACCGCCCGCGTGTGCCCATCACCGCGAAACTCGTGGCCAACCTCCTCGTGGCCGCCGGGGTAAACCGTGTGCTCACCGTGGATCTGCACGCCGGTCAAATTCAGGGCTTCTTCGATATCCCGGTGGATCATTTGTATGCCGCGCCCGTTTTGATGAAGGCCATCCGCGAACGCGGCCTCGAGGACCTCGTCGTCGTCTCCCCAGACGTCGGCGGCATCAAAATGACCCACGCCTTTGCCAAGGCACTCAAGGCTCCGATGGCCATCGTGGCGAAAAATCGCGTCAGCGCCGAGGAAGTCGAGGCGCACAGCGTCATTGGTGACGTGGCGGGGAAAAACGTGCTGCTGGTCGATGATTTGACCGAAACCGCCGGTACGCTCACCGCCGCCGCCGACCTGCTGCTCAAGCACGGGGCCAAAAAAATCTACGCTGGCGTCTCCCACGCCGTGCTGGGAGAAAAAGGCCACAGCCGCATCACCAAATCACCGATTGTGGAGCTTTTAGCCACGAATTCCGTGCCCCAGGCCACCGGGGACAAGGTCACCGCGCTGGACATCGCCCCGCTGCTGGCCCAGGCCATCGCCCGCATCCACGGGAACGAGTCTGTGACATCCCTGTTTGACACACGAGGGTAGGCGTGTATTCTCCCCGCCCTTTTTCCAAAACTAATCTCTCCGCAGAGGAACTCCGACCATGGCTAAAATTCTCGATCTCCAAGCAGAAGTCCGCACCGCTTCCGGCACAAGTGTTGCCAAGCGCATGCGCAAGGCAGGCAACATCCCTGCTGCCCTCTATGGTCGCAAGGTGAAGGCATCCAACATCCAGGTGCATGGCAAGACGTTCTCCAAGCTCCTCGAAGGCAGCGCCTCCGACAACGTTCTCGTGTCTCTGAAGATCGCCGGCATTGCGGAAGACCAGCTCGCCCTCGTGCAGGAAGTGCAGCATGACTACCTTCGCGGTGGCATTCTCCACATTGACTTCCACGCCGTCGCCGCTGACGAAGAAATTCACGCCAACGTCCCCGTCACCATGGTGGGCATCGCCAAAGGTCTGAAACAGGGGGGGCTCGTGGAGGCCATCCATCACGAGATCGAAGTGCACTGCTTGCCGAAAGACCTGCCAGAAAGCATCCAGATCGACGTCACCAACCTGGAAGTCGGCAAAGGCATCCACGTCGGCGAAATCACCTTCCCTGCGGGCGTCACTTGCCGCCTCGGCCCAGATGTGGTCATCGTCATGTGCGAAGAGCCCAAGGTCGAAGTCGAGCCTGAGCCGACTGCTGCCGCCGCTAAGCCTGCTGCTGGTGCCAAAGCTGCTGCCGCTCCGGCTGCCGCCGCTGCCAAGCCAGCCGCCAAGAAGTAATCTCCGCACCTTTTCCACGATGTGGCTTCCGGAGCGGATTCAACGAGCAGCGGCTTAAACGCTCCGCGCCTCATTGTCGGCCTCGGCAATCCCGGCGAAACCTACCGCGACACACGTCACAACATTGGATTTATGGTGCTGGACGAAATCGCGCGACGCCTGGGAACCGCTTTCCGCGAGGAAAAGCGCTGGACCGGCCTCGTGGCGAAGTTCAACGGCGGCCATCTGCTCAAACCGCTCACCTTCATGAACGACAGCGGTCGTTCCGCCCAGGCCGTCGGTCATTTTTACAAGACCGCGCCCGCGCAGACGCTCGTGGTTTACGACGATGTCGATCTCACGCTCGGACGCCTGCGTTTCCGCACCAGCGGCTCCGCAGCGGGCCACAACGGCATCCGCTCCCTCATTTCCGCCTTCGGCAGCGATGAGTTCCCGCGCCTCAAGGTCGGCATCGCCCCCACCGACGGTCGTCCTGCTGGCGAACGCATGGTGGGCCATGTGCTGGGCAAATTTCGCGCCGAGGAGCTGCCCGCGCTGCAAACCGTCATCCAGCGCGCCGCCGACGCGGTGCTTTCCGCCATGGATCGCGGCCTGGATGCCACCATGAATGTCTTCAACCGACAACCTGAATCCTAAACCCCGCAACCCACATCATCCTATGAACCGCAAATACGAGGCACTCATCGTGCTCGACACCAAAGGCAAAGAAGAAACCGTTGACTCCCTCGTCAGCACCATCAGCAAGGACATGGAAAAAGCCGGTCTGAAGCTCGAGCAGATCGACAACATGGGCAAACGCAAGTTCCCCTTCAACCCACGCCACGTCGAGGCCGGCCACTTCGTGAACATCCAGTTCAGCGGCGCTCCTGCCGCCGTGGACGCCCTGCGCTCCAGGCTGCGCCTCAACGAAAACGTCTATCAGCAGTACTACCAAAAGCGCAGCGCGTAGTTCTGCCGCCTTCAGGCATTGGCTTTCATCACCCCGGCTTCGCGTTCATCTGCGGACCGGGGTTTTGTTTGGGCGTTTGGTGCCTATTCTTCCGAAGCAGACACCTTGATGCGGTAGCCGTTCTCGTTCTTCTCCAGCTTCATCAGATTGCGCGCCGCCGCAGCCTCGAGCAATGAACTGAAGGTGCTGAAGCCGTAAAAACGCTCGTCAAACTGCGGCTGACGGCGGCGGATGGCCTGTTTGACCGGCCCGGCCCACACCGTGTCGCTGCCGCTGCGGCCAAGCATGGCCTCCACTGTCTCCACCACGAGTTGAATCGCCTTCTCGGGATCACCGCCGGGTTTCCGCTCCTGCGTGGTCGGTTTGGCCGTCGATGGTGCCGGTTTGGCGCGAGCGAGGCGCGTTTTCGTCTTCTCCTCTTCACGCACAAGGTCGTCGTAGAAGATGAACTCATCACAGTTGTCGATGAACAGCCCGCTGGTGGACTGTTTCACACCGACCCCGATCACGGTCTTGTTGTTCTCGCGCAGCTTGCTCACCAGCGGCGAAAAATCCGAATCCCCGCTGACGATGGCAAAAGTATCGACATGCGGCTTCGTGTAGCAGAGGTCCAGCGCGTCCACGACCATGCGAATGTCCGCCGAATTCTTGCCCGACTGCCTCACATGCGGGATTTCGATCAGCTCGAACGAGGCCTCATGCACCGCCGCTTTGAAGCTCTTGTAGCGGTCCCAGTCGCAGTAGGCCTTCTTCACCACGATGCTGCCCTTCAGCAGCAGGCGGTCGAGCACCTTGTTCATGTCGAACTTGTCATACTTCGCGTCCCGCACCCCGATGGCCAGGTTTTCAAAGTCGCAGAAAACAGCAATCGTGTGCGTGCGGTCGGTGGGGGCAGCCATGCGGCATCGTCCGCCCTCGCCGTGTCCAGGTCAACCGGTGTCTCGTCAGCAGGATTGACAGCGCTGCCGTTTCTCGGTTTCGATGCACGAATGGATCCCTACTGGCAGCTTGCCCTCACCTCCGGCCTTGGTGCCGCACTGGTCACCGTCATCGTGATGCATCTCGCGTTGATTCCGTGGCGCAAAAGCCGAGAAGCGCACTGGACGGAACGCGCCCAGCCCCGCCCGCCTTCATGGCCTGGACCGGCTGGGCGGTTTTTCTCATTCCGTGCGCCCTGTTTGCCTGGATGATGCTCCGCCTTCACGCATAAAACGGCCAACCTTCCAGAGTCGGTCTGCCGAGCGATTCCTGCTCGAAATCCCCTTTGTTCCCTGCCGCTTTCATCGCATCGAGCGCTTCATGACAATCTGTCATGCGCGGATCGGCAAGCAGGCGGCTGAGAATCTGCTGGTCGCGTTGTGTGAGCGGCTGCGCATTGGGTTTGGGTCGCCAGCGCATTTCGAACGGCTGCACGAGGCAGCCTGAGACCTCGCGCAGTTTGCGCAGGATGTCCCAGCCGGCGGGATCGGGATCACCGAAGTGATGCTGAGGGAGGTCGGGTGGCAGTTTTTGCAGCAACAGCTTCACTGCCTGCGTCGGAAACGAGGTGGCGACGATCAGCGTGCTGCGTTTGGCATCAGCGCGGGAAAATTGCATGAAGGTCGTTTTTCGGTTCTCGATGAAGAGAACCTGTTCTGCCGAAGTCGTGATGCGTTCGGCACGGTCGAGATCGGCGACGGAAATCGTGCCTTCATATCGCAGCGAGTCCGTGTGGTGCATGGCACCATCGGCAAAGTGAAGTATCAGCGGGCCGCTGTAATGCAGCACGCTGTTGCTTGTTTGAATGCCAAGAGCCTCCAGCGGTGTCTCGCGGCCAAACAGCAGCTCCAAGGCCCGCTCGATGAAGCTCTGCTGCGCTTCGAGGTATTTGGAGTCGCGGCCGATTTGCGTGCTCGCATCGCGAATCAGCGTGCCTTCGGGCCATTCGCGAGCGGTGAGGTCGAAAAGCAGCTTCAAGAGCTCTTCGACGCGATTTGCCTCCAACCATCGAAAGGGCTCAAGGGCTCGCGGAAGGGCAAACTCGGCCTTCAAACGGCTCAAAAGAACGTTCCAGGCCTCGGGAAGCAGTGGATGGCTTTTTGCTGAAAACGGCTCCACCACGGCCAAAGCGGCCTGTTGAGCTTGCGCGCCGGTTTGCGAGCCAAACTGGGCATGAAGCCAGGCTTCGGATTCGAGCGGGACTTCGATCTTGTCGATGAAACGCGGCTTGTGGCGGAAGGGAATGAGTTTCAGCGGGAGCTTCTCCGCATTTCGTTGGGCTGCCTGACGTTCTTCCGCAGAAGTGAGGCCTGCGTCATCGAGCAGCGTCTCCCAATCCCGCCGAAACGCCCGCACCGAGGCTTCCACCCGTCGTTTCCGGGCGGTCATCCATTGTTCGTGCAGGGTTTGGAGCCAGCGCATGGTGGATGGTTGGCGAGAACTGATTGGTGAACAAGAGCGCGAAGCAAAGTAGCCATCTTGCTCCGCAAGATGAGCCGAGGGCTTTCGCTAGATGATGACGTCTTCGAGATTCGAGAGCGTGGCTTGCTGGCGGCCACGTCAGGCTCCTCTCACGGAGTGAGAGGGCTTTGCTTCGCCCGATTCGTTCACTCCATCAGCTCCGCGAGCCTTGAGCCCTCCACACGCACGACCCAGTTTTCGATGTTTTGGATCTGCTCAGTGGCTTCGTCGTAGCTGCGCTCGACGCGGCATTGGACCACCGTGTCGGCGTGTTGGAACATGGTGGGCAGGCGATCTTCGGGGAAGGCCATGATGAGCTGGAGGCCGAAGTTTCGCGCGAGGGCGAGGCAGTCGTCGATGCGGTCGCCGCTGAGTTTGCTGAAGGCTTCGTCCATGACGACGAGGCCGAGATTTTGCGGGTCGTCGCGGCGGCCGAGGTCATACACACGGCGGAAGGCGGCGAGCGTGGCGACGAAGAAGGGCGCTTGGTTCTCACCGCCGCTCTGTTTCTTCGCGCTTTTGTTCAAACTGATCGCGGCGGCATCGCCGCGGCCGGCGGGCTTGGCCTCGATGTCCCAGTGGTGGTAGTAGCGGTAGTCGAGCATGCGCTGGTGGCGCTTGTCCTCGGGATTGTCGGCGGCGTCGATGGCGGCCATGAGCTCGGCCTTGGCTCGATCGATGTCCTCACGGCTGGCGGCGTTGAAAAGCTCCATCTCGCTGCCGCTGGGCAGGCCTTTCTCGACGAGCGTCCAGATGGCGCTGTGGGCCTTGTCGGCACGGCTGGTGAGCTGGTAGCGCCAGCCGCCGATCTCGTGATCCATGGCGCGGTTGAGCTCGCGTTTGGTGCGGTCGGCCTCGCTGAGCTTTTCACGCAGCACGTCGAGCACCTGATGCTGCAAACGATCCTCCCACTCCTTCCGCGCTTCATCCGCGGCAGTTTTGAAACGCTCCAATTCATGCGTTTCGAGGTCTTCGCGGCGCTGGTCAAAGGCGGCGTTGTCCTCCGCGTCGGCATCAAGGGCATCGCCAAGGTCGGCGTGCACGGTGACGAGCTCGCGGCGCTGCTCATCGCGCAGGCGGCGTGCGTCTTGGGCACGCGTGTCGAGCTGAATGGCCAGCGCGGCGGCCATTTCGATGGATTTGCGCCAGCTCGTGGATTTTTGGCGTTCAGCGGTGATGCGGGCAGTGATCTCGACGTCGGCAAAGCCATGCACGAGCATGCGGGAAGCCTGGCGACCGATGCGTGTCTGCTCTTCTTGGAAAACATCCTCCTGAATGGCTTCTTCGAGTCGCGATTGCTCCAGCGTGAAAGCAGTGATGGCGGTCTTGAGGCTGCCGATGCGCTCGTGGATGCCTTTGAGCGTGGCTTTTTGCACGCGGAGGTTTTCCATCGCCTTCTCGTGGTCCGGCGTGGCGAGGAGGTTCCAGGTCTCTTGCAGCTCGCGAAGCTCTTCGCGCAGTTTGGGCAGGCGCTGGACCTCATCGGCACCTTCCGGCGCGGTGAAGCGATCGAGATGGCCTTCAGCGCCACGGTTCAAAAACGCGCGGAGATCATCGCAATCGCTGCGCACCTCCTCGATGACGGCGTCGGTCTCGCGAAGCTCGTTCTCACGCAGGTCGCGGAGGCGGCGTAGGCCTTCCTCGCCGAGCGTGAGCTCTTTTTCAGGCGTGAGCTTCACACGGCGTGGCGGATCTTTGAGCCAGCCATCGAGCGAAATCGCCCGCTCGTGCTTGTCGAGCTGCGCGGCCTTGTTCACGGCGACGATGCCGCCGAGCAGGTGATCGAGCACTTGGCTGGCCACGTCGTGTTTGGTCTCCACCATCTCACGCAGCGAGCCCTTGAGCACCTTCGTGGTGGTTTGCGCGGCTTCGTCGGGATGAATGAGCGGCTCGTGCGGATTCTGCGTCTGCTGCGCCTGATCCCACGCGGCGCGGAAGTCCTCGGGAAGCACGGCGCGGCGATGAATGCCGAGCACGGTCTCGATGAGCGGCCACCATTTTTCCGCGCTGGCCTTCACTTCGACCACGCGACCGAGCGCGACGGCTTTTTGTCCGCGAGACTGCAGCGCATTCAGCAGCGGCGAGGGCGTGGCGTGGCCTTCGCGGAGCTGCGCGAGGTCTTTGTGCAGCGCGGCTTTGCGCTGCTCATGCTCGTTGAGACGGGCGAGCACGGGCTGGAGCTGTTCGTTCGCCTCGTCCTTCAGCCGCATGTAGGCACGCGCGGTGTCGCGTGCAGCGGCGAGGGCGCGTGACTCGTCCTTGTGCTGCATCCCGGAGATGGCGGCGGAGGCTTCGTCGAGATTTTGCAGGCCGAGGCGTGAGGCATGCAGCGTCCAGTCCTGCCAGCGGCGGAGGTGGGCGCGAATGCGCTCATGCAGGCTGCTGGAGGCCGTGCTGAGCCGCTCGATCTCGCTGTCGAGCTCGCGACGGCGGCGGTCGATCTCTTCGAGCTTGAAGGCCTTGTCACCCAGCGCGGCGCGGGCGGATTCCTCGGCGTGTTCGAGGCGTTCGCGTTCACGGATGGCCTGCTCGTGCGCTTGCAGGTTCTCGGTGTGCTCGGCGCGTTTGTCTTCGAGTTCGGTGCGGCGGCGGTTGAGGCCTTCGAGCGCTTCTTCGTGCTTCAAGGCATCGCTGAGATGCGAGTAGAGTGCGGACTCGCGTTTCGATGTGAGCCAGTCCTGATGATGCGCGGAGATGCGCTTCAGGCGCTCGAGCTGGTCGTACATTTTCTCCAGACGCTCCTGCGCCCGACGATGCGCATCGACGCTGGCCTTCACCGCCTTCACATCCGGCATGCCGGGCTCGAGCAGGAACTCGCGCACGAATTTTTCGAAGTTGCTCTCCGGCTCGAAGGCCATGGCGCGGGGCAGCGTCTTCGCCATCTGCTCGGCGTCGAAGCCGAGGTGACTGCGCAACGCCATCTCATCGCGGTAGGTCTGCTGGCGGTCCCACACGTCGCCGTCGAGCTCGCGCTTCACGCGAGTGCGGAATTCGTCCTCGGGCAAAAATTGCATCGCCTGCGGTCCGGCGTCGCTGTTGAGGAAATCCTGCCAGGCGAGGCGGCGTCCGGTGCGGAACCAGATCGTCGAAGGCTTCGCGGTGGGGCTTTCATACTCGATGCGTGCGCCCCAGGTCTCGCGGCGCGGCTCCTCGCCGTCTTTCGCGGGCCAGGTGAACTCCAGCGCGGCCAGCGTGACGCTGCTGGGCCGCAGGTAGCGCTCCGCACCGTCGCGGCCGGTCGTGTTTGTGTCGCACAGGCAGTAGCCGCGCAGCGAGCGGCCGCTACCCGCGCCGGCGGCGGCTTTGTTGAACTTGCTCTGCTGCTCGCCGAGCATGACGAACTGGATCAGATCAAGCAAAGCGCTCTTGCCGCTGCCATTGGCGCCGGTGATGAGCGAGAGACCGGAGACGTCGATGAACTGCCGGTAGCCATACCAGTTCACCGCGAGGATGCGGCTCAAAGTGATGCGTGGAGCGCTCATGCGGCCACCTCCCCGTCTTCGGTGCTGCCTTTGACCGGCTGATGCAGCTCCACGCGCTGCTGCCACGCGGCGATGTCATCAAACGGGATCACACGGGCCAGCGAGGGCAAAATCTCGATCTGCATCTCACCCGCCTGCGTCATGCCCTCGGGCTTCAACGTGCGGATGAGGCGATGACGGCGGATGCGGGCCAGGCAGGCCTCGATCTGCGATTTTTCCGGCGTGCTGATCTTGTCGAAGTACACCTTCAGCGCGGCCCAGAGCTGGTCCACGGTCACGATGACCGCCTCTTGGCTGCCGGTGCTGATTTCATCATCGTAAAGCCGCCACAGCGCCAGCAGCACGAGCGTCTCATCCTTGTCAAAACGGCCCAAAAGCAGGCAGGACTCCGTGCGCGGCCTCGCCTGCAGCAGCGAATGCTCCTCATCGACGATCAGCTCCAGCGCCAGCGGCGCGAGGTAGTCCTCCACCTGCGTGCGGTAATGATCACGGGCCAGCAGATACAGCTCCCGCCCGCCGCCCTCATCGCCGAGCAGCACGCCACGCCCCAACAACTCCGCAAGCACCTCCCGCAGCGCCGCCCGGTCCGAATCCGGCACCTCACTCCAAAAGGAGCGCGGCCAGAGCGGATCGGAGGTGGTGGAGGTCATGGGGGGGCGATGATGGCGTGGTGTGCAACTTGCTCAAGCCTCTCTTGTGATCGCAAACCGCTCCATGCGGTGCCCGGCGATCTCGTCGTGCTCCAAAATGTGCGGTTCGAGGCCGTTGCGGCGGCGCAGGCCGTCCACGCTCCAGCGGACGCGTTTGCCGGCGAGGGCGGGCGCGTGCTCGTAGGCGACGGCGGCGAGCAGGTCGAGCAGGTCGTCGGTGGTTTCGAGCGTGATGTCCTCGGTGCTTGTGGTGCGGCCTTTCGCAGGCAGCAGCTTCGCCACGAGTCGTCCGGCACGTTGCGGTGTGAGAGCGAGGCGCTGGCGTTCCTTCCATGCAGCGAGCACCTCGTCCTCGCTTTGTTTTGAGGCACCGGTTTCGCTGAAACGCAGATCGACGGGCGATTTCGTGCGGCGCGGTTTGTAGAGCGACTCGGTGCCGTAAAAGAAGCGCGTCTCCACACAGCGCGGCGCGAAGTCCGCAGGTTGGCCGGAGAACTCCGAGAAGCGGCCACCGGTGTGCGCGGCATTGAGCGCGTCGCAGTAGGCTTTGATGATTTCTGGTCTGCGCCCACGCAGCTCCGTCTGGTAGCGGTAACGTTGCTGGCTGAGGCGGTTGAAGGCGGCCATGCGCAGGTCGATGGCCTCCGCACGGCGTTTCAGGCCGCCGAGATCACGCTCCAGGCGTGTGAGTGCCGCCACCGCGTGGTCGTAGGCGTCACCGTCCTCGTAGCCGTAGTGCTCACGCAGGCCGGTGGCGAGGCGCTCGCGCATGAGCGGGTCGTCGTGGCACTCGGAGACGGCGCTGCGGGCGTTTTCGATGCGGGTGAGCAACCCGCCGCGACGCAGCGCATCGTAGCAAACCATGTGCTGCCCTTGGCCGAACTCCTCATAGAGCAGATTCAGCGTGTCCGCGGCCGTGGCGGTCTGCCTTTGGCGCTGCTCAAAGCTGGTGACGATTTTTTCCACCGCATGCAGTTGCTCGATCGCACGCTCCAGACGCTGCGTGAGGTCCGTGATGGTCGAGCGGAGCTGGTCGGGGGCCTGGATCTGCGGATCGAGCACGCCACGCTCCTCCAGCGTCTGGCAAAGGCCGCGCAGCGTGTCTGCGAACGTTTTGAGCTCCGCCACGCGATCCTCCGCCAGGTCCCGCAGCATGCGCATGAGAGGCCGCAGCCCCGGCGTGATGACCGCCCAGCGCTCATGCAGCCCGAGCGTCTGATCTTCCAGCCAACCGGCGGCGATGAGGCGATTGAAAAACTGCCCCGCCCGCTGCCGCGCATCCCGCAGCGCCGCACCCTCATCCTCCGCCAGCAGCGACAACGGATGCCGCGCGATGACTTCCTTGATGATCTCAATCGTCTCCCGCTGCGAAAGCCTGCCTGCTTCACCCGCTTCGTCGATCAACCGATCCGCACAATCCACATACACCGGCGCCGAAGGCCGCGCCAACGGCCGGAAAAAATCCGCCGAGACGCTGCGGCTGAGTCGGGTGCTGAGGGTTTCGGAAGGCATCAGAGTCACACATGATGGGGAGGGGGCTCCCGGCGGCAAGTTTTCCGAGGTTGAACGTCCATCCCCGCCTCGTGGCATGGACGATTCCGCCCTGGGCATGACCCGCGTAAGGATTGTGCCCTCGCGACCGTTTTTTTGCCTTCCAAACCTGTCCTTATGCCTATGAAGCTGCGTCTGCTCATTCCTGCCTTTGTTTTGTCTTCGTCTGCCTTCGCGCAGATGCCGAAGAAAGAGGAGGGCATCGACCCGAACAAGCCGGTGTCGTTCTACAAGCACATCCGGCCGATCTTCCAGGCGCAGTGCAATGGCTGCCATCAGCCGGCGAAGAAGAAGGGCGAATACATCATGACGGAGTTCGCGGCCTTGCTGAAGGGCGGCGAGGAGGCGGTGGCCGTGGTGCCGGGCAAGGCGGCGGAGTCGAATTTACTCAAACTGATCAAACTCGACGAAAAGGGCAAGGCGGAGATGCCGCAAAAGGCCGATGCGCTGCATGCGACGCAGATCGCGCTGATCGAGCGCTGGATCACTGAAGGCGCGAAGGATGACACACCCGCTTCCGCCAAGGCGCAGTATGACATGGCGCATCCGCCGGTGTATGTGACGGCTCCGGCCGTTACCTCCCTCGAATACTCGCCAGATGGCACGCAGATCGCAGTGGCGGGTTATCATGAGGTCTTGATTCACAAAGCGGATGGCAGCGGTATCGTCGCTCGGCTGGTGGGACTCGCAGAGCGCATTCAGAAGCTCGCCTGGTCGCCGGATGGCAAAAAGATCGCGGTCACCGGCGGCAGCCCGGCACGCATGGGCGAGATCCAAATCTGGGACGTGGCAGCGAAGAAGCTCGAACTGTCCAAATCGCTCACGTTTGACACCATCTACGGCGCGAGCTGGTCGCCCGATGGCAAGCAGCTCGCGTTTGGCTGCGGGGACAATGCCGTGCGCGCCATCGACACGACCACAGGCAAAGAAACGCTCTTCATGGGCGGTCACAGCGACTGGGTGCTCGACACCGTGTGGGGCGTGGATGGGAAGCACGTCGTCTCCTGCGGCCGTGACATGAGCGTGAAGCTCACGGAAGTCGCCACGATGCGTTTCGTTGATAACGTCACGTCCATCACACCCGGCGCACTCAAAGGCGGCGTGCAGGCGCTCGCCAGACATCCCACGCGCGATGAAATCCTGATCGGCAGCACGGACGGCATTCCTCAAATTTACCGCATGAACCGCATCACCGTCCGCAAGATCGGTGACAACGCGAACCTCATCCGCAAGTTCCCGATCATGCAGGGCCGCATCTTCGGCGTCGATTTCGCGCCGGATGGCAAACGCATCGCAGCAGGTGCCTCGTTTGAGGGAACCGGCGCGGTGAACATCTACAGCAGCGATTACGACAGCACCATGCCCGACGCGGTAAAGAAGATCGTCGAAACCGTGAGCGGCAAAGGTAAGGAACTCGACGATTACATCACGAAGGACGTGAAACAGCTCAGCACCACCGCCATGCCGTGTGGCATCTTCAGCGTGACCTTCTCACCTGATGGCAAAACGGTCGCCGCGGCTGGTCAGGATGGTCAAATCCGCCTCATCGACGCTGCTACGGGCAAGATCGCGAAGGAATTCGTCTCCGTGCCGCTCGTGAAAGAAAAAATCCTCGCCGCCAGCGACGTGATCGCGGACGACACCGTGCGCGTCGATGTCAAAAAAGACGACAAGGTCGAAACGCTGCCTCCTGGTCCCACGGTGGCCTCCATTGAGGTCGAACCGACCGCGATCAAGATCGGCAAGCCCAGCGAGTATGCACAAATTTTGATCACCGCGAAGATGAGCGACGGCACGCGTGCCGACGTCACCCGCATGGCGAAAATCACCGCCGCGAAGGCCGACGTGCTGCAGATCGACTCACGCGGCATGGTGCGCCCGGACAAAGACGGCGCGACCGCCGTGAACATCAGCTTCATGGGCCGCACCGCCAGCGTGCCCGCGAATGTCAGCGGCCTGAATCTGGCGCTGAAGCCGGATTACGTCCGCGACATCATGCCCATCACATCGAAGCTCGGTTGCAATCAAGGCACCTGCCACGGCGCGAAGGACGGCAAGGCCGGCTTCAAGCTCTCGCTGCGCGGTTACGATCCGATTTACGACGTGCTCGCTTATGCGGATGAACTCGCCAGCCGCCGCGCAAACGTGGCCTCGCCGGAGCATTCGCTCATGCTGCTGAAAGCCAGCGGCGCCGTGCCGCATGAAGGCGGCCAGCTCACCGTGCCGGGCGAGCTTTACTATGAATCCCTCAAAGCGTGGATCAGCCAGGGCGCGAAGGTCGATCTGAAGACACCACGCGTCACCAGCATCGAGCTGTCGCCGAAAAATCCCGTCATCGAGCGCATCGGCGGCCGTCAGCAGCTTCGCGTCATCGCCCGATATGCCGATGGTTATGTGAGAGACGTGACCGCCGAGGCCTTTCTCGACAGCGGCAACGGCGACGTGATCGAAGCCGACAAAAAAGGCCTCATGACGAGCCTGCGTCGCGGTGAGGCACCAATCCTCGCCCGCTTTGAGGGCGCTTACGCCGCCACGACGATCACGGTGATGGGTGACCGCACCGGCTTTGCGTGGAAGCAGCCGGAGACTTGGAACAAGATCGACGAACTCGTCGCCTCCAAATGGCAGCGCATGAAGATCGAACCGAGCGGCCTATGCAGCGACGAGGACTTCCTCCGCCGCATCCATCTCGACCTCACCGGCCTGCCGCCGAAGCCCGAGGAAGTCGCCGCCTTCATCGCCGACCAACGCGACACCCGCACAAAGCGCGGCGAGGTCGTCGATAAGCTCATCGGCAATCCGGACTTCGTCGAACACTGGGCCAACAAATGGGCCGACATGCTCCAGGTGAACTCGAAAACACTCGGCAGCGAAGGCGCTATCAGCCTGCGGGCTTGGATCAAGCAGCAAGTCACCGACAACACGCCGTATGACCGCTTTGCCTACCGCGTCATCACCGCCACGGGCTCCAACAAAGACAACCCCGCCGCCTCGTATTACAAAACCGTGCGCACACCGGAGGAACTCGTCGAAAACACCACACACCTGTTTTTGGCCACGCGATTCAACTGCAACAAGTGCCACGACCATCCCTTCGAAAAATGGACGATGGATCAGTATTACGAAACCGCGTCCTACTTCGCCCAGATCGACCTCAAAGGCGATCCACAGGCCAAAGGAGCGACCATCGGCGGCAGCGCCGTCGAAGGCGCGAAGCCGCTGTATGAAATCGTCGGCGACAAAAAAGACGGTGACGTGATGCACCTGCGCACCAACCAGCCCGTCACACCGAAAGTGCCCTTCGATGCCGAACTCGTCAGCAAAACAGCCACCACACGCCGCGATCAGTTTGCCACCTGGATGACCAGTTCGGAGAACGATTACTTCGCCATGAGCTACGCCAACCGCATCTGGGGCTACCTCACCGGCACCGGTGTCATCGAGCCGCTGGATGACATCCGCGCCGGCAATCCGCCGAGCAATCCAGAACTGCTGCAATACCTCACGAACGAATTCATCCAGAGCGGCTTCAACGTGCGCCACGTGATGAAACTCGTGGCCACCAGCCGCACCTACAATCTCAGCCTCAGCACCAATAAGTGGAACGAGGACGACAAAACGAACTACAGCCACGCCAAGGCCCGCCGCCTGCCCGCCGAGGTGCTCTTTGACAGCGTCTTCGCCGTCACCGGCAGCATGCCAAACATCCCCGGCGTGCCCAAAGGCACCCGCGCCGCCGCTTTGGCCGATGCGCAGATCAAACTGCAAGACGGCTTCCTCACCAACTTCGGCCGCCCTGCTCGCGAAAGCGTCTGCGAGTGCGAACGCAGCAACGACGTCAATCTCGGCCCCGTGATGGCTTTGATGAGCGGCCCCACCGTCGGCGATGCCATCAGCGATTCCGGCAACGCCATCGCCAAACTCACCCATGAGATCAAAGACGACCGCCAGCTCGTCGATGCCATCTTTATCCGCATCATCAATCGCCACGCCACGCCGAAGGAGATCGACGCCGAGCTCGAAAGCATGGCCGGGCTCGATTCCGAGCACAAAACCCTCGCCGCCGTCGCCCAGGCCAAAGAAGCCGAGCAGAAGCCCGTCATCGCCAAAGCCGAACAAGTGCGCCTCACCGCCATCCAAGCCGCAGAAGCCGAATTGAAGGCCTACCAGGCCAAAATCGCCCCGGAAAACGCGAAGAAGGAAGCTGCACGCCAAACCGCCATCCAAGCCGCCGAAGCCAAGGTGAAGGCCACTTTTGACACGGCGCCGATGAATCGGCCCAAATGGGAAAACTACCTCGATCTCACCACCGAGTGGCATGTGCTTGATCTCAAAGCCCAGCGTGCCGGTGGCGTCGAAAAAATCGAAGTCCTGCCGGATGGCAGCCTCCTCGCCACTTCGTTGCCCGATGGCAAGCAAAGCGCCGGAAACTACCTCCTCCTCGGCAAAACCGACCTCCAGGGCATCACCGGCATCAAACTCGAAATGCTTCCCGACGACCGCCTGCCCTCCAACGGCCCCGGATTGGCCCCCGATGGCAATTTCGTCCTCGGCGAATTCGTCGTCACCACCGACGCCGCCGACGCGAAACGCAAACGCGGCTCCGCTGTGGCCCAAACGCTCAAAAACCCGAAAGCCGACTTCGAGCAAGCCAGCTTCGCGATTGGTGAAGCCCTCAAAAAAGGCAATCGCGACAAGGGCTGGGCCGTCAGCCCCGAAGGCGGCTTCCGTCATGAGGCCACCTTCTCCTTCGAGAAGCCCGTCAGCAACGAAGGCGGCACCAGTTTCAGCATCCAGCTGACCAGCAACTTCCAGAACGGCAAATACAACCCCGGCCGCTTCCGCCTCTGGATCACCACCAGCCCGACGATCCGCTTCGGCGTCCCCGCCGACGTCGCCGCCGCCCTGAAGGCCCCCAAACCCACTCCCGCCCAAACCGCGACGCTCACCGCCCACTTCCTCAACCAATTCCGCGACTACCAATCGCAGAAGAAGCTCCTCGCCGTGGCAAAGAATCCCCTTCCCGTTGATCCCCAGCTCATCGCGTTGGAAACGAAGCGCGTGAACGCCCAAAACCCCATCATCCTCGACCCCAAACTCATCCAACTCCGCCGCGACAGCGATCTGAGCGCCAAACAGCTCACGAACAAGCGCCTGACCGCCGCACAGGACTTGGCCTGGGCCCTGATCAACTCACCAGCGTTCTTGTTTAATCATTGATCGCCGAGATTCGCGGCAGCGTCGTGGAGTGCGGTGGCAAGCGCTGAGGCGCGACACCGCTGTCGCGTGCCGGACGGTGTACCTTGGCCTCAGCACATCCTTCCTGCGCTCGACAGCGGTGTCGTCGATGCCGGGTGGCCCCGGCATCTCTGCCACCGCACTCCACGACGCTTCGCGATAATCGAAAGCAGCCATTCTGAGCACACGTTTCGGCAGCATGAATACCTCACCACCCATCGCTTGGCCGCATGCGCCGACGCATCGGCTGACGGAGCGTGGGACCTATTTCGTCACGGCAGCGACTTATCTCAAAGCGCACCACTTTCGCACGAGAGAACGCCTCGATGTGCTTCATCGCGGCCTTCTCCGCGTTTGTGCGGATTATGGCTGGCGACTCGAAGCGTGGGCGGTGTTTTCGAACCATTACCACTTCGTCGCGGAGTCACCGGGGAACGCCGAAAACCTCTCAGCGATGTTCGGTCATCTGCATGAAAAGACGGCGAAGTGGATCAACGCCGCCGATAAAATGCCAGAGCGCAAAGTCTGGCACAACTACTGGGAAACAAAGCTCGATCTGCCACGCGGCTACTTTGCGAGTCTGGCTTACACGCATCAGAATCCCGTGCGTCATGGCGTCGTGACCAACGCGAAAGACTACCCATGGTGCTCAGCCGCGTGGTTCGAAGCAGAAACACCGGCTGCGATGATGAAGACGATTTACCGCTTCAATTCGGGGCAAATCGCGGACGACTACGAGGTGGAACTCGAATAGTCGTTCCAGCGTCGTGGAATCGAAGCGAAGCGGAGATAGACCGCACGAAGTGCTGCCCGAAGGGTGAGCGAAGCGAATCAATGCGGTGGCAAGCGCTGAGGCGCGACACCGCTGTCGCGTGCCGGACGGCGTTCTTTGGCTCTAGAGCGTTCTCCCGGCGCTCGACAGCGGTGTCGTCGGGGCAAAGGCTTGCGCCTTGCCCCTTTGCCACCGCACTCCGCGACGCTTCGCGACCAAACTCCCCTTTATCCATCGCCCAAACGCGATCACGTGCTCCTGGCCTTCCTGACCCAGCCCGCATGGTGTTTTTCAGCAGGCCACCCAACTTCCGCGTTATTCCTGCACGCTGATTTTCACCTGCGGATCAGGCTTCGCGATGCCTTTCTCTTCCCAGATGACGCGTTGGTGAGTGGTGAGGATTTTCACGGTGAGGTTCTGGGTGCGCTCGCCGAAGTCGCCATCGGTGCGGTTCCAGATCACGATGGATTCAATCGGCATGTCCTGGCCCAGATCGAGCTGCCACCAGGGGTTGGTTTTGCGGCCATCGGTGTGGGAGACGCTGGCGGTTTTGGGCATGTCGCCATCGGTGTTTCCGTCGATGGCGAGGGCTGCCGTGCCTCCGGTGGAGGTGCTACTTTGGCTAGCCTCACCTTTGAGGGCGAGGTTGCCCCCATCGCTGAAGACCTGCACCTCGGCGAGATTGAGCGCCGCTTTGCCCGGCAGCTCAATGCGGACGTAGCGCCCCTTCACACGTGTAGCCTCCGGCTGGGAGGGCGCGGCAGAGGCGGTGGTGGCAGGGGGCGAGGAGGCCGCCGTGGCGGTGGTGGCATCCCCGCGCTTCAACCAGGACTGCCAATCCCATTCACGCAGCAGCGGCCAGGCCAACCCGCCCAGGAGGGCGATGGCGATGCCATTGAGCGCCACAGCGACGAAAAGGCGACCGGCAGATGATTTTTTCGCGGGAGCGGATGCTTGGGGGGGTGCTGCCGCTTTCGCGGCCTCCGCGGTGGCTTTGGAGACGATGGGCTTTGGTTTCGGCGCATTCGGATGCGCGACTGAGGTCAGCGGGGTGGTCTGCGTGCCGGCGGCCATCTGCGGGGCCTGCTGCGGCATGTAAATGAAGCCGCTGTGCAGCGTGGGCATGAGCCTTTCGAGCGCCTGGGCCACGGAATGCGGGCGCTGACGTGGATCTGGCCGCAGCAGCCAAGTGAGCCAGTCCCTGAGCGGCGGATCAAGGTCTGGCCGCAGGTGCGCCAGCACGGGGCCAGCGTCGAAAGCCTGCCATTGCTGGATGAGATCGTCCGCGTCTTCTCCCTGCGCGGGTGCGGAGTTCGTGGCGAGGCAGAAGAGACTCGCGGCGGCGGTGAAGAGATCACTCTGGCTCGTCGGCTGGTTGCTGGCGTGCAGTTCCGGAGCGCGAAACCACAGCGTTTCCGTGGGATGAATGCTGCGAGCCAGCGAGAGGCCCCAGTCCTGCACCTGCATGAACAAACCGCCGCTGGGATGATCGGCGATGATGAGATTGCTCGGCTTCGGGTCGCCGTGCGGCTGGCGCAGTTGCTCGCCAACGAGCAGCGCGTGCATGAGCTGCACGGCGAGCGCCCGCAGGTCGGCGGGCGAGGTCTGGCGCTCATTGGCGAAGGCGCGAACGTTCATGCCGGGCATGAAGTCGTAGATCAGCGCGAACTCATCCTCCGTGGGCAGCATCGTGATGAGTCCGGCGATCTGCGGGTGCCGGAACTGCATGAGCGCCGGCGCGAGGAGCTGCAAGCGCTCACGGTCCAGCGCGTTCGGCGTTTCATCCTCATGCAGCAGCGCCTTGAGCAGCACTTTGCGGCCCGTGGCCGTCTCGACGCCGCGATACACCTTGGCCGCAGGGCCTCCAGCCAGGAGTTTTTCGGGATGAAAGTGGTCGTCGGGCATTGGGGGCCGGTGATTTGTCTGAGCATGGCAAAAATCCCCGGCGTTGTGCAAGGGAAGATTGACGCGCTTGCGGAATGTCATCTCCGCCGCACAGTCGCGGCATGTTGAAACTCGGACTCATCGGTTGTGGAAAAATGGGCGGCGCACTGCTGCGGGGTGTGGAGCAGGCGCTTGGCAAAGGCAGCCTCCATGTGGCGCTCAGTGATGTGATGCCCGAGGCGGTGAACGGCCTGCGCAAATGCCTCACCTGCAAATGCATCACCGGGACGCCCGCCGAGGTCGCGGCGTCCTCGGACGTGATCATTCTGGCCGTGAAGCCAGGAGACATGCAGGCGCTGTGCGCCGGGCTGGCCGAGGTCAAAGGCTCGCGGCTTTATCTCAGCATCGCAGCGGGGGTCTCGCTCGCGCAGTTGGAGACGTGGCTGGGGGATAAGCAGCGCGTCATCCGCAGCATGCCAAACACGCCCGCGCTTGTCGGCGTCGGCGCGGCCGCGTTTGCGCGTGGCAGCAAGGCGAACGCGAAGGACGCCGCGCTCGCCACGAAGATCCTTGGTGCCGTCGGCACGGCGGATGAGGTCTCGGAAAAGCTGCTCGATGCCGTCACCGGTCTTTCCGGCAGCGGCCCGGCTTATATTTACACGGTGATCGAAGCGCTGGCCGATGGCGGCGTACTGATGGGCCTGCCACGAGCCGCCGCCGTGCGTCTCGCCGCGCAAACCGTCGCCGGAGCCGCCGAAATGGTGCTGCTCAGTGGCAAGCATCCCGCCGCTTTGCGCGATGAAGTCACCAGTCCCGGCGGCACCACGATCGCGGGTCTGGAAAAGCTGGAGCAGCACGGCTTGCGCAACGCCCTGATCCAGGCCGTGCGTGCCGCAACGGAAAAAAGCAAGGCGCTGGGGGCTTAAAACACCGGCTTGAAGTAGCCAATGTAGCCCAGCACGCCTCCGATCACTGCGGCGATCAGCACCACGAGGGGCGCGGCGAGAACGCGGCGCTTGGCGAGGATCGGCAGGAAACCGAGCACCAGCCACAGCGCGATTTTGATCCACACCCAGGTGGGCATCGCGCCCATGATGCCCATCTTCGCCAGCATGCCGAAGCCGGAGACGAGGCTGATGACGAGGCCGATGCCGTGCCACATCATGGCCTTCTTCGCCCCTTCGCTGGAGAGCAGGCCGCCGAAGCCGATGAAGACAAAGATCAGGCCGATGAGATGGAGGAAGTGGTAGGTCTGGAGGGACATGGAGGAATCTGTGGCCTAAAGAAACGCCCGCCACAAGTGCGGCGATGCGTTGATTTTAAGATCGGAATCTGAACCTATTCAGCGGCTCCCACCTTCT
The DNA here is from genome assembly GCA_026397635.1 of Verrucomicrobiota bacterium. Lineage (GTDB taxonomy): Bacteria > Verrucomicrobiota > Verrucomicrobiia > Verrucomicrobiales > Verrucomicrobiaceae > Prosthecobacter. Next base: position 15,742 of record JAPLUL010000134.1, on the reverse strand, counting down.
CACCGGCGAGCTTGGCAGCGCGTTCAGCGAGTTCGATGTGGAATTGCTCGGGTGTAGGGGCCTCGCCCAGAGTGCGGGCGCGGGCGAACCAATCGGCGAAGATCTCGCCATTCTTGCGCTCGGCTTTGAAGGCTTCGAGCAGGGCGCGGACCTTGACGGGCACGTCTTCACCGAGGACGGATTTGTATTCGAGACCAGCGAGGCGGTTCCCACGGATGCTGCCGCCAACGAACATGGCGTACTTATTTGGCGAGCGGCCGACGAAGCCGAAATCGGCGTTGTAGGGGCGACCGCAGCCGTTCGGGCAGCCGGTCATGCGGAAGAGGATCGGCTCGTCTTCGAGACCGAGTTCGCGCAGTGTTGCGTCGATCTTGTCCATGAAGCCGGGCAGGACGCGCTCGGATTCGCTGAGGGCCAGGCCGCAGGTCGGCAGGGCGACGCAGGCGTGGGCGACCTTACGAGCGCGGGTCATGCCGTCGCTATGGACGACACCGTGCTTGGCAAGGATGGCATCGACGGCGTCTTTTTGCTCAGGAGCGATGTCGGCGATGATGAGGTTGGTGTTCGGCGTGACGATGAGGGGCAGGTCGAGCGTCTGGCACAGCTCAGTGAAAGCGCTGCGGTAGTGCGGGCCGTCTTCACGGTCCACGATGCGGCCCATGCTGACATGGACGGCGCAGTAGAGTTTGCCATCGCCCTGCTCGTGCCAGCCGAGGTTGTCCTCGACGCTGACGAATTTCAGTTCTTTGGCGGGGAAGGTTTCGATGCCGGGCAAGCGACGCACGACTTCGGCGCGGAAGCCGTCGATGCCCATGGTCTGCACGGTGTACTTCATGCGGGCATTTTTGCGCTCGACGCGGTTGCCGTGGTCACGCTGAGTAGTGACGATGGCCTCGACGACATCGACGACGTTGGCACGCTTGGCGTAGAGCAGCGGCTGGCCGAGGAAAGGACGTGTACTGAGCTGGCCGTGGCTCATGCCAAAGCCGCCGCCGACGACGAGGGTGTAGCCTTCGACTTCACCGTCCACGACATGCGGCACGAGGCCCAAATCCTGCGAATAGACATCCACGTCATTGCAGGGCTGGATGGCGACGCCGATCTTGAATTTACGCGGCAGGTAAAGCTGGCCGTAGATGGGATCGTCGCCTTCGGTCGCCTTCGTGACCTCGCGCACGGCCGGGTTGACCTCGGGGTCTTTGATCCACTCGGGATCGACCTTTTCGCCATCGAGCCAGATGTCGGCATAGGCCGAGGAGCGCCAGAGGAAGCGCTGGCTGATCTCTTCGGTGAGCTTTTGCGTGTCGGCATGCACAGTGTCCTTGATCGGCGCGGCAGGGCCCATGGTGTTGCGCACGACGTCGCCGCAGGCACCCATGGTGGAAAGACCGCTGTGGCAGACATTATGGATGACTTCCTTCAGGCCGCCTTTGAGCACGCCATGAAGCTGGATGCCCTGACGGTTCGTGAGGCGCATGTTGCCGAAGGCTTTGGTGCAAAGATCGTCGTGGATCATCCACTGCTTCGCGGTGATGCGGCCGCCGGGCATCTTGCTGCGGATCATGAAGCTCCAGGCCTTCTCCTGCTTGGCCTTGCTGCGCTCGGCGCGGACATCGCGGTCGTCCTGTTGATAAGAGCCGTGGTGCTTGAGCAGGATGTTCGAGTCGTCCGGGATATTCGGCGTGCTGGTATCAGCGAATTGCTCAGCGAGTTGTCCGCGGAGGCCTGCGGAGGCGAGTTTGATGTCTTCGACGGAGGCTTTGCTCATAAAAATGGGTGGACGTGGAATGGGGGGCGGCAGACTGGACTAAAATGCCATGAAAGCAAGCTGCGGCAAGAGTTGTTATCAATAAAGTCTATCGGTTTTATGTAGAATCGCATTGGCGATGTCATTGACCTATGGCTCGCAGCCCGCCCCAACAGCGTTTCCAAGCCCTTCGCAAAATTAGCTAGGCAAAACGCTTTTTTGATCGTTTCCTAGATCACTGCCATGACCCACCGCCTTCTTCTCGCCCTCGTTGTGCTCACGAGCACAGCCTCCGCCGTCGATTACCGGACCCAGATCGCCCCGATCTTCCGCAACAAATGCTACGCCTGCCATAGCGTGACCAAAAAGGTCAAAGGCAAGCTGGCACTCGATGACAACAAGATCACCGAGCAGATCGGCGCTGGAAAACACATCATCCCCGGCGAGCCGATGAAAAGCACCCTCTTCATCAGTTGCACCCTGCCGGATGATGACACCGACGTCATGCCCCCGGATGGCAAAAACCGCCTCAGCGACGCTGAAGTGACCACGCTCAAAACCTGGATCACCGAAGGAGCCGCCCTCGCCGCAGGCAGTGCGGCACCTGCTGCCACTCCCACAGCCGCCGCCCCCGCCGCAGGTGGCGACGGACCGCTGCTGAAGTGGACCACCAGCGACGGCAGAACCAAGGACGCCCACTTCATGGGCCTGCAAGGCGACAGCGTCCTGCTGAAATTCCCCGACACAGGAACCACGCACATTTTCCCGCTCGCCAAGCTCTCCGCTGAAAGTCAGGCGCAGGCCAAATCAGCGACGAAGTAAGCCCTCACGCCATCGTTTTTCTGAAGCCGCCATCCGGTTGAAACCGGCTGGCGGTTTTATTTTATCCCAGCACAAACGCCGACTCTGCCACGCGCTGACCGTTGATCTGCAGCTCAACACGATGCCTACCGGGATGATGCTTCCGCGTGGTGAAATCACGGATCACCTGACTCTTGCTCAACTCGAGAGTGCCGTTTGCTGGCAGATCGACCTCGGTCCATTTGAAGACCTTCTCAGCGCTCACGCCACGCGCCTTCATGTAATGCACGACGTAATCTACCGCCAGCCGTTGTGCTTTGCGACTGGTGGAGGTGATCGCTGCTGTGAGCGTCAGCCTGTCACCGAGAGCAAGACCTTGTGGAGCAGCTTGCAGTGAGGCTGTGATATCGGCTTGTTTGCCAAACCCGAACAGCCTCAGCGCCCGTGGATGCCCGCGCTTGATCAGCGTGCGGCAGGCGTGCTTGGCGATCCAGCGCAAGTGCGCGCGTTCCAGATCCCAGGCTCCGAGAAGCTGCAAAACAAACTCAGGATGATCTTTCGTGATGTCGTTGAGGTGATTCGCCACCGAACGCCGCACAAACAGCGAATGGTCATCCTTCAACGCTTCAAGAATTGCGCCTGTGGGTGCTGGATCACGCACCAGCGCCTGCAACCGCATGCCCCACGGCAAACGTGGCCGCGAACCCTCGCTGGCGAGGCGGCGGACTTTCTCATCGGGATCCGTAGCCCACACGCGCAGCGTTTTGAAAGCACGCTCCTGATCGGCGAGGATGAACGGCCTCACCGCAAACTCGGCGGAACCGAACACCGTGAAAAAGCGCAGCGCCTCCATGGAAAAGTCGAAATCACCGCGGCCAAAGGTGGCAACAAAGTCGCAGAGGAAAATGCAGACAAACTCATGCCCGAGCTTCGGTGCGAGCTTTCGCAGCACACGCACCTTCTGCTGAAACGAACCCGGCAGTGCCGCATCCACGGCAACGGCGCATTGGTGCAGGCGTTGCATCAACGAACGCTCCGACAACCCGCCAAGCACGAGCTTTAGAAAAACTTCCTCGTCAAACTTCGGCGCGAGCGCGGCGAGTTCGCGGCCGATGGCCCGAAAGCGAGCTTCATCGAACCAGTCTTTGAGTTGTGGGGGATGGGGTTCGTCGGACATGTCAGAATGAGTCACTTCATCTTCGCAAACGCCGCGCGTATTTGCTCCAGGTGACCGATCATGAGAACGACCTCGTATTCAAACACCAGTCCAGGCTTGAGTGAGAAGGTCTGGATCGGCGCGAGGTAGCTGCAATCGCCCTGGTTGCCGTTTCGCACGCGGTAGCAGGTGATTTGTGACGTGTGCGGCATGGACAGGCCGATGCCATGGTCCTTTGAATCCACCCACGCGCACCACGGCTCGCTGACCTTAAAGTATTCGTTCGGAAAACCGGGTTGTTGGCGTGTGAGCTTCGTGTCGGCGCCCATAAACACCAGCGTGTCGAGTTTGGGCGTCACAAACAACGCGGGAAGCTCCTGGTGCCTCGGCTTGTGCTCTTGCGTGCCCGTGTAAGTCATCTTGAACTTCAATCGAGCCAGTCCGCCATCCAGCCGCAGCCATTCCTCCATGATGCATTCGGGCGTGAAGGCTCCGGTGGCCCAGTGCCGCGGTTGGGTCTTCGCGTAGAAGCTCGTCGCATCAGATTTCGTCGCCACGACCTCCGCAGGCTCGTTTTTCCAGCTCCCGCCCTGCACCGGATTGTAGCGCCACGGCTTGCCGTTCCAGGCGCTGCCGTCCTCATCGCCATAATACGACTGCTGCACATAGCGGCCCACGTCGTAGGCGTTGAGCAGGTTCTCCTGCGTTCCCGATTTCGAAAACCAACCGATGCAGGCCCCGGCCTTTAGGTTCACGCCGAGCCGGACCTCGCCGTTGTCGAGGTAATGCCAGTTCTCGACCGCCTGGACCGGCATGCCCAGCGGCAAGAGTGCGATAATGAAACATTTTGGTGACACCCTTGCAGCCTCGCGGCATCTCGCCAAATGCGCAAGCATGCCCGCGACTTCACGCCGACTCCATGCCTTCACCGAATCCGTCATCCGGGGGATGACGCGCCTCTCGAACCAACATGGCGCGATCAATCTTTCCCAAGGCTTCCCCGACTTTAATCCGCCGGAAGAACTGCTCACGGCGCTTGAACGTGCCACTCGTGGTCCGTTTCATCAATACGCCGTCACCTGGGGTGCACCGCGTTTCCGGCAGGCGCTGGCAAGGAAGATCACGCATTTCTCCGGCACCCCGGTCGATCCTGATCAAAACCTCGTCGTCACCTGCGGCAGTACAGAGGCGATGATGTGCGCCATGATGACCTGCTGCGAGCCAGGGGACAAAGTGATCGTCTTCTCGCCTTTCTACGAGAACTACGCCGCCGACGCGATCTTGTCTGGCGCGGAACCGATCTACGTCCCGCTGCGTCCGCCGCACTTTGGCTTCGATCCTGAAGAACTCGCCCGCGCTTTCGGTCAGGGTGCCAAAGCCATCATCGTTTGCAATCCATCGAATCCGACCGGCAAAGTCTTCACGCGTGCCGAACTCCAAACGATCCTCGATCTCGCCGAAAAACACGACGCCTTCGTCATCACCGACGAGCCTTACGAGCACATCGTCTATGCGCCGCAGGAGCACGTTTACATGCACTCGCTGCCCGGAGCCTCGGAACGCGTGATCGTGTGCAATTCGCTCTCCAAAACCTACTCCATCACCGGCTGGCGGCTTGGGTATGTGCAGGCCGCGCCACACATCATCGCGCAGGCGCGCAAAGTGCATGACTTCCTCACCGTGGGTGCCGCCGCACCGCTGCAAGAGGCCGCCATCGCCGGTCTGGAGCTGCCAGACAGCTACTACCACGGACTGCGTGATCTCTACACCGCGAAGCGCGATGTCTTCCTCAATCACCTCCGCGCCACCGGCCTGCCCTTCACCGAACCGCAGGGTGCCTACTACGTCCTGCTCGACATCTCATCACTTGGCTTCCAAACCGACACCGAAGCCGCCGAGTGGTTCGTGCGCGAGATCGGCGTCGCCGGCGTCCCCGGTTCCAGCTTCTTCCGTGAACCCGAGCATCGCTTCATCCGCTTCCACTTCGCCAAGCAGGTGGAGACATTGCACGCGGCAGGAGAAAAGTTGTTGAAGGTGGCACAGGGGCGGTAAAGCCCAAGATGGTTGATGATGGAGGCGGCGCAGCCGGCGGGCGCCGAGTATCGCGGCATCGCCATGCTGGGACTGGGCAGGCCCGGCGTGCCAGGGGGGGCCCATCGCGCGGCGCATCCCGCCCCCTCGCGGTTGCGAGAAATGGACTTGTTGCCTTCACACAGGGGGTGAAAAGATAAGAGAGAAACTCATGCAAGTCTTCGGGAGGTCATGCCCCATACAACCGCTTCATCAAAAAACCTCCCCTCAAAAAAGAGGCGACCTTTGTCTGCCAATTCACTCATGGCATCCTGCCACTCACACTCATCCCTGCGCCAGGTCGAGAGCCCACACGCCCCGCTCCGTCAAAAGCCATGTTTTATCAGGCACTTGATGGAGTGCTTATGTCGGTCCCTGGTCGTGTGGCTCACTGGCACTGGGGCTTTCCTTTGGCTTGAGGCAAGCATTCAGGCTCACCCTCGCATGGTGAGTTTTGATTACCCAGATTGTCGCTCTTGCCATGTCGCAGTCCAAGGCCGTGGTTTGCTCAATGGGCTGGGCCGGAGTGTTGATAGGGAACAAAGTCTGTCTCAAACAGACGCTACTGGAGTGTTACTCGGGATCCTCATTGATCCCAAATACAGTGAAGCCAAGTGGAAAGGGAAGTTTGGCAATGTACTGGCCGATTTCACCACCACGACACGCTTCAAACGCAATCTTTCATCCGACCAATCGGACCGCACTTTAGCTGCCATTTACCGGCAAATCCTCTTTCTTGGCTCTGAAAGTCGGCTCCGCATCAACTCCGAGCTGGGGTTCCTCGATTCAGGGCTCAAGGACATCGGCCTCGGCTCTGATACCGCTTTGCTTGGCGGCGACTCATTTTTCTTGAAGAAGCTGACCCTCGACTATCGCTTGAAAAATGAAAGTGGGCAGGGCGGCAGTGAACTCTCCATCGGACGTGACTACCTTCCCCTTGGACTCCAACTCGACGATGTGACCAGTTACTACCTCGCACTGAATCGAAACGGGATTTACGACTACCCGACCCAGCTCAAATACTTTACCTGGAGGAAGCGCTGGCTTGCCTCAGCGTTTCTTTTCGCCCCTTCTTTTGATGAAAACATCACCACGGCGCGGGAATACGGCACCGGGTTCATGTTTGAATACTATGTCAGAGACAGCTTTGTCGTCGGGTTGCAGGGCCTACTGGGCTGGTCTGAACCATCAGACCGCTCTCGTTCTGGCATCTTCCTGCGCTGGGGCCTCAATGAAAAATGGACCCTGCTGGCGGAGTCAGATCTCACCACCGACTGGGGGCGTGAATCCGCCGGCAACGGTCACCCACTCCACACATCGTTCCTCCAAGTGTTTTACCATCATCGGGAGTGGCTCGTTTCAAGTGTCGCAGGGAACTACGCCCACGTTGCTGATTTGAGGGGTGGAGAGAATCATTTTTCCCTGCGCTACACCCTCTCCGCCCGCATCAACCGAAACCTCACCCTCGGCTTCAGCGCCGTTACCGGTGACAGTCAACGAAATCTGTCATCAGGCAACGAAGCGTCCGCATTTGTAGCCGTCAAATTTTGAGACCTCGCCACTCTCCTCCCCCCCGTCTCCGCTCCAAAGCTAAAGCCACCCAAGCCCAGGAGAAATGAAGTTAAGAAAGTCAGGCTACCACTGGCTGACAAAGGGTGCGAAGGCAGAATGCTCTTGCATCCGTCAAGCCGTTGCACGCTGCCCCCGTTTCCCCCTCTCCAAGCTCGATCCCACAGTCGTTACTGTGACGTTTACAAAGCAAGTCCTGAGAATTAAGAGAGTTGAAGGGGGTCTGTGTTAGGCAATCAAGAGTGCGTAGCGAAGCGATAGACACGCTGCAGACAAGAGTCGTTCTGATAGCAGGCTGGCAATTGTTTCCAGAGGGCTGGGTTTTGGCGGATTTGCGGGCCGATGCCCTCGCGCATAAGCTTCAAGAGGTCTTCGTACTGCTGCAGGCTCTGTGGCACCTTTTCCCAGACGCGTGCGTCGGCCTTCAGCTGCTTTTTCCAGTGCTTCAGACGCAGTGCAGTGACCCGCTTCCAAGTTTGTTTTTCCTTAGTTGGCAGTTTCAGGACGGACATCTCATCATCACTGAGTCCAGAGTGTGTTTTCACCCTCTCAAGGATTTGTGCGGCATGCTTTGCCTGTTCATCCTTTCGCAGCGTTTCGAGCATGGTTTGGATTTTTTGGTGCCCGCGAAGTGAGTCGGGGACCTCCGGCTGGAAGCAGGGATTTTTTGTGACAAAGTCAACCCATCCATCAACCGCAGATTCCTGTATCAGCGGATGCGACTGTTGTTCAGCCGAAAGGGCAATAAAGTTCCATGGCTTCTCCTTCAACGCGACCAACGCTTTGGCACAACGCGCGAGTTCAATTCTGGGCGAGTACTTCCAACATTTCACGATGGGCAATGTGGCCTGAGGTTCAAGCAGCAGGGCATTGAAGCAAGCAGTTACAAAGGCCGGCAGCGGGTCGTTTGGTAAAGTGAGAGTTTTTTGTTTGGATATAAGCTGGTATCGGCCCAGCAGCGGTTGCATATCCGTGGGTAAATCTTCTGGTTGAATTAAGCTTCGCTCAACCAATCGCTGAATCCATAGCGCCTGACGGTCTTTACTTTGTGAACGTGCCCATTTGATTTCACCTTGGACGAATGCATTTTTAACTTCGGCTTGTTCACGTAGTATTTCAGGACACAGAGACCACTGATCAACATCAAGTTTAAGTCGCTCAATCCAGCCGTTCTTGAATGCGGATATAAAACTGTAATCCTGTTTTAACTCCTGCTGAATGAAGTCCGGACATTGGTTCCACAGGGTAGCTTCACTTTGTAGTAGCTCGATCCAATTCGTTCTAACAATTTGAATGAATTCACGGTTCTTTCTAAAATCCTCTTTCAGAAATTCAGGGCATTCATTCCATTGTAAATCCGTGGCATTATGTTTAAGCCGTTCCATCCATCCAATTCTAAGTGTCTGGATGACATGATTATTCTTTTTCAAGAATCCAGGACATTGATTCCACAGATTGACATTATCTTGAATGCGAATAATGACGTCCTCTTGGAATTTTTGCATGAATTCAGCATCTTGGCTGAACTCTTGCCAGAGAAAACCAGGGCAGTGATTCCAATCTGTGAAACGACTCTCGAGATCTGACTCCCAGGCAATCTTGTGCGCATTAATTATCTCTAAGTCTTGCATCAGAAAATCAGGGCATTCACGCCACTTCCACTGGGTTATATCATTCTTGAGATGCTCAATCCAGATAGCTTTACATGATTCAATCATTTCGACGTCATGCAGCAATATTTCAGGGAATTCAGGCCATCCCCAAGTTCGCCGACCTTCTTTGTAAAAATGTATCCAGCCTACCTTGAGTGCTTGAATAATCTCTAAGTCCTTCTTCAAAAAACTGGGGCATCGCTCCCACATGTAGCGCTCACGTTTTAGCACCTTGATCCAGCCATTTTTTAAGGCACTAATGACTTCCTCGTCTTTCTTCAAAAGATCGGGACATTGGTTCCACATGCTGCTCCGACGTTTTAGCACCTTGATCCAGCCAATTTTTCGCGCATGAATGATTTCCTCGTCTTTTTTCAAAAAATCAGGGCATTGATTCCACTGAGTAACATCATGTTTTAGCAGCGCCATCCAGCCGATTTTCAGCGCTGCTAGGATTCTGGGATCTTGGGCCAGAGTTCCACGTCTGGCGGCATAACTCAAGGGATCACTGCGCACCAGCGCGACCCAGGCCTCCAGAGTAGTCTCCTTCACGGCGGGATCGTTCTCCATCCAGTCCGGCAGCAGACCACCACACAACGGATCTGCACGCACACAGGCCAGCCAAGCCTCCTTCACCACCAGTCTTGAGGCATCATCCCATTCCTCGGAAATAGCGAGTAGATGAACCTTGGCCGGCTGCGCCTTGAGCAAGTCACCCAACTGCTTTGCTGTCTTTTGTGTTGCCCCAAGTTCCCGCCGGATGCTTTTCGCCTGTTGGCGTGCGACATCTTGACGGTAAGACACTTGAGCGCCGCGTGCGGCGCAGTAAAGCAGGATCCGCGGCCACCACGGTCCCGGATCTCCATTGCCTTGACCCTGCACTTCCACTGCCTTATACCCACTGAAACGAAGCGCTACCTTAGCGCGTCCTCCCTCCAATAGTAGGTGGAAATCCGAAGACCGAAGGTAGAATGCAGCCATCCTTGACGACGCCACGCACCACCCGCTGCCCTGACTGAGCGCCGCCACGCGGTTGGCGGCATTAGCATCGTCTTTTTTTACCACCACCCAGCGGCAGTCCGTGCCAAAAGAAGGGCGCTTCCCATCGCCTGCCAAATTGGCCCCAAAGGCCATGATCTCGCTGAGCAAAGAGAGCAACTTCGTCCCCGGTGCCACACGACCCGTTTGCATACGCTCAAAAAGATGCGCCAGTGCCTCCGCATCCACCGGCAGCGGTGCACGTGTGTCCTTGGCTGTGGAGCTTTCCAGCACCGGCCTGAGCACCAGATACTGAAAGGCCGGGTGCTGTGCATAAAGAGGGTTTTCCTCCATGAGGTAGCGCCACCAGCCCTCAAAATGCTCTTTCTTGTGCTGGTTGATGTGTCCCAGCAGGAACTGCCTGGCAGCCTCATCCCCATCACACTGCCGGATTTGCTTTGCCTGATTAATGTGCTGGGCGGGATTGGCCAGCATGCGTTCTAGGTGGATGCTCTTGCAGTAATGGCTCTTCGGATGGTCGGGCGTGATGCAGTCCTTGAGGCCCGGCAGCATGACCTCGCGCAAAAAGCTGTCGAGTGCCTCGGCACTCTCAATGCGGTGTCTGCTCCAGTCGATCTGTGCCTCATGTTTGACCACGAGCATGCGCTGAAAGGGACATGAGATCTTGTAACGCAGCACTTTGCTGGGCCACTTGTATTGGGATGTCGGATGGTCAGGCATCAAAGGTGAATGCACGGTCTGGTTCGGGAAAAACCCTTGCTATCATCGGTTCTCCACAGTGCCAAAAACGGACACTTTACGCTGAACTGTCCAGCAAATGGAAGGTCCAGCATTTGGCATCGTATTGGGTGTATCATTCAAAATTAGCATGATGAATACGCTCCAACACAACGAATCTAGAGAAAACAGCACGGAAGCAACCCGCTCATCCAGAGCCCCTGACATAGACCAATCTGAGTCCTGGCTAGATGAAGACAACACTTTTTTAGAAGGTCTGTACCTCGAACCCATCCCTCAAGAAGATGAGGTTGTCTAATGGAAGGTCCCGAACGCGGACACCGCGTTGCGTAGGAGATGAAAAAAAATCATTTTTTAAACACAGTGCCAAGATTTGTCACTCTACACGCGGCAATGTTCGCCCATGACAAAGACTATCAATATCAAAGACTGTGTGACGTTCTCCAAAACCAAGGAAGCCTTCGGTGGCTTCTCCAACATGTCAATGGAGTACTCATTGGAAGTGCCCGGTGTGGTGTTCCCAAGTTCGGAACACTTTTACCAATGCATGAAGTATGTGGATCAACCGGAGGTTCAGAAAGAGATTCTCGGTGAAAGGAACCCTCTTCTGATGAAGAACAAACAGAAGAAACATCGTGCACTGATCCGGAAGGATTGGGATGAACTCAAGGAAATCATCATGGAGGTCACGGTTCAGCTCAAACTGGTCACTCACTGGGTCAAGTTTGGGAATCTTCTCTTGGAATCTGGAACCAAGGAAATTGTGGAGATGTCCAAGAAGGATTCCTTCTGGGGGATGATTCCTCAGGTATCCGACTCTGCTGTTCTGGTAGGAGAAAACAAACTCGGAGGGATTCTTTCTCGGTTTCGGGAATTGATTCGAACCGAGGGAACGAGGGGAGAACTGGTGAACTGGAATCCGGATTCGACATTCAGGATCATGTTCAACGGTGAGTTGTTGGGTGGTGTGAAAGTGTCGGAAAAGGTCCAGGAAGTTGGAAATCGTTCCTTTGATTATCTCCTCCGAAGAAACGCAGTCACACGCAACCAATACGCCCTCGCGGCTTGATCTGGAGGGTTAACACATGCCTTACCTACTCCTCATCTTTTCCGCCGTCGCCCTTGCGGCTATTCAAGGGCTTTTGATCATCCTCAAGCTCACCGGAGAATTCACGGTGGGCTGGGGATTGATCCTGATGCCTTGCTGGTTTGTGTGTGCGGTGATCGTAGTCGCCGTGCTGATCTGGTTGTTTGTCCTATTCATGTAAGCCCAATGTTCATGCCCTCTCCTTACCTTACCAAAACCGACTTCAAGAACGCGTTTGAGTGCACCACCAAGCTCTACTACCGCAAAAATCGCTACCCAACGAACCTGCAAGACAACGACTACATGAAATTCCTGTCAGATTCAGGCTTCATGGTGGAGTTCATTGCCAAAGCTCAATTCCCGGGTGGCCTTGATCTGACTCAAGAGGTCAATCCCCAGTCTGCCTTTGATCGAACAAAGGAGCTTCTGATGGCGGACGAGAATGTTGTGCTCTTTGAGGCTGCGGCGCTGGCGGGTAAATACTATGCCAGAATCGATATCCTACGACGTGAGGGAAACGTTCTGCACCTGATTGAGGTGAAGTCGTCGTCCATCGACGGAAATGAACATGCGTCCTTTTTAACAGATAAAGGAGAAATTATTTCGAAGTGGAAGCCTTATCTGCTTGATGTGGCTTATCAGCAGCATGTGTTGTCGCTGGCTTTCCCAGAATTTCATGTGAAGCCATGGCTATGGGTCGTGAATAAAGGGCAAACGGTCAGAGCATCTGAAACAAGAGGACTTTTTCACATTGAGCTATCGAAAACGGATCCCAAGGCGCGGCCTGAGATCCGATATTCAGGCAACCAGCAAGACCTCGTAGGAACCCAAATTCTGGCCCATTGCGAGGTGGATCATGTTACGCGACTTCTCATGAAGGAAGTCAGGCATCGTGCAGGGGAGCTGGCTGAGTTGCTCGATGAAAACGGATGCATGACGCGTCCTTCGGCCTCGATTCCCGATCTCTACAAGGTGTGCCGCAAATGCGAATACCGTTTCCCTCCAAGCAAAGAAAAAATTCCCCATGGCTATGCCGAATGTTGGGGGGATCTGGCATCCGCCAACCCACATATCATGGACCTCTACAGCGTCACCCAGATTGGGACCTCAACCTTTGATGACCCCGTGCCAGTGCTGTTATCCCAGCGGAAGGCGTCCTTGCTTGATTTGAAAGAGGAACAGTTAGGCCTCTCCGGAAAGCGGCTGGAGCGGCGCCTGATCCAGTGGGAGCATTCGGCTGACGGCGGCTCCGAGCATCTGCCGGAGGCTCTGCGAAAGGAACTGGCTTCTTTTGCCAAAGAGCCTGGATATCCCTTTCACTTTATGGATTTCGAAGCCTGTGATGTGGTTCTTCCTCACCATGCCGGCTTACGACCTTACGAGCGTGTGGCATTTCAATGGAGCTGTCATACGCTGGATGAACACGGTGAACTGAGGCATCGGGAGTGGCTCAACACCCAGAGTGCCTTTCCTAATTTCACGTTTGTCCGCAAGTTAAGGGAGTGCATCGGAGACACTGGCACCCTCTTTGTCTGGTCTGACTATGAGAAGACGACCTTGAACATGATTTTTCGGCAGATCGAGTCATGGATTCAAACGGACCAGCGCCAAGCTCTCCAAGTCTCCGGTTTTGAGACCGTGGAAGAACTTCAAGAATTGGCCGCTTGGCTTGATCATTTGCTTGGCCCCACTGTTGCCGATGGAAAGCGCCCTAACCCGCCGCGTATCCGCGATCTCTACAAGCTCACTACGAAGCATTACTTTCATCCAAGCATGCGCGGGAGCATGTCGATCAAAGCCGTGCTTCCCGCCGTTTGGGGTCAATCGGAGGCACTGAGCAGGCACCCATGGTTCAAGAAATACCAAAAGACCGAGTCAGGAGAATCTGTGATGGATCCTTACAAGGCCTTGCCAGCTCTGCCATTAGGCGGCGAGGATGAAGCAGAGGACGACGTCGTGAGAGAAGGCACTGGAGCCATCCGTGTTTATCAAGAACTGATCTTCCTGGGCGGCGTTGATGAACCATACCGCAAGAACCGGGAGACGCTATTGAAGCAATACTGCGAACTGGACACTGCCGCCATGGTCATGATCTGGGCACATTGGACTGGGCATGCGTCCAAGACGTCAGCACAGCAAACAATCACCGCAATCAGCGAATCAGCATGAAACCCTTGACGAATACAACCAAACTCACTCAGAACGAAAGCGAGGCCTTGAAAACAACGGCAAAAAAGTTGTGCGAGCTTCGTGACTTCCTTGATTCATGTCCCTTGGACGAAAACCTTGATCTCCGCAGACTCAAAACGGCGGTGGAGCAAGTTCAGGAGACTCAAGGAAACTTGGCCAACGACGGATCGCTCATTGCCTGTGTGTTGGCCCGACAATTCCTACAAAGGCGATTCGAGATACCTGCATTTGATGCTGCGGCAAAGCCTCAAGGGGCTCCTGGACTGGATGTCGAGGTTTTAACATCAAGCAGCGAACGCATCATCGGCGAGATTAAAACCACCGTTCCCTATGAGCGGAATCGACGTGGTTTAGGGGCGAACCAAAAAGCAACTTTTATCAAGGACTTCGAAAAGCTTGAAGAAAAAGAAGCCCAGCATAAGTTCTTTTTTGTCACGAACCACTTCACCCATGAAGTGGTGTCAGTGCGTTATGGGAAACGGCTTCGTGATGGGAACATCGAGCTCATCTTGCTAGGTGGGGGAGAAAAATCGCTCATCGAATCGTGATCGAATCATCCGTGCAGCAAGCCTCATTCCTACTCTTCCGTTTTTGAAGCCATGCCATACCCCGCTCTCCCAGACGTGAGCTCGAACATGCCGACCGATCATGAGTTCCAGGCTTTGAATGAACCATCCGCCGCTGAAAAAGCGGTGGTGGATCTGCTGCGCATCTGCCTCGAACGCATTGATGGGCAGGGAGATCTTTCTGAATGGCAAAACCGACTCCTCCAGGCTCTCGACCGACTTCAGTCTGCTCTGATTTCCGAAAAGGAGACGCCATCAATGCGGATCACTGGATACCAGATGGATTGCCTTGCTGGCCTTTGCCAAGCCGCAAGAACAGGGATCAAGGATAACATCATCGATTGTGCTTTGTATTTTTCTGAAGCCTTTTCACTAAACCAACCGGTTTGAGGAACGGTTTCAATTGTGGAAAGGACGATATAGTCATTGTTTTCGCCACTCACCATTTATCGGCCTATCTCATGATGCACCGGGCAACGGTGAATTCACTCTTAAGTCAGTAAACAGGGTTTAGAGGCGCGACATTCGAGATTCCTGCATTTTCAGCCTTTGGCTTTCGCACTAAATTAAATTGACTACGGTTTTGGTTTATGGTTATTTTTCACGGCACAACGAACATCTGATAAAAAAGAATACCAAAAGTATGCAAATGTTAATGAATCCTAAAGAGCTCCTGATTAACCTTGGCTTTATTGAATCGGCCACGCCCAAAATTTCTGGTGAGTCTTGGGAATTTTCAATCACTCAGAACAAAAACGCTGCAAACATTCTCTATGCGTTCATCTTTTTTACAAACGAAGAAGATGAAAGTGTGGTTTATATAGGTCACAGCAGGAAGCAATTCGATAAAAGATTGTACGGCTATCAGTATGGCGGAGGCAGGGCCGTCAATAATCGAATTCATCGTGCCGTCAGTAATCAACTCAGGCAAGGAGGTAGGGTGAAGGTGATGTGCCTCCCCAATTCCTTTAAATTCTCCATGCATACCATTCCTGTGGATCTCGCCGCAGGCTTGGAATATGGCCTGACTTGTTGCCTCAAAAGTAAATGACACCGGGGAGGGCGCGGGAGGAAGGGATCGTTGCCTCAGAAGTGATGACACCGAGGGTTAGGCGTTCAGTGTTGCTGCTGCGTGCACGCAATGCAAGGAGCCCGTAGGGCGACTGG
>JAPLUL010000034.1:0-31323 GCA_026397635.1 Verrucomicrobiota bacterium | reverse complement strand
GCCATGGCCTACTGGGGCATGGCGATGGCGAACGTGAACACCGAGAAGCGCGCCAAGGCCTTCACCGAAAAGGCCGTGAAGCTCAAGGACAAGGCCAATGCCCGCGAGAACCAGTGGATCGGCATGCTGGAGACACTCTACAAGGACGACAAGCGCGACAAAAAGCAGCGCAGCCTCGACTGCATCCGCGACCTCGAAAACCTCGTGCAAGACGACCCCAAGGACATCGAAGCCAAAGCCTTTCTCGTCTGGCGCATCTGGTTCTCCCGCACCGAGGCTCCCATCTCCAGCAACCAGGCCGTCGATGCGTTGCTCGATCAAATTTTCGCCGCATCGCCCAATCATCCCGCCCATCACTACCGCATCCACCTGTGGGATCAGAGCAAACCCATCCGCGCCCTCGCCTCAGGCGCTCAATGCGGCCAGGCCGCGCCCAGCATCGCCCACATGTGGCACATGCCAGGCCACACTTTTTCCAAGCTGAAGCGCCCCGATGACGCCGCCTGGCAGCAGGAGGCCAGCACGCGCGTCGATCACGCCTACATGATCCGCAGCTTCATTCTGCCGGACCAGATCCACAACTACGCGCACAACGAAGAATGGCTCGTGCGCACCTACAACGACCTCGGTCGCGCCAAGGATGCCAGCGGCCTTGCCCGTAGTCTCATCGGCATCCCGCGTCACCCCACTCACAACACCCTCGACAAGCAGAGCACCTCCAGTAGCTACGGCCGAACACGCTTGATCGAAACCCTCATCAAATGGGAGCTGTGGGACGACTTGAAGGCCTTCACCGCCACCCCAGCCGGACAACCTTCGCATGATGTTACCCGTCTGCGTGCCGCGGGCCTCGCTGCTTATCATCAAAACGATGCCAAGCTCATTGCCGCTGTGCTCAAAGAACTCGAAGCCGTCAAACTGCCAAACAAGCCGGTCGAGGCCAAAAAAGCAGACTCCACGGCCAAGGCGAAGTCCGACAAACCTTCCAAGCCCACTGAAAAGCCCGAGTTAAAGGCCAAAAACAACGCCATCGCCGAATTGAAGGCTCTCGCTGCTCTTCTCGACGCCAAAAAGTCCCAAGCCCATCAAAACAAGCTGCTGGAAGCTCTCAAAGACACCGACGTTCCCAAAGAACGCCTAGCCAGTTACTGGCTCAAACTCGACGACAAAACCAAGGCCTTCGATCTCACCAAGAATTTCACCCAAGACCTCGCTGGTCTTGCGGCAAAAACCGAGGTCCTGCACACCTGCGGCAAAACCGAAGACGCCAAAAAAGCCTTTGAAGAGACCCGCAAGCTTGCCTTTGCGATGGATCGCGACCTGCCCGTCGCCAAACGTCTCGATACGCTCGCCAAAACGTTCGCCATCGCCGGCGACTGGCCTGCTGCCACTCCCAAACGCACCGACAGCGGCACGCGTCCCTCCATTGAAAATCTCGGCCCGGTTCACTGGCATCCGCCAGCGGCTCCGGTGTTTGAGGCGCTCACCCTTGACAACAAGACCGTCAAAAGCACCGACTTCATTTCCAAGAAACCGACCTTGTTCATATTCTACCTCGGCCACGACTGCGGCCACTGCGTGGAGCAGATCCAGGCCTTCTCCAAAGCCGCCGCCGAATTCGACAAAGCCGGCATTCAACTCGTCGCCGTGACTTTGGAACCAACACAAGTCGCTGGAAAAATCCGCGAGAAACTTTCTCTCAAAAAAGATCAACCCCTCCCCTTCCCCATCCTGTGCGACAGCAGCCTTGCCTCATTCAAAGCGGTCCGTGCTTACGACGATTTCGAGAAGGAAACCCTCCACGCCACCCTCCTCATCGACTCCGCCAATAAACTCCGCTGGCTCGACATCAGTTGGCAGCCCTTCACCGATGCCAAATTCGCCTTGGAAGAGTCCAAGCGCCTGCTCAGGTTTTGAGGTGAGTGGACTGCCTTAAGCCCAACTCCAAATACAGTTTTTCACAAGGAACGGCGGATTTAAACCCAGTTGCTGCGCTGCCGCCGGGTTAAGATCGATCCGTCCCGCGACGCCCAGACGGTCTTCGACTGCGGCTTGGATGGTCTTGCCGTTGATGGTGACGTTGACTACCCGGTGCGCTGCGGCATTGACGCCCCCCCATTTCGCAATCATGTCGTCTTTGTGAATCGCCACCATCGGCGTGTGGGTCTGCGCTGTGATCTTCCCGAATTGTCCAATGCCGTTGTCGCCCACTTTGAAACACGCTTGATCGGTCTTCCCTGTGGTCTTGCACTTTTCAAATGCCTTCACATCCGCCGGGTCCGCAAAACTGGAGGCCTCCGCCTTGAATCCGGTGCCTCCACTTCCGATCGTGGCACTCCCGTCTCCATCGAGTTCATCGTTGAGCGCTTGTTGGGAGACAGCCCCCCAGAATCCGTCGGCCTTGACTCCTAGCAGCTTCTGAATTTTGGCCAGTGTGGGGTTCCCTTGCCCAGAAGTCCTCCCAATTTCAGCGTTGAGGGCTTTCTGCGATTTGGGTCCCCAGATGCCGTCGGGCTGCGTGCCGAGGATCGTCTGAATCTTTTTGACGCGGGGTGTGCTCATGGCTGTGCGGTGGTATTTGGGCGTGGTTTGGGTTGGCGGGCTAGAATTTGGCGAGCACCTTGGCCACCTCGGCGTCCGTCATGACTTTGGCGATCTCGAAATGCATCCCGTCCCTTCGGGAGAAGTGACCACCCCAGTAGAAGCCGAACTTGTGGGCGACAGGCACGAGTTCGAAAACGCATCCCTTTTCGCCGGGAAGTGCTGGCTCAGCTCCTAGCGGGTTTTCATCGGCATTGATGTCGAAGGCCGTCGCGAAAGCGTGATTGCTAAGGCTGCTGGTGCTGCAGCGAATGAAACGTGCGGCGAAGGAACCGTCCCAGGTGAGAATATGCTTCAGCAGCCCCTTGCGACCCCATGCGGCCCACAATCCCTGAAGTTGCAGCGCACCGAGGCGATGGAAGCGCGCCTTTCCGCTGGTGCCAGCTCCTTTGATCCCAATCAACTCGGGCACGGGCACACGGACGACTTTGGCCGCCTCGAAGTCATTGGTGATGCGGATGGACTCTTTGCCAAAATCGCCTCCAGGTGCACCCACAAACTTGAGAGGTCCAAAGATCGCCTGGCGTCCCGCAGAACCGACGATGGCTTCGAAATTCGGTTCCGCAGGATATTTGGCCTCGGGCTCTGCGGTGAAATCCACAGCTTCGAAGCCAAGTTGCATGGCGACACCGAATGATGCGTTGCCCACGATCCCGTCGTCTCTGAGTTTATGTGCTTTTTGAAAAGCACGGGTAAGTTTTTCGGTTTCGGGACCGAAGATGCCGTCACGCGCTGAGGTGAAGATAAAGCCCTGTCCATGCAGGAAGAGCTGCCATTGTTTGATGTCGTCGCCTTTCAGGCTTCTGCGCAGGACTCTCATAATGCTTGGGTGTGGTACGTTGGTGTTTGGGTTGAATTCAAAAAGCTCAAGGGCATGGATGCCACGCGGCTGGAGTTCTTTAGAATCCAGCCAGCGAAGTCACCGGACGGGGCAGCGTGGCATCATCAGCCTGGCCGAGGATGCGGTTGAGGGTGCGGGTGATGATCGCGATGTCGTTGTCAAAGCCACCGTGGCTGGGCGGGTTTTTTAGCCTGCCGTCATTGACGGATTCGTTGGCTTGCTTGTGGATGGGAGCGGGAATGGACTCTTTCTTCACGAGGTCAAGCCAGTCCCCGACGTCCTTCTCAAAGTCTTCATGGAAGACGCCGTCGTCTTTGAGCTTGTCGTTCCAGATGGCTTCCATGCCAAGAATGGGAGTCTTGTGCGCTTCTTCGCAGGCGCGGCTGACGAAGTAGAGCAACGATTTGCCGTAGAAGCCGCCCACGTTGTCGGCACGTTCAGCTTCCTCGCTGAGATTGTGAATCCACAGGTTACTGCCTGGCAGAAATTTCGCTTTGATGGCCTTGCCATAGTGTTCGTTGGCAAAGGGGACCGTGCAGGCTGCAGCATACAGGTGACAGGATGCCACGGACGCGGAAGGAGCGAGCCGCCGCAGCGTGGAGAGCCAATGACCATGCCAGATCGAGCCTGCGGAGTGACCGATGAGATGCACTTCCGCAGTGGGGAACTGTTTTTTCAGCTTGCTGAGCGCCAAGGCAAGAATGTCGCCACCGCGTCCGGCGTCGCCGGAGGCCACGGCGTTTTGTTTCATCTGCCGCCAGAGTGATTTGCCCAGGAAGCCGAGCGTGGTCTCCACCGTGTAGTCGGCACCCTCGCAGACCTTGTCTTTAAGCCATGCGCCGAGTCCGTGCCCCTGGCTGGGCAGGAAATCGACGGGTAAAAATTTATTCAGCATGTCAACACCGATGTCGAGCAGGCTCTCCTTCCAACCCGTCTTCCACACAATGAAGATGGGAAAGATGCCGTTCGCCTTGAAGTTCGGCGCCATCACGCGGATGCGCTGAATGGCATCCTCTTCGTGATTAAGACCGCCATGGGCGTAGATGGCGATTTTGCGGTTGGTTTTGACCTTGAGCCAGGCGCGCAAGTTCTCCATGAGCACCTCGTCCACAAAGCTGGCAGCATCATACGCGGCGGAGCCACGCAGCAGGACGCCGTCATTGCCGAGTACCAGCGCATGGCTGCGCGCTTCATCCTCTGACCAGATGGTGGAGGCTGGCGCACCCGCTTTTCCTGCGCGTAAAAAGGTGGCGGAGACCCGATTGAACGCCTGTGAGGAATAGTTGGTGGGAACCGCACCGCAGCAAACGGGCACGCCCATGGTGGCCACCCATGCGTCGGTGGCGTTCGCCAACCAGTCCTCGTAAGTGAGCAGCGCGAAGCCGTTGTAACCCCAGGTATGATTCCAGGAGTTCTGCACGATGAAGCCGCGCGGATTGTAGCCCACGAGCGCAAAGGCGTGACCGCCATTGGGTTCCGTTCCCGACTTCCAGGCGATGACAGGCAGGTAGCCCACCCATTCCGGCTCTCCTGCCAGATCCCAGCCGCCATGCACATCTGCGCTGGCATACAGGGCACCGACCTCATGGATGGCGCTTTGCATGGCCGTGATGTCATCGGTTTCCACGCGGTAGTAGGAGCCGAGTGCGATTTCCGCTGCCTCGACGGCCCAGTTTGCCTTGGGTTTGCCCGGCTGCACAGATTTCCCCTTCTGGAGATACGGCCATGTTTTTTCCAAGCACACTCCGTGCCGGTGCCAGCCTTTCATGGCACCGCGGCAACTCGATCCATCATAATCCTCGCCAGGCCACTCATCGTAGAGGCGGGCGTGCGCGTAGAGCATGCGCGGACTGACCTTGTGTGGCAGAGCGGGTTTCTTTGGCGATTTTCCGGTCGCGGGATCTGGAAAAAACGCCTGACGGAAACGCAGGTAGTTGATCATCGCGGCAAGTCCGAAGCCTGTGCATGCACCTTCAGTCCCCTGATCCAGCACAAGATTCTTGTAAGCGGGGAGCAAGGTTTTGGTGAGTGCCGGAGTCGGATAGATCGGCGGCAGATTGACCAGCTTCGGCTGGTAGGTGCGGTCACGCACGTCGTAACGGTCAGGCCTCACGTCGAAGGAGCGCGGTTGCTTGTTAAACTGGGCAGGTGCCGATTTAGACGTCCGCTTTTTGGCCGCCTTTTTGACAGCGGCCAACGTGGCGATGACATACCAGCCCTTAGCCTCCTTTTCTATCACGGTGCTGTAGCCTGTGGCGCGGAAAGTGGCGGCCGTCAGTTCGGCGTCAGCCTCGGTTGTCAGTGGACCTATTTTTTTCTTCATGGGTTTTGACTTCGGTTGTTATCGAATGTTTTTTTCCCGGGCAAATTGCATGAGCAGCTTGCGGTGTTGGTCTCCAACCATGAGGTCGGGAGCGTCGAGAGGATTCATCTTGCGGGCCGTCATCCAGCGCTGAAGCGTTTTTTGGTTCGCCGTGCTTGCCAAGTACCAACGCTGAACCACCCGATTGACGTCGTCATATAAATAGGTCGGAATCTCCTGCATAGGTTCCACCCCCTGATCAAGGCGGGCAAAGGTGGAGACGGGATGGCGACTGAGAGTGCCATCCTCCAGAATGGCGAATTCAAGAGCGTGATAACCGATCACAAGCGGTCGAGTGAACGTCTCATTCATCGAAATGCTGCGGTGGGTTGCGGAAGTGACACGCAGCGTGCCGCCTGGAAGTTGATAGCCGCCGAAGGCATCCTTCATCGAACTGCGGGAGAAAGCGGAGAGAGTAGCGGCATTTTCGAACTCCCTCTTCATTTTGCTTGCATTCAGTGCAGCCTCCCTGCCTGCCAATGCGTCCCGTTGCTCTTCCAAAGCAAGCTGCTGATCGATGAGATCCAACTGTTTTTTGGCTGGTGCCAGTTCCGGCAGGATCTCATTAGGTTGGTTAGAGGTGGTGGTATTCGTCACCGAACCGTCAGCACTCTTAGTTTGCGTGGTGACGGTCGTGATACCGGTGGGGCCGGGAGTCACGGCGACGGCATCCGTTTTCAGAGTTTGAGAAGCAAACCCGCCCGCCATTGATTTGAGCAGTTTTTCTTCATCCTTCGAATCATTGAGCAGCAGGTTGTCGGCGGCGGTGGTGGCATCTTTGGGCTCCCCGCCACTGAGCTTCCAGGAGGAGGCGCCGGTGTTTGAGATGCTGATATTCACGCCACGCACCAAATACACACGCGTGACGACGCGCACATAACGGTTGCCTTGATTCTTCGAGGCAAAGTTCTTCGAGGCCAAGAGTCCACGTTGAGGTGGTTTGCTAGTGGCATAATCCTCCAGGTAGCGGCTGGCAGCGGGTGTCTGCGACCAAGTTTCCAGATCATTGCGGAGCGAGGCTTCATCCACCCCGTAGGTGTAAGCGTCGCTAAGTGTGATGGTGGCCACGGCTTCACGCGCTCCCAGGGCACCGAGCGCCACCGGAACGCCTTGCACGGGCAGGGCGGCGTTGAAACCTTCGCCTTTCTTGATACGGATGGTCTGTGAAGGAAACCCCGCACGCGGTGCCATCGGCCATGCGGTCTTGAGTAAGTCCTTGGTTTTATCGCTTGTTTTGGCAGAGGCGGCATTTGCTTCCGTGAGGGGAACATCAGACCCTGCACCGCTTTCATCCATCCAGGTCGAACCTTTCGGAAATTGCCAATGGCGGGGCACGTTGGCAGTTTCAGTCACGCCGTATCCGCCGTTGTAATAATCTTTGTAACCTTTCACCGGAATACGCCCGAAGCGGTGGTCAATCGGCAGATAGCCCAGCCGGTTCCAGTAGCTCTTGAGTTTGTCAATCGGAGTATCCACGATATAGACATCGCCAGGCTGTACATCTTCATCCAAAGGATAAACGGGAATGACCTGGCTACCGCGCACTGTGAGGCACCAATCTCGAGCCATTCGCTCAACTTGTCGTTGCTTGTTCTTGCCTTCGAAATAACCGCTGCCTGCATGGCTCGCATAATTGATGGCTTCTCCCACAACACATCCCGAAAGCAAGACGGCCACAAGAGTGCTAAGACCCATTGCTAAAGATATTTTTCGTGAGTCAATGGGTTGTTTCATCAAGGTATTTTTCATGAATCAATGGATGGCTGCACAGTGAACATCATTGTCGCTGGTTTGTTGGGCGGATAAGCAGTGGGCTAACTTTTAGATTGGAGCACTCAACCGACCACTCCACTGGCTGTCTGTATCTTTTTCAAAGTCATACGCAGCCGTTTGGTGCTGGCATCCTCATCGGGCTTTTCGGCGCCAAGCGCAGCGAGTTGTGTGGCAGCTTCGTCACGCACGATTTTCAGCGCAGCCTCGGGAGTCGGCACCACCCCATTGGGATCATCAGAACCCTTGCCAGTCTCGTCTTTCTCAGCAATCCCCTTTGCCACAAGATATGAGCCGGAGCTGATGCCCAGCAGCATGAGCACACTCGAGGGTATCTCGGTGAATTTCGGCTCCTTGCCATCCCCTATGACCACCAGGAACAGGCACATGGCGATCACAAAGGTGAAGATGAAAAACTGAAACCGCGAGAAACTGGCCTGACCGTCCGCTCCTTCGCTAAACAGATGTGACATGTCGATTTTGCCAATCCAAATTTGCCAAAGAATGGTCAAACCGGCCACACCGATCAGCAGAGTGAGCATCCAGCCCACCGTGAGTTGCATCATCGCAAGGGTTCCCTGCTGGTTCGCCAGATAAAGCACAAGACCCAAGATGGCTGCGGCCACCAAAAGAAGGGGGATCAATGGATTCTTCATGGTGCATGGTTTGAGGTTGAGATCTTTTTAAACCAATCGGCCCGCAGTTGCTCCCGCCTTCATCGTCAGGTAGAGCATCTGGCTTCCGCCAATCAGGAGCAGCGCTTCGTCCGGGATGGATGGCATTGATCGCTTAGAGTCAGCTTGTGCGCCTTTGGTCTCGCTCGTAGGTGCTGCCGTTTGTGTCAGCAGGTAAAGCGCCACTCCCAATGTGCTTGCAAGAGCCTGCACCCGCGCAGGACTCATCGGCAGTCCGCGCTCCTTATCTCGCAGCAGACCGCGAAGCTTGATTTTCCCGATGAAAATTTGCCAAATCAGCAAGCCAAAGGTCCCCCAAAGGAACACCTTGGTCTCAATCATCATGAAAGAGGATAGTGCAGTCTGGTTCATGGGTGGATTAAACGATGTGTTTGCGATCTACACCTCTGAGCACTCGCTCCAGAAACTGGAGCCCCAGTTTGGTTTCAAATAGGCCAGAGTGGTATTGTTTGGCGTCACGAATCAAATCACTCACGTCATGGTCCCAAACATTGTCATGCACCTTCTTTGCCTCGCGATCAGCAAGACCGCTGCGGCCAAGGCGACGGGTGCCGAAGTGCTTCAATCCAGCGGAGGCCCCCAACACATTGTCTAGACCTGAGTAAGGAGCGGTGATGCGATAGCAGAGGTTGGTCATGAGCTGGCCATCGCTGTCTTCGGGTTGGTCACGCTGAAAGATGTCGTTGTCCACGTCCGCAGAGACCATCACCAATTGGTGGATCAAGGTGATGAGGGACGGGTTGTTTAGGCGCTTGGAAGTGACCGCCAGCGCCTTCTGCATCACATAATTGCCCATGCTATGGGCGATCACGGAAATCTTCGCGCGGCAGAGCTTGCTGGGATCATTGGTTTTGCTCGCAAGAATCTGCATGCTCCTGACATGATCATGCAGTTTCACAAACAGTTCCGAGAGTATGATGGCACCCTCCCGCGCATCCTCCCGGTCCGGCAGATAGCCTGCAACGCTGCCATTCGAAGGCCAGGAAACGAGCACCAGCACACCCAGCGGGTCTTTGCCCGTGTAGAGCGTTTTGATCAATTGCTGATAGCGCTGTGCCGCTTCATCCCAGGAGTTGTTATAACCGTGAATGAACAGAGAAAGATGCCGCTCCGCCTCATTGTGCTCGGCGTCCAGCATGGGAAATGCCTCCGTGTCAGTCATCAATTGATCCCGGAACTCCGCGCCTGTGATTTTTGTCCATGAAGACCAGTCGCTCAGTTTTTTGCTAACGGGCGCGGTGAAGTATGCCAGCGTCTTGACAAGGCTGTCGCCGGGTCCATTGCCAGTCACGTTCCGATTGGTGATGAGAAAGGCGTTTTTCATGATGGGCAATCAAGTGATGGATCGTGTGTTTAGAGGCCTGACTTGACCTTGGCCCAATAAGTCTTTTGATCGTCGCTCTTGGTTTCTAAAATGGTGAAGCTGTGGCCAGCAGGAAGCACACCTATCAGTTGGTGGTCACTGCCTGGTGAGGAACGTAAGCGTAGAGGAAAAGTCACCGTGGCCTTGGTATTGGCCGCTGGCACCTCTTGAGATGGCAGCTTGGCGTACAAAGTTTCCCACGCGTTACCCGTTCTCTTGCCAAGAAAAATCCAACCTTCTGTACCTGGAGCTGGCGGCGTCACTTCTCTTTTTTCCGCATCAATGGTGCTTTCGACCTCAGGCTTGGCGCCAAAAGCTTGGAGAAACCCCAGCTTTCGCTTGGTCTTGATGTCGATTTCAAAAGCGGTCGCGACACCTGGCTTTGAACTCAATGGAAATTTTTGCGTACTAGCATCACCCGATTTGAAATACACACTGCTGGCATCTTCCGGGAGGGGGATGGACAGGAATTTCTGCCCCTGGAGTCCCGAACTCAGGATTTCCTTTCCCTCGCTGTTGAGAAGCACTGCCGTGTAATCATTGGGAGCAGCACCTGTCGAGAGCTCAATCGTGCGCCCAGGCACCGAAGCTTGCGGCGCTGCAACCGGACTAGGACTCGGCACCACCCCCTGTGCGTAGGCGCTGGGAATCAGCGAGAAATCGAACAGCGCACTGAGCTCATTGCCCCCCTTTTGGTCTGGCGCACTTTTAATTCCTGCACTCAGCAAGGCTGGAATACTGATACCGAGCATGATCGCCTTCCTGCGGTTCTCTTCTTCGAATCCCCAGACAACAGCAGCCCCAAGTACTGACAAGATCAGTGTGCCAATGAGATAGAACGGCAGATCACTGACATCGATTGTCCTGGCCTTGCCGATATAGTTCAACGCTAAAGTTAGCAGCGCTGGGGCCGCACCGCCGATCGCTCCAGCCAGCAGAATTGTTTTGGGTGAGTCAGGCATAAAATCAAGGCGTCTAGAGGTTGGGAAAATTTAAATCATGGCACGCGCTTGCAGGCTGGGTCGCTCCAGGGGCCTTGGCCTCGGGCGTTGGCGGCTTGGACTTGGAACCAGATTTTCTGGCCGCTGGGCAAAGCGCTCAGATTGAGGCTGCTTTTTTTGACAGTGCTGAGCATGTGCCACTTGGCGGTGGGACTGCTGGGATCGTCGGCAGTCCAGCGGCTTTGATACCAGTCGGCGGCATCCACGCCGTCCCAGAAGGCGTCAAGTTCGCCTTCCTCATCCCCAAAGGACAGAACCACGTTGCTGACTTGGCCGGGCACGGGTTTGGGGGCGGGCTTACCTTTAACTCGCAGCTTGGCAGCAGTGATCTGCGCCTCAGTCGTGGCAGTGGTGCCGACCTTGCTACCGATCACCCTCAGGGCTGCCGCGATTTCATCATCCGAATCATCACATGCGGCGACGGCGTTGCGATAAGCGGCCTCCCTGGTGGCTTTGGCAGCCTGCAGCGCCTCCGCACTGGTGATCATGGTATTGAGAGCGGTGACATCCGCTGCGAGCGGGGCAAAGACCGCCTCTGAGGTAACTCCAGCGGCGATGTTTTTCGCACGCTGGATCAGTTCCGGCCCGGTCAGACCGCGTAAATCAAGGACGATATCGAACATGGTTGTGATCTTTTTCTCCTGGTTAAGAACCTCGTCGTAGGTGCGGCGATCATCTTATCTGACTCCTGGCTCATCCCAATTAGGCATCTTCAACTTTGGTTTGCTTGTGTTCTTGGGTTACCCCATATTTAATCCTGCTGATTTATTTACACAATCTTTTTCTTATATTTTATTAACCGAAGATTCGCATTATAGGCAGGCTATTTGCTCAGGTTAACCTCTATATTTTCCATCATTCATCCTCGAATTTTCAGAGAAAATACAGTCTTCTGCTTTTTTAAAATCAGATTCTTAAGATGCAAAGGCCGACAATTCAGATGCAAACCGTCGTTTTTCAGTGAGTCGCGAAAAAAAATCAGAAGCTACCTCAGCGTTTTCAGGAGGACTTTCTGGTTCAGCATCTGAAAAATCGACAAATTCTCGTGAAATTTGTGAGCCAACAGATGAAACCCGAGCGCTTCCCTTCCTTGATTGGAATTTGAGGCTACCAAACCCACACCTTCAAAGAACTCACCAGCCTCCGCCCAGTGCCTTGATGAGCAGCACCGCGGCAAGGAAGCGCTCACCCTGGATGCGGGTGGCTTCTTGTTCAGAGCGGAGCATGGTGCGCTGCGCATCCAGCACTTCGTAGTAGGCCACGAGGCCGGAGTCGTAGCGCTTTTGGGCCAGTTCGAGTGCTTTGCTGGCAGAGGCAACGGTGACGTCCTGCGCGGCTGACTGGCGTTGGAGGATGGAAAGTGCGCTCAAGGCATCCTCGGCATCACGCACGGCGCTGAGGACAGTGTTTTTGTAACTGGCGGCGGATTGATCGTAACGCGCTTGGGTGGCTTCGATGTTTGCGCGTACGCCACCGCCGCGCAGCAGCGGCCATTCAATGGCGGCGGGTCCCAAGCCCCACACACGGCTCGGTGCGTCGGCCAGTTTCCAGAAATAACTCGTCTGCGTGCCACCGCTGAGGCCAAGACTCACACTGGGAAACAACGCGGCCTTGGCCACGCCGATCTCGGCATTCAAAGCGGCCATCTGGCGCTCTGCGGCGGCGATGTCTGGACGGCGTTCGAGCAGATCACTCGGCACGCTGCTAGGAATGGAAGGCGGAGCACCGCTGATCTCATGCGCGGGTTGATTGAACTGCGAAGGGGTGGTGCCGAGCAGCAGGGCAATGGCATGCTCCAACTCCGCGCGACGCTTCTCCAGGCCTATGGCCTCGGCTTCTGTCGCTGCCATGTCCGTTTCAGCCTGCGCGACATCCATTTGAGCGATGTCTCCCTGCGCGAAGCGGGTGCGGGCGAGATCGACGGTCTTTTTGCGCAGAGCAACCGTGCGCTTGAGCAAGGCGATCTGCGCGTCTTGCGCACGCAGCGCGAAGTAGTTCATCGCCAACTCACTTTGCAGACCGAGCAGCGCATTTTGATAGTCCGACTGCGTGGCCTCAACTCTGGCACGACCTGCGCTGCTTTGGTTGCGGAGCCTGCCCCAGAAGTCGAGCTCATAGTCGAAATCAAGCGTGCTGCCGAGCACCGTTCGCGTACGACCTCCCGCGAATTGAAACTGCATGTTGCTAGAACCTCGATTACGCGAGGCCGAGCTGTTCAGGGTGAGAAACGGGAAAAGATTGGCGCGATCCGCACGCGCGAGCGCTTTAGCTTCGGTGACGCGATGCGCGGCGAGTTCGAGGGTCGGACTGCCCGGCTCAGCCTGCTGCATGAGGGCGTTGAGACGGGCGTCACCGAACAAGCTCCACCAGTGCCCTTTGTGGGCATCATCACGAGGTTTCGCGGTGCGCCAGGGACCGCTGGTTTTGAACTCGATGGGCAGCTTGGGTTGCGGCACGAGGTATGTCGGCGCGAGATTGCAGGAAGGCAGCAGGAGGAAGGTCAACAGCAGCAGGTGCAGCAGCGCGGGGTATTTTGATTTGGGCTTCGGCTCCTCCCCGGTCAGGGCAGATTCAAGTTTGCGGCTCACATCAAGAGGGGAGCCGGTGTGACGTGCGATGAGGGCATAAACCATGGGAACGAGGAACAACGTAACGATGGTGGCGAGTGAAACGCCAAACACGATGACCACGCCCACCACCATGCGCGTCTCATACCCTGCCCCATGGCCGAGCATCAGTGGCAAGGCTCCCATGACGGTGGCAAGCGCGGTCATCACAATGGGGCGCAAACGTTGCTCGCTGGCGGTAAGAATGGCCTCGCGGAACTCCATGCCTTCATCCCGAAGCTGGTTGATGAACTCGACGATGAGAATGCCGTTCTTCGCCGCTAGGCCGATGAGCATGATGAGTCCGATCTGGCTGTAAATGCTTTGATTCATGCCCATGAACTGCAAACCAATCAACGCACCGGCGACCGCCACGGGAACGGTCAGCATGATCGTCAGCGGATGCACAAAGCTCTCAAACTGTGCCGCCAGCACGAGGAAGGCGATGAGCATGGCCAGCGCGAAGATCAATCCGATGCTGCCGCTGTTTTCCTTCATCTTCAGCGCGTTCCCTTTGTAGCCGATGATGGCGCTGGGAGGCAGGTTATCACGAATCAGTTGCTCCATGTACTCCACGGCCTGGCCGAGGCTGTAGCCGGTGGCGAGTTCGGCATCGAAGGTGATGCTGCGCATGCGGTTGTAACGGTTCAGCGTGCCGCTGTCGGCGAACTCCTGCATGGTGACAAGGTTTGCCAGCGGAATGAGTTCCTTGCTGCGTTCGCTGCGCACGAAGATGTTGTTAAGGTCTAGCGGGCTGCGTTTGTCCGCATAGCTGCCTTCGAGCATCACATCGTATTCCTCGCCTTGATAGATGAAGGTGGTCGCACGACGACCACCGAGCAGCGTTTCAAGCGTGCGGCCAATGTTGGCCGATGACACACCGAGATCGGCGGCACGTGCTTGATTGATGCTCACACGAAGCTGCGGTTTCGTGTCGCGGTAATCGCAGTCGAAGCCGACCAGCTTCGGATTCTCCCGCGCCTTGTTGAGGATAATGTCGCGCCATGCGGCGAGTTCTTCAAAGGTGGGACCGCTGAGCACAATTTCCATCGGCTTGTTCAGGCCGCGCATCATGCCCTGGCGCATGATGACGGAAACTTTGGCCGTGGGCAGGTCGGCGGTCTTCTTGCGCACCTCGGCCATGATGTCGAAGCCGTTTCTTCGAGTGCCAAAGGGCGAAAGCGTGAGCACGGCGATGGACTCGTTAAAATCCGCAGCAGCACCGAAGCTGCGCGGCGCGCGAGCGTTCACACGCGTGGCCTCATGCGTTTCCTCGACGAGATACATCAGGCGCTCGTTGAGCACGTCGAGCGTCTCCATCGTATTGGCAAAGGTGGTGCCCGGCGGACTGGTGGCGGTGACAAAGAAGGAGCCACGGTCCTCACGCGGGGTGAATTCTTCCGGAATGTTCTTCAAGAGCCACCAGCACAAGGCGGTGAGGCCCAGAACAACCGGAATCGCCGTGGCGGGAAAGTTCAGCAAGAGGTCGAGCACATTGCGATAGAGGCGCTGGACGAATTCAAAGGTGCGCTGAAGCAGACGTGCCACGAAACCATCACCATGGCGATCCCGCATGATTTTGGAGGCCAGCATGGGCGAAAGCGTGAGTGCCACGAAACCGCTGAAGCCCACCGAGATCGCCAGCGTGACGCTGAACTCGGCAAACATGCGCCCCGTGTCCCCTGGCATGAAGGTGACGGGGACAAACACGGCCAGCAGCACCAAGGTGGTGGCGATGACAGCGAAACCGACCTGTCGCGTTCCCAGAAAGGAGGCCACGAGTGGTTTTTCACCCAACTCGATGCGGCGGTGGATGTTTTCGAGCACCACGATGGCATCATCGACGACCAAACCAATGGCGAGCACGAACGCGAGAAGCGTGAGCGTGTTCATCGAAAAATCCAGGGCATACAACACGATGCAGGTGGCGAACACGCTGACCGGAACGGCCACAGTGGGCACCAGCACGGCGCGCATGTTGCCCAGGAAGAGATAAATGATCGCCACGACGAGGGCGAGGGCGATGACAAGCGTGCGATAGACCTCGTTGAGTGATTCCTCGATGAATTGGCTGATGTCGTAGCTGTTGTCGAGCCGCATGTCCTTCGGCAGCGTCGCGCGGATCTTCTCAGCCTCGGCACGGACAGCCTTGGCCACATCGAGCGGGTTCGCGCGTGACTGGCGCACCATGCCGAGCGACACCATGCGCACGCGGTTGCCCTTGAACGAATTTCGCGCCTCGTCAGCACCGAGTTCAACCTTCGCCACCTCAGCCAGACGCACCTGGTAGCCGTTCTCGCCTCTCGCGATGACGAGTTTTTCAAAGTCCTGCGTCGTCTCATACTGCCGGTTGATGCGAACGGTGAACTGGCGATCGAGCGACTGCACGGTTCCGGCGGGCGGATCGACGTTTTCGCGACGCAGGGCCTCTTCGACATCCAGCGCGGTCAGTCCACGCGCAGCGAGGGCCTCACGATCCAACCAGATGCGCAGCGCATAACGCGCCGCGCCGGAAATGCGCACGCGTGCAATGCCTGGCAGGCGTGAGAAGCGGTCCACTAGGTAGCGTTCCGCGTAATCGTTCAGCTCGAGCGTGCTGCGTGTGTCGCTGGCGAGGTTCAAATACATCAACACCTCGGCGCTGAGCTCGGTTTTGCCGACATTCGGCGGCTCCACCTCTTCCGGCATCGTGGCCAGGATCGGACTGATGGCTTCGCGGATGTCATTAGCCGCGGCATCCAGATCGCGCCCCAGGCTGAACTCGACGGTGATCTCCGATTTGCCATCCACGCTGATGGAGGAGATGTTTTTAATCGATTCGACCTGCGAGATGCGGTCTTCAAGGCGCTGGGTGATGCGGCGCTCGACCACGCTGGCGGAAGCGCCGCGATAGTACGTTTCCACCGTCACGATGGGCGGTTCGATGTCGGGATACTCACGGACTTGCAGGCGCGTGTAGGCCACGACGCCGAAGGCGATGAGGATGAGGTTCATCACCATCGCCAGCACGGGACGACGCACCGATGTATCCGAGAGCCACATGTCAGGGAGTCGTCGTGGCGGGTTGTTCGGGGTTGAAGGCCTTAACCGGGCCACCGTAGTCACCCGCGACCTTCACCTCTGCTCTGTCCTGCAAACCGACGATGCCGTCGGCCACGATTAATTGCCCTTCACTGAGTCCGCTCGTAATCTCGACAAAACCCGGCTTACGGCGGCCGGTTTTGACCTCGGTGCGCTTCACCAGGTTATCTTCAATCGCAAACACATAGGCTTTGGCACCGATGGGAACCAACGCACGTTCAGGGATGGAGAGCGACATCTTCGGCTCCACGACCAGGCGCACCATGACGAGCATGCCGGGCTTAAGCGCGAGATCGGGATTTGCGACCTCCGCACGCGTGGGGATAGAACGCGTCACCGGGTCAATGCGCGAGTCGAGATGGGAAACCTTGCCTTCGTATCTGCGTTCGCGGTCCGAATCCGTGCGCGCGGTGATCAATGTTCCGGGCTTCACGGTGCCGAGATAGGTTTCCGGCACGGAAAAGTCGATCTTCACCACGTCGATCTTGTCCAGCGAGGCAATGACCGTGCCAGGAGTGACCAGCGCACCGACACTGATGCGTCGCAAACCGAGCCAGCCGTCGAATGGCGCCGTGATGCGGCGATCTGCGAGTTTCGCCTCGGCTTCGAAGATTTTTTGTTTGGCGATGTCGGCGAGTGTTTTGCGTTCCGCCAGCCGCGCTTCGGGTGCCGCGCCCTCTTTGACGAGGTTTTTGAGACGCTCGATCTCACGCTCTTCCTCCGCCAGCGTCGCCTTGGCAGAGGCGAGCATGGCTTGCTCCTCGGAATCGCTGAGCAGGGCGAGCAACGTGCCTTTTTTGACAAAGTCGCCGTCATTGAAGGACAACTGCGTGACGGACTCGTTGACGTTTGAGCTGATGTCGATGGATTCAAAGGACCGCACCGTGCCGATGGCGTCGAGGTCGAGGGCATAGTTTTCTTTGGTCACCTTGGCGCTCAGTACGGGAGCAGCGCCTTTGACGGCGGCAGATGGTTTGGCGATCGTCGGCGCATGCCGCTTCAAAAATACCCAGCCACCAGCCACCACCCCTCCGGTGACGAGGAAGAACGCCAATGAACGTAACAATGCGCTAGGCCGATTTTCTGACATGGTGAATGAAACAAACGTGCGACGCAGAATTCACTAGCAGCAAAGGAGGCCGCAAAGAACATTTGTCCGCATCACAACGCTCTCTCATTACCAAAACCGAAGGCTTCAACCCAGTTCTGAAACCGGACGTGGCGTGAGATCGGCAGTGCCTTTGGGGAACATGCGACCTCGGGCGGTGAGGATCTCAGGCTCATCGGCGGTGACGAGTACCACGTGCTCATAGTGGGCGGAAGGCTTGCGGTCGGTGGTGATGACGGTCCACTTGTCGGCCAAGATCCGGGTCTTGTCGGTGCCCATGTTGATCATGGGTTCAATGGCGAGTGTCATGCCGGCCCTGAGACGTGGCCGCTCTCCTTTTTTGCCGTAATTGGGCACCTGGGGATCTTCGTGGAGCTTTCTGCCGACGCCGTGACCGACGAACTCGCGTACAACGCTGTAGCCATACTGGCTGACGTGATGCTCAACGCTGTGGCAGAGGTCGCCGAGCATCCATCCGTCGCGGGCATATTTGACGGCGTTGAGCAGGGATTCCTCGGTGGCGGCAAGAAGGTGCAAGGTCTCCTTGGCAACATTGCCGACGGGCACCGTGAGCGCATTGTCGCCGACCCAACCATCGTAATACACGCCGACGTCGATTTTGACGACATCTCCGTCCTGGATGACACGCGGGCCGCCAATGCCGTGGACGACCTCCTCGTTGATGGAAATGCAGATATTGCCAGGGAACTGCCGGTAGTTGAGGAAGGCGCTGGTGGCACCTCGTGCCTTCATTTCAGCGGCAGCAAAGCGGTCGATCTCAGCCGTGGTGGCACCGATGCGAATTTGGGCGGCGGACTTGAGAAGGACATCGCGTGCGACCTGACAGGCCTTGCGAATGGACTGCTGTTGCGCGCCGTGGCGGATGGGGATGTTCCCCGATTTCATGAGGGCCATGACGCGGTCAAGAAAGGTCACTGAAGGGTCAGTTTATACATCACCCCAATCAACACGATGACGGCGAGTCCGACCCACATCCACACAAGCGTGGTAGCGTCCATCGTGCGTGCCCCCTGCTGGAGGCGGTCCACACGACCGCGAATACGGCCTTTCTTGAGGAACCCATCGTAGTGGCTCTGAAGAAGGTGGGTTTCAACCTGACGCATGACATCTAACACCACACCGACGAGAATGAGTAGGCTAGTGCCGCCAAAGAATTGGGCGGCGGAGCTGGAGATCTGCATGAGGCTGCTGACGATGCCGGGCATGACATACAAGCCGGTGAGGAATATCGCGCCGGCAAAAGTGAGGCGGCTCATGGTGAAGTCGAGGAAGTCAGCAGTGGGCTTGCCAGGGCGAATGCCGGGAACGTAGCCGCCGCTTTTCTTGAGATCTTCGGAGATCTGCGTGGGTTGGAACATGGTGGCGACCCAGAAGTAGCTAAAGAAGAAGATCAGGAAGGCGGAGACCACATAATAAACCCAGCCGCTGCTCATGTAGAGAGCCAGTTTTTGCACCCAGTTCACATCCTTGAAAATCGAGGCGAGAATGGTGGAAGGGAAGAGCAGGATGGCTTGGGCAAAGATGATCGGCATGACGCCAGAATAATTGATCTTCAGCGGGAGATACTGCGTCTGTCCGCCATAGACCTTGCGGCCGACGACACGCTTGGCGTAGGTGATGGCAATGCGGCGGGTAGCCTGCGTGAGGGCGATGACACCGGCGATGACGATGATCATGAAGCCCATCAAGAGCACAAGAGTGAAGGCGCTCTTCGGATCGGCCTTCTCGCTACCGACGAAGGTCTGCCAAACTTGGATGAGGGCACCCGGAAGGTCGGAAACAATGTTCACGCAAATGAGAATGGAAACACCGTTGCCGATGCCACGCTCGGTGATCTGCTCGCCGAGCCACATCATGAGCATGGTGCCGGCGGTGATGGTGATGACGCTGGTGATGACGAACCCGAGGCCGTAGTTCGGCACGAGAGGCCTGCCGCCAAGACGGTCGATGGCGTCCTGCAAGCCTGCCATGAGGTAGTTTTGTCCAGGATCAGCGAGAGACTGCGCGAGGAGTGTGGCCTGGAACACGCAGAGCACGATGGTGGCAATGCGAGTGTATTGAGTGATTTTCTGGCGTCCGCCTTCCTCACGGGCCAGCTTGCTGAGCGGCGGCCACACGGCGGTGAGCAGCTGCAGCATGATGCTGGCGCTGATGTAGGGCATGATGCCGAGAGCGAAGATGGCGACGTTCTGCATGCCACCACCGCTGAAGATGTTGAGCAAGGCAGCGACCTGAGCTGCACCTGATGCGTTGTCCCCCGCCTTATTGTTGATCCATTCACCGAGGACGGCAGGATCGACACCAGGTAGGGTGATAGATGTGCCGATGCGGACGATGACGATCATCGCCAACGTGAAAAGGATGCGCGAGCGAAGTTCCGGAACTTTAAAGCTGTTGGCGAAAGCGGAGATCATGGGAGGTGGCGGATAAGCAAAAACGGGCCGGTTTCCTGGCAGCATCGAAGCTGCACGGGGACCGGCCCATCAAGCGTTTGGAATCAAGAAAAGTCAGGCGGCGATGGAACCACCGGCCTTTTCGATTTTTTCACGGGCCGTGGCACTGACTTTCGCGCCCTGGATGGTGAGTTTGACGGTA
Organism: Verrucomicrobiota bacterium; assembly: GCA_026397635.1. Taxonomy (GTDB): domain Bacteria; phylum Verrucomicrobiota; class Verrucomicrobiia; order Verrucomicrobiales; family Verrucomicrobiaceae; genus Prosthecobacter. The sequence continues at coordinate 11,279 of JAPLUL010000034.1, read as the reverse complement.
AGATCCCCGGTACCGAGAATCTTGATGACGTCTGCCTTACGGCTGACGAGGCCTACATCACGGAGAGCGGCTTCGTTGATGACGGCACCATCCTGGAAGGCTTCGTTGAGTTCACCCACGTTCACGACTTCGATGAAGTCCTGGAAAGCGGTGTTGTTGAAGCCCTTCTTGGGGAGACGGCGATGCATCGGCATCTGACCGCCTTCAAAGCCTGGGCGAATGCCACGACCAGCGCGGGCCATCTGACCTTTATTACCTTTACCGGAGGTTTTGCCGTGACCGGAGCTTTCGCCGCAGCCGATGCGCTTGCGCCGCTTCTTGGCACCGGGGCGGGGTTTGACGTCTTGGAGTCTCATTCGAGTGGGAAAGTTCGTTGTTCAGAGTGCAATGTTTAGAGCGCCTTGCGCTCTTTGATCTCCTTGCCGCGGGCGCGGAGGATTTCGTCTGCTGGACGCAAGGCGCCGAGTGCGGCGAGCGTAGCCTTGACGACGTTGGCGTGATTGCTGGAGCCGAGCGACTTGCCGATCACATCTTTCACACCGGCTGCTTCAAGCACAGCACGTGCACCACCACCGGCAATGATACCAGTGCCAGCCGTGGCAGGCTTCAGCATGATGAAACCGCCGCCATGGGCGCCAGTAACTTCATGAGGAATGGTGCTCTCCTTGAGATGGACAGAAAAACGGTTTTTGCGCGAGGCCTCAGTGGCCTTCTTGATGGCGTCGGATACCTCATTGGCTTTGCCAAATCCCCAGCCGACCTTGCCCTTGGTATCGCCAGAAACGACGAGGGCACTGAAGCTGAAGCGGCGACCGCCTTTGACGACTTTGGCGCAGCGATTGATATGAACGACTTTTTCAACGCCATCCACTTCGCGCGGAGCACGGTCATCGCGACCACGGAAGCCACCGTAAGAAGGAGCAGGAGATGGGGTTGGGGTCGGAGCGACGACGGCAACTGCCGTTTCGGTCTCGGTAACTACTGTTTCATCAGCCATAATAGAAAAGGATGCGGGTGGATTAGAATTTCAGGCCCTTTTCACGGGCGGCGTCGGCGAGGGCTTTGACCTTACCGTGGTAGATGAAACCAGCGCGGTCGAAGACCACCTCAGTGATGTTCTTGGCCATAGCGCGCTCGGCCAAGAGAGTGCCGACTTTGGTGGCGTTCTCGACGTTGGCTTTGCCAACGCCATAGCCTTTTTCCTTGGTGGAGGCCGAAACGATCGTCTTGCCAGCAGCATCGTCGATGACCTGAGCGTAAACGTTCGTGTTGGAGAAATACACAGCGAGGCGGGGGCGCTCGGCAGTGCCGCTGAGCTTGCGGCGGATGCGCTTGTGGATACGGGCGCGGATGTCTTTGCGATTGGTGAGGGCCATGATGGGTGTCTCCTGGGATTACTTGACGGACTTGCCGGCCTTGCGGCGGATGTGTTCGCCCGCATAGCGGACGCCCTTGGCCTTGTAAGGCTCTGGTGGGTAGTAAGAGCGGATGTCAGCGGCAAGCTGGCCGACGATCTGCTTGTCGATGCCTTCGATGGCAATCTTCGTGTTTTCGGTAACCGTGACCTTCACGCCTTTCGGAATGGGGTGCAGACGGTCATGCGACTGTCCGAGCTGGAGGTCGATGTGAGTGCCTTTGACCGTGGCGCGGAAACCGACGCCGTGGATCTCGAGATTGCGAGTGTAGCCTTGGCTAACGCCGACGATCATGTTGGTGATCAGGCGCTGTGTGGTGCCGTGAAGGGCGCGCACACGGCGATCTTCGGACTCGCGGGTGACGTTGATCAGACTGGATTCAGTGACGACGTTGACGCCGAGAGGGAGAGGCCAGGTGAGTTCGCCCTTGGGTCCCTTGACCTGGACGACTCGGTCTGCGCCTAAGTTGACGCTGACCTTCTCTGGAATGGTGATGACTTGTTTGCCTACGCGTGACATGAGGGAGGTGACGGATTGAAGGTTTACCAGATGGTGGCGAGAAGTTCGCCACCCACATTGGCCTTGCGGGCCTTGGCACCGGTCATGATGCCACGCGGGGTGGAAAGGATGGAAATGCCGAGACCGCCGAGCACGCGGGGGATCTCGTCATGGCCGACGTATTTGCGCAAACCAGGCTTGCTGACGCGGTCAATCTTACGGATGACGGGGGCCTTGTCTTGATACTTGAGCTTGAGCTTGAGACGCGGATGGGTGGTGTTGGTGTCCACCTCATAGCCCCAGATGTAGCCTTCTTCGTGGAGGATGCGGGAGAGTTCCGCCTTCATTTTGCTGAAGGGGATGAACACCTGCTCCTGCTGGGCGGAGCAGGCATTGCGGATGCGCGTGAGAAAATCTGAAATCGGGTCGTTCATGACGCTGGATAAAGTCGGTTCGGGTTAAGCGGCAGCTTCGGAGCCATCTTGCTTTGGCTGAGCGGTGCGGATGCGGAATGGCATGCCGAGCGCGCGCAGCATCTCACGGGCATGATCGTCATTGTTGGTGCTGGTGACGAAGGTAATGTCGAAGCCGAGGGGGCGCTTGATTTTATCGAGCTCGATCTCAGGGAAGATGGACTGGTCGGAAACGCCGAGGGTGTAATTGCCACGACCGTCAAAGGAACGCGGGGCGATACCACGGAAGTCACGAATGCGTGGGATGGCAGTGCGCACCAGGCGCATCATGAAATCATACATCTTGCCACCGCGAAGGGTCACTTTGACGCCGATGTTTTCACCTTCACGCAGCTTGAAGTTAGCGATGGCCTTCTTGCTCTTGGTGATGATAGGCTTCTGGCCTGTGATGAGGGTGACTTCGTTCACCGCATCTTCCATGGCCTGCTTGCGCTCGCCTTGACTGCCGACTGAGCAGTTAACGACGATTTTCTCAAGCTTCGGGACTTCGTGGATGTTGGTGAGACCAAGCTGCGTCTGCAGTTCGGTACGCTTCTGTTTATAGAGGGTCTGGAGGGTATGTTCCATGATTCAGTTTCGGGCTGTGCCGCCTTTCCCTCGCCGCCCGGGCCGTTAGTGGCACGGGATCGAGGGGGGAGGCAAATGGGGGCGTTGATTTAGGCTTTTACCTTCTTCTTCGCAACTTTCTTTTTCGCTGTCTTTGCAGGCGCGTCAACGCGCTTAACGTTGGAGATGTGAATGGGACCTTCTTTTTCCTGGAAGCCACCGTTCTGATTCTGCTGAGTAGGCTTGATGGCCTTCTTGATCATACGGACGCCCTCAACGAGGACGCGGCTCTTGGAAGGCTGCACTTCAAGCACGGTGCCTTGGGCACCTTTGGCGGCACCGGAGATGACGACAACAGTGTCGCCTTTTTTGACGTGGGTGTTGATTCGGCTCATGATATTACAGCACTTCGGGGGCAAGGGAGACGATCTTCATGAAGTTCTTGTCGCGCAACTCGCGCGCCACGGGGCCGAAGATACGGGTGCCACGCGGGTTGTTGTCCTTGTCGATGATCACCATGGCATTCTTGTCGAAGCGCAAGATCGAACCATCCGTGCGGCGGATCGGGTGCGAAGTGCGCACGATCACGGCACGGACAACTTCGCCCTTCTTGACGGCGGCGGTCGGTGTCGATTCGCGGACGTGAGCAGTGATGATGTCACCGACGTAAGCGAAGCGGGTATTTTTTTTGCCGAGCACGCCGATCATCGTGGCCAAGCGGGCTCCGGTGTTGTCAGCCACCGGGATTGAGGACTCCATTTGCAACATAAGCTGTTTCTCCTTCTAAGAGTTCGTGTTTGAAAATAAATTAAACGGCTTAGTGCTTCTGCACTTCGACCAGTTCCCAGCGCTTCAGCTTCGAGAGCGGACGGGTCTCAGCGATGAGCACTTTGTCGCCTTCCTTGGCCTGTTCACTCTCGTCATGAGCATAAAATTTGGAGGTTTTACGCACGATTTTTTTGAACTGCGGATGCGGAACGCGGCGCTCGACCTCAACGACGATAGTCTTCGTCATTTTATCGGACACCACGACACCGACGCGCGTTTTGCGCACGGTTTTCTTCTCGGGGGCGGCAGGGGCTGCTGCGGTGGACTCGCTCATGATATTAAAAATGCTTCAGGGGGGGGATCCGGGATCAGGCAGCCTTTTTGGCAGCGACGGCGCGAGTGCGCTCGGTGATGATGGTTTCGATGCGGGCGATTTCCTTGCGGATGTGGGTCAGACGCGCTGGATTTTCAAGCTGACCACCACTAGCGCTCTGCTGGATGCGCAGATTGAGGGCTTCCTGCTTCAGGTCGCGACGGCGTGTGGAAAGTTCTTCCACAGTAGATTCACGGAGTTCTTTGATCTTCATAAATTCAGTTCGCAGGGGTGTTATTTGTGCAGGCTGTCGCGGGTAACGAAGCGGCAACGGAGACCGAGCTTCGTGGCGGCCAAGCGGCAGGCCTCACGAGCAGTGGCCTCGTTCACGCCGGAGATTTCAAACAGCATATGGCCTGGAAGGACCACGGCGACCCAGAATTCTGGGGAGCCCTTACCTTTACCCATTCGGACTTCTGGCGGGCGCTGGGTCACAGGCTTGTGCGGGAAGATACGAACGAAAACCTTGCCCTTGCGCTTCAGGAAGCGGGTGATGGCGACGCGGCAGGCTTCGATGTGGATGTTTTTGATCCAGCCACGCTCAAGGGTCTGGAGTCCGAACTCGCCAAAGTCGAGCTTGTTGCCGCTGGTGGCATTGCCGCCGCGGTTACCGCGCTGTTGCTTGCGAAATTTTACTCTGCTGGGTAGAAGGGCCATAAACTGAAATGACGAATGAGGGAATGACGAGTGACAAAATTAAACTGCGGCAGGGGCCGGGGCTGGCGCAGGAGCACCATAGCCGCCGCCACCACCACCCTGACCACGACCACGATCTCCGCCACGAGGGCCGGGAGCACCTGGACGACGATCACCACGGTCGTTGTTGCGCGGGCGACGATCACCGGAAGGACGGGAAACACCTTCAGGGGCATTGCCACGATTCATCCAGCATTTCACACCGATGATACCGTAAACCGTGCGGGCTTCAGCAAAACCATAGTCGATCGGGATACGCAGGGTCTGAAGAGGCACTTTACCCTGGCGATACCATTCAGCACGGGCGATGTCAGCACCACCGAGGCGACCAGCACAGCGGAGACGGATGCCGTCGGCACCCATGTCCATGGCGGTCTGCACGGAACGCTTCATAGCGCGACGGAAGGAAATACGGCGTTCAAGCTGAACGGCAACGGCCTCGGCAACGAGTTGAGCATCGAGTTCGGGTTGCTTGATCTCGAAGATGTCGATCTTGACCTGCTTGCCACCGCACATTTCGGAGACCTTTTGGCTCATCACGTCAATTTCTTGGCCTTTACGACCAATGACGAGGCCCGGACGAGCCGTGTGGAGAGTCACGCGGACCTGGTTCCAGGCACGCTCGATGACGATCTTGGAAATCGCCGCCTGCATGAGCTTTTCCTTGAGGTAAGCACGGATGGCGAGGTCACTGTGAAGCGAATCGGCATATTCCTTCTCAGGAGCGTACCATTTGGAGCGCCAGTCTTTGGTGACTGCGAGGCGGAAGCCGATTGGATTTACTTTCTGTCCCATAAAATGCGGAGGTGCGGTTCGGAGGCGGTTATTCGGAAATTTCTTTGGCCTTGGCGGCCTTCTTCTTGGCAGGCGCGTTGCGGCGGGCGGACTTTGGAGCCTTCTTGGCACCTTCAGGCGCTTCTTCAACTTTAGGAGCGCCAATGATCACAGTGATGTGGGTCATGCGCTTCTTGATCGGGGAAGCCGAGCCACGGGCGCGTGGCATGATGCGGGCGAGGGCTGGGCCAGGTGTGGCGATGGCGGACTCGACGATGAACTCGGAGGCATCCTGCTCATGGTTATTCTCTGCGTTCGCGATGGCGGAGCGAAGAGTCTTGCCCACGAGGAAGGCGGCTTTCTTTGGAGTGAAGTCGAGAACGCTGAGCGCCTGGGAGACGGGCATGCCGGTGATGGCACGTGTGACCTGACGGGCTTTCTGCGAGGAGATCCTGGCGTATTTAAGGACGGAACGGACGGACATAAATCGGAGGGTTCGAGACTTGCTGCTACTTTAGGGGGATTTGTTGAGATCGACACGGCCCCGGTCGCCCACACGGACGGGATCGCTGTTGCTGGCCAGTTCTTGGACCACGGCACCACAGACAGAGTTGCGGACTTCGGTGATGAGGACTTTAGCAATGGACTTATCCTCACGGTAAATTTCAAAAGGCATGCCGGGTTTCACACCGTCCTTGGCACCGATGGAGAGGACGGCGATGCCTAGTTCCGTCTTGAAGCTGACGACACGGGCGCTTTGGAGGTCCCCAGCAGCTTGCTGATCCTGACCACCGCCAGCTTTAACTAGAGCAGTATCTGCCTGGGTAATCGATTTATTGACGCGGTCTTTCGCGGCCGGGTCGGCATTCGGCGCGGCATTCATCAAACCCATGCTGGCCTCAGCAACTTCAATCAAGGCCGCAGCGAGGGTGTCGCGCTGCTCTTTCATGATGCGCAGGTCGCTAAGAGCTGCCAGAAGGCGCTCTTGGGTTTGGTCCTTCGAATTTTCGAGAGCACCTACTCCGAGGCCGTCGAGCAGACCACGCAGTTTTTCATAACGATCCTTCAAGTCATTGCTTTCGGCGTTGGCAGCGGCAGCGCTCTGGGCAAGAGCATCGCTTTTGTCCTTCGAGGCGTTGATCTGGGCTTCGAGAGCTTGAATCTTCGCGGCAGCCACTTGGAGGGTCGTGTGCAGCTCTTGCAACTCAAAACGGTCGTCTGCACGCACACCAGCCACGCTCACTGCGACAAGCAGTGAGAGGGTGAACCGGCTGATGGAGGTGCGAAGGGACATCGGAGTGCTCAGAGCTTCAGGAATTACTTGGCGGCCTTGACGGTAACGGCTCCGTGAGACTTGAAGAGACGGGTAAGGGAGAATTCACCGAGACGATGACCGACCATGTTTTCGGTCACATACACAGAGACGAAGTCCTTGCCATTGTGAACGAGAAAGGTGTGACCGACCAGGTCAGGAGTGACCATGGAAGAACGTGCCCAAGTCTTGATGGGGCGTTTCTGCTTGGCGTCGTTAAGCTTGTCCACCTTTTCGAGGAGTGCTTGCTGAACGAAGGGGCCTTTTTTGAGTGAGCGTGCCATGTGAAGGAGATTGTGAGGAATGGATTACTTCTTGGCGTGACGATTCTGCACGATGAGCTTGTTCGTGGCCTTCTTCTTGTTGCGAGTCTTCTCACCCTTCGCGTGGCCCCAGGGGCTGAGAAGGTGTTGACGACCACCACCGGACTTGGAACGACCTTCACCACCACCGTTAGGATGGTCGATAGGGTTCATACACATACCGCGGACGGTCGGGCGGGTGCCCTGCCAACGGGTGCGGCCAGCCTTGGCGCTGACTACATTCATGTGCTCGACATTGCCGACCTGGCCGATCGTGGCGTAGCAAATGGCAAGGATTTTGCGAATTTCACCTGATGGCATGCGCACCAGTGCAAACTCACCTTCACGGTTGGAGAGAACAGCGGCTTGGCCTGCAGCACGAGCGACAACGCCGCCTTTGCCTGGGGAGAGCTCGATGTTATGGATCGAGGTACCGAGAGGGATTTTGCTGAGCGGCAAAGCGTTGCCGACTTCTGGCGCAGCTTTTTCACCAGCCATGACCGAAGAACCTACGATGAGTGCGTTCGGAGCAAGGATGTAGGCACGCTGACCGTCCTTGTATTCGACCAGGGCGATACGAGCAGAGCGATTCGGATCGTACTCGATGCCGACGACCTTGGCGGACTCGTCACGACGGGTGCGCTTGAAGTCGATGAGACGGTACCGCTGGACGTGACCACCGCCGATGTGACGGGTGGTGATGCGACCAGTGTTGTTACGACCACCAGACTTACGGAGGGCCACAGTGAGGCTTTTCTCCGGCGAGTGCTTGGTGATCTCGTCGAAGGAGTTCCACTCCTTGTAGCGGTTAGTGGGCGTGGTAGGCTTGAATGTTTTCAGCGCCATGACGGTGAGATAAGTTAAAAGGTTGAACCAGCGGGCAGAAGGCCCTGATTAAGCGAGATCGAGCTTTTCGCCCTCCTTGAGGCGAACGATGGCTTTTTTCCAATGATTGGTGCGGCCACTGCCGCCGCGGGTGGCGCGACGCTCCTGACGAGCTTTGCCGTCGTAGTTAGCGGTGCGCACTCCAGTGACTTTCTTGCCGAGGAGTTTCTCGACGGCCTGCTTAATGTCGATCTTGGTAGCCTCGACATCGACGGAGAACACATATTCGTTGTTCCGTTCGCCGAGCAGCGTGGCTTTTTCGCTCAGGCGGATGGTTTTGATGACTTTATGAAGGTCTTTCATGATCAGGCGGTCCTCTTGGCAAGGGTTTCGAGAGCGTCTCCGGTGACAACCACGCTCGGGTAGAGCAGCAGATGTTCGGCGTTCACGTCATCAGCAGAGATGAGCTGGACGTTCTGGACATTGCGGGCAGCGCGGAAGGTGACTTCATCAAAGCCTTTGCCGATGAGGAGCACTTTCTTGGCGGTGGTCAGGCCGTTGATGGCGGCGATGAAGCTCTTGGTCTTGCCGTCAGCGATGGCGAAGCTCGCAGTGGTAAGCACCTCGCCGTCCAAAATGCGGGCGGTCAAAGCAGCGCGGAGGGCGAGCTTCTTGGTGTTCTTGGGGAGCTTCTTCGCATAGACAGTGGTGTTGCGAGGGCCGAAGACGACGCCACCACCGCTCCAGATGGGGGAACGCTTGCTGCCCATACGAGCGTTGCCAGTTCCTTTCTGATTCCAGAGCTTCTTGCCGGAGCCGGAAACTTCAGAACGGTTTTTGGTATGGGCGTTGCTTTGACGGCGGTTGGCGCGGTAGGCCACTACGGCATCATTCAGCGCCTGGGAGCCTTTGTAGCCTTCGGTGAGTTGAATGTTAGCCGCCTTGGCGGCGTCGGCTGAGAGAATGGTCGCGGACATGATTTAGTTCCTCGTGATTATTTTTTAGCGACGGCCTTTTTGCCGGGGCGCACCACAACGATGCTACCAGTGTTGCCGGGGAGTGCGCCTTTGATAAGCAGGACGCCTTCTTCAGGGCGGCTCTGCACTACGACGAGATTCTGTGTGGTGCGGCGAGAGACACCGTCATGGCCGGGCATCTTCTGGTTTTTCCAGACGAGACCTGGAGTCAAACGGCAACCGATGGAGCCAGGACGACGATGCATCATGTGACCATGCGTTGCTGGCTGACCAGCGAACCCGTGACGCTTGACTACACCTTGGAAACCCTTGCCCTTAGTCGTTCCGATCACATCGACGATCTGTCCGGCGGCGAAAAGACCAGCGTCAAGCTTGGCATCTTCAGCGGGCAGCTGATCGTCGCCGGTAAGACGGAATTCTTTGACAATGCGCTTGGCGGTGGTGCAACCGTGCTTCTTGAAGTGACCCAGCAGCGGCTTGCTGACCCGGGATTCTTTGAGCTGGTCGCCATAACCGATCTGCACAGCGCTGTACTTGTCTTTGCCGTCGCTGCGCTTCACCTGAAGAATGGTGTTGCCGCTGACATCGACCACGGTGACTGCTACGGCATCGCCTTTAGCGTCATAGACCTTTGTCATTCCTAATTTTTTGCCGATCAATCCGAGACTCATGAGTGTGTCCTCCTGGGGTAAAATGGGGTGGCCGTGTTAGATCTTGATCGTGATGTCCACGCCTGAAGGTAGGTTAAGCTTCTTCAGCTCATCCACAGTGCGGGAGGTGGGATCAACAATGTCCAGCAGGCGCTTGTGCGTGCGGATTTCAAACTGGTCCATCGACTTCTTATCGACGTGCGGGGAACGGTTCACCGTAAATTTCTCGATGCGGGTTGGCAGCGGGATGGGGCCGGCGACGCGTGCGCCGGTGCGCTTCGCGGTTTCGACAATGTCGGCCGTGCTCTTGTCGAGCACGCGGTAGTCATACGCGCGGAGGCGGATTCTGATGCGTTGATTGGTCATGACGTGATCCGTGGATAAAGGGGTTCAGTGCGCGTGGTTTACTTGGAGCCGCCGCGTTGCTCGACGATTTGCTCGACGATCTGGGACGGCACTTGCTCGAAGTGCGAAGGCTGCATCGAATAGCTGGCGCGGCCCGAAGAGAGCGTGCGGATGGCTGTGGAGTAGCCGAACATTTCAGCCAGGGGGACTTCAGCGCGGAGGATCGCAGTGGTGCCACGGCTGTCCATGCCCTGAATCTTACCACGGCGACGGTTAAGGTCACCCATGATGTCGCCCTGGTAATCTTCCGGTGTGGAAGCTTCAACCGCCATGATCGGCTCAAGTAGAATGCACTTGGCCTTTTTGAGGGCGTCTTTCACGGCGAAAATGCCAGCCATCTTAAATGCGTTTTCGTTTGAATCGACTTCGTGGCTGGAGCCATCGACAAGTTCGATGTGAAGATCGATCACCGGATAACCGGCGATGATTCCATTGAGGGCCGCTTCGATACAGCCATTCTTGGCCGGGTTGATAAATTCTTTGGGGATGGTTCCGCCGACCACTTTGTTTTCGACGACGACGCCGGAGCCTTTCTCACCAGGGCGGACCTTGATGACGACGTGACCGTATTGACCACGACCACCGGACTGCTTGACAAGCTTGCCTTCGCCATCCGCAGGGATGGTGAGTGTCTCGCGGTAGGCGATCTGCGGCTTGCCGGTGTTGGTTTCGACTTTGTGCTCGCGCTTGAGGCGGTCGCAGAGAATTTCGAGATGCAGCTCGCCCATGCCGGCGATGATGACCTGGCCGGTTTCTTCGTCGGTCTTGACGAAGAAGGTCGGATCTTCTTCCGAGAGGCGCTGAAGGGCGTTGCCCATCTTTTCCTGGTCGCCTTTGGTCTTTGGCTCGACAGCCATGGAAATCACGGGCTCAGGGAAGGTCGGAGGCTCAAGGAGCACGTCGAGGCTCTCATCGCAGAAGGTATCACCCGTGCGGACATCTTTCACACCCACGAGGGCGGCGATGTCACCTGAGTAACAGCAGTCGATGTCCTTATGCACGCTGGCCTGGATCTGGATCAAGCGGCCCACGCGCTCAGATTTGCGGGTGCGGGGATTGTAGATCGTGTCGCCCTTACGGACGCAGCCGGAATACACACGGAAGAAGACGAGGCGACCAAACTTGTCGGACCAGAGCTTGAAGCCGAGGGCGATGAACTTGCCGTTGTCATCAGGGACAGCAATCACTTCGTTCTCAGGCTCATCAATGACGTGGCCTTTCTGAGGGGCGATGTCGAGAGGGCCGGGAAGGTAGTCGATCACTGC
>JAPLUL010000200.1:0-14968 GCA_026397635.1 Verrucomicrobiota bacterium | reverse complement strand
GAACTGAAAGCGGGCCTGCCAGCTAGGCAGCGCGGTCGGGGACTCTTTTTCATCGAAACCGCGTTCTTTTTCAGTCCCTCTCCCCGCGATGGGTGATCCCACGATCTGAAGCATGACGCGGGGAGAGGTTAGGTGAGGGGGCGGATGCCGCATTCGTCACGCAGGACAAAAGAAGTTTACGGGGAATTTGTGGCGGTGATGGCTGGCTTTTTGAGGCCAGACGGAGGGTCAAAGATGGCAGAGGCATGAGTTCAGATCTTAGACCACCACCTTGAACCACTAAGTGATAACGCTTATCTTGAGTCCGTGTTTAGAATCTAAAAGCGGACAGAAGAATTCAGTAAGCCAAACACCTGATAATGGCTTTGGGTTAACCCAAATGAGTCGCGGTTGGTGCTGTGAGTCTTGCTTTTGAACGGCTACTCTATGTAGGCGACTTCTCGCAGAAATGCCGTTGTCCCACTACTCCCGATCATGCTGCCTTATTCTCGACTGACATGCCACTTTGCCGTGGCATCGATAGCCTTCTTTGGCACGGCCCTTTGGACTCGCTCCGCAGGGGCGGTGTTGGGGTGTGCTTTACGCAGCACGGCTCTAGGTCAGCCTGCGCCGGAGGACGTCATTCATCAGTCAGAGAGGTTCTGCGGCAGCGCCGATGACGGAACCGCGACTCTCCTCCCCAAACGCAGCCCTTTGGCATGGCCTCCTTTCTTGGCCCTCACTCCCAGCCTCTCCCTTTGATGTTTTCCTGCCAGAAGCCCCCTTTTATGACCATGATGCGCCAAATTCACCACCTCCTGTTGAGTGGTTTAACACTCCTTAGCGCGGCTCTAATGCTGCTGGTGCTGGTAGTGCCTCAAGAGTCAACGGCAGCCTTGCCCGGCAAGCCCGAGCAGCTCACTTCTCCGGATCAGGTGCCGCAGGGCCTGGCTAAATCAGATTGGAGCAGCATTCGTGCCGCGTATGAGGCCGGGCGTCATGCCTTCCAGCCCACGGCCAGCGGCTGGCAAGCGCGTAATCCGGGGCAGCAGTGGACGACCCAATTTGATCAGCGCGGCTTCCTTGCCCAGCCAAAGGCGGGCGGGTGGACGTGGGGGCTGGAGTTGCAGAGCTACGGCTTTGGAGAAAAGCAGACCGCGGTCGGCGGCACTCCGGCGGTGAAGGCCGAGGGTCAGCGCCTTTCCTATCAGTGGGACGCCACCGTGCAGGAGTGGTTCGTCAATGACCAGCGAGGGCTGGAACATGGCTTCACCATCAGTCAAAGGCCGGAGGCTGACCCGACGCTCAAGTCTTCAGACTCAACGCTCAATTTTGTCATCGCCACCCGTGGCAGCCTTTCCCCCCTAGTGGCAGCTGACGCACAGGGTGTGTCGTTCCAAGATAAAAGTGGGGCCACGGTGCTGAACTACGCTGGATTGAAAGTCTGGGATGCGGACGGCAAGACGCTGGCATCACGCTTCGAGGCCGCCGGTGAAGGCCGGGTGCGGCTGCGGGTGGAGGAAGGTGAGGCACGCTACCCCATCACGATTGACCCCATCGCCCAGCAGGCTTATCTGAAGCCAAGCGCCGTTGGTACGACGCAGGCGGGGGACTATTTCGGTTGGTCGGTGGCGGTGTCGGGTGATACGGTGGTGGTCGGGGCTTATAACGAGGACAGCAGTACGACGGGGGTGAACAGCACGCCCAACGAGAGCGCCTCCAATGCTGGGGCGGTGTATGTGTTCGTGCGTAGCGGCGCGACGTGGAGCCAGCAGGCTTACCTCAAGGCCAGCCAAGTCACGACGGGGGACCAATTCGGTTATTCGGTGGCGGTGTCGGGCGACACGCTGGTGGTCGGGGCTAACTTAGAGGACAGCAGCACCACGGGCATCAACAGCACGCCCAACGAGAGCGCTTCCGCTGCCGGGGCTGTGTATGTGTTTTTGAGAAGTGGGACGACGTGGAGCCAGCAGGCCTACCTCAAGGCCAGCCAAGTCACGGGGGATGACCAATTCGGTAACTCGGTGGCGGTGTCTGGCGACACGGTGGTGGTCGGGGCAGTCGGCGAGGACAGCAGCACGACGGGGGTGAACAGCACGCCCAACGAGAGCGCCACCGCTGCTGGAGCGGCCTATGTGTTCGCGCGGAGTGGGACGACGTGGAGCCAGCAGGCCTACCTCAAGGCCGGCCAAGTCAATATAAATGACAATTGCGGTATCTCCGTGGCGGTGTCGGAAGACACGGTAGTGGTCGGGGTTTACGCGGATGACAGCAGCACGACGGGAGTGAACAGCACGCCCAACGAGAGCAGCCTTGATTCCGGGGCGGCCTATGTGTTCGTGCGCAGCGGGACGACGTGGAGCCAGCAGGCCTACCTGAAGGCTAGCCAAGTCACGGCGTCCGATACATTCGGTGTCTCCGTAGCGGTTTCGAGCAACACGGTGGTGGTCGGGGCTAACTTAGAGGACAGCAGCACGACGGGGATCAACAGCACGCCCATCGAGAGCGCCGCCGATGCCGGGGCATCTTACATCTTTACCGGCTTCACGGATCCTCCTACGGTGTCGAATATCAGCCCCGCTACCGGTCCCACCCTCGGCGGAACCAGCGTGACGATCACTGGTACGAACTTTACTGGAGTCACGGGCGTGACCATCGGCGGCACAGCGGCCACGGCGGTGACTGTGGTCAATGCCACCACCATCACGGCCACCACACCTGCTGGCAGCTCTGGCACGGCCAGTGTCGAGGTCACCACCCCTGGTGGCACCAATGCGTCCAACACGCTCTACACCTACACGAATCAAGCGCCGGTCATCACCAGCAACGCTGGCGGAGCCTCAGCGGCGATCAGTGTCGCCGAGAGTGTCACGGCGGTGACGACGGTGACGGCGACGGATGCAGACGCAGGTCAGACCAAGACCTACAGCATCAGTGGCGGTGCGGATTCGGCTCGATTTAGCATCAACTCCAGCACCGGCGTGCTGACCTTCCGCAGTGTGCCAGATTATGAAAACCCTGCTGACGGGGATTTGAACAATGTCTATGATTTGATCGTGACCGTGACGGATAACGGCACCGGCAATTTATCAGACAGCCAAACGCTCACGGTCACCGTCACCAATGTGAACGAGTCCAACGCGCTCTTAGCGATCGATAACACGGGCGCCAACGATCCAGTCAACATCAACACGGGCAGGACATGGAATTTCAGGATTTCAGCGGGTGCGGGCGGCGTGGTCAAGATTGATCGCGCTCTGTTTGGTCTCAACAAAGGAAACAATGCCGTAGCTGACATTACGTTCAAAATTTACAGTGGACTCGGCGGCGATCAGGCCGGCAACACGGTTTTGCGTCAAGCCACCTTGACCAGCCTTCAAGTTGATAATTTTTTCACCACCCAAGAAGTCTTTGCCTTCGAGGAGCTCACTTTGACGCCCGGGGATTACTCAGCAACGCTGACAACGACGGCAGCTTCAGGAAACACGGCCTACGCTCTCAAGAATGGCAAAATTTCCCTCTATGATGCGAGCGGTTATGTGGACGCCAATAGTACGGTCTTGTCGTCTTTTTATTGGGTTCAGGACAGCAACGACACCGGCACTGCTGGCACGAGCTTTGTGGTAAACAGCAGTCAGGCAACTGGCAGTGCGCTGCAAGTGGCGGAAATCTCCGTTTATAATGGTGCCACAACGGGGGACCCTGCTCTGGCAGATGGTCAGCCCTCAGCCCTGAGCTATGGCTCGCTGGCTGCAGGATCGACGGCCACCAGAACCTACACGATCAAAAATGAGGGTTCGGTCACGCTAACGCTCTATGGGATCAGTTTCACTGGCGGTAGTGCGGGTCTTTTCAGTGTCACCACCGCACCCGCGACTTTGAGCTTGGCCGCAGGTGCCAGCACGACATTCACGGTCTCCTTCAGTCCGGTGGCCAGCGGGACGGCAGCCGCGGTCATGTCCATTTCCAGCAGCGATCCAGATGAGGCCTCCTTTGACTTGGCCGTCACCGGAACAGGCACGACTCCGCCGGTCATCACCAGCAACGGTGGCGGAGCGTCAGCCGCTATCAGTGTGACTGAGAACAGCACGGCGGTGACGACGGTGGTTGCCACGGATGTGGATCTGCCCGCCCAAGGCATCACCTACAGCATCACTGGGGGTGCGGATTCGGCCAAATTCAGCATCGATCCTGCCTCAGGGGTGCTGACCTTTGCCACAGCGCCTGACTTTGAAGTGCCAACAGATGCGGGAGGTAACAACGTTTACGACCTGATCGTGACCGCCAGCGATGACGGAATTCCTGTAGGCACCAAAACTCAGTCCATTGCCGTGACGGTGACCAATGCGAATGAAGCACCGGTCATCACCAGCAACGGCGGTGGAGCAACGGCAAGCGTCAGTATTTTCGAAAATACCACGGCGGTGGCCACGGTCACCTCGACGGATGTGGATGCGTCTTCGACCAAGACCTTCAGCATCAGCGGTGGTGCCGATGCGGCCAAGTTTAGCATCGTCGCTGCCACAGGGGTCCTCACTTTCACCGCAGCGCCGAACTATGAAGTGCCGACGGACGTTGACTCAGACAACGTTTACGAGGTGACAGTCAGAATTGTCGATAATGGCAGCCCAGCCTTGGATGACACGCAGGCGCTCAGCGTCACGGTGGCCGATGTGAATGATGTGCCGAGCTTTGCGCTGCCACCCCTGGCAAGGCAAATCGCAGGCGCGACGTGGACAGACCGGGGCAACTCTGCCACGTGGTATTCCATCGCTTCTTCCGCAGACGGCACGAAATTGGCCGCTGGCGCTTACAACGGGTTGATCTACACCTCGACTGATTCCGGGGCGAATTGGACGAGCCGCAGCACGTCGGGTTCACGCAAATGGTTAGGCATGACCTCGTCGGATGATGGCAGCAAATTGGCAGCCGTGGTGGAATCCCCCGGGCGGATCTACACCTCGACGGATTCCGGGGTGAACTGGACCGAACGCGGGATCTCTGGAAACTGGTGGCAAATCGCCTCTTCGGGAAATGGAGAGAAGCTCGTCGCTCTCAACAAAGGCCTGCAGATCTACACCTCAACGGATTCCGGGGTGAGCTGGACCGCGCGGGCCACCAATCAACATTGGAACTCCGTGGCCTCTTCCAGTGATGGCACCAAACTGGTGGTAACCGTGGATGGCGGGAAGATCCACACCTCCACCGATTCCGGAGTGACTTGGACGGAGCAAGCGAACTCGGTCACAGCGAATTGGAGGTCGGTGGCTTCCTCGGCGGATGGTAACAAATTGGTGGCAACCGCGTGGAACGGCAAGATTTACACTTCCACTGATTCCGGGGTGAATTGGACCGCACGAGACAGTGATCGCGCTTGGCTTTATGTCACCTCCTCGGCAGACGGCAACCGCTTGGCTGCCGTGGTCAACAACGGCAAGATCCACTTCTCCACGAACTCGGGAGTCACTTGGACTGCCTCTACGACCGGTGCTGACAGTGCGTGGCCCATCGCTTCCTCAGCCGATGGGACAAAAATGGTGACCGCCCAACAAGTGGGCAAGATTTGGACCTCAGAGGGAGCTTTGGCTGCCTTCTCTGTGGCACTCTTAGAAGATGCCGGAGCGCAGAGCATTGCCAGCGTGGCCACCAGCATCGCCACGGGTGATGCTGCACAGGCCGTGAGCTTCACGGTCACCAACACCAACAATGCGCTCTTCAGCGCCCAACCGGCGGTGGATGCCAGCGGAACGCTGACCTTCACCCCCGCCGCCAATGCCTTCGGCTCGGCGACCGTCTCCGTGGTGGCCGTGGACGACGGCGGCACGGCCAACGGCGGGGTGAACACCAGCGCTGCGCAGACCTTTGCGGTCACCGTCACGGCGGCCAATGACACGCCGACGGACATCGCGCTGAGCGCCACGACGATCGCTGAAAACAACGCGGCCAATGCCACGGTGGGTACTCTGAGCAGCACGGATGCAGACACGAGTGATACCTTCACCTACACGCTGGTCGCTGGCACCGGCAGCACGGACAACAGCAGCTTCAGCATCTCTGGCGCATCGCTCAGACTCACCCCGAGTGCGAACTTTGAAGCCAAGAGCAGCTACGCGCTCCGCCTGAGGACGACGGATGCCGGCGGATTGTTCTACGAAGAGGCCTTCACCATCACCATCCTAGACGTGAACGATTTGCCGGTCATCACCAGCAATGGTGGCTTAGCGTCCGCCTCCGTCAGTGTGGCCGAGAACAGCACGGCAGTGACGACGGTGGTCGCCACGGATGCGGATCTGCCCGCTCAAGGCATCAGCTACAGCATCAGTGGCACGGATGCGGCTAAATTTAGCATCGTTCCTGCGACAGGGGTGCTGGCCTTTGTCTCAGCGCCTAATTTTGAAGCTGCAACTGATGTGGGTGCCAATAACGTTTACGACCTTGTCGTGACAGCCACGGATGATGGCAGTCCCGTAGGCACCAAAACTCAGACCATTGCAGTCACCGTGACCAATGTGAATGAGGCACCGATCATTACCAGCAACGGCGGCGGAGCGACGGCGGCCGTCACGATCGCCGAAAATGCCACGGCGGTGACCACGGTCACCTCGACGGATGTGGATGCGTCTTCGACCAAGACCTTCAGCATCAGCGGTGGTGCGGATTCGGCCAAGTTTAGCATCGTCGCTGGCACAGGGGTCCTCACTTTCGCCCCAGCACCGAACTATGAAGTGCCGACGGATGCGGATTTGGACAATGTTTACGAGGTGACGGTCAGAATTGTCGATAATGGCAGCCCGGTCCTGGATGACACGCAGGCGCTCAGCGTCACGGTGACAGATGCAAACGATGCGCCGGTGATTACCAGCAATGGTGGCTTAGCGTCCGCCTCCATCAATGTGGCCGAGAACACCACGGCGGTGACGACGGTCGTGGCGAATGATGGGGGTGACCTGCCTACCCAAAGCATCACCTACAGCATCAGTGGCACGGATGTTGCGCTCTTTGCGATTGATCCCAACAGTGGCGTGCTGACGTTTCGTTCAGCGCCTAACTTCGAGAGCAAGCTCGATTCGGGAGCCAACAACGTTTACGACTTGGTCGTGACCGCCACCGATAACGGTACTCCCGCAGGCACCAAAACTCAGACCATTGCAGTCACCGTGACCAATGTGAATGAAGCCCCGGTCATCACCAGCAACAGCGGAGGCGCAACGGCGGCCGTCACGATCGCCGAGAATACCACGGCGGTGACCACCGTCACCGCGACGGATGTGGACGTGCCTTCGACCCTGACCTACAGTATCAGCGGCGGGGCGGATTCGGGTAAATTTAGCATCAACTCCAGCAGCGGCGTTCTGGCCTTTAGTGTGGCGCCCGATTTCGATCTGATTCAGGATGCGGATGCGAACAATGTGTTTGAAGTGATCGTCAGGGTGCTGGACAACGGGACAACGCCTGCCGCCTACGATGACACCCAGGCCATCAGTGTGACGGTCACGAATGTGAATGAGACTCCCGTCATCACCAGCAACGGCGGCGGAGCGACAGCCGTCTTCAATGTGGTGGAAGGCACTTCTCTGGCCACGACCGTGGTCAGCACCGATCCTGATGTGGGTCAGGTGAGGACTTATAGCATCACAGGGGGGCAGGATGCGGATCAGTTTACGATCGACGCCAACACGGGCGCTTTGAGTTTCAATTTCACGGCAAGTCAGGGACTTCCCAAGGACGTTGGGGGGAACAATATCTACCTGGTGAATGTGCGGGTCAGTGATGCCGGGACTCCCGCCCTGACTGACAGTCAAGACATGACCATCACGGTCGTTGATGATCCGGCCGTCACCCCTGCCATTGTGATCCAGAACATGCACAGTGATAGCACGAGCATGACCAGGGCGAACCTCGTGGCGGACATCAATCCTTCGGGAAACAGCACCTCCATCACCTTCGAATACTCGACGAGTCCCACCTTTGCCAGCGGTCTTGTGCTTACGGCAGGTCCATACAACATTGGAAGCGGGACCAGCCTGATGGAAGTGGAAGCTCCAATCACCGGTTTGGTCGCGACTAGCACCTATTACTGGCGCATCAAGGCGACTAATAGCTTTGGCACCGTCACGTCCGGCAGTCAGCAGCTTTATAAAGTGAGTGTCATGCCCAGTTATGCGCAGGGGCAGGCTTATGGTAAGGCGGTCGCTGGCACCACCCGAGATGTTTGGGGTAAAACTTGGGGTGGTGTGGCACCTTACACTTATCAATTTGATTTTGGCGACGGAACTTTCGCCAGTGGGTCAGTGACTAACACCGATTACATCCAGACCACCAAGTCTTACAGCTCGGCGGGATCCAAGAATTACATCCTGAAAATAACCGACGCCAATGGCTCTGTGTGTACCCGCTCTGGCGTGATCCGCGTGCTTTCAGTGGCTGCCCTGGCAGACCGAGTGCATTTGGCCATGGAAAAGGGCCTGGTTTATCTTTATCGAAACCCGACAGTTTACGATGCTGATCGACTTTACTACACGTGGGGTAGCTACGCATTAACCAACGAACATGTGGTAGGCGCGACGGGATTTTCTTTGTTAGCGTTCGAGGAGCATGACCACTTGCCGGATGAGGATGCGGTCGAGGAAATTTACGCACCCCTGACTTATCGAATCCGAAATACTTTATTGGGTTATGCCACCCTTCGAAACATCAGCAACCACAGCAATGGAATTGCCGTCCAGGTCTCCGATGCCAATGCCAACGGCCAAGGGATTAGCTACATTGGCATGACTTACGCGGACAGCATTGCCGCGATGGCTGTGACCCTGAGTGTGCGTAACGAATCTCAGGCGAAGGCGCTCAATGTGCCCTATGGTCCGCTGAAAGATCTTCGAACCATGTATTCCTTTGTTCAGGACAGCATCGATCAACTTCTGTGGTCCATGGGAGATGGAACCTTGCGTGGTGCGTATGTTTATTCGACGCTCTCGGCATCACAGAGTCGCTACGATGGCTCGGCGCAGCAGTGGCCGGCTTTGGCTGCGGGTGCGGCACGAGACCGCTTGGGGATCAGTTTCCCACAGTGGGCGCTCACTGACTTTGCCTATGGTTTCAATTATCTCAAAAATGCAGAAGGTGGGGTTGGATATTCGAATTCAGGTGAATGGAACAATCTGGCCAAAACTGGGGGTGCGCTGGCGGCGCTCTCCTTTGGAGGACAATATGCGGGGGATAATACGGATGCGACGTCCTATCGAAATTACATCGCCAAATATTGGGCGGCTGCTGGCAATTGGAGCGCCGTGAATGCCGGCTGGTTTGGCCAATGGTATGCCATGTATGGCCTCAAGAAGGGGCTAAGCTTGGGAGGAATCACCACTCTCACCACTCCATCAAATGGCACTCGTGACTGGAAGAAGGATCTCAACGGCTGGCTGCTGGGTGAAGCCGCCACGATTGACGCGCAGACTGGCACGATTGGGTCGGGGCAGAGAACTCAAGCCAACATGTTTGGTCAATTGTCTAATGGATCTTGGACGAGTAGCCTTGAACCCGGGTCGCTTGGGAATTCAACCAATGCCGACACGGCGACGGCCATCCTGATTCTTTCCGATGCCGTCACCAGAGCGGTGCCTGTGGCGGTCATTGCCCCCATCTCCGACCAGACGAATAAACCTGCAGGTATGTCTTTCAGGGTGGATGGCACGGGATCCTACCATTTGGATGCCGACAGCGCGATTGCGGAATATCTCTGGGACTGGAACGCGAGCGATGGCGTGAACTGGGCGGCGCCCAACGCTTCGGGTGCTATGCCCACCAACCCGGGATACACCGCCATCGGCACTTACACCATCACACTCAGGGTCAAAGATAACAAGACACCTTCAGCCACAAGCATTGCGACCACCACCGTCACGGTGACCAACTTGGACGTGGCTCCGATCGCGGTGGCCAAGCCGATTGGTGGTTACGACGGCTATGCCGGCAAGGTAGGCCGGCCCATCACCCTGACCGGAACGGATTCCTATGACCCTGATGGAGATACCATTGTAAGCTACAGTTGGGATTTTAACGGTGATGGCATTTACGGAGGCGCAGCCGATTTAACTTATGGCGACCCTACCCAGCCGGTAACCACGGTTATTTACTCAACGCCCTACATCGGCAGCATCGGCTTGAGGGTGACGGCCAATGGCAAAACGAGCTCAAATATCTCATACATCGACATTCAAGCAGGTGATGCGGACCTGCGCATTGATTCGGTGACTTATTCTAACACGGTGCGTCGAACGACCACTGATGTCAGTATTGTCGTCACAAATGACCCTGCCTCCGGCCGCGCCTACAACAACGTTCTCCTGCGTCTCTACAATGGTGACCCGTATGCCGGCGGTGGTCCTGTCGGCGCTGTCCAAACATTGAACTTTAGCGCTGGTCAGACGATCACGGTGAACCTCACGAATATAGACCTGGGTGGAGCGCCCATCTTGTGGGCCTTCCTTGATACCAATAATTCCGTCTTGGAGTATGACGAACTCAACAACATCTCGGGTCCGACTCGATTGGATCCCGAGATCGATATTGAGCAGCCAGTCGGCACGGCACTCACGGACGCAGGGGCAGACAATAATTTCGGCACGCTGATCATCGGCGAAACGAGCCTCAAAACTTACACGATTACCAACAGTGGTACTCTGAATTTAACCGGCATTGCGGCGACCAAAGACGGTGCCCATAGCGGCGATTTCATTCTGACGCAGCCGCTGGCGTCGTCGCTGGCTCCTGGTGCCAGCACCACCTTCACGGTCACCTACACACCTACGGCGGCCGACTCACGGACCGCTGCGGTGCACATCTCGAGCAACGATTTTGACGAAGCTCCCTTCAATATATCGTTGACCGGTTTTGCCAGAGCGTATCCGACGAATATAACGCTTTCGACAGCCACGATTAATGAAAACAACGCGGCAAATGCCACCGTGGGAACATTAACCACCACTGACACCAACGTGGCGGATACTCACACTTACACTCTTGTGGCGGGAACGGGTGATGAGGATAACGCCAGCTTCACGATCGCCGCGAATGCTCTGAAGCTGACGCCTTCCGCGGATTATGAGACCAAAATCACGTACAACCTGCGCCTGCGCACGACCGACCAAACGGGGCTGACGTTTGAAAAAGCTTTTGTGGTGACGATTGTCAAACTCAACGAAGCCCCAGTGCTTGCTGCGACACAGCTCAATCCTACGTCCCTCGAATCGGCTGGGGTGGCGACTGGCACCCTTGGCGTCAATCTCTTCTCGGCTAGCGCGGTGACCGATATCGATGATGTATCAGCCAGTCTGGGCGGGGGCAATATTCGGGTGACCTTTGCCGAGTATATCACCGGGGATTTGATTGAGTTGCCAACGAGCGTCACACACGCGCTCAATGCCGTGCAACTTAGCGGTACGAATGTTCAGATCAGTAACGGCAGCGCCTGGACCACCATCGCGACGCGAGATGCAACCAATACAGGCATAGGCAAGGCCTTGACGCTCACCCTCAATGCCTCCGCGACGGAGGACAATATCCGCTATGTCATCGATGCGCTGATCTTCCGCAGCACCTCGGACAACCCAACCGTGAATCAGACCAAACTCACGCGCACTTATAGTCTGGTGATCAATGACGGTAATAACAATGCGCTGGCTGGCGGTCCGTTGGCCTTGGACTCCAATACGATTGCGGGGGGCACCCTGACGATTACGCCAACGAATGACTTTCCAGTGGTGGATCTCAATGGAGCCACTGCCGGTGTGAACCACGCCGTGACCTGGACGGAAGTGGCCAACGGCACCCATGTGACCGCAGCCATCACCTCTAGCGCCACCATGACGGACGCAGACAACGTCAACTTTTCGTCCATGAACTTCACGCTTGGCGGCATCCTTGATGCGAACAGTGAGGTGGTCACCATTGGCGGCACCGTCTTCCCTCTGGCGACGGACGCTACCAACACCGTTGTGACTGGTGGTTTCAAGGTCAGCTACAACAGCACGACGGATGTGTTTACTATTGAGCCAAACGGTGCCGCATACGCGACACTGACCAGCTTCCAGACTTTGCTGAATGGGGTGACTTACAACAACCTGACTGACAATCCAACGGATGGTGACCGCACACTCACCGTCATGGTGACGGATGCTGGTCTGAACAATCTGGCTGGTGTGGGGTCGGTTTCGAGCACCCTCGTCACCACGACCATCAATGTGAACCCAGTCAATGATCAGCCGGTGATCGCCGGTTTGGTCGCCCCGACTTACTTTGAGAACGCCCTTAATGCGGCGGCGGCAACACTCGATGCCACGGCGACGGTCACCGATATCGACAGCCTCGACTACAACGGTGCCACACTCACCGTCAGCGGTTTGGTTGCCGCCCAAGATTTGGTTTCGCTCCCTATTGGAGCCGTGCCCGCATTGGACAACGTGCAACTGACCGGCACCAACGTTGAAATCAACGATGGCAGCAATTGGGTCGTCGTCGGCACGGCCACTGGCGGCACTGGCAACAACTTCGTGGTGACGTTCAATGCATCCGCCACCGTAAGAAGTGCGGAACTCGTCCTTGAGAGGCTGACCTTTGCCAACAGTTCTCACAACCCAACGCTAACGCGTACGCTGACTCTGACGCTCAATGACAATGATGGCAACGCGACGCAAGCTGCGACCCTCCTTGTGACCATCAAACTGGATAACGATGCGCCCGACATCACTGGCACGGTAGGATTGGCCTACACCGAACAGGGGACGGCAGCGGCGTTCGTGAGCGGTGCTACAACTTCCGATCCTGACCAACCGACGAATTTCCGCCCCAATGCGACTTATGTCGGCAATCTCAGAGTGGCTCTGGATGGCTATGTGACTGGCGATCTCTTGTCTGTGGCGAATATTGGGACGGCAGCCGGGCAGATTGGTGTTTCAGGCGCCAATGTTTCGTTCGCAGGAACGACCTTTGCCACCACTACTGGCGGCACTGCCGCGGATTTGGTGATCACCTTTTCCAGCACCACTGCCACACCGACGGCGGTCAGCGCACTGATCAACGCTCTACGTTACAACTCCACGAGTGACGATCCGACGGTGAATAACACCGATACTAGCCGTGTGGTCACCGTCACGTTCAATGATGGAGCGAATACCATAGATGCAACTTCATCCACCACGGCGCTAACGGATACACTGACGGGTAACATCAACCTGACCGCTGTGAACGATCTGCCGGTGATCGTGGTGACGGGGGCGGCCAGTTACTCGGAAAATGGCCTCGCTCTGACGGTGGACGGCACCACGACGGTGACCGATTTGGACGATACCCAGATGGCTGGTGGGAGTGTGCGGATTAGCACGGGATTCCTTGCGGGAGATACGCTGGCGGTTACAGCCGTTGGGGACGTCACTGGCAGCTATGACGCGGCAACTGGCGTGCTGACCCTGAGTGGAACGGACACGCGGGCGAATTACCAGACGGTGCTGCGCAGCCTGACCTATGTGACCGCGAGCGAGGATCCGACGGACAATGCGACCAAGCTGACGCGTGTGCTGACCTACAGTTTAACGGATGCAAACTCGGATAGCGTGGGTGCAGCCACAGGGACGACCACCAAAACCATCAACATCACACCAAGCAATGACAGGCCGGTCGTGACGGCGGGCGCCACCCTGGCTTATGCAGAAAATGTCGCGGCAACCGCCATCGATGGCACGGTGACGGTGAACGATGCTGACGACACGCAGATTACTGGGGCGACGGCGACGATTTCTGCCGGATTAACCACGGGCGACGTGCTGGCGGTGACCACGCAGAACGGGATTTCTGGCACCTACACTGCAGGAACCGGGGTTCTGGCACTGACCGGAACGACGACGCTGGCGAATTATCAGGCCGCGCTGCGCAGTGTGACGTATCGCAGCACCAGTGAAGACCCGACGGTGTCAGCGGTGAATCGCACGGTGACGTGGGTAGTGACGGACGCCAACAGCGACAGTGCTGGAGCCCAAACGAGTGTGGCCGTGACTTCGACCATCACCATCACGCCAAGCAACGACAAGCCGGTCGTGACGGCGGGAGCAACGCTTGCTTATACCGAAAACGCGGCCGCTTTAGCCATCGATGGCACGGTGACGGTGAACGATGTTGACGACACGCAGATTACTGGAGCGACGGCGACGATTTCTGCCGGATTGACCACGGGCGACTTGCTGGCCGTGGCGACGCAGAATGGCATCTCTGGCATCTACACTCCAGGAACCGGGGTTCTGGCACTGACTGGAACAGCAACGCTGGCGCAATATCAAACCGCGCTGCGCAGCGTGACCTACCGCAGCACCAGTGAGGATCCAACGGTGTCGGCTGTGAGCCGCACAGTGACCTGGGCCGTGACGGACGCCAACAGCGACCTTGCCGGAGCACAAACGAGTGTGGCCGTCACTTCGACAATCAATATCACGCCGATCAATGACAAGCCGGTCGTGACCGCGGGCGCCACCCTTGCCTATGCGGAAAATGATGCCGCCACAGCCATCGATGGCACGGTGACGGTGAACGATACTGACGACACGCAGATTGCTGGAGCAACGGCGACGATTTCTGCCGGATTAACCGCAGGCGACTTGCTGGCAGTGGCCACGCAGAACGGGATTTCCGGCAGCTACAATGCAGGAGTTTTGACACTGACCGGAACAGCGTCGCTGGCGGATTACCAGGCTGCGCTACGCAGTGTGACGTACCAGAGCACCAGTGAGGACCCGACGGTGACGGCGGTGAATCGCACGGTGACGTGGGTCGTGACGGACGCCAACAGCGACCTTGCTGGGGCGCAAGCGAGTATTGCGGTGACTTCGACCATCACCATCACGCCAAGCAACGACAAGCCGGTTGTGACGGCAGGCGCGACCCTTGCTTATACCGAAAACGCAGCGGCGACAGCCATTGATGGCACGGTGACGGTGAACGATGC
>JAPLUL010000119.1:0-18416 GCA_026397635.1 Verrucomicrobiota bacterium | reverse complement strand
CACCCAACACACCACCATGCCCACACGAACCGCCCCTGAAATCGAATTGCCACCTGATGCGGCCACTGCCGATGATAACCGCAACCCGCCCCGCCGGAGGCGCAATGAAGAGGAACCCGTTCCTGACGTGGGACTGCTTCTACAGCCAGAGCCGCGCCATGAACTCGACAAGCTGATCCTACATGCGGAAGTAAAGACGGACATCCTGGCCGGTCTGCGGGCGCTAGAGATCCGTGCCGATCTGGACCGCATCTGGAACCTGAGCGCCATCCAACCGCAGGAAGGAAAGTGCATTTTGAACTTTTACGGTCCGCCCGGTACCGGCAAAACCCGCGCCGCCCTGGGTATCGCGCTGCGTCTCGGCAAGCCGCTCTATCAGGTGGATTACAGCGCGGTGATTTCCAAATACCTCGGTGACACCGCCAAGCACATCAAAGCGGCGTTCGCTGCTGCCCGTGAGCATGACGCCGTGCTGTTCTTCGATGAAGCCGACAGTCTGCTCTCCAAGCGCGTCGCCACCGGCGAATCCTGCTCCACCAGCATCAACCAGAACCGCAACTGTCTGATGCAGGAACTGGATCGCTTCGATGGCGTGGTGATCGTGACGACGAACCTATTCGAGAACTACGACTCTGCGCTGCTGCGCCGCATCCAGCGCCACATCAAATTCCGCCTTCCAGACGCCTCCATGCGCAGGGAGCTCTTCGCCCTCCATCTCCCCAACCCAGATCGGGTGCAGGCTGATTACGCAGTTCTCGCGGAACTATCACGCGGCCTCAGCGGTGGGGACATCCTGAACATCTGCGTTAACGCGATTCATGCAGGGAGCGTGGATGCGAATCCGGCGAAGTGGGAGATCACGCAGGGGATGTTGGAGCGGGAGATTGCCAAGGTGAGGCTGGCGAAGGCGGAGCACTCAGGAGAGAAGGGGAAGGCGAGGCGGAGGATTGGGTTTTGTGAAAGGTGATGTGAGCTCGTTTGCAGTCTCTTTCACCACGACGACTCGCGGATGCGCTCGGCGTAGTCATAGACGTCGTGGTTGTCCGGCGCGGTGGGCATGGTGGCTCTTCCCCAGAGTTCGTTGAAGATGCTCTCTCGGAGGCGTTCAACGGAGGCGGGAACCGGTGTTCTAGGCGTTGTCACTGGATGGCCCAAAGCTCACTTTTCCAATCGTTGAGCTTCGTTTAGCATTTGGACGGTCACGGGTGACAGGGTGCCGTCTTGGTAGATTTCAAGATTGAGCATCAAGACGTTTCCGAGGGCGGAGTAACGTTTGAACAAGTCGGCAGTCTGTTCAGCCGTGTAGCGCGGTTTGCTGATTTCTGTGTCGCGTTTTGTGTGCAGCCAATCGCCTTCCATCACCAGCGCGGCGCTGGCTTGCAAGCCCGCACAGGCACCGCCGGAGATGCGCCCGTGGTCGTCGGGTTTCAGCCAGCCTTGCACGGTGGGATCGGTGCTGCCCTCTCCCGCGAGATAATCCTGAAACTCGGTGGCGGATGGCAGAATCCACGGGTTGAAACAGATAAGCCGCTTCGCATTGCCGGCCTTGGCAGCGGTGGCGAGGCGCTCCCATGGAGCGCTGCGGTAGTAGTAGTTCGCGGTGCCGTCATCGAACCACCAGCCTGCGAGCTGGTCGCCGTAGCGTTCACCTACTTCGCTGATGACGGCGGTCCAGTTGTTCCAAAACTCGGTGGTATCCGTCTTCCCAAAGCCGCTGGCCTGCTGCCATGCTACGTCGTCATTTGATCCGAGGTGATAGTAGAGCATGAGCCGAATGTCGTGTTTTCCAAGAGCGACGACCAGGTCTCCGATGAGGTCGCGCTGGCTGGTGCGCCCTGGGAGTACGCGGTCGAGTGACTTTAGCGGCGCTGGAAAATACATCTGCGCGTGCGATGTGGTGATGGTGACGAAATGAGCGCCGGTCTTGGCGACTTGTTCGGCAAAGGTCTTTACGTCGAAGTCGCGAACCGCGTCGGCATATGATTTCGGCGGGCCGTTGCGTGGGACGGTGCGTGAAGTCCAATGGCACATGAGTCCGTAGCGGGCACTGCGGAACCACGGCGTGTCTGCTTCTTCGCGTTTGGCCATTGCGGCGCGGTGCAGGCGTTCTTTGACCTCGGGGCGCACGAGTTCAATGGAGAGCAGTTCGATCTTGTCGGCTGGTGGGCCGCTGGTGGGTGCCACTGTCAATGCGAGCTGCTGCCTGCCTTTTGCCAGATGCAGGGTGCCTGAAAGAGGCAAGCGCCGCCAGTCGTGATGCGCGATGTATTCGGAGGTTTCTTCGCAATGAGCGGCATTCGCCTTCACGGCGACCTTCAATGGCATCTTGACGCTGTGGTTGAACAAGAC
Source organism: Verrucomicrobiota bacterium (assembly GCA_026397635.1). Taxonomy (GTDB): domain Bacteria; phylum Verrucomicrobiota; class Verrucomicrobiia; order Verrucomicrobiales; family Verrucomicrobiaceae; genus Prosthecobacter. The sequence continues at coordinate 16,067 of JAPLUL010000119.1, read as the reverse complement.
ATTGACGGCGTAATCGCCCTCCTCGACGACTTCGACTTCCCAGGTGGTTTGTCCGCCCAGCGGCCAGTCTTTTACTTGCAGTCGGCGATGGTCGTTGATCCAGGCGCGGAGGCCATTTGGGTTCGTTCCGTCGGCGGCCATGAGCACGCTGTAGTCGTCTGGCTTGATCCTGAAGTCGGGAATGAAACGCGTGTTGCGGGTAACACCAGCTCCCGCATGGCGCTGGATGAAGTCCACCACGGGTGAGGGATCGCTCAAGCCGTGTGGATGATGTCCCTCGCCCTTGTGGAGAATGAGTTGAAAGATGCCACCGGCTTTGTGATAGGCCTGCTCCATGCGTGCCCCATTTTCGGTGTAGGGCACTGCATCATCGGTCTCTCCTGCGAGGTAAATGATGGCGACTTTGTCGGCAGCGAGCTTGGGCGCGAGATCGACTGGGTTCTCGTGATAAGCGAGCGCCTCGGTTTCCGACTTGAAGTGATACAGTGGGATGAGGCTTTCCCAATCCCGCGGACTGCCTTTGCCAAATCCCAGCTTGCCGCCAGGCCAGCTTTTGAAATCACACACCGCTTTGTCCATGTAGAGGCACGAGACTCGACCCGGATGCGCCGCCGCCCAGCGAGTGATGGGCAGCCCCTCCCGGCTCACTCCCAGGAGAGCGACGTGCTTGGAGAGTCCATACTTGTTCGTCATCTCATCATACAAGGGGTCCCATTTTGCGATGGCATCTGATGCTCCGAAGGTGTTTCCCAAGCCGAACGCGACGACATGAAATCCGCGCTTCACCAGTTCCAGCTCCGTCCGGGTCATGTTCGCCACGGGGGGGCTGTCCAAGTTGTAGAGCGAACCCGCTAGCACCCATGGTTTGCCAGCGGCGGGCTGCTCGGGACACAGGACTGATGCCTTGGCGCCTCCAATGATCACTGTGCGCAGTGCCGCGCCGTGGAAATCTGTTTTGTCACCTGTGAACGCTTCGATGGCACGGACGGTGAGTGGTGCGAGAAGGATTGAGATAGGAATGAGGAGGTTTCTCATGGTGTGATACTGTGGCGGGCGGTGCCTGGCTCTCGGTAGTGGCGATACGTGTGCGCTCAGGCGAGCAGCTCCTTTAGCACGCCCGTGCTATCACCATGTCGCTCGGCGTTTACGCCGATGCCGTTGAGCAAGGAGAGCCAGGCGTTGCATAGCGGGGTGTCTTTGGAGACGACGAGGTGTTGGCCGAGTTTGATCCCGGCACCGCGACCGGTGAGGAGCGTGGGGCAGTTGTCGAGATTGTGGAGGCTGCGCAGGTTGCTGCCGTAGGCGAGGCTGGTGTGGTCGAAGAGGGTGGTGCCGTCGGGCTCCTGGGTGGCTTTCAGCTTGTCGATGAGATGGGCGAGGAGTTTGCTTTGGGTGACGTCGCGCTTTTGGGAGGCGTCAAGCCGTGCTCCGGGGGAGTAGTGGCTCATGTCGTGGGCGGTTACTTTGATGCCGAGGCTGGTGAGCAGGGTGCTGATGGGCTGGCGGTAGGTGATAACGCGGGTGCTGTCGGTTTGGAGCGCGGCGACCATGAGGTCATACATGAGTTTGACTTCCGCGACGCCCTGGAGTCCGGGTTTCGGCTCGCTGAGGGGAGCTTTGGGTTTGGCGACGGAGAGCCATTTTTCTTCTTTGCTGAGGCGGACTTCGATCTCGCGGATGCTCTGGAAGTATTCGTCGAGCTTGTCGGTGTCTCGCTTGCTCAGGCCGCGCTGGAGCTGGCTGGCGTCCTCCATCACGGCGTCGAGCACGCTGCCTTCCTTGGCGAGCATAGCCTGGCGTTGGGCGAGGGGGAGTGTGTCATCGGAAAAGAGGCGGTGAAAGGCGACGACAGGGTCGTTGAGGCCGGCGACTGGTTTGCCGCCTGCATCCCATGCGAGGGAGAGTCCTGGGCCGTGCCCGGGGCCGTCGAGACTGGGATCGCCCCCATTGAGCTGGAGTGAGGTGAAGCGTGTGTCTTTGCCCAGCTCTCTCGCCGCGACCTGGTCGGCGGAGATGCTGTTGTGAAAGCTCTGTCCCGGCTGGGCGTAACGGTTCGCGCCCGTGAGCCAGAAGGTGCTGCCCCAGTGTGCTTCCGCAGAGTGTTTGTTCGTGAGCCCCTGCACGATGGTGAAGTCTGCCTGATGCCGCGCGAGCGGTGCCAGCCCTGGCGGGAGGGTGTAGGCAGCGCCGGTCTGTTTCGCATCCGGCAGCCAGATTTCCTGAGTGACGCCGAATCCGAAGCCGAGGAAGACCATGCGTTTCGGGCGTGGCACGGCAGGCGCAGCCGAGGCAAAGCGGCGGAAGCCGATGGACTCAAGAGCTGGCAGCGCGATGAGTGTGCCAGCGGAGCGGAGGAAGTGGCGGCGGGGAATGGCTGATGATTTCATGGGTGATGTGGTGAAAGGCTATTTGCTGCGGAACTCTCTGCTGCTCACGAGTGCGTGGATGAACTCGCGGATGGCGAAGTCCTTTGCCTGAGCGCGGCTCATCATGGCTTCGAGCAGATCCTCGTCCTGAAAACCGACCGAGCGGCCCAGGCCGTATTCGATGAGCGCCTCGGCAAAGCCGCGGGCAAAGCGCTCGGGCTTGGCGGCGATCTGGTCGCGCAGCTCCGGGTAATCGCGGAAGGACGCGCCTTTGTAGAAGGCACCGCTGGGGTCGATGGTGCGGCGGCTTGCTGGCACGCCGGGCCGGTCATCCTCGGTGCGCCACTTGCCGGCGGCGTTGAAGTTCTCAAGGCCGAAGCCGATGGGATCGATTTTGCGATGGCACTGCGCGCACTGCGGCTCCTCCTGATGCGCGGCGATGAGTTCGCGCGTGGTCAGTGGTTTGCCTTCGAGCCGGGTGAGCATCGGCACATTCGGAGGTGCGGGCGGCGGCGGTGAGTGCATGAGCTTGCGCAGCACCCAGGCTCCACGCTCGACGGGGCTGGTGTGCTCGCCGTTGCCCCCCATGGCGAGGATGCCCGCCATGCCGAGCAATCCACCACGGGGCGAGCCGGGCAGGAGCTTCACCTCGCGGAAGGCATCGCCCGTCACGCCGGGGATGTCGTAGTAGTTCGCTAGGATGCCGTTGATCACCACGGTATCGGACTTGAGCAGGCGCCCAGATCAAAGTCGCGATGCATCTTGATGTTGAACTGGAAGAAATCGAGCCGGCTCAAGCCCAGCCATTGCCCCACGAATGCCGCCACGAAGTCGCTCGCACGCTCATCGGCCAGCAGGCGGTCGGTTTGCACTTCGAGCGCTTTTGGGTCAACCAATGCGCCCTGTTTGGCGAGCGACAGCAGTGCCTCATCCGGCGGCGCACTCCAGAGGAAATATGAAAGGCGCGAGGTCAGCTCCGTGTCCGTCAAGAGGCGGGGTTTTTGATCCGTGCTCGGTTCAGCGAGATAGAGGAACGATGGCGAAGCCAGCACGACGGCGAGCGTGTCCTCCAGGCGGGGTTTCATGTCGTTGCGTGACTGCTCATCGTGGATCGTCGCCAATCGCTCCAGGAATGTTGGGGCCGGAGGACGCCCGCGCAGCGCCTTTGCCGCAAAGGCTTGGATGAACTGCAATGTATTCCATTCCTTCTTATCCAGGCGCTCCAGCCAGCCTTTCATCTCTTCCCGGGCGGCCATGTCGGATACGGGAACCATCGGCCCCTCCACCTCCAGCCAGTCCACCCACAGCACAGGATCACTCCCCACTCGGTTGTGGGATCTGGCCTCTTCAAAGAAATTGCCAGGCCTGCCTTCAGAGCTGCCGCGCTCGTTCACCCGGAAGTAGCGGTTCCCGCCTGACTCGACGTGCAGCGGCACCACCAGTTCCTGGGGGTCGGTGACTTTGGCCGTGACATGATGCGTGCTCAGCGGCGGCTCGGCACCGCCAGTCGGCGACACATCAATGAAGCAGCGGTCGGCGTGAAAGGGAATGCTCACCTTGGTGTCCGGCACCTCACCGATGCGGTCGGAGAGCAGCACACGCTCTGGCTCGGTGCAGCCGAGTCGTATCCGCAGCCGGTAATCACCCGGCGGCCAATCTCCTGGCACGCTGATGGCCACGGAACGATTGTTGAGGCTGCCTCCGCCGAGATAGACCCCGCTGCGCACCAGCGGCAGCGTGAGATAGTCCGCAATCTCGGGGGCCGTCCGCTCCCACTGCCCTTCGTGATGCACTGCGTCCGCAGCATCAGGAAAACCGAATCCAGCAGGCGAGGGCGCACCCTTCAGCTTCTCCCACTCCAGGTAAAACTTGTGGGGGTTCTCCTTGGTCCGCTGCCGGATCTCAGCCACCACCCTGGCATTCTCCGGGAGTGCCGCCGCCGCATTCACCTCCCGTGTCCAAAGGCCGAAACGCTTGCGGATGCTCACCTGGCGCTCCATTTCCCGCTCGACGCCCTTGTTGACAGATGTCTCCGGCTCCACCCGCAACGTCTTTACCGTCACCGGCATCCTGGCCAGGTGGAACGCTTCACTCAATGCCTTGGCCCCCAGGCTGCGGTAGAGCTGGAACTGATCCGACGACATGAAGAGCGAAGCACCCGCCGTGTCGAAATTGCCCGCGCCACTGTCAGCAGGCAGGCTGCGCACATCGATCTCCACTCCCAGCAAATCGCGAATCGTGTTGGCATACTCGCGCCGGTTCAGCCGCCGCATTGTGATCACCCCCTGCGAATCGTTCAGAGTGCGCCGCGCTGCCACCATCACCTGCGAAAGGTCTTCGAGCAGATCAGTCTTCGCGTCCTTTGAGGGCTGTTTTTCATCTTCCGGCGGCATCTCGCCAGCATTGATCGCATTGATCACCTTCTGCCACTTCTCGGCCACCTCGATGGTCGTGATCGTGAACGGCAGATCATCCACGCGAAACTTCCCCTTCTGCTTCTCAGCGCCATGGCACGAAACGCAGTGCTCTTTGAAAAGCGGACGGTGCTTTTCCGGCATCACCGCACGATCCACCGCACCCACCTTGGCCGTGGCGATGGAAGGGACAGCAGCAATAAAGAAAACGAAACGGAGCAGGCGCATGAGTATTCATACGCCATGGCAGGGCAAACTTTAGTTCCAGCAGGTTGGACGAAGAGTGCCGTCTCTTGTAGATATTTAACAAGAGACCTCGCATGAAGACCCGGAACACCACCCGACCTTTCCCCTTTCGCCAGCATGAGACACTCGCCAGTGAACCGTCCCTGGCAGCCCCCATGTCAATGGCCCGAGGCCTCCGCTTCGAGATCATCGGCCTGCACTACGCCGACGTAGGCCCCGAGTGGAGTTCCCAAGGCCGCGCAGAGTGCGATGCTCTGCATCATATCAACCTCGTCTGTAGCGGCACCGCAAGTGTCACCCTCGACGGCAAGGAACTCAAGCTCCGCCCCGGCCAGGCCTACTGGTTCCCCGGCAACACACCGATGATTCGCCAGTGCAGCCGCCGCTACGAGGTCCTATACCTCATGTTTCGCTGCGAGTGGCATCCCGGCATTGACTTGCTGCTGGACTGGCCCAAACGACGCCCCGTTTGTCTCGGGGCCTGGAATCAAAAAGAATGGCGGACCGGAAGGCCACCCACCGCAAACACCTGTCTCCGGCTTCAGTCTCAACTCGGCCTGTGGATCTCCCAGGCCGTTCCCGATTTGGACAAAATCATCAGCCGTCACCTTCAGATACACGCTCGCTTCAAGGATGCCCTCAGCCACATTGGGCAGCATCTCGGAGCCCGTCTGCTCATCGCCGATGTCGCAAAGGCCCACGGCACCACCCTCCACGCCTTCTCGCTCGCCTTTGCCCGCGCCCTGGGCCTCAGCCCCAAAGCCTACGTGAACAGGTGCCTCAATGAAGCCATCATCCGGCAACTCATCAACACCGGGAATCCCCTGAAACAAATCGCCGCTGAACTCGGCTTCGCGGACGAGCAATACTTCAACCGTTTCTTCACCAAAATGAACGGCGTCCCGCCCGCCCGCTACCGCCAGCGACTGCTCTCGGGTTACTGACGCAAACTATGAAGCGAATAGCGGATTCGCCAGCTTGGGGCGGCAGCGAGTTAGCTTCATGCTCCGCAGTAACACCTTGTGGAATGGTTCTACTCAATGTCCCGGCTTCCATTCCTGGATCGCCGCACCGAGCTTCTTGAGTAGGCGAGTATAGGGCAATAGCTCTGTGGTTCGCCATCTGTCAGGTAAATGAAGCCGCCTTTGATCCTGCCCATGCATTCCCGGCTGATGCCACGCTCACGAGCCAGGGTGGACGTTGCTCAAACCCATCGCTTCCTGGAGTTCCTGAAGCCGACGCGGCAGCCGCTCGCGGATGCGTTCGGCGTAGTCATGGGCGTCGTGGTTGTCCGGCGCGGTGGGCATGGTGGTTCATCCAACGAACTGACTGCGCTTTTTCTGTGATGCGTGAGCCTACGCCACGATCTCCTTTAGCACTCCCGTGCTGTCGCCGTGGCGCTCGGCATTGACTCCGAGGCCATTCAGCAGCGTGAGCCACACGTTGCAGAGCGGTGTGTCTTTCGAGAGCACGAGATGCTGGCCGAGCTTGATGCCCGCTCCGCCGCCCGCGAGAACAGTGGGACAGTTGTTGAGAAAGTGAACCGAGCTGATGTTGCTGCCGAAGGCGAGCACGGCGTTGTCGAAGAGGCTCGTGCCGTCGGATTCCTTCGTGGCCTTGAGCTTGTCGAGGAATCCGGCGAGCAGCTTGCTCTGCGCTTCGTCCCGCTTCTGCGAGAACTCCATGCGGTCACCCTGCAAGCGCTCGTAGTGGCTCAAGTCGTGGCCAGTGTAAGGAACATCGATGTCTTTGAGCACCGTATTGACCGGCTGCCGATAGGTCATCACGCGCGTCGTGTCCGTCTGCATCGCGGCAATCATGAGGTCATACATGAGATTGATCTCCGCGCGGCCTGCGAGCCCCGCCTTCGGCTCATGGAGCGAAGTCTTCGCCTTCGGGATGGCCAGCCATTGCTCATCCTTGCCTAGCCGTGTCTCAATGTCGCGGATGCTCTGCGCGTATTCGTCGAGCTTGTCGGTGTCATCCCTGGACAGGCCGCGTTTCACTCGATTCAGATCCGTGTCCAGCGCATCCAGCACGCTCCGCTTCTCCTCGATCATTCGCTGACGCTGCGCCAGTGGCGTGTCCTCTGCGGAGAACAGGCGGTGGAACGCCATGATCGGTGTATCATAGCCCGCGACCGGCTTGCCGCGCTCATCCCACGCCAGCGAAAGTCCTGGTCCGTGGCCTTGTTCCTTCGCGTCCGGCGTGCCGAGCTGTAGCGAGGCAAAACGCGTGTCTTTGACCAACTGCGCCGCCGCCACCTGATCCGCGCTGATGCTGTTGTGAAAACTCTGTCCCGGCTCCGCATAACGATTCGCGCCCGTAAGCCAAAACGTGCTGCCCCAATGCGCTTCGTTCGTGAACTTGTTCGAAGTGCCTTGAACGATGGTGATGTCCTTCTTGTGCCTCGCGAGCGGTGCGAGTCCCTGCGGCAGCTCGTAGTCCGCGCCCGTCTGCTTCACATCAGGGAACCAAGTCTCGCGTGTCACCCCCAGCCGAAGGCGAGAAAAATCATGCGCTTCGGTGGTGTCACCATCGTCGCAGCCGAGGCGAAGCGACGAAAGCCAAGCGATTCAAGAAGCGGCAGCGCGATGAGCGCGGTGCTGCTTCGGAGGAAGTGGCGGCGGTTGAGTGGTGTGTTCATGGAGTGTTGGAGTGAGCTAGCTTTGTCATCAAGGCAGCGCCTTTGCTGCGACGCCGAACATGCGGTTGGGGTTAAAGCTCTTTTTGTCAGCTGGCGGATTCGGGTAAGGCGCACCGAGGGTGACTTCGCCGAAGCACTATATCTTTCAATCTCTCGATTTTTTGTCCGCTCGCGAGATCCTCACCCGGCAATTCGGTTCGCTTTGATCTTGCCGATGGATTCCCGGCTGATGCCGCGCTCACGGGCTAGGGTGAACGTTGCTCAAACCCGTCGTTTCCCGGAGTTCCTGCAAGCGCCTCGGCAAACAGCCTGCCAAGCTGATTTCGAAGAGATGGAGGCAACGGTGGGGGTAGTTCACATCAACGGCTGGAATGCATCAGTGCCGTTGTCTCCCCCTCGTCTCCACTTCAGTTCCCCCACAGCTTAGCAAACTTCTCGGGCACTCGGAAGTCGTCCTGACCCGTGGGTGAGTAGGCGGTGCGCTCGGGTTTACCATCGCGGACTCGGAGGCGGCCGAGGTTGAAGTGCCAGGGGAAGAGTTCCTTTGGCTGGGCACCGGCGATGCCTTTGGTGGGGTCGAGGGTAAAGGCATCCTCGCCGACAATGGGCAGGCGCAACTCGATGCTCCAGCGGCCCTCGGCGCGATGCACTAAGACTTGCGCTCCGCTGTTCCAGGCGATGCCTTTGCCGCCGGGGCCTTGATCGGCATCATAGATGGCTCCGGCGGGATTGATAGCAATCTCGTAGGGACTGCGAGTGGGTGTCTCGATGAGCAGAAGGATGTGATCACCTTCGAGGATTTTGGGATCGTCGTTCTGCGTGGTGGTGATGCTGTTGCCCTTCATGTCCGGCTCTTCGCAAGTGATGCCGAAGTGCAAGACGGTGCCTTCACGCAGGACTTGGAAACTGCCCCTGGCCTTGGAGGGTGGAGCGCCGGGCTTGATCGGCACCAGTGGGGCGATGCGGTAGGTGCCCCAGTAGGCGGGGTCCACTTTGCCATCGAAGGGTTTGCCCTCCATCGATTTGCCGTCGGTCTGACTTGTCTGCAGCGCTCGATATCTGAGGTCGGTATCGCGTTTGCGGCTGAGCTGTTGCTGCAGGGCATGCATCGGCTTCATGACGGCGGCAATTTGGGCGATGCGGCGTCCAGGGAGACTTTGCGGATCGGCAGCGGCTTTGGCTTTGGCGAGCAAATCGAATGATTCACCGATCTTTGCTCCATCGGTGTTCATGTGCATCCAGTTCGCCTCGGCATGAGTGATGAAAGCATTCATTGTCTCCGCCGCCGGGCCGAAGTAGCTGGTGCAGTATTCCGCCAACATCGCGTCCACGTCCTGATTCACATCCCAGTAGAGCCGCGCGGCGAGGTAGAGATTGAAGTGCTCGATGCCGAGTTCTTCGTAGCCAAAGGACTGCTTCTTGCCCGCAGGATGCGCATAGATCTCGATCTGCTCGCCGAGGCTGATGCCTTTCAGTTCACGCAGATCGCGGCTGATTTGCTTCGTGTAATAGACCGGGCGTCCGGCCTGCTCGGGGCGTGCATTGGTGCTGAAGTCCCAAGTGATGTATTGGCCGGGTGTCAGCTTTTTGAGCCAATCGGCACGCCATTTCCGACGCTCGTTCCACAAGGTCTCGTCCCAGAACTCCTGCCGATGCCGCACGTCGATGAGCGCGAGGTTGGGGCTCATTTTCTCGATCTTCTCCGGCGGCTGTGTGTAGGCGCTGTAGGCCAGGGCGCTGACGAGGCGGTCGGGATGGCTGCGATTTAGCTCCAGGGCCACGCGGTTAAGGTAACCCCACACATGATCGGACATGCTGCCGCTCCAGCCGCGGGCGGGGGTGAGTTGGGCCTTCCACGCTGGATCATCGCCGATGAGTCCGCCGTAGCCGTCCACGAGGTCGATGTTGTGCATGGGCTCATGGAAGTGATCAAACATGGCGCGGACATGCTTCACCTGCTTCTCAAACAGCATCGGCGAAAGTAGGTCCGGCACGCCGTCTTCCTTGTGCGTGGTGTCGCGCTTACCGTTGATGGTGAGATACATCTCGGGATGCGCCCGCTTCATCTCCTCGCGCTTGATGACAAACTTCATCCCGTGGCAAATCTGCGGAAAGCCGAGAATCTCCGCGCCGTGATTGAGGCCCAGTCGCAGGTTCCACAGCGCCTTGTCGCCAATGCCAGTGTGCTCGGTGTAATAGATGAAGCGCCGCACGGCGAAATCCGGCGTCACCGTGCGATTCAAGTCGGGCAGCGGGATGGTTTGCTTTCGAGGAATCACCTCGCCGATCTCACCAGGTGCGAACCACCGGCAGCCTAGACCGCGCAGGAACTCATTCACCGCATTGAAAGTGCCCGCATCATCCTGATCCCACACATCGAGATCGGCATGATAGCGGAAATGCAGATCGCGGGCAGCGCTCCAAAAGGTGTCGCCGGTGATTTTGTCCCACTCGCCATTCACGCGATCAGTCTCCTTCGGCGAGCGATCACGGCCCCAGGGCTCGGTGGTCACGAAGTCCTTGTCCGGACCCAGTAGCGCCAGCCAGTCTTTGCCGGAAGCCATGCGAAAGGCTCCGTGCTTCAGCGCATCGGTGGCAAGACCAAGTGCCTCCGTGTGACGGCTCTTGCCGACAAAAATCGCCTTCTTGCCCGCAGCACGCTCACTGGCGATGGGCAACGTCGCACCCGTCATTTTCAAAAGACTACTCTGGAGCTCCTTGGCGGCGAGCTTAGTCATCCGCGTCGGTTTTTCAGCGATGATGATCTCAGCATGGGCCTTTCCGTTCTCGATAAAGAAGGTGTCGGCGGCGTGGACGGCAGCCAGCGATGACAGCATTAGTGCAGCGAGTGTGCTGGTGAAGTGTTTCATGGTGTTAAAGTTTGGTGGAAGTATTGAAAGCCTTTGGATTAGGATGTGAAAGGGAGTGCGGAGATGCGCTACTGCGCGGTTCGTTTGGCCGCCGCGTCCAGCTTGTAAATGCGCCTGGCGTTGCCGTTGTAGAATTTCTCCAAGACGCTACGCGGGAGGTGCAGTGCTTCGACTTTGCGCTCCGTGTATGTCATCTCTCCCTGCCCCGCGTAGTAGTCGAAGTCTTCCCGGTATCGAAGTTCGAGCATCTGAAGATACCCTCGACGTTCCAAGTCGGTCGGCGGCTTTGCGCGCATGAAGGGCTTCCACATGGAATCAAGGCCATACATGATGCGATCAGGGTATTTCAGGAAGAGAGCGCGGACCTTGTCGCTCGGATGACGGACGAGATCGCGGGCACGAGCGGAGACTTCGATGTGGAAATTGGGGAATCGCTCCAAGCGGTCGGCGATGGCGTCGAGATCGTGCCCGAGGCTGGCGAGATGCGCTCCAATCAAGATGATCGTTGGGTGTTTCTTCATGATGTTGTCCCTCGCGTCGATGAGGTCCGCATGGCTGGGAACACCGGGCTTGCCATGGAAGTGCCATTCCGGACGCTTCGAATAGTAACTGAAATAGGGGCTGGCAGGATCGAGAGGCAACCAGGCATCAATCGGCTCGGCAAGGTGCGCGTGCAGTGGTTTGCCGACCTTAGCCAGACGAGCGTAGATCGGATCAAACCGTGGATCGTCCGGCAGAACGAACTTTCCATCCCGATCCTTGATCTCCATGCCGACTTCCTTCCATATCTTCACCCCCACCGCGCCGAGGGCGAACTGCCCGTCCAGCCAATCGATCACCTTCTCGGCGTAGTCAGGCCGGTCATGCCCACGCAGATCAAAAGTCGCGATGCAGGGATAAAGCTCCGGGTATTTGCGAGACAGCTCGTTTGCCGCGCGATGCATCTGCTCAATATGCCCATCGCCCGCAGGCACACAGATGTTCACCGTGCGCATGTTGATCCTCCGAAAGAGGGCATTCAGCGCCGGGAAATCCTCGAAGACATGCGAGTGGACATCGATCTTCAGCAATTGCTCATACGTTGGGCTTTCCTCTGCCCGCACTGGATGCAGGGCGGCCAATGAAGACAGCAGAAGAGCGTTAATGGTTATGGTGAAGCGGCTCATGGGACCGGATCAGGGGATGCGTGGTGATTCGACAAGGGACACCTGCACGGCATCCAGGTAGTGGGGTTGCCTTGCTTGCGATTTGGCTTGGTTCCTAACACCGAAGAACACAACAAGGCTGCGAGCTTTGCTGGGCACTTGGATTCGCACGCCAAAAGTTTGCCAGCCAGTGCTGCCAACCGGGCCATCGAAGCCTGTTGCAGCTGAGGCGATGGCTTCGTCCCGGTGTCTAAACCATTCAGGACCGAGCTGCTCTGGGGCCTGAGTGACGGCGTAGGCACGGATGGAATAATGGGGCGAGCTGCTAGGGTCTGCGCTGGCGAAGGAAGCGCTGACCTCGATCTCACGTAGTTCGGTGTTGGAGGGCGGGAGAGCGATGACCTGATAGAGACGCGGAAACAGAACTGGTGCTCCATCGGCGACTGTCTCCAGCCTAAGCATGTGATGACCATCCTTTGGCGTCACTCCATTCTCCGCGGGCACCACCTTCGACACATCGCCGGTCCAAAGCGATGCAGCAGGTGGAAACCCCTTCGCCAAAGGCATCTGCGCATCCTCGAAACTAGGCTGCACCACGGCCAGCGGAGTTGTCCTTTCCCCATGACGCTGCCCCACAAATCCAAACACCACTGACGTGCACAGCATCCCGAATACAATCCCCGCCGCCGCTGCGGTGAGCGGACGCCAGGAGAGCCAGACGGAACGACGTGGAGCTACCACCGAGTGCTGCGATGCCCGCTCCCAACCAGCCGCACTCGCTGCCACCGCTGAGTCGAGATTGAGCAACTCCACAAACTCACGCCGCCCCTCCGCGCTCGCATCGAGGAAGCGATTGAGCCGTGCCATCTCCTCAGCGGAGATGCTGCCATCCAGATAGTGGTGTGTAAGCGATTCGAGTTCCGGGTTCATGATGATGCCTCCTGAGCGAGTGCGCGACGAATGCAATCCAGCAGCATCCGCCTCATGCGGTGCAGCCATTGATAAAAACCCGGCACCGAGCGACCACTGTCAAGCGCCACCTCCTGAATGCGCACCTCTGGTTGATACGCCTGCATCAGCAGCTCACGCTGCTCGGCTGGCATCTTCGCCATGCAAAGCTCCAGCGCCTCACGCTGCCGCTCCAGCTTTGGCTCATCCCGCGCCGACTCCTCCGCGATCTTCAGCACCACCTCCTCGTTCAAGACCAACCGGTCCCGCCCTTTGTCGCGCAGCCATCCCAGCACCTCAAACCGCGCCACCCCGAATGCCCACGCCCGAAAATCCGCGCCTTCACGAAACGACTCGAACTTCTCCCAAAGCACCACGCTCACATCCTGCATCACATCATCCGCATCCGCTCTCGTCGGCACCAGTCGCCGCACAAACGCACGCACCGCCTCTTCATGCGCCGTGAAGAGACGCAGGAAACGACGGTTAAGCTCGATTTCGGATGGAGACATGAAGGGTGGCAACACAAGTCATCTCCACGAATCCGCCGCGTTTAACACATTTTCCACTGTGGGAGATCATTTTGTCCGCCACGGTCTGCGAACTAGCAGCGCACCGAGTTATCAGGCCGATGCATTCTCCGCTGATGGCACGCTCACGAGCCAGGGTGGACATTGCTCAAACCCACCGCTTCGCGGAGTTCCTGCAAACGCCTCGGCAAACCGCTCGCGGATGCGCTTGGCGTAGGCGGGGTGTCGTGGTTGTCCGGCGCGGTGGGCATGGTGGTTCATCCCCAGAGTTCGTTGAGCATAAGTTGTTTCTCAGCAGCACTCAGTGGCGAGCGGGCGACGGCGTTCCACGCGGCGTTGATGTCCTGCCGTGCCCAGCATTGTGCTATGAGGTTGGCGAGTTTCATGCGTGTCTCGGTGCATTCGATCTGCGGAAGGCGGGCGAGCGCTTCTTGTGGGCGTGCTGGTAGGAAGCGGGTCACGTTCTGTGCCTGCTTGCGGGCATTTTGGGAGGGAAATGCGGACATGCCGAATCACTTCCGGCCAAACTCCCGGCTGGTGACGAGGGCGACGATGAACTCTCGCATGATGAAGTCCTTGGTCTTTGCTTTCACTACGATGTCATCTGCCAACGCAGTGTCCGTGAACCCATACGGCCTGCCGAGGGCATACTCGATGAGCGCTTCGGTAAAGCCTCTCGCGAAGTCCTCACTCTTGGCGGCGATGAGGTCGCGGAGCTGAAAGTAGTCTTTGAATGCGGGGCCGTTGTAGAAGCTGCTGCTGGCGTCGATGGGCCAGGTTTTCTTGCCGACGCCGCGCTTCTCATAGGTCTCCTCGGTGCGCCACTTGCCTGCGGCGTTGAAGTTCTCCAAGCCGAAGCCGATGGGGTCGATCTTGCGATGGCACTGGAGGCACTGCGGCTCTTCTTGATGCGCGAGGAGGCGTTCGCGTGTGGTGAGGAGCTTGTTTTCGAGGCGTGTGATCTGCGGAACGTTCGGAGGTGCAGGCGGAGGTGGCGTGTGGAGGAGTTTGCGCAGAACCCATGCGCCGCGCTCGACCGGGCTGGTGCGCTCGCCGTTGCTGCCCATGGCGAGGATGGCGGCCATGCCGAGCAATCCGCCGCGCGGTGAGCCTGCTGGCAGCTTCACTTTTTGAAACTCATCGCCGCTGATGCCTTCGATGCCGTAGTAGGTGGCGAGCAGGCCGTTGGCGTGGATTTCGTCGCTCTTGAGCAGTTTGGCGAGGCTGCCGTTGCTCCGCAGCAAATGCGCAAAGGTCTCATACACCTCGCGCCGCGCGGCGGCCTTGGCGCTTTCGTCGAAGTCGCGGAACTGCTTGGTGTCGAACTGGAAGAAGTCGAGCCGGTCCATGCCGAGCCACTGATGCACAAAGCCGCTGACAAACTCGTCCGCCTTCGGGCTGGCGGTCATGCGATCTACTTCACCGGCGAGCACGTCGGGCTTCACCAAATCGCCGCTGCGGGCGTGGGCGAGCAGCGGTTCGTCGGGCGGTGCGCTCCAGAGGAAATACGAGAGGCGCGTGGCGAGTTCGAGCGGCGTAAGGGCACGCGGTTTCTTTTCATCGCCAGGCTCGGAGAGATAAAGGAAGCCCGGTGATGCGAGCACAGCACTGAGGGGTTCGCGAATGGCGACATCGAACGCGTCACCGGCTTTGCGCCGCATGTCGAAGAGCGTGGTGAGTTTGTCGAGGTAAGCAGGCGCGGGTTGTTTGTCGCGGAAGGCGCGTGTGGCGAATTTCGCAATGATGTCGCGCGCGTGATCGTGTTCTTTAGCGCCGACGGTGTTCGCGAAAAGCACAGGCTCGACGCTGCGGCGGTCGTCGGTTTTTTGCAGCGGACCTTCGTATTCGATCCAGTCGATCCACAGCACGGGATCGCGCTGCTTCGCGTCGGTGATGGCGCGCGTGCGGCCTGGCAGGCTGATGCCTTCCTTTTTCAGCGGACGCTTTTCAAACAGCACAAACTTCCGTGGGCCGCCGGGGAGGATCTTGAACGGCAGCTCGATGATCTCGGGTTTGTCGAGCGTGGCGGTGATTTGTTTGTTCGCGAGGAAGGTGCGGTCGTCTTTGTCGATGGGGCTGGCCTCGACGAAGGTGAGGAACGCCCGCTCGCTCGGCATGTCCGGCACGCAACCGATCTTCACGCGCATCACGTAGTCGCCGGACGCGAGGTCGGCGGGCATGTCGATGGCGTATTCGCAGGTTTCCTGCACGGTGTTGTCGAGAAAGAGGCCCGTCTTCGACAGCGGACGGTCGAGGTATTGCTGAAACCAGCGGTTGTTGCTGTCCCACACGACCTTGGCGAACTCCGCGTGCGATTTGTCGGTGAAGTCGAACTCCTTCAGTCGCTTCTCATCGCCGCCCGCGGCCTTCCACTTGGCGTATTGCTCGTTGAGATACTTGTAACGCAAATGCCCGCGCTCCACCTCCGCACGGCGCTTCTCCGGCTCGATGTGCTCCACCTTCGCGATGGTCGCCTGTGGCGCGAGCGGGCCTTCCCACTCCACCCAGTCGATCCACAGCGCCGACGGCGGTCCGACACCGGTTTCCTTCTGCGCTGTTGTGAAAAGCTCCTGATCCAGCTTCACATCACGCTTCTCGCGCAGCACAAACGTGCGCGGACCATTTGCGGTAATGCTCACGGGCACTTCGATGACCTGCGGCCCATCCGTGGTGCCGCTGATTTGAAAGGTCTGCATCAAAGTGAAGTCCTCGCGCTCCTCTGGCTTCATCCGGCTGCCGAGCGCGACGAAGTGCCGCTCCTTCGGCGTGCCCTTCACCGCACCGATGCGGAAGCGCAGCTTGTATTCGCCCGGTTCCGCCTTCTCGACCTCATGCTTCGTCTTGAGCCAGCCCGAGGGCTGATCAGGCGGCAGCGTGATGACCTCCTCGGTGTGCACGTTG
>JAPLUL010000055.1:0-78401 GCA_026397635.1 Verrucomicrobiota bacterium | reverse complement strand
CTGGAACAAGTGCCTGAGCGCCTCGGCAAGGTCGATGAGATCGACGATGCCTTTGAGATCGCCCAGACCGCCCGACTTTCCGCCGATGAAGAACACGCCCTGGAGCTGAAAACCCGCTGGATCGCTGACCAGCGGATGATTCTGGCTGCAAAACAAGATGCCGAAGCGCAAATGGAAGCCGCGCTGGTGGCTAAACAGGACGCTGAAGCGCAAATGGCAGCCGCGCTGGTGGCTAAACAGGATGCAGAGGCCAAGGCGCAGGATGCAGAGGCCAAGGCGCAGGATGCAGAGGCCAAGGCGCAAGATGCAGAGGTCAAGGCGCAGGACGCAGAGGTCAAGGCGCAGGATGCGGAGGCCAAGGCGCAGCGTTATCTGGTGGGCTTGATTCAGATGCTCAAGCAGCAGGGAGCCAGCGACGAGGCCATTGCGCAGCAGCTAGGTCTTTCAGCCGAACAGGTGCGGTCCTTGTCCTGAACTGGATTCAGCTCAACACCGGATCACCAAACAGGGTAAAATTCGCCGCCTCCGTGATGCGCACGTTGAAAATCTCGCCGACATGGCGATCACGGTTGCCTTCAAAGACCACGATGCGGTTAGATCCCGTGCGGCCAGTCAAACGCGCCTCATTCGTCTTGCTCGGCCCTTCGCAAAGGATTTCCACCTCTTGGCCGACGAGCGCGTCATACATCGGCAGCGCGATGCTGTTCACGAGGGCAAGGAGGTCTTGATTGCGCTCTTCTTTGACACGCTCTGGCACCTGCGTGGCCTCTTCCATCTCCGCCGCAGGCGTGCCACGGCGTTTGGAGTAACGAAACACAAAGGCGTTGTCGAAACGGATGTCTTCAAAGAGCTTCCGCGTCTCCAGGTAGTGCTCCTCGGTCTCGCCGGGGAAACCGACGATGACGTCCGTCGTCACCGCGATGTCTGGACGCGCCGCACGGATGCGCTGGACAAGCTCGGTGAACTTCGCGGCGGTGTAAGGCCGGTGCATGCGCTTCAAAATGGCATCACTGCCGCTTTGCACCGGCAGATGCACATGCTCGGCTAGCTTAGGCAGGTAAGTGAAGGCCTCTATCAAATCCTTCTTGTAGCCAATCGGATGCGGGCTGGTGAAACGAATGCGCTGGATGCCCGGAACCTCGTGCACGGCCTCCAAAAGCTGCACGAAGGGGCTTTTGCCATCGACGGCGGGGAATTCGTGCCTGCCATAGAGATTCACGATCTGGCCAAGAAGTGTCACTTCCTTCACCACACGATCCGCGAGGCGTTTCACCTCCTCCACGATGGCCGCGATGGGCCTTCCGCGTTCACCGCCGCGGGTGTAAGGCACGATGCAGAAGGTGCACTTCATGTTGCAGCCTTGCATGATGCTCACGAAGGCGCTGGCCTGTTTTTCCTTCAGCGTGTGATCGCGGATCGTGTTCTGCGAGGCTTCTTCCTCATCCACATCGACGATGGAAAAGCGTTCCTCATCCATCTGCCGCGCTTCCTTGGCGCGAATGATCTCATCCACATACTCAACGACGCGGTGATACTTCTGCGTGCCGACGACGAGATCCACCTTCGCCTTGCCCACCAGCTCACTGCCACGGCTCTGCGCCATGCAGCCCATGAAACCGGTGACCAGCGGCACCTTGCGCCGCCGCACCATGCCCATTTTTCCCAGTGCTTTCTGCTCCGCCTGATCGCGTACGGAGCAGGTGTTGATCAAAACCACGTCCGCGTCCAGATCCGTCCCCGTCATGGTATAACCACGCTCGGTGAACATCTGCGACACCTGCTCGGTGTCGCGCTCGTTCATCTGGCAGCCATAGGTTTTGATGTGGACGCGGGGCATTGAAGGCGGGGAGGGTAGCTTCCCGCAGCAGAGGGCGCAAGGAGCAGCGGGAGGCTCAAATGACGAAATCCGAATGTGGAATGACGAAGGAAACCCGAATGTCGAAGCACGAAGTCTTCAAAGCATTTGGGCTTGGTCATTCATTCGTCATTGCCGTCAGGCTTTGATCTCAAAGATCGCCTCGACCTCGACCGCAGCGCCCGTGGGGAGCTGCGCAAAGCCGAGAGCGCTGCGCGCGTGGTAGCCGTCGCCCTCCTTGCCGAAAATCTCATGGAGCAGATCGGAGCAGCCGTTGATCACCAGATGCTGGTCGCTGTATTCCAGCGTCGAATTCACGCAGCCGAGCACTTTGATGACCTTCAGGCCGTCCAACGTGCCATGCGTGTCCCACACCGAGCGCAGCACCTTCTCCGCACAGTTCTTGGCCGCCTTGTAGCCGTCTTCGGTCGAGACGCCCGCACCCAACTTGCCCTTGAGGTCACTGACGTGGCCGGAGGTGAGGAGCTGGCTGCCGCTGCGGATGCAGAGGTTCAGGTAGCCTGGGGCTTGTTTCGCGAAGGTGAGGCCGAGGGATTCTGCTTTTTGCTGGGGTGTCATGATTGGGAGTGAGAAGTGGATGCAGAATACGATTTGGAAAACGAAAACTGGCAAACAGTGACATTCATCGATCATCTTTAGGCCATGAGATACCTCCTCGTTCTTTGCAGCTCTTTCTTAGCCCTCAACCTTGGTGCTGAAGGAGTCGATACCAGCACGCTCATCGGCAAAGTCGTCTGCGGCTATCAGGGCTGGTTCCGCTGCGAAGGCGATGGCAGCAACAACGGCTGGCATCACTACGCCGCTGGCGGAAAATTCGAGCCGGGACACGCGCACATCGAGATGTGGCCGGATGTGAGTGAAATACCTCCGCAGGATCGCATCGCCACTGCGTTCAAGCATGCCGACGGACGCACCGCCGAAGTCTTCAGCTCCGTGCGTGAGTCCACTGCCCAGCTTCACTTCAAATGGATGCGCGACTACGGCATCGACGGTGCCTTTGTGCAGCGCTTCGCCACCACCACCCGTGATAAACGCTTTCGTGAACCGATGGATCAAGTCTTGGCGCACTGCCAATCCGCTGCCAAAGCCCACGGACGCGGCTGGACGCTCATGTATGACCTCAGTGGCATCAAAGAAGACGGCATCCAGCTCGTGATCGACGATTGGAAACGGCTCATCGCCGAGAAACGCCTCGACCGCGATGGTTCCGCCTATTTCATACATCATGGCAAGCCGCTCGTCGCCCTCTGGGGCCTCGGCTTCAACGACCGTGCGCCGATGCTCGATGAGTGGTCACGCCTGATCACGTTTTTGCACGATGATGGCTGCGCGGTCATGCTCGGCGTTCCCTACTACTGGCGCACGCTCGATCACGACTGCATCCAAGATCCCCAACTGCACGAACTCATCGCCCGCGCTGACATCGTCAGCCCATGGGCCGTGGGAAGGCTCGGCACGCCGCAAGACGCGACCCATCGAATCGAGAAAATCTTGAAGCCGGACGTGGCATGGTGCGTGGAGCGCAAGATCGACTACCTGCCCGTGATCTTCCCTGGCTTCAGTTGGCAGAACCTGTCCAAGTCACGCGGTCAGGAAGCCAAGTGGGATGCCATCCCTCGACTCGGCGGCCGCTTCCTCTGGTCACAGGCACTTGCGGCCAAACAAGCCGGTTCGCAGATGCTCTACATCGCCATGTTTGACGAGCTGGACGAAGGCACCGCCATTTTCAAAACGACGAATCAACCACCTGTGGGGGGCAGTCGATTCCTCTCCGAACCTGATCTTCCGAGCGACCACTATCTCTGGCTCAGCGGCATGCTGGGGAAGCTTCTGCGTGGTGAAGCATCGGATGAAATGCCGCAGCGCTAAATCCATCGCCTCAGTGGTCAAGCGTCGCTGCGCTTCCCCATCGGCTCGATGATAGATCGAATTCACATCGGCTGAAAACCATCCATTTGTCCGACGTTCCCAAGACACATGACCACTCAACTCACCCGCCGTCACAGTCTCAAGCTCATCACCGCAGGAACGCTCGCAGGTTTGGCGGGGCGCGAATCTTTGCAGGCAGAAACGTCCGGCTCCAAGCCTGTTTCGGATGCCTGGGCGCAGACGCATGATCGCGTGTGGCTCGGCGGTGAGTTTTGGGCGAATCCGATGGAGGACTGGCGGGTGAGCGAGGGCGGTGTGGAGTGCCTGAACGCCGGTCCCGGACGCAGCGTGCATTCGCTGACGCATCAGATCATGCAAAACGGCGTGTTCACGATGTCCGTGACGACAACGCGGCTCGAAGCGCTCAAAAACGACGGCGGCGCGGGCTTCCGCATCGGAGTTCGTAGTGAGATCAATGAGCACCGCAGCAACTGCTTCGTGCAAAAAGGCATCAACGCCGGCTGGCACGGCGATCAGCTCATGCTTGGGCCGAAGATGTCCGTGCTCAAAGATGGCGCAGCTTTGAAACAGGTGCGGCTGACGCTCAAAGGAGCGCCACAGGGCGAGAAGTGCGTGTTAACGCTCATCGCAGCGGATGCCGCGTCAGGTGCGGAGCTGGCAACGCTCTCGCATGAGGTCGCGGCGGATCAAATTCTTGGCAACGTCTCGCTGGCGAACAACTTCGCTGCCGGAGCAGTCGGTGCCGCGAAGAAAGGCAAGGGCAAAGGAGCGGCGACAGGCGGTGGACGGTATCGGTTTCAAAACTGGACACTGGAAGGCGCGGCTTTCACCATTTCACCGCAGCAGAAATTCGGCCCGATTTTGTGGTCCATGTATTCATTGAGCGATTCACGCACGAAAGACGGCTTTGTGATGAAAATCAGCGCGCTCACCGGGCCGCTCGGTGCGCAGGATAATCACGAGGTTGAGCTGCACATCGAAAAAGACGGCGCGTGGAAATCTCTCGGCGCGGCGAAGCTCGATCCCGACGCGTGGGTGGCGACGTTTCGTGTGCCGAACTGGGATGAGAAGAAGGCCGCGCCCTACAAGCTCGTGTATCGCGAGAAGCACAAGGACGGCAGCGAGACGCCGAACGAATGGACGGGCACCATCAAGGCCAACCCCGAAGGGCGACCGCTGCGCATGGCCGCACTGACTTGCCAGAACGACTACGGCTTCCCTTACGCGCCGGTGGCCGAAAACGTGCGCAAGCTCGACCCCGACCTCGTCTTTTTCTCCGGCGACCAAATTTACGAGAATCACGGCGGCTTCGGCATCATTCGTGAACCGGCGGAGCCTGCGATCCTGAATTACCTGCGCAAGTTTTACCAGCACGGCTGGGCCTTCCGCGAAGTCATGCGCAACGCGCCCACCCTTTGCCTGCCTGATGACCACGACGTCTTCCAGGGCAACATCTGGGGCGAAGGCGGCAAGAAGATGGACGTGGGCGACACTGGTGCGTCCTCGAAGGGCGGTTACATCGAACCAGCACGCATGGTGAACGTGGTCCATAAAACCAACGTCGCGCATCATCCCGATGCGTTTGATCCCAAGCCGGTGCTCCAGGACATCAGTGTGTATTATGGCGACATGGTCTATGGCGGCGTCAGTTTTGCCATCCTCGCCGATCGTCAGTGGAAAAGCGGCCCTGAGCATGTCGATACCGGCGGCGGTGGTCGTGCCGATCATGTGCCGGACGCGAACTTCGACACCGCCACGCTCGACAAACCCGGCCTCATCCTGCTCGGCGAGCGCCAGGAGGCGTTTTTGAAGCAATGGGCGCAAGATTGGCGCGGGCACAAGCTCAAGGCCGTGCTCAGCCAGACCGTCTTTGCCAACGTGGCCACGCATCACGGGGGTCCCGATGGTTATCTCAAAGCCGATCTCGACTCCGGCGGCTGGCCGCAGACGCCACGCAATCGCGCCATCGAGCTGATGCGCCCCGCCATGGCCCTACACATCAATGGCGACCAACATCTCACCACGCTGGTGCAATACGGCGTGGAGAAGCAGCGCGATTCGAACTGGTCCTTCTGCACACCGGCCATTTCCGCTAGTTATCCACGCTGGTGGCGTCCTGATGAGCTGAAAATGCCGCACACGAACCGCCCGAAGCATGGGCTGCCAGACACGGGCGAGTTCATCGAAGGTTTTGGCAACAAGGCTTACGTCTATGCCGTCGGCAATCCCGTGGTCGGCCAAGCACCCAACCGCTACGACAAGGCGCATGAGAAAGGCAGCGGCTTTGGCTTCATCACCTTCGACACGGAGAAGAAGACCTACTTCATCGAGTCCTTTCGCTTCCTCATCGACGCCACGGATGGCAAAGCCGCGAACCAGTTCCCCGGCTGGCCGGTAACGATCCAGCAGGCAGAGAACCGCGGCGAGAACGTGCTTGGCTGATGGTGTAGCTTCGGTTGGCAACCGAAGCCGAACCTCCTCAAACGGTTCGATTACCCATCGAATCTACCTTTCCAACCATGCGCTTCGTCATCACCACGCTTCTGCTTTGTTCCTGTGCTTTTCTCAGCGCTCAAGAGACGCCAAAGAAGAGCAAAGGCAAAGCCAAGGCTGCTGCTGCGCGTCAGCCGCAGTTTCTTGTCCCTTTGTCGCAGCATCTGATCTCCAGAGATGCCGCACTGCATCGTGACTTCCCGGACTTTGTCATCGCGAAGAACCTGAGGCTGTGGGCCATTTACGTCGAGCACGATGGCAAGGCGGACACGCTGCACCTTGCCACACGCGAAGCGGGCGGTTGGAAACCCGTGGCAGCGCTGTCGAAGCCCGGGGTGATTCATCAACCAGCCATCGCGGCTGATGGCGCGGGTGTTTGGTGCTTTTGGGGGCAGGTGAATGACAAGGATGTCATGACGTTGCGAGCGCGACGCTTGGCGGACGGCAAAGCGGAGGATGAGATCGAACTCGCTACCGCAACCGGCGCGGGCAGCACCTTTGTGGATGCGGGCAGCGATGCATCTGGCCGTGTGTGGGTGACGTGGCAGGAAGTGCGGCCTGGAGCCTCGCCAATCTGGGCGCGGCATTGGAACGCGGAGAAAAAAGCCTGGTCGGAGGCCATTCGTGTCTCCACGAACCCAGAAGGGGGCAACTGGGAGCCGCGTCTCGCCTTCACCGACACCGAAGGAGCGTGGATCGTTTATGATTCGTCCGCCGGGAGCGAGTTCAACCTGCGTCTCGCGCATGTGAAGCTCGATGGCCGTGTGGAAGACAAGGTGCTGGTGCAAACGCCCGACTACGAAGCACGCGCCAGCATCGCGGCGGATGGCCAGGGCGGCCTATGGATCGCCGCCGAGCGTGGAAGGCAGCAGTGGGGGCTGGATTCACGCGGACATGAAAATGACATCGGCCTCAACGCACAAAAGCGCCTGCTCCTCGGCCGCTACGACATCGCCAGCGGTCAGTTCACCGAGGTGCCTGTGCCCCACCACGGCCGCCCCACGCCTGCGCCGGACCCGAGTCCAGGCTTTGCCGTGAACGTCCCTTCCGTGGCCGTGCGTGACGATGGTCAGGTGTGGCTGAGCTACCGCTACTTCGCGAATGCCTTCTGGCGTGCCGCTGTCACTCGTTACGACCCGAAAACGCAGCGCTGGGCCGAGCCTGCCGCGCTGCCAGACAGCACGATGGGACAGGATCGACATCAAGAACTGCATGTCGGCCCCAAAGGCGGCCTCTGGATCACCTGGGCCACTGACAAACGAACCACCAAGGCCAGTGGCATCGCGGAGATTCACTCGGCCTTGATCCAACACGACGCCGCATGGCCGCTCATGCCCGAGGAGCCGGAGGCCGCCATCGCACGCGCTGCGGAACCGGAGCCGTATTTCAACGCACCCACGCCACCGCGCCCGCTCACCGAGCATCACACCTGGAAGATCGGCGGAAAGACGTATCGCCTCGTGTGGGGAGACCTGCATCGTCACACCGACATCTCGAACTGCCGCACCGGCTTCGACGGCTGCATCGTGGAGCATTACCGCTACGCCTACGACCTCGCCGGTCTCGATTTCCTCGGCACTTCCGACCACACGGACATCGGCAAGATTTACTCGCCCTACGAATGGTGGCACACGCAGCGGCAGGTGGACGCGTTTCACGCGCCAGGGAGTTTCGCCTCGCTCTACGCCTACGAACGTGAGCAGACTTTTCCCTGGGGGCACCGGAACATCGTCTTCGCGAAGCGCGGCGGACCGATTGTTTACATTCGGCGGCAGAATTACCGCCAGTCGCAGTGGCAGGAGGCGTGGCCCATCGCGCCTGGCATTGGCGAGATTCTACCGACCGAGCTGTGGGATGTTTTGAAGCGCTATGATCAGTCCGTCGCCATCATCAGCCACACCGGTGCCACTGGCATGGGCACGGACTGGACGAAGTATGCGCAAGGCATCGACAACACCTATGAAAACACCGTCGAGATCTTCCAAGGTGCGCGAGTGAGCTACGAGGGCCTCGGCACACCGCAGCCTACCGTTGGCCTCCGCCAAACGGAACACTACACGCCACACAAACTCGCTGGTGACGAGCATCCCAAGCCGCCCGGTGTCATCACTGACTTCGACGCAGGATTCCCGAAACAGCCCGGCTACAACCACGGCGTGTATCAAAAAGCACTCGAAGCCGGCCACAAGCTCAGCGTCTTTGCCTCCAGCGACCACATCGCCACGCACACCTCGTTTGGCGGTGTGTATGTCGAGGACTTCACTCGTGAGGGCATCATCGCAGGCTTCAAAGCCCGCCGCACCTGCGCTGCCACGGATAAGATCTTCGTCGAGCTCAGCAGCGGCGATCATCTCATGGGCGAGGTCATTGAAACGAGCGGCCAACCCGCGCTCAGCTTCCGCATCGAAGGCACCGCGCTGATCAAACGCCTGACCATCGTGCGCAATGAGCAGGATCATCACATCATCGAGCCGAAGGCGAAATCCGTGAGCCAAACCTGGATCGACAGCGCACCGCTGAAGGGCGAAAACCGCTACTACCTGCGCATTGAGCAAACCGACGGCAACATGGCTTGGTCGTCGCCGCTTTGGATCACGGTGAAGTAGCAGGCGCTCTTGATTGAAGGATTGGCGCAGATGCGCTCGTTCCAGACGCTCCATGAAGCTCCTGAGCCTTGTCCTTTCGTCATTCTGTATTCTGCATTCGTCCTTCGCTGCCGACCGCCCCAACATCCTGTGGCTGACGAGTGAAGACCACGGTCCGCACATGGGTTGCTACGGCGACACCTTCGCCACCACGCCGAACGTCGATGCCCTGGCCGCGAAAGGGATGCTCTTCAAGCACGCGTGGTCTTGTGGTCCAGTCTGCGCTGCGGCACGCACGACGATCATCGCAGGCATGTATCCGCCTTCGACCGGTGGTGAGCACATGCGCAGCATGACTGAAATGCCGAAGGGCACGAAGATGTATCCGCAGTTCCTGCGTGAATCCGGTTACTACTGCACGAACAACAGCAAGGAAGACTACAACTTCGCCAAGCCGGAAGGCGTGTGGGACGAGTCGAGCGGCAACGCGAACTGGAAGAAGCGCAAAGACGGCCAGCCCTTCTTCGCGATCTTCAATGAAACGTGCAGCCACGAGAGTCAGCTCCGCAAACGCCCGCATGTGGCGATTCATGATCCTGCGAAGGTCCGTGTGCCCGCGTATCATCCCGACACGCCGGAAGTCCGCCAAGATTGGGCGCAGTATTATGATCAAGTCACGTTGGCAGACGCCTCTGCGGGCAAACGCCTCAAAGAACTCGAAGAAGCCGGTCTCGCTGCTGACACGATCGTCTTCTACTACGCCGACCACGGTAGCGGCATGCCGCGCAACAAGCGCTGGCCATGCAACTCCGGCCTCAAGGTGCCGATGGTCGTTTATTTCCCGCCCAACTGGAAACACCTCGCGCCCAAGGAATACGGCGCTGGAGTAAAGTCCGACCGCCTTGTCAGCTTCGTCGATCTCGCGCCCACGCTGCTCAGCATCATCGGCGTGAAGCCACCGGAGTGGATGCAGGGCCACGCCTTCGCTGGAAAATTCCAAGCCGAGCCGCAGCCCTTCGTTTATGGCTTCCGTGGCCGCATGGACGAGCGTATCGACACCGTGCGCAGCGTCACGGACGGACGCTTCGTCTATCTGCGAAACTACATGCCGCATCTCTCGCAGGCACAGCACGTCAGTTATCAGTTTGAAACGCCCAGCACGCGTGTTTGGCGGAAACTCTTCGATGAAGGCAAGCTCACGCCGGAGCAATCCCTCTTCTGGCAAGAGCCGAAAGACGCCGAAGAACTTTACGACCTGCAAAGCGACCCCGACGAAGTCCACAACCTCGCTGCCAAGCCAGAGCACGCCGAGATGCTTGCCAAGATGCGTGCCGCGCAGGAAAATCTCGCACTGAAAATTCGTGATGTCGGTCTGCTGCCCGAAGGCGAGATGCATCAGCGCGCCGAAGGCACCACGCCGTACGACATGGCGCATGATGACAAGCTCTATCCCTTCGCCCGCGTCCTCCAAGCCGCCGGTAACGCCTCGTCGATGAAGCCCGACGCCATCGCCGACCTCAAGGCCGGTTTCAGCGACAATGACAATGCCATCCGCTACTGGAGCGCCATGGGCATCCTGATACGCGGCAAGGATGGACTCACCGCCGCACACGATGAAATGATCAAAGCCGCCAAGGACAGCTCCACCTGCGTACAAATCGCCGCGAACTGGGCACTCGCCAAACACGGCAGCGATGCCGAACGCGCCGTTGCGTTGCCAGAACTCGTCAAACTCGCCAATTGGAGTCAGCACAACGTCTTCACCGCCATGAGCGCCCTCAACGCCATCGGTGATCTCGGGGACAAGGCCAAGCCCGTCGCTGAACAGCTCAAAACCTTGCCCGCGAAGGGAGAATCACCCGATGGTCGCTTCTCCGGCTACGTCGCCCGCCTTCTCGCGGATTTAAACGGTAGTAAACCTGCCTTTGAAGACGCAGGTGAGCCACAGCCGAAGAAAAAAAAGAAGGGGAAGAAGTAGCTGGGGCACCCGAGAGAGCCTGCAGAATAAGGTCTGTTTCGCTTCCAGCTCCTCGCGGTTGGAGTGCGTGAGCCTGATAAGCCAGGGTTTACGCATGCAATCGAAAACTGAATCCAGCAGCTCTTGTTTCTCCCGCAGATGCATGGAGGCCAGCAGATTTTCTTCCGACATCATCGGTGGGCCTCTCTGAATCTGGGTTCATCCGGGAAGTGAATGCGTTCGCGCCGCATAAGGTGGTGACAGTTCCCCTCACCTAAACTCTCCCCGCAGAGACCAAACAGACCACCACGCAGGCGCTGCGCGGGGAGAGGGAACTGAAAGCGGGCCTTCCAGCTAGGCGGCGCTGTCAGGAACTCTTTTTCATCGAAACCGCCCTCTTTTTCAGTCCCTCTCCCCGCGATGGGTGATCCCACGATCTTCAACATGATGCGGGGAGAGGTTAGGTGAGGGGGCGGATGCCGCATTCATGCAGGCCAGCAGATTTTCTTGCTCCATCATTTGAGGGCCTCTCTGAATCTGCGGGAAATCATCTGCCTACTGTCTTGAAACCGATGGTGGATTTTTGGGGTGTGTCAGCCCTGGTGCTGAGCCACAAGGCAGTCACCCGGCGCTTGCCGCGCATGAAATCATCATTTATCCCTCGCTCCTTATGTCAGCCATTCCTGCCGAATTCACGAACGTCACCGCCGTCACCAAAGCCAATGTCTATTTTGACGGCAAAGTCGTCAGCCACAGCATCCTGTTTCCCGATGGCAGCAAGAAGACGCTTGGCTTGATCTATCCCGGTGATTTCCACTTCGGCACCGCCAAGGCCGAGCGTATGGAGATCGTCGCCGGTGACTGCGTGGTCAAGCTAGATGGCAGCGAGGCTCAAACGTCCTACACTGGCGGTCAGTTCTTTGATGTCGCGGCGAACAGCGGCTTCGACATCAGCGTCGGCTCCGGCATCTGCGAGTACATCTGCTCGTTCCTCGACTAAAGCGGGGGGGCTTCACACTTTTTTAACTCCCTGCGGTCGCCTGTTCACTGGCGTCGCGGCTTGACAGATGAACCGTGTCGTTGTGATGAAAGACAACGACTCGCACGGCCTCCACAAACTCTCCATCACCACCCTCGTCATCGCGGCGCTCGGGGTGGTGTTTGGAGACATCGGCACCTCGCCGATCTACACGCTGAAGGAGTGTTTCAGCCCGCACAGCCCGCATCACATCGACCCCACGCACGCCCACATCCTTGGCGTGGTCTCGCTAGTGCTCTGGTCGCTTCTGCTGCTCGTCTGTGTGAAGTATCTCATCTTCATCCTGCGGGCGGATAACCAAGGAGAAGGCGGCGTGCTCTCGCTCATGGCGCTGGCTTCGCACGGCATGAGTGAAACGTCGAAACGTCGCGTCGTGATCGTGCTGCTAGGCCTGTTCGGTGCCGCGTTGCTGTTTGGTGATGGCATCATCACACCCGCGATCTCGGTGCTGAGTGCCGTGGAAGGTCTCAAAGACGGTGGCGTGCTCGGTGTGGCACCGGTGGAGGCTTTGGCGGCTGAGGCGTGGAATCACCACATGCAGTGGCTCATCATGGGCATCACCATCGTCATCCTCATCGTGCTGTTTTCAGTGCAGTTTCTCGGCACCGCCAAAATGGGGCGCTTTTTCGGCCCGATCACCGGTTTATGGTTCGTCAGCCTCGGCGCACTCGGAGCCTCGCATCTCATCAGCGGACCGGAAATCCTCGCCGCGTTCAATCCCTGGCATGGATGGCACTTTTTGATGACCGGCGGCCACGCGGGCTTCGTCATCCTCGGCAGCGTTTTCCTCGCCGTGACCGGTGGTGAGGCCTTGTATGCCGATATGGGCCACTTTGGTGCCGGCCCGATCCGCCGCGGCTGGTTTTCGCTCGTGTTTCCGGCGCTGGGGCTCAATTACCTCGGTCAGGGTGCGCTTTTGATGCACAATCCCGAGGTGGCGCATTCGCCGTTTTTCCAAATGGCACCCGCTTGGGCCATGCTGCCGCTCGTGCTGCTCGCGACCGCCGCCACCGTCATCGCCTCGCAGGCCCTCATCACCGGCACCTACTCACTCACACTCACCGCCGTGCAGCTCGGCTACCTGCCACGACTGAGCATCCGACACACCTCCGAGCATGCTCGCGGCCAGATCTACATCCCGATGGTGAACTGGCTGCTCATGCTCGCCTGTCTCGCCCTCGTACTCGCCTTCCGCACCTCGTCGAATCTCGCCGCCGCGTATGGCGTGGCCGTCACAATGACCATGCTCATCACCACCATCCTCTTCTACTTTGCCGCACGGCATTTGTGGAAGTGGAGCGTGCTCAAAACGCTGCCGCTGTGCCTCGTCTTCGGCTCCATCGAGATCGCCTTTCTCAGCGCCAATCTCGTGAAGTTCTTCGATGGCGGCTGGTTCCCCCTCGTCGTCGGTGCGGTGATCTTCACCCTCATGACCACCTGGGCCATGGGCCGCCGCCTCGTCCGTGCCTCCATGGAAAAAAGCTCCCTCACGCAGGAAATGCTCTGTGACAGTCTTAAACGCCGCCCACCCATCAGCGTGCCCGGCACCGCCATTTTCATGACCAGCACCAGCGGACGTGCCCCCATCGCCCTACTGCACAGTTTGAAGCACTACCAAGCCATTCATCAGCGTGTCATCTTCATGACGCTCATCACCGAAGACGAGCCCTGGGTGCCACCGAGCCGTCGAGTCGAGGTCGAAACCCTCGGCGAAGGCTTCTGGCGCGTCACCGGTCGTTTCGGCTTCATGCAAAAGCCCAACGTGCCGCGCCTGCTGCGGCAGTGCGCCAATCACGACCTCGAAGTCGAAGCCGAAAAGGCCACCTTCTTCCTCGGCCGCGAAATCATCATCCCCAGCGCCAAACCTGGCATGGCCAAATGGCGCGAGCACATCTTCTCCTTCGCCAGCAAGCTCGCCCAACAACCCGCGACGTATTTTCAAATCCCCATCGGTCGCGTCATCGAGCTCGGACAGCAGGTTGAAATCTAAACGTGGAGCCTTAGTCTCCGCGCATGACGCCCGACCACCCAGCCATCGCTTCGCTTGCCGCGAGGTTGGGTGATTTCGCGGAACGCGGCCCCGGTGATGCCTATTACCGCCTCTCACGCATCGTCGCTCGCGTGCTCGTGAGCCGCCGCCTTCGGCAGCGGAAGAAGTGGTGCGATCTCGCTCGGCAGCTCGCACAAAACCCCGGTGTCGAAGACCGACTCGTCATGCAGGCCATGCGCTGGCTCGGTCAGGAGCAACCCATCGCGCAGCCATGAACTGGACGCCACCACCGCCCCGCTGGGACACGCTCGCAGGTCAGATACTCGATGCGTTCTTTGCCGCCGTGCATCAGGCGCTGCCCCATTACGATCAGCCGCTGACGATCTTTGGCTCCGCGCCCATCCAGCTCTGCCTCGATGAAGACTTCGCCAGTGCGGATGTGGACATCATGGTGCTGGAGGGCGGAGAAATGCTGCGCCGCATCGCCGCCGAAGCGGGTCTAGGTCGCGCAAGCACCGTTCGCGCCGCATTTGGGGTGCAGATTTGTCCGCCGCTGCTTTTCAATCCCACGCCACACTACCTCCAGCGTGCCCGCACCGAAGTGCGGCACGGTTTGACCATCATCGTGCCTCATCTGCGGGACATTCTCATCGCGAAACTCCACCGCTCCCGCATGGAAGGTCAGGAGTCCCTCATCCCCAAAGACAGGCGTGCCTTCCAGCGTGTGCGTGAACTTAGCGACGGGCACCCGACGCCGGCCGAGTTCCTTCAGGACTTGGTGAACTGCGAATCCAGCTTCCGTCCGCCACACGATGGCGGATTGAATTCATTCCGCTGCAATGCCGAGAACGCCTTGGTCGAAATCTACGGGCATCACCTCGATCTCAAGCGAGACATCCTCGATCCAGCCGCCATCGCCACACAGCCGCCGGGCCATCTTCCGCCAGGCTTCATCGCGGAGCAGATAGGCAGACTGGAAAGGTGAATGGGGCTTTCACACCTTCTTAACGCCGCTGCATCGTCTGTTCACTGGTGACGCTTCATTTCACACGCAGGATAGAGTCATGAACGATCCATCCAAACCCCGCAAACCGGTCCCCGTGCATGTCGTTGGGCAGTTTAGCTGGGGGCTGACGATCCTCTTTGTGCTGGCCTCGACGTGCTGGGTGCTGCTGCCTTACACGGGCTATCTTTTCTCCGCGCTGGTGTTTCTGATGGCCATCGTGCTCGCGGGCACGCGGTGGAATCGCGGCCCCGTGCTGGCGATGGGCGTGGTGAGTGCCCTGGTGTGGAATTTTATATTCATCCCGCCGCAGTTCACCCTGCACATCGAAAAGCCGCAGGACATCATCATGTTTGCCATGTTCTTCGTCGTGGCGCTGAGCATGGGGCATCTCATCACACGACTGCGTGAACGCGAGGCCGCGCTGGAGCAGCACCACCGCGAGCGTGAGGACCTGCTGGCTGAAAAACATCGCGCCGAACTCCTCGCGGAGTCCGAACGGCTGCACCGCACGCTGCTGGACAGTGTGTCGCACGAGCTGAAGACACCCATCGCCATCATCCGCACCGCTTTGGATGGCCTGGGCCAGGGAAATGCCTTCGCGGCGGAAATCGAAACGGCCAATCGCAGGCTCCAGCGCATCGTGGAGAACTTTTTGGAGATGACCTGCGTCGAGTCCGAGGCGCTGAAGCCACGCCCGGACTGGTGTGAGATCAGCGATGTGCTCCACGCCGCCACCACGCCGCTGCAAAAGGAGCTCAGCAAGCATCCACTGCGCCTCCACGGCACCGATGATCTGCCCCTGATGATGCTAGACAGCCGCCTGCTTGCCCAGGTGCTCGGCAATGTGCTCCACAACGCCACGCTCTATGCGCCAGCGGGAACGGAGATCGAAATCCATGCAGAGTGGCCCGCACAGTCCCCTGTGCGGAACGAGCGTCCCCAGGCCGCCAAACCCCGCACAGGGGACTGTGCGGACCACTTTCTAGAGCTGCGCGTGCGCGATCACGGCCCTGGTCTGCCACTGGGCAGTGAGGACCATGTCTTCGATAAATTTTACCGCGCCCCCGATTCACCCGCCGGAGGCACGGGATTGGGGCTCGCCATTGCTCGCGGCTTGATGCGGGCCATGAAAGGCGACATCGAAGCGCACAATCATCCCGAAGGCGGCGCGGAGTTCGTGCTCAGCTTGCCAATCAAAACACGCCAGCCATGAGCAAAGCCCTCATCATCGACGACGAACAGCAAATGCGCCGCCTGCTGCGCATGGTGCTCGAATCGCGTGGCTACGAGGTCTGCGAGGCGGCGGACGGCCAGCTCGGCCTGCAAGAAGCCGCGTTTCAGCGCCCCGACGTGGTGCTGCTCGATCTCGGCTTGCCCGGACTCGGCGGGATCGACGTTTTGAAACGCCTCCGCGAGTGGTCGGACGTGCCCGTGCTCATCCTCAGCGTCCGCGATCAAGAAACCGTCAAGGTCGAAGCCCTCGAACTCGGCGCCGATGACTACGTCACCAAACCCTTCGGCACCGCTGAGCTGCTCGCACGGCTCGATGTCATCCAGCGCCGACGTTTCACGCGACAAAGCCCTGAAATCATCGCGGGAGCACTGACGCTCGATCTCCTCCATCATGAGGCAACGCTGGCGGATGCAGCACTCAAACTAACGCCCACCGAGTTCGCGTTGATCAAAGTGCTCGCCGAGCACGCGGGTCGCATTGTGACGCAAAATCAGATCATGAAGCAAGTCTGGGCAGGTCAAAGCAGCGACCCCAGTGAAGGGCTCCGCGTTCACATCAATCACCTCCGCAAGAAGCTCGGCGAAAGCGGCCCCCGCATCGTGAACGAGCCGGGGATCGGGTATCGTCTGGAAGAGTCCTGAATCTGTTTCCATCATGCCTGCGTCAAGCCAGGGCATGATTTAGGCTTTTCATGGTTCTGAGTCTGTGATTCATGGCGGGATGCCCACGCCTCCGCCTCTTGCTGCCGACTCTCCTACCTTCATGCGCCGCGCTTGGTTGGTGGTGGGGCTGTTGTTTCCGGTGGCACTGCTGAACTACCTGGACCGGCAAATGATCGCCTCCATGAAGGTGTCGGTGATGGGTGACATCACGGACATTGGCAGCGACGCGAACTGGGGGCACATGCTGGCATCGTTCAAATGGGTGTATGCCATCTTCAGCCCCATCGGCGGCTACATCGCCGACCGTTTCAGTCGCAAGCTGACGATCTGCGGCAGCTTGTTTGTCTGGTCGCTCATCACTTGGCTCACCGGGCATGTGGGCAGTTTCAATGAGCTTTACTGGGCACGGACGGCGATGGGCATCAGCGAGGCGTTTTATATCCCGGCGGCGCTGGCCTTGATCGCGGATTATCACACCGGCGGCACACGCTCGCGGGCGGTGGGCGTGCATCAGATGGGCATTTACTGCGGTGTGATGGTCGGTGGCTTCGCGGGATTCGTGGCGGACGCGCCAGACCTCGGCTGGCGCTTCATGTTCGACTTCACCGGCCTGGCTGGAATCTTGTATGCCATCCCGCTGCTGTTTCTGCTGCGCGATGTGCCGCGCCAGACCAGCCTGGACAGCTCTGGCGCCGTTTCTGCCAAGCCTTCCGTCGGCACTGCGGTCGTCGAGTTGCTGACAAATCGTAATTTCATCCTGCTCGTGATGTATTTCACGCTGCCAGCGCTCGCTGCGTGGGTGGTGCGTGACTGGATGCCCGCAATCCTGCAAAAAGCCTTCAACATCAGCCAGGGCAAAGCGGGCGTGTCAGCCTCGTTGTATTGGCAGAGCGCGGCATTGCTCTCCGCTCTCTTTGGCGGCTGGCTGGCGGACCGCTGGATGCGCCAAAGCGAGCGCGGGCGCATCCATGTCAGCGCCATCGGCATGATGCTCATCGTGCCCGCGATGTTCGGTGTGGGCAACGCGCCTGCCTTGAACTCCTTCGCGCTTGCCATTGCCGCGTTGATCCTGTTTGGCGTCGGCTGGGGCTTCTTTGACTGCAACAACATGCCCATTCTCAGCCAGATCGTGCGGCCCGAGCTGCGTGCTACCGGCTACGGCCTCATGAATTTCGTCAGCATGATGTGCGGCGGCGTGGCGGACTGGGGATTCGGCGCGATGACGGATCGCGGCGTGCCGCTAAACATGATCTTCGGTGTGTTCGCCCTCGTCTGCGTCGCTTCGCTCGTGATTGTGCTCATGATTCGTCCCAAGCCGGGAACTTGAGCGGCTTCACCCGCCGCAAACCTTGCACGGCTTACCCTCTGTCGCTTGGCACGCTGCACCTGAGCCAAAGAAGCGGCACTTAGCATTGTGGCGTGTGCCCGATTTGCTGAGACTCCAGCCGGTCGCCGCGCCGGGTGGTCTTACGGCCCCTGCGGCCGTCTTGGCAGGCGGTGGTGGCTTCGCGACTTCACGAGCGGACACCACCAGCACGCAGGTTTTTCGCAGAAAATCGGCCGCGATGGATTTGTCGTCCCCAATGCTGCCGCGTTTCAGCTCGGGCACACCGGGCAGGCGTTTGTCTTTGCCGCCCTCGACGCACAATTCGTCCAAAAAATCACTGCGATGGCATTCCGTGATGCCGCGTGGTGTGGGTGGGCTGCCTGCCGTTGGTGAAGATGAGGAGCGTGTGCCCAGGGTGCGTGTCTCAGGCGAGAAGAACACGCCAATCACCTCCAGGCGGTCATTCAGCACGAAGCCGCCAACCGCGTCCGGCACCAGCGGTGCGTCGTGGTGGAAGAGGGTGGTGTCGATCAACCGTCCGACCATGCCAGTGGTCATCGTCACCGGTTCAAAGCCACGCCGTTGCGAGTTCAGCGTGAGGGAGGCCACCACGATGTTCTGGCCGAAAACCACCGGCTCTCGCGGGATGAAAGCTCCCGCTGGCAACTCGACATCGGCGCACTTTAGCAACGCCAGACCGCGCTTGGTGTCGTTTTTGACCACCGTCGCGGGCACATCTTTGCCCTCGTGGTGAATCGCTACCGGATGATTTCCCTCCGCGAAGGCCGCGTCGGTGATGAAGTGGCCTTTACCGATGGGTAACCCCAATCCACGCACCATGATCTTCTCCATCAGCGGTTCCATGATCAGCGGCGCCAGCTTCGCGGGATCGCCACCGCTCGCGGTTTGAATCATGAGCGCTGTGTTGACGGCCTCGTCCAATTTCAGGCTGTAGGCGCTGATCAGTGTGTTCGTGCCATCCAGCGCCTGAAACGTGCGCGTCCCGGCGTGATACAGCGTCTTCGCCATCACCCGTGTGCCGCGCTCGGCGACGACATCGCTGCTGGCCAGCACCAGAAACGACGCTCCCGAGGCCACCCAGATTCCTGGCTGGCCCAGCAACTCGTTCACCAAGCGGCAGAGAAAACCCTCTGGCAGCACCTGCGTTACCTCAAAGTTCAGCGGTTTTGCCTTCAACGCGGCCTCCAGCGTCACCTGGGCCTGCTGGGCGAACTGCTGATCTTCTTTGGAGAAGACTGCTGCTGAAACGACCGTCGATTTTCCATCCTTGGTCTTCAGCAGCAGCTTTCCATCCTTTAACCCGGCGAACTCGGCTTCCAGCGTGCGTGCGCCATCAGAGCTGCGCCACTCACGCGCCGGAAGTGAGGTGCCGAACAGGCCCAAGACGAGAAAAAGATTCCGCCAGTTCATGGCGGCGAACCTAGGCCCAAAGCTGATTCTGGCAACTGCCCTTTGCTGCCCTGAAAATGAGCGGATGGCTGCTATGCGTAGAAATGACGCGCCTTTCTTGAGTGTAGGATAAGGATCAAGGGTTCCGAAGCGCTACCTGGTCCTGATGCAGAGGCTCTGGGTTTGGTAGGCTTGTAGGTGCCATGCTGGGATTTTCGCGGGAGACGGAAGCGTCCTTGAACATGGGCGTGACCCCTGCTTTGCTGCCCATCAAGGGTTGCCACTGCCTTTCGTAAGTCACGGAGGGTTCAGTCCTATCGTCGCGAAGGTCGTGGCGCGGCATCCTGACCACATTTCTCCCCAGAAACCTGTCCTGCTTTGGATCAGCTCCCGGCGATCCCTGGTCCGCGCCTCTGGCCAATCCATTTTCCAGCCTTTTGAATCTCAGTGAAACAGAAAAATTCGAAGCCCGTCCATGTGCTCATCGCATGCGGCGGCACCGGGGGGCATTTGTTCCCCGGCATCGCCGTGGGTGAGGTTTTGGCCTCACGCGGCCACCAAGTCACCCTGCTCATCAGCGAAAAGAAAATCGACTCTCTGGCCGCCTCCGGTCACAAAGAACTGCGCTTTGAAAAAATGCCCTTTCTGGCGATGCCGAAGCCGTGGTCGGTGAAAATGATCGGTTTCCTCAAAGGCCTGTGGCAGGGCACCAAGGCCTGCCGGAAGCTCATCCGCGACCAGAAGGTCGATGTCGTGCTTGGCATGGGTGGTTTCACCTCGTTTGCCCCGCTGTATGCTGGCCGCAAAGAGGGCTGCGCCACGCTCATCCACGAAAGCAACGCCATCCCCGGCAAGGCGAACCGCCTCAACGCACGCTACAGCGACATCGTCCTGTGTGGCCTGGACGCCTGCAAGGCTCACTTCCCGAAGCATGGCGACGTGCGCGTCGTCGGCACGCCGATCCGCAGCAGCATGCGCAAGCCGAACGACGATGATCCCCGCGCCTTCTTCAAGCTCGACAAGGACAAGCGCACGCTCTTGATCATGGGCGGTAGCCAGGGGGCCCGTGGCGTGAACCGTGCCGTCGGCCAGGCGCTTGAGCAGTTTGAAACCATGGGCATCCAGGTGCTCCACATCGCCGGACCGACCGATTACGAGGAGGTGCGGGACGTTTACGCGAAGATTCCTCTGCTCAAGCAGCACGTCGCCGCATTCTGCCATCGCATGGATCTCGCGTATCGCGTGGCCGATCTCGCCATCGCGCGATCCGGTGCGTCCTCCATGTCGGAGCTGGCTTATTTCGGGGTTCCCAGCCTGCTGGTGCCCTACCCTCATGCCGCCGAGGACCACCAGACCCGCAACGCGGAGATCTTTGACAAAGCCGGTGCCGCCAGACTCATGAGCGAAAGCGATTTGAACGCCGACACCCTCGCTGACGCCGTGCGCGCTGTCTTCAACGACCCCCGCAAGGCCGGGGAGATGAAGAAGGCCGCGCAAAAGCTCTCCGTGAAAAATTCCGCTGAAAAAATCGCCGAGCTGATCCTCAAGGAAGCCACCCGGTGAAGCAGGTCGGCTTCGTGGCATCGAACAAAAGATTGCCGCAGGCCGTCCGAGTCGGCTATCCTGATTTTAAAGCCGCCCTCGCCATGAAAAGCCTTCTCCTCGCTGCCGCTGTGCTGATGACGCCGTTTGTGCCCGTCAGCGGCCAGTTCTCCAAAAATCGCTCGTCTCTCAACTTGGAGCCAGGCACGTTTTCCGTGGAGGGCATGACGCCAAAGCCAGTCGTGCTCAAAGTGCAGCTTGAGGCCCCGTTGTATCCCACCAGCAAGTTTCAAGGCGCGCTGGGCTCCTTTGCCCCTGGCACACTCGTCACCTTGATCGCCATGTCCGACACGGCCTATCGTGTGCGTGGCCGGGCGCGTCATGGCGATGTCGCGGGCTGGATTCGGCAGACCGACGTCATCTCCGCTGATCCAAACTTGGCTACCAACCTCAAAAAACTTTTGGAGCGCACGCAGAAGGTCGAGGAGCTCATCCGAAACCGTCAGGTCGCCCTCGGCATGACCAGCGAGGAGGTGAAGGCCTCTCTCGGCAAACCCTCCCGCACCAGCGCGAAGATCAACGCCCAGGGCAAGGAGGAGAAACTCGAGTTCAGCATCTACGAGCGAGTGCCGCAGACCACCACCGGGCGCGATGCCTTCGGCCAGCTCGTGCAGACCGTGGTTTATGTGAAGGTCGAGGTCGGCACGCTCGCAGTGAATTTCAAAGACGGTGTTGTCTCCGAGATCGAGGAGACCAAAGGCAATCCGCTCGGCGGAGGTGGCGTGCAGATCATCCCGCCACCGTTGTTTGGCTTCTGATCAAAGCAGCGCCGCTTTCACGCGCTCGGGTGTCCATCCCGCCGCACGCAGGCTGTGCAAAGACCGTGCATCATCCCGTTTCGCCAGACGTTTGCCGGCTTCATCCGTGATCAGCCGGTGGTGCTGCCATTCCGGCACCGGCAGGTCCAGCAACTCCTGCAACAAGCGGTGCAGATGCGTGGCCTCCAGCAAGTCCTCGCCGCGCGTCACCAGCGTGATGCCTTGCAATGCGTCATCGACCACCACGGCAAGATGATAGCTCGCAGGCGTGTCTTTCCGCGCCAGCACCACATCGCCGAAGACATCCGGCTTCGCGGTGAAGCTGCCATGGCCGCGGTCCGACCAAACCAGCTCTTGGGAGACCAGCCGCGTGGCTTTGGCGACGTCCAACCGCAACGCATACGCCTCGCCTTTGGCGATGCGTTCCACACGTTCAGTCAACCCGCGATTCCTGCACGTCCCCGGATACAACGGCCCATCTGGTCCCTGGGGCGCGTTTCCAGCGCGAGCGATCTCCTCCTGAATCTCCCGCCTTGTGCAAAAGCAGGGATACAGCACACCCAGCGTCTCCAACTTTGCCAAAGCAGAGCGGTAGTCATCGAAATGATCGCTTTGCCGCCGAACGGGCATCTCCCAGCTCAATCCCAGCCACGCCAGATCTTCAAAAATCGCCTCCTCATACTCCGTCCGCGCCCGTGTGCCGTCGATGTCTTCCAGACGAATCAAAAACCTTCCGCCGCACGCTTTCTCCTGCGCAAACAACGCCGCATACGCATGCCCCAGATGCAGCCATCCGGTGGGGCTAGGGGCGAAACGGGTGACTTCAGGCATGCAACTCAGATTCAAGCGGCACACACTTTCACCACGACATCGCCATTGTCGAACGTGCCGCGCATTGACTGACGATCAACATGCAGCTCAGGCCGGATCATGCCGTGACCCTGTGGCAGCCTAAAACGAGCAATCGGCAGCACCATCGCCAGATCCTGCGGCGCGTTGACGGACATCTGGTAGATGATCACCTGATTCCCGCGCTCGCCCAGCCGCGCAAAGATGCGCGTGTTTTTGACCTCCTCGACTTTTCCAGTGAAGCAGCACATGATGCTGCATGCTACCGAACCGTCACCTCCATTGTCCAGCATGAATCTCTCCGACCTCGTCTCCTATCTCGACACCGAACTGCGCATCGCGGAGATCGCGGATTACTCGAACGCGCTGAATGGCCTCCAGCTCGAAAATCATAGCGGCAAGGTCAGCAAGATCGTCGCCGCCGTCGATGCGACGCTGCCAGTGATGCGGAAGGCGGCCGCTGCGGGAGCGGATTTGCTCATCGTGCATCACGGCATGTTCTGGACGGGCCTGCAAACGTGGACAGGGCCGGTGTTTCAGAAGATGAAGGTGGCGCTGGATGCCGGGCTGGCGGTTTACAGTTGCCATCTGCCGCTGGATTTCCATCCCACGCTCGGCAACGACGCGGTTCTGGCCCGTTCGCTGGGCTTCGAGCCATGCGGTCACTTCATGAAGACCAAGGGCACCGAAAATGGCGCCAAGATCGAAACCGAGCTCAGCCGTGATGAAGTGGTGAAGCGTCTGGAGGTAGCGACGGGTTCAAGAGTGCATGTTTGCGCTGCGGGGCCAGCGGTTTGCCGCAACATTGGCATCATGACCGGTGGAGCGGGCTCGGAAGTCGCCGCCGCAGCAAAGTCGGGCATCGACACCTTCATCACCGGCGAAGGCCCGCACTGGAGTTACACGCTGGCGGAAGAACTCGGCATCAATCTCATCTACGGCGGGCACTACGCCACGGAGACCTTCGGCGTGAAGGCGCTGGCGGCGCACATTGAGGCAAAGTTCGGCATTCCATGGAAGTTTGTCGATCATCCAACGGGCTTGTGAGCATGCGTGGCGAATTCCTGAGTGCTGATTTCTTCGAGCGTGATGTGCTCGATGTTGCACATGACCTCATCGGCGTGGAGCTGATTTGGCGCGGCTGCTCCGGCATCATCGTGGAGACGGAGGCCTACGCGGTTGAGGGTGATCCGGCCTGCCACACGGCCTCGCGGACGAGTGCGCGTGAGTTTGTGAAATCGAAGCCGCCCGGCGCGGCCTATGTCTATTTCAACTACGGCATGTACTGGCTCTTCAACCTGCTCGTGAAAGGCGGCGAGCGTGATGGCTTGATCCTCATCCGCGCCTTGGAGCCAACAAAAGGCATCGAATCCATGCAAAGCCGCCGCAGTCGCGAAAAAGCTCAAGAACTCTGTTCCGGGCCTGGAAAACTCGCGCAGGCGCTGGCGATAGATGGAAGTCATCACGGCCTGCCGATGGTCGGGCGTGGCAAGCCGACTGACTGCGGTCTCAAAACAACCGACTCGGCCATGCACGAGGTCGCCAGCGACATCCGCGTGGGCATCAGCCGGGCGGTGGATTTTCCGTGGCGGTTTTTATCGCGCCACAGCCCGCACGTCAGTGTGAGGTACGGTAAGGTGAAGGTGCCGAAGGCTTAGAGCACTCCGCCGCCCAGGAACAAGCGCAGAGCTGCGACGATCGCGACGGCGACGTTGATGGTGAGGCCGATCTTCCGCTGGCAAAAGGAGCCGAAGATGATGCCGAGAACGCAGCCGGCTAGAACGGCCCATTGCAGCCAGCCGAAGAGTGGAATGAGGCCGGGCACCAGGAACAGGGCACAGACCAGACCAATGAGAACAGAGATGATTTGCATGGCGGGGCCAATCAGCGCCAGCCAGCCGCCAACACAACTGGAAATCCTGTCTGAAATTGCAAGCCGCGCCTTGCAATCCCTTTCCTGGGCACTACTCTCGTACCGCTCGTGATTCAAGGAGAGGTGGCTGAGTGGTTGAAGGCACCTGACTCGAAATCAGACGTTGTCGTAAGGCAACCGAGGGTTCGAATCCCTCCCTCTCCGCCATCTTTATCGAGTCACCGCCGGAAACGTTTCAGGCGCGTCCACGGCGAAAAACTCGCTTGTCTCGGGGTCTGGCACGCCGTGGCTGCGGATGCCTTCGAGCCGGCGGCGGCTGCCGCGTTCGGTGCTAGGACGATTGGCCGTGCGTTGAACGAGATTGGTGATGACGGGCGCGGCGACGGCGGCGCTGGCAGCAAGCAAGGCTAGGGCAATCACATTCGAGGAGCTACGCCGCATCCCGCGGCCAAAGAGAATGCCCAATGCGCAGCCAGCGGCGGCGGGGGCGATCAGGGAGGCGTAGTTCTCGTAAGTATGGGCGGATGTGGCTTCTGACATACTACATTGTAGCCGCACATGGTGATTCACCAAAGTGGAATTTGCCCGCTGCTGGCTTCCCGGCTAAAGAAGGCTCGAAACCACCCGTCAAACGCACATGAACCAAACTCCCCTCCACAAACGCTACGCTCTCATCCTCGCTGGCGGCAGCGGACAGCGCTTCTGGCCCATCAGCCGTGATGCCCTGCCGAAGCAGTTGCTGAAACTGTTCGGCGAAAAAACGCTGCTCGAGCTCACCATTGAGCGCCTGGACGGCTTTGTGCCCAAGGAAAACATCCTCATCCTCACCAACCAGCAGCAGGAGGCCAGTGTGCGGGCCATCATTAAAGACCTGCCCCCTGAAAACATCGTCGCCGAGCCGGAAAAGCGTGACACCGCGCCCGCCATCGCCCTCGCCGTTGGCTGGGTGGTTGCTCGTGACCCGATGGCCACCATGCTCGTGTTGCCAGCCGATCATTTGATCCAAAATCATGCCGAGTTTCAGCGTGTGCTCACCAGCGCCGCCCACGCCGCTGAAAACAGCGGCAGCCTCGTCACCATCGGCATCAAGCCCACCTTGCCCTGCCCCAGCTACGGCTATGTGGAGCGTGGTCGGAAGGCCAGCATTGGCGGCGTGAACGACCTGCCGGTTTGGGAAGTCGCCCGATTCCGGGAAAAGCCGAATCCTGATCTCGCGGAGCATTTCATCAGCCAAGGCAATTTCCTGTGGAACGCCGGCATGTTCATCTGGACCATCCCAGCGATCTTCAGCGAACTCAGCCGCCACTGTCCCGTGCTGGCCGATTTCATCTCGGAGCTGCGTGGTTCGAAGGATTTCAGAGCCACCGTGGCAAAGCAGTTTGGCAAGCTGCCAAAGCTCTCCATCGACTACGCCTTGATGGAAAAAGCCTCCCGTGTGCTCAACATAGAGGCCACCTTCGATTGGGATGATGTGGGGAACTGGACCAGCGTGGGCCGTTATCTCAATGCCGATGACGACGGCAACCAGCACAACTGCGCCCTTTCGCAGCAGGATGCGGCGAACAATATCGTCTTCACCCAGACCGGCCAACACGTCGCGCTCATCGGCGTGCAAGATCTCATCGTCGTCGCCTCCAAGGACGGCCTGCTCGTCGCCGACCGCAGCAAGGCGGAGAACATCAAGAAGATCGTCGATGGTCTGCCGCAGGAACTGCGGTGAGCTGTGAGAAGTCAGACGTGAGATGTCAGATGTAAAATACCGGAGACACCGATCACCTCTCACTTTTAACTTCTAACGTCTGTCCGATATGCCCCGCATCCTCGCCATCGACCACGGCACCGTGCGCATCGGCCTCGCCTTGAGCGATGAGACCGAGATCGTGGCCAGCCCCTTCAAGACGATCGACGCCAATCATGAGCCTGAGCACGCCATCGCCCGCCTCGTGAAGGAGAAGCACATCGGCAAGATCGTCATCGGCATGCCCTTCCACATGAACGGCGAAAAAGGCGGCGCGGCCGAGCGTGTCGAGAAATTTGCCCTCAGCCTCGGCAAAGAGCTGCGGCACGCGATTCCCATCGACTTTGTCGATGAACGGCTCTCCTCCGTCGAAGCCGAGGCCGCCATGTCCCGCGCTGGCATCACTGGGAAACGCGAACGCAACGAGATCGTCGATCAACTCGCCGCCGTAGTCATCCTCCAAGAGTATTTGAACCAGCAGCGCGGCCCTGAGGGCTTTCTGCTACCTGACGCCGCCTACGAACTCCCCTGGACCGATGAGCCGAAGCGACGTCGAAAGTAAAGCCGGAGTGCAGCGCGGCTCTGAGCCGGGCTTCAAGCGCTTGAAGCTCACCATCGCCTACTGCGGCACACCGTGGCGTGGCTGGCAGAGCCAGGATGGTGGTGGTGGCGTGCAGGATGAAATCAACGCCGCTATCCGCAAAGCCACCCGCATCGACACCCGTGTGCAAGGCAGTGGCCGCACCGATGCCGGCGTGCATGCGCTCGCGCAAGTCGCGCACTGCGACGTGCCCGAAACCGTGCGCATGAGCGGCGAATCGTGGGCGAACGCGCTCAACGCCTGCCTGCCGCTCACCATCCGCATGTTGAGTGTGGAAGACACCGCCCCGAGCTTCCACGCCCGCTTTGAGGCCACGGGCAAAAGCTATCGCTATCGCATTTGGCGGCCGCGCATGCTCTCGCCCTTCGAGGCAGATCGTGCCTGGCACGTTTATGGCCCGCTCGACATGGACGCGCTGCGCTGGTGCTGCGAAAAACTCGTCGGCACACACAACTTCATCCGCCTCAGCGCCAATCGAGGCGACATGCCCGAAACTCAGCGCCGCACGCTGCCAGACAAAACCACCCGCACCATCCACCGCGTCGATCTCCGCGAAAACGGCGACGTTTTGGAACTCGAATTCGAAGGCGACGGCTTTCTCTACAAAATGGTGCGCCTCATCGTCGGCAGCCTTCTTCATGTGGCGCGTGGTCGTGAGCCCAAAGAATGGTTCGCCAGCCTGCTCACCGATCCCACAGGACCGCAGAGCAACCAAACCGCTCCCGCCTGCGGCTTGTATCTGGTGCACGTGAATTACCCGGCCTCCTGAGGACGGAGAAAATCCCGCCAGACGTGTCATTTATCTTTTCATCTGCCTCGGCAATCTCTTAGCCTCCTTGTTTGGAAGCATTCTCAAACCTGCGCACGATCATGTCACTCCTCCTTCATCCCATCCTTGCGGAATACT
The DNA here is from genome assembly GCA_026397635.1 of Verrucomicrobiota bacterium. Classification (GTDB taxonomy): domain Bacteria; phylum Verrucomicrobiota; class Verrucomicrobiia; order Verrucomicrobiales; family Verrucomicrobiaceae; genus Prosthecobacter. The sequence goes on along the minus strand of JAPLUL010000055.1, from coordinate 50,604 downwards.
CAATCTCCCACGGTCTCATCCTCTTCGCGGTCTTCGGACTGGCGGGCATTGTGATGGCCATTCTCGGCTACAAGCTATTCGACAAGATGACGCCTGGGGATCTCCATGCGCAAATCTTTGAGCACAAGAATGTCGCCGCGGCCATTTTGGCGGGCAGCGTGATCATCGGTGTGTCGCTGATCTTGGCGGCTGCCATGGGAAACTAACGTCGACCACCGCCGACGCATGAAACGCAGCAGAGTCGTCATGCTGACCTTGGCCGGAATGAGCCTGGGCGTCACTGGCTGCCGTCGTGCCGCCGAAACCGTGCCGCCCGGAGCTCATGGTGACACGCCCGTCCTGCATCCGAAGGCCCTCAATCCCTACATGCTGGCCTCGCTGCCTGCATTCACACCGGGTGCGAATGTTTCGGGCCAGACGCCGCCCCACAATGCCTATGATCCACAGCTTGGTTATTACCACCAGCCTTGCCAAGCCTGGTTCCCGTATCCTTACGACCATTATGACTCGCGCTGGGGCTATTACCGTTGCGGGCGTTGGTCCAGGCATCACAGCACGCGGCTTTATCCCATAGGTTCCCACTTTTACCGACCTGCCACACCGGTTTATGACACGCGTGGTGTTCCGCTTCCTCCATCGGCTCAGCCATCCACACCCGTGACCGCCGCTATGAATGCGCGGCCGACTACTAACCCACCCGAGGGGTCAGATTACACCCGCCAGCCTGATGGAGCGCCAGTCCACACCGGTGTGCTACACACCCATGCCACGGCCACGCGTTCCTCGCTGCCTTCCTCTTCGTTCGTGAGCCGGGGCGGCTTCGGTAGCACGGGCAGGTCCTTTGGCTTTTTCTCAGGCACTTGATCCCAGCATGCAGCGTGTGACTGAAGGACCCCGCGCCGATTGGCAGTCGCAGGTGGAGGCGCTCGGCCTCACCTATCACACCATCGACGGCCAACGCTACTGGGATGAGTCGGCCCATTACCGCTTCACTCGGATGGAGATCGCTTGCTTGGAAAATGCCACGCGTGAATTGCAGCGCCTCTGCACCGCTGCCGCCGAACGCGCCATCCGCGACGACTGGCGTGAACGCCTCGCCATTCCCGAGCTCGCTTGGCGTGAGATCATCGCCTCTTGGGAGCGCGATGATTTTTCCCTCTACGGTCGCTTTGATCTGATGTGGGATGGCGGTGGCGATCCCAAGCTCCTCGAATACAACGCAGACACTCCCACCGGCCTGCTGGAGGCCTCAGTGGTCCAATGGCAGTGGCTTCAGCAAGCCCACCCGCACGACGACCAGTTCAACTCCATCCACGAGCAACTGCTGGCCTCCTGGTCTGCTTGGCCGGCTGAGCTGATTCACTTTTGCGCCCAACGCGACAGCGAGGAGGACTGGCGCACTCTGCTCTACCTCATTGACACCTGTCGGCAATCCGGCAAGAGCTCGATTGATCTCGCCGTGGAAGATTTGGGCTGGCATCAACTCTCGCAGCGCTTCGTGGACCACGAAGACCGTCCGGTGGACTTGATGTTCAAGCTCTATCCCTGGGAATGGATGTGGACGGAGGCCTTTGCCTGTCATCTGCCCGGACGTTGCCAGCACTTCATCGAACCCGTGTGGAAAATGCTCTGGAGCAACAAAGCCTTCCTCGTCTTGCTCTGGGACATGTTTGACGGTCATCCGAATCTCCTGCGTGCCGCCTTCAAGCCCGAAGGCATGCGTCATCACGTCGAAAAGCCCTTTTTCGGCCGCGAGGGCACCAATGTGCGGCTCATTCAAAACGGCGGTCTGTTGGAGCAAAGCGACGGACCTTGGAGCTCCCAACCCAAAGTTTATCAAGCGCTGCATCCCGAGGTCAGTTTCAGCGGTCAGCATCCCGTCATCGGCTCCTGGATCATCGGCGGCGAACCCGCCGGCATCGGCATTCGCGAGGACGAGTCCCGCATCACAGCCAACAGCAGCCGCTTCGTGCCGCATCGGTTTTGAGGCAAGGGTCAAGGTTACGCCAGTCAAGGAGTCAAGAAGGTAGCGAAATACCTATTGGCACGACTCTTGACGCCTTGACCTTGCCTTGACCGATCCGCGCCCATGGGCCATGAACCCAGCCCTCTCATGTCCCACGAAGCCCAAATCGCCCGCCGTCGCTCCTTCGCGATCATTTCGCACCCGGACGCCGGCAAAACGACGCTCACCGAAAAGCTCCTGCTTTATGGCGGTGCCGTCGCGCTCGCGGGCTCTGTGACCGCGCGCAAAAACCAGCGTGCAACGACCTCTGACTGGATGGAGTTGGAAAAACAGCGCGGCATTTCCGTCAGCTCCACGGTGCTGCAGTTTGAGTATAAAAACTGCGTCGTGAACCTGCTCGACACGCCGGGTCACAAGGACTTCTCCGAAGACACCTACCGCGTGCTCACCGCCGTCGATGCCGCCATCATGGTTATCGACGCCGGCAAGGGTATCGAGGCGCAGACACGCAAACTGTTCGAAGTCTGCCGCCGCCGTGGTGTGCCCATCTTCACCTTCATGAACAAGCTCGACCGCCCTGCGCGCGAGCCGCTCACGCTCATGGATGAGCTCGAAACCGTGCTCGGCATCGGTGCCTGCGCCATCAACTGGCCCCTCGGCCTCGGCCAGCAGTTTCGTGGCGTCTATGACCGCCGCAAAAAGGACGTGCATCTCTTCGAGCGCACCGTCCACGGCGCTTACCGAGCACCCGAGAAAGTCGGCGGCCTTGATGATGACTTTGTGGCCAAGCACACCGTTCCCGAAGCCCTCGAACAGGCCAAAATGGAGCTCGAAATGCTCGACGGAGCCGGACACGACTACGACCGCCAAAAAATCGACCGTGGCGAACTTACCCCCGTCTTTTTCGGCAGCGCTAGCAACAACTTCGGCGTGCAACTGCTGCTCGACGGCTTCCTCGAACTCGCCCCGCCACCCGAAGCACGCATGGCCGACGACGGCCGCGTCATCGAGCCTAACAACGAGGGCTTCTCCGGCTTCGTCTTCAAAATCCAGGCCAACATGGACCCGCGTCATCGCGACCGCATGAGCTTCGTGCGCATCGTCAGTGGCAAGTTCGAGCGCGACATGCAGGTCACCCACACGCGCACCGGCAAAATCGTCCGCCTTGCCAATTCACAGAAACTTTTCGCGCAGGATCGCGAGACCGTGAATGAAGCCTACGCCGGCGATGTCGTCGGCATCGTCGGCAATCACGGCTTCGGCATAGGTGACACCCTCGCCACCGATCCCATGCTCAAGTTCGACGAAATCCCCCGCTTCGCCCCCGAAGTCTTCGCCTACCTGCACAACCCCAGCACCGCGCATTATAAGCGTTTCCGCGACGGCCTGGAACAGCTCCTCAGCGAAGGTGTCGTGCAGCAGTTCACCCAGCCCCACGCCGGTCAGCGCGTGCCCTTGCTCGGTGCCGTCGGCCCCTTGCAGTTTGAAGTCGTCCAGTTCCGCCTAGAGAGCGAATACAACGCTCAAAGCCGCATCGAAAACGCCCCCTACACTGTCCTGCGCTGGGTCCGCACCAAAGACGGCGGCGCCATCGAAGATTTCGACATCCCCAGTGGCGTCACCACCGCCCAGGACAGCGACGAGCGCTGGGTCGTCTTCTTCAGTGACCAATGGGCCATCAACTACTTCGAGCGCCGCAATCCGAACGCGGAGCTCTCAGAGATTCCATGGGATGAGGTGGAAAAGGCGAAGGTGTAGCTTCGATTGGCAATCGAAGCCGAACGGGCACATGCTTCGATTCACAATCGAAGCTACCCGCCATGACCACCGCCGAAATCACCTCCGCACTCGATGTCATCCGTGCGCACTCGATGTCATCCGTGCAGAGACGGATTTGAATGCCAAAGCCCTGCTCATGGCCGGACTGGTGTCCGAGTTGTTCCGCGAGCGTGGATTTGAACCCGTGGTTGTCGGCGGTTCCGCCATCGAGTTCTACACGGACGGTGCCTATATGTCCGGGGACACGGATATTTGCTGGGCAGGTCTTTGGCCGCCCACGCCTGAGCAGCGTGAGGAAATTATGCGGCAGATTCCTGACATCCAAACTCATGGGGCGGGCAAGAGTTGGGCCTGTGACAACCTGTGGGTCGATCTGCTGGGTGAGATCGACTACCGGGCGGACAAAGCCTTTGTGAAGTTCCTTACACCACTCGGTGCGGTGCTGCTGATCCCTGTGGAGGATTCCTTGGTTGGTCGAGTCTATGCAGCGAGATGCTACTGCAGCGGCTATGACGAAAAGGACGACGATTGCGCCAAGAAGCTCATGACCGCCGTGCTCTCTGGCACCATCCCCATCGACTGGGAAGAGGCTTATCGGGTGGCCGCATGCCCAAAGTACAACTGCGTGGCCGAATTCAATGCTGTGAAGGCCGAAGTGGAAGCCGAACTGGCAAAACAGGCCAAGTAGGTTAACATCACCCCTATGACCGACACCACCATAGCCATCCGCCCAGAGCGGATCATCACTTGGGAGCAGTGGCAGGCAGGCCGTGCCGAGAGGCGGCGGCTGGGGAATCTCGTGGCACCAAAAAACATCCGGCGGAAGAAGAGCGAGGGGGATGAATATCTTCGCGAAACCTACGGCGGCGAGCGTGGGCCGAAGTTCAACAAGCCGTTTGATCCTTCGGCGGACGAGGTCTGAGCATGAAGGGGAAAACCGTCGTCATCACCGGCTGCACGCGCGGACTGGGCCGCGCCATGATTCCGCTCTTCATTGAAGCGGGATGGCAGATCGCGGGTTGTGGCCGCAATGAAGCTCAAATCGCCGACTTGAGACGCCTGTGCCCTGCCCCGCACTTGTTTCAAGTCTGCGATGTGTCCCGCGAAACTGATGTCGCTGCATTTTGCGCGGCCATTCTCAAACAATTCGGCCCGCCGGATCTCGTGTTGAACAACGCGGCCATCATCAACCCGAACGCGCCACTGTGGGAGACGAGAGCGGACGACTTCAGCCGCATCATCGACATCAACATCAAAGGCCCTGCCGCCATGATGCGTCATCTGCTGCCCGCGATGCTGAAACGCGGCAGCGGCGTGATCGTGAACTTCTCCTCCGGCTGGGGACGCTGCACCGCCGCCGATGTGGCACCGTATTGCGCCACGAAATACGCCATTGAAGGCCTCAGCATGGCCACGGCGCAGGACACGGGCGGGAAAGTGGCCGTGATCCCGATGAATCCCGGCATCATCGACACGGATATGCTTCGCAGCACTTTCGGCGGCGAAGCGGGCGGTTTTCCGGATGCTGACGATTGGGCGAAACGTGCCGTGCCCTTCTTCATCAAACTCGGCCCTAAAGACAACGGCAAGCCGCTCACCGTGCCCGGCGGCTGACAACTCCTTGACCATCTGCCTCCGACTCTGGACGTTCGGTGATGCGTCTTCTCATCACCGCCGGCCCGACGCGGGAGCCGATTGATCCGGTGCGGTTCCTCTCGAACCGCTCCTCGGGACGCATGGGTTATGCGCTGGCCGAGGCCGCTGCTGAGGCTGGACACGACGTGGTGCTCGTTTCTGGGCCGGTGACGCTCCCTGCGCCTGAAGGTGTGAGTTTGATCAAGGTAGAAACCGCACGGGAGATGTTCGAGGCGGTGCAAACTCACCTCAGCAGCTGTGATGCGGCCATTTTCAGTGCTGCCGTAGCCGATTACCGGCCTGTGAATGTCGTGGCACAAAAGTTGAAGAAGACCGCTGACAAGCTGGTGCTCGAACTTGAGCGCACCGAGGACATCCTCGGCTCCGCTCGGTCAAAACTCGGCTTCCAAGGCTTCCTAGTCGGCTTTGCGGCTGAAACGGAGAACCTGATCGTCCACGCGCAGGAAAAGCTAGAGCGCAAAGGCTGTGACATGATCGTCGCGAACGATGTGTCGCAGGCGGGCATCGGGTTTGACAGTGCGGAAAACGAAGTCACCCTCTGCCTCCCCGGCGGCCGGACGATTCATCTCCCCAGACAATCGAAAACCGCTCTCGCGCGTGAATTGATCGCGTGCATCTCATCCAGCATCCAGTCCCCAGAATCTAGCATCCAGTGAACGAACTCCTCGCCACCGCCACCGAAGCCGCGCACGCCGCAGGCAAAATGATCAAAGACAACTTCGGCTCCGAGCTCACGGTGAATGAAATGCAGCGTCACGACATCAAGCTCGAACTCGATGTGCTCAGCCAGAAACTCATCACTGAGATGATTCTCGCCCGTTTCCCCGATCATGCGATTCTTGGCGAAGAAGGCGGCGAAATCGGTGGCAACGGCGAAATCGAATGGATCGTCGATCCCATCGACGGCACCGTGAATTACTTCTTCGGCATCCCGCACTTCTGCGTCTCCATCGCCGCCCGGAAGCGCGAGTCGAAAGAACTGCTCATCGGCGTGATCTTTGACCCGACGCAGAACGAAACCTGGACCGTCGTGCGTGGTGAAAAAGCCCAGCTCAACGGCAAAACCATTGCCGTCAGCAATCGCGCCGAGATGGCCGAAGCTGTCGTCACCGTCGGATTTTCCAAGAGCAAGGAAGCGCTCGATCTCGGCTTCGCCCGCTACAAGCGCATCGCGTATGAAGTGCGCAAAACGCGCATGCTTGGCAGCGCCGCGCTTGCGATGGCCTACATCGCCACCGGTCGTCTCGATGCGTATGTCGAGGAGCAGATCAGCCTCTGGGACATCGCTGCCGGCCAGCTCATGGTCGAAATGGGCGGAGGCAAAGTCATGCTCAAGCCGAGCACCACCAAGCCCGGGACCATGTTCATCTGCGCCTGGAACGGCAAGCTGCCGATCGAGGAGTATCTTTGATGTTGTTGCAGCGTCGCAAAGTAGCCCTCTCGCTCCGCGAGAGGAGCTGAGCGCTTTGCAAACACGCAGATGGTTCGAGTTTCGAGGCCGCTGCTTTCCCATGAAAGCGCATGGCTCAACACGCGGAGCGATGGTGGCTACTTTGCTGCGCCAAAACGGCCAGCGCTTCCTTCGTGGCCGGGATCACGCCGTGCTCGGTGATCAGGCCGGTCACGAGATGAGCGGGCGTCACGTCGAAGGCGTCATTGCGGGCCAGCGTGGTCTCCGGTGTGATCAAAATCTCCTCACGGAGGCTTTGCGCCGTGAGTCCGGCCAGATGCGTGACCTCACGCGATGAGCGCTGCTCGATGGGAATGTCACGCACGCCATCCTCTATGGTCCAGTCAAGGGTGCTGACCGGCACGGCGACGTAAAACGGTACGTTGTGTGCTTTTGCGGCTAGTGCCTTCAAGTAAGTGCCGATCTTGTTCGCCACATCGCCCGCAGCCGTCACGCGGTCGGCACCGACGATGATGAGATCGACCAAGCCTCGCTGAATGAGGTGCCCGGCGGCGTTGTCCACGATCAGCGTGTGCGGCACCTGATGCTGGCCGAGCTCCCAGGCCGTGAGCGACGCGCCCTGGTTGCGCGGTCGGGTCTCGCTGACCCACACATGCACCTTCATGCCGCGGTCATACGCCTGATAGATGGGCGAGAGCGCCGTGCCCCAGTCCACCGTGGCGATCCAGCCCGCGTTGCAGTGCGTCATCACATTCAGCGTCTTGTCGGTCTTGGCAGCCAGCGCTGTTTCAAACAAGGACAGTGCATGCCTGCCGATGGCTGCGTTGGTCGTCACGTCGTCATCGCTGATCTGCAAAGCTTCGTTCCAGGCCGCTTCGGCGCGTTTCTCAGTAGGCAGGCCAGCCACCACATCACACACGCGCTCCAGGGCCCAGCGCAGATTCACGGCGGTGGGCCGCGTGGCAAACAGTGTGTCAAAAGCCGTGGCAAGACCCGCGTCCGAGGCATCATCTCGCAATGCGAAGAACATGCCGTAAGCTGCGGTGGCCCCGATCAGCGGCGCACCGCGCACCTGCATCGTCTTGATCGCGACTGCGGCGTCCTGCATCGAGTTCAACTCACACCACTCGATCTGATGCGGCAGCAGGGTTTGATCGAGAATCTGCACGGCCTGACGGCCTGCGATGGGTTCGATGGAGCGGCGGGCGATGCCTTGGATTTTCATGTGGCGGGTGATTTACGGCGTCAAAACGATTTCATCCAGCATGGAGAAGGCCGGATGCGAATTCGGCGGCACGGGAGGGTTTCCAGGACGCAGTGCCAGACCCGTCCGCAGGCCTGCGGTGCTGGCGGCATCGAGTTCGGCAACGACATCGCTCAGAAACAAGATCTCGCCTGCTGGAACGCCTGCGTCAGTGGTAATCGCGGCATACGAGGCCGCCTCGCGCTTGGGCCCGAGGGTCGTGTCGTAGTAGCCGGAGAGCAGCGCGGTTAGATCACCCACCTCGGTATGCGCGAAGAACAAGCGTTGTGCGTGTGTGCTGCCGGAGGAGTAGATGCGCAGTTCCAGCCCGGCGTCCTTGAATCGCTGCAAGCCGGAGGCCACATCGGCAAACAACGTCGCGCATAGGTCACCGCTTTTGAACCCCTGCTCCCAGATGAGGCCCTGGAACTGCTTCAGGCCGGTGACTTTCGCATCGGCATCCATCAGGCGATGCACGGCGGCCTCGGCGTCGAGCGCGTTGTGAAACGAGAACGCTCCGGCATCGCGGGCGAGTTGGGCGATGACCTCATGGCCCCAATGCGCACCGAGCCAGGCGGCGGCGTGCTTTCGCGCATACGGAAACATCACGTCATGCACAAAGGCGAGCGGCGAGACCGTGCCCTCGATGTCGAGCAGGATGAGTTTTCCAGCGAAAGAGATCATGCGCTGATCGCCACGTTGGCCACATCCGCCACGCCGCCGCGCAGGTAGTTCGGCCCCAGGCAGAGTGGCTGATGCCCAGCGGCGATTGTGTCGCCAGTGTAGAGCGGCGTCCAGCCCGCCTGCTCGCGGAACAGGCGGATGGCTCGGATCGTCTTGTCCGCGCAGAAATCAAACCAGTGCTTCGTGCCTGCGGGCACGTTGATCAGATCTCCCTCCTCGATCTCGATGGCGAAGACTGGCTGCTCGTCCACGTGGATGTAAAAAATGCCGCGTCCTTTGAGGATGAAGCGCACCTCGTCCTCGGCGTGCGTGTGTTCTTGGTTGAAGCGATCCAGCATCGCCTGGAGGTTCGGCGTGTCGGGCGTCACGTTCACCACATCCGCTGTGATGTAGCCACCGCGCTCCTTGAGCTGTTCAATCTCCTCCGCATAAGCGCTCAAAATTTCCTCCGCACCCGCATCCGCGTTCACACGGCCCGCCACCGGCCAATTTTCATACTGGATGCCGTATTCGGACAGGAAGTCATTGATGGGCGCCGTGCCGGTGATGATACGCGAGGTTTCTGGAATGCGGATGAGTGCCATGATGCCAGCGAGGCTTATGATTGGGCGGGAAACAGCAAACGCTTCTGTGTGACGACTTCGAAAAGAAACTCCAGCACCTCCACCTGCCGCCGCGCCTCCGCCAGATCTTTCCCCCAGGTATAAAGTCCGTGCCCCGCCATCAGAAACCCATGCCGCAGCGGGTTTGCCGCGTCCTTGAGCCGACGCTCCACCTCCACCGCCAGTGTGTCGATGTCCTGCGTGTTCGGGAAAATCGTGAGATCTATCGACGACTCATGCGTGGTGATGCCATGGAGCCCCTTGAGCATTTCATAGCCGCTGATTGGCAACGCACCACTGTCCAGAAAGCCTTCTGACAGCACTGTGCCCGCTACGGAATGCGTGTGCAGCACGGCCCCGGCTCCGGCAGCACGCGCCAGCACCACATGCAGCATCGTCTCCGCCGAGGGCTTCGGATAGGACGCATGCAGCGAAGTTCCCTGGTCGTCCACCAGCACAAACTGCCCCGGCTTGAGCCGTCCTTTGTCAAAACCGCTGCCCGTCAGCAGCAGCGTTAGCGGCTCACGCTCCACCACCACGCTGTAGTTGCTGCTGGTGCCGAGCGACCAGCCGCGGCGATGAAACTCCGCCCCGGTGCGGACGAGTTCATCGACCTCGGCGGCGAACTGGTCGATCACGGCTGGATCATGGATCGGATGGGAAAGAGGCATGCGCACCCTTCAAAAGCCAGCCGCCGCAGGTCAAGAAACGAAACCGACCTTCAAAATAATCGCCACTACCGCATGACTTTTCTGCCGTCACCCGCCAAGATCGCAGCCCGCATGTCCGCCCCTGACACTCGTGAAATCATCCTCGAAGCCCGCGAACTCACGCGTGAGTTTGAAGGCGTGAAGGCGCTCGACCGTTTTAGCTTCAAGCTGCATCGCGGTGAGGTGCTCGGCCTGCTCGGTGCGAACGGTGCGGGGAAAACGACCGCGATGAACTGCCTGCTCGGACTGACCTTGCCGACTTCGGGCGATTTGTTTGCCTTCGGCCTGCCTTTGCAGGCAAACCGCATCCAAATCCTCCAGCGCTCTAATTTTTCCTCCGCCTACACCGCCCTGCCTGGCAATCTGCTCGTGTGGCAGAACCTGCTCGTCTTTGCGCGCATCTATGGCGTGCCGAATCCAAAAAAGAAGATCGCCGAGCTGATGGAACTGCTCGAAATATCACACCTCGACAAGCGCGTCACCGGCCAGCTCTCCGCTGGCGAGTCCACGCGTGTGAATCTGTGCAAGGCCTTCCTCAACGACCCCGAGCTGCTCATGCTCGACGAGCCGACCGCATCGCTCGACCCCGACATCGCCGACAAGGTGCGCAAAGTCGTGCGCAAGGTGCAGCGTGAGCGCGACATCGGCATCCTCTACACCTCCCACAACATGCGCGACATCGAGGAAGTCTGCGACCGCGTGATCTTTCTGCACAAAGGCAAGATCGTGTGCGAAGGCACACCCTCGGACATCGTCGCGCAGTCCAGCAGCGACAATCTGGAAGATGTCTTCATCAAGATCGCCCGTGACGGCGAAATCCTCGACGAACCCAAAAAGGATCCCGCCCCATGAGCATCCGCATCATCAGCGCCCTCGTCTTGCGCTATCTGTTTCTCTACACGCGGACGCCGATGCGCCTCGTGGAGCTCGTGTTTTGGCCGCTGGTCGATCTCGTCGTGTGGGGAAACGTCACCGTCTTCATTCAGAAGAACAGCAACACGGAGTTCGGCAGCTTCATCCTTTTCTTCCTCGGCGCGATGATCCTGTGGGACGTGCTCTTTCGTGCGCAGCAAGGCGTGGCCATCTCCTTCCTCGAAGACGTCTGGACGCGCAATCTGCTCAATGTCTTCGTCGCGCCCGTGCGCACCGTGGAATACCTCAGCGCCACCTTCTTCGTCGGTTTTCTGCGCATTTTGATCACCTGCGTCGTCATGGGCTTCGTTTCGTGGATCGGCTACTCGTTCAACATCTTCCAGCTTCACTGGTGGCTGGTGCCGTTCTTCCTCAACCTCATGGTCTTCGGCTGGTCGCTCGGCATGATCTCCACCGCGCTCATCCTGCGCTGGGGCCAGGCCGCCGAATCGCTCGCCTGGGCCGTGCCGTTCTTCATTCAGCCGGTCGTGGCCGTGTTTTACCGCGTCGAGGACATGCCCGCGTGGTCGCAGCCCTTCGCTTGGCTCTTCCCCGCCACGCCGATTTTTGAAGGCATGCGCGAGGTGATGAAAACCGGCACCATGAACTGGAACCACCTCTGGCTCGCCGCTGGTTTGAACGTGATCTACCTCACACTCGCCGGCTGGCTCTTCGTCTGGGTGCTCAACATGACCCGCAAACGCGGCCTGCTGACGAAGTTCGCCACGCAATAGTCACTTCCACACTCCCGCCGCCCGCAGCACCGTCTCATGCACGGCGATGTCATGCGCCGCGTCCCAGGCCAGTTTCTTCTCGCCACGTACGATCTTCGCTAGATCGACGAACTCCGCCGCATAGCGATCCTTCGGCACGTCGAGCTGGAATGACTGCGCACCCTTCTTGTAAGCTCCACGTGCCTTCGTGATCGACAGATTCACCTTCCCGGACTCCAGCGGCACAATCTCGAAGGTGCCCTCGGTGCCGGTGACGTTGAAGCGCCGCCTTGGGCCGCCAAACGGGTCCGTGTGATTGCAGCGGATGACCGCGGTGGCCTTCGCATACTTCAAAACGGCCATCTGGTTGTCCTGCACGCCATCCGTGCCCACCGGCGTCGAAAAAGCCGTCACGGCGGCCGGTTTGCCGAGAATCGTCATCGTCGCGTCGATGATGTGGCCGCCCAGTTCAAATAAACCGCCGCCCTCCAGTGCTCCAATCTGCTGCCGCGTGCGCGGATCAGCGAGTTTGCCCATCGCCGCATCGATTTCCGTGATCTCGCCCAGCCAGCCTTCGCGCACGGCCTGAAACAGCAGTTCAAACGCCGGATTGTAGCGCAGCATGTAGCCCATCTGCACCGTCAGGCCGCGCTTCTCGGCTTCGAGCCGCATCGTTTTGAATTCGTCATGCTTCAGAGCGCCTGGCTTGTCCAGATGGACATGCTTCCCGGCCTCAATGCAGCGCCGCGCCATCGCGCACGAGGCTTCAATCGTCGTCTCCACCGCCACCGCCTTTAAATCCGGCACGGCGAGCAGTTCTTCGACGGTCATCGACTTCACGCCCTCATAGCCCTTCGGCCCCGTCACGCCCACGACCTCCCAAAGCTCCGTCAAAGACCGCATCGCCGTCATCTTTCCCGCCGCATGCGCGTGTTCGGTGCCGATCTGGCCGATGCGAAGTCTGGCACTTCCGCTGGCGGCAAAGGCCGTAGAACCACAGGCGAGTAGAAAGGAGCGTCGTTTCATGAATCTATGGAGTGCTTAATCAACCACGTTTCTTACCGCCGCGTTTCGGCTTGCCGTAAACGACGTTCTTGCGCTGCGGCAGTGTGCCGGTGTCGTCGCTGTTCAAACCGGCGCGTTTCTTGAGTTCGCGGATTTGGTCGCGCAGCAGAGCAGCGCGCTCGTATTCGAGCTTGCTGGCGGCTTCAGCCATTTCCTGTTCGAGTTCCCGGATGGTTTCCGTGATGGCGAAATCGCCGCCGCCTTCGCGGACGATGCTTTCTTCGAGATCCTTGGCCTTGCCGAGCACTTGCAGGCTTTCCTGCACGGCACGCTGCACGGTTTGCGGAGTGATGCCGTGCTTCTCGTTGTGGTCGGTCTGCACCTGGCGGCGATAGCCGCTGATGCTGAGCAGGGCGCGGATGCTTTTCGTCTCGATGTCGGCAAAAAGCACGACCTCACCGTTGATGTGACGTGCGGCGCGGCCGGAAGTCTGAATCAGGGATGATTCACTGCGCAGGAAGCCTTCTTTGTCGGCATCGAGGATGCAAACGAGGCTGACTTCGGGCAAGTCGAGGCCTTCACGGAGGAGATTGATGCCGACGAGCACATCGCAATCACCTGCACGCAGGCTGCGCAGGATTTCGACACGCTCGATGGCGTCGATGTCGCTGTGCAGGTAGCGGACTTTGAAGTCGAGATTGCGCAGGTAGTCGGTCAAATCCTCCGCCGTGCGCTTGGTGAGCGTGGTGACGAGCACGCGCTCGTTTTTCTCGATGCGCTGGCGGCAGAGCTCGATGGTTTCATCAATTTGGCCTTTCAGCGGCTTGATGGTGATGATGGGATCGAGCAATCCGGTCGGGCGGATGATCTGCTCGACGACGAGCGGCCGGCCTTTGGTCGTCACATCGAATTTTTCCAATGGCTGCGAATTGCCGCTCACCCGCACCGCTTTGCCGGGCAGCGCGGCGGGCACGCCTTCCTCAATGCCGATGCGGTCGCGCTGATGGGGGATGTATTTCTCGTTTCCGACGACGCTGTTTTCGATCTCAAAACGTGCGGGCGTGGCGCTGACGTAAACGAGTTGCCCGACCTTGCCCATGAACTCCTCAAAGCGGAGCGGCCGGTTGTCGAGGGCGCTCGGCAGGCGGAAGCCGTGATCTACGAGCACGGTTTTGCGTGATTTGTCGCCTTCATACATGCCGCCGATCTGCGGGATGGTGACGTGGCTTTCGTCGATGAACATGAGTGGCGGCTCTTTGAAGAAGTCTAGCAGCGTGCCGGGTGTGGCACCGGGCACGCGGCCCGTGAGATGGCGGCTGTAGTTTTCGATGCCCTGGCAGAAGCCCATCTCCTGCATCATCTCGATGTCATACTGCGTGCGCATCTTGATGCGCTGCGCTTCGAGCAGCTTTCCTTCCTTCTCGAACCACGCGACGCGTTCCTCCATCTCCTCGCGGATTTTCACGATGGCTTTGCGTAGTTTGTCGCCGGGTGTGACGAACTGCTTGGCGGGAAAAACCGTGTAGCCGGGCATTTTGAGCGTCACGGTGCCGGTGAGCACGTCCACAGCGCTGATGCGGTCGATTTCATCGCCGAAGAACTCGATGCGAATGGCCTCGTCCTCCAAATAAGCGGGCACGACCTCGATGACATCGCCCCGGGCGCGGAATTTGCCACGCGTGAGCTGGATGTCGTTCCGTTCGTAGAGCATATCGACCAGCCTGGTCAGCAAGGTCTCGCGCGACATCTGCTGGCCCACGCTCAGCGGCAGCATCATGCCCTCGTAATCTTCCGGCGACCCCAGGCCGTAAATGCAGCTCACGCTGGCGACGATGATCGTGTCTTGCCGCGTGATGAGCGCCCCCATGCTGGAGAGGCGGAGACGCTCGATCTCGTCGTTGATGGCGGAATCCTTCTCAATGTAGGTGTCCGTGCGAGCGATGTAGGCCTCCGGCTGATAGTAATCGAAGTAGCTGACGAAGTACTCGACTGCGTTGTGCGGGAAGAAGTTTTTAAACTCCGAGTAAAGCTGCGCCGCGAGCGTCTTGTTGTGTGAGAACACCAGCGCCGGCCTGCCGAGCTCCGCGATGACGTTCGCCATCGTGAAGGTTTTGCCCGATCCGGTCACGCCAAGCAGCGTCTGGTGCCGGTTCCCGGCACGGACGGATTTCACCAGCTTGACGATGGCCTGTCCTTGGTCGCCCTGTGGGCTGTACTCGGTGTTGAGCCGAAAGACGGACATCGCGGGGGCTGAGCAGCTTAGGACATGCTCGGCCCGGCCTCGTCTGGCAGCGACAGGTCGAAATCCTCTTCCTTCGCGACTTTAGCGAAGCTGGCGGCGGAAGCCTTCTGACCGTAGCGCTGCTTGTATTCCTTCCAGGAGATGAGCCGGCGGTCGGACTCATCCCAGAGACGCAGATTGATGCTCTTCAGGCTGGCCCAAAACGTCAGCGGCTTGATCGAATGGAACATCGGGTGGGAGTTGTGGCAATCCTCAAGGAAGTAGTTGGGGATGCGTGCGCTGAGGTGGTGCACATGGTGGAAGCCGATGTTGCCGGTGAACCACTGGAGGATTTTCGGCAACTTGTAGTAGGAGCTGCCTCCCAGCGCGGCGCTGGTGTAGTCCCACTCGTCACGATGCTCCCAATAAGTGTCTTCGTACTGGTGCTGCACATAGAACATCCAGATCCCTGCCATACCGGCAAACATCGTCACCGGAAGCTGCATTATGACGTAGTTTTTGAAGCCGAAGATCCAGCTCATGCCCACCACCATCAGCAGCAGGGCTAGGTTCATCCACATCACCGAGGTGCGGTCCTTGCCCTTGGCGCGGCTGGAAGGGAAGCGCTGATACACCAAGAACAGCAAAAGAGGCCCGAGAATCAGCAACACGAAGGGATTGCGCACGATTTTGTAGAACAGCTTACGGCCGGGTTTGGCCTGTTGATATTCCTTCACCGTCATCGTCCAGATGTCGCCATCACCACGGCGATCCAGATCTCCTGAGGTGGCGTGGTGTATAGAATGCTGCCAGCGCCAGTGGCTGTAGGGCGTGAAGGAGATCATGCCGCAGATGAAGCCGAGAATGCTGCTGGCGCGCTTGGATTTGAAAAAAGAGCCGTGACCGCAGTCGTGGAAGATGATGAACGTTCGCACTACGAGCAGGCCTGCCAGCAGCGCAAAGGCCAGGGTCAGCCAGTAGGAGACGGACAGGCTGCGATACATCGCATACCAAGTCAGAATATAGGGAACGAAGGTGTTTACGATCTGCCAGACGGAACGAGGGACGGAGGGAACCTGGAACGGCGCCACGATCTCCTTCCATTCTTTGATTGTGGCCTGGGGCTGGGCTGATGTCATCTCAGGGGCGCTGGTCATGGTGGGTGGAGCGGGGTATTTAGCAGCTTTTTGGAATTAGTCCCGCACTCAATTGATTAAAAACCTCTCATTTTTTGGAAAAACTGAAGCCGCCAGAACATCCTCTGAGCTCAATTCATGCCTCAAACCGGTGTCAGTAGTCACGAAACGGCCCCCGTGGCCCACTGGCGTCCATTTCGGCCTGCCAAGCTGCGAATCGCTCACGCATCATCAGGGCTGTCTCCGGCTTTGCGCAGTATGTCGCCGATCGTCACCTCCCGCGCGACGGCGTGCCCGCCGGCCAAGTCACAAAAAACTCGTCCCCCGCACCCCTTCCGCCGCCAACTTGCCCAGATTTGGCGTGATCAAGGGCTTGCTGCCGATGCAGCCGAGATCCGGGTAGCCTTGGTCGTCGCTGATGATTCAAACGACATTCGGCTGCGTGCCGAGGCACGCAGCCGAAAGAATCAGGCAGAGAAAGGTTCGCATGCCCGTCACAACGACGGCAGGCAGTGAATTACTTCACCTTGAACAGCTCCACGTCGAAGATCAGCGCCTCATTCGGGCCGATGTCGCGACCGGCGCCACGGGGGCCGTAGGCGAGTTTGGAGGGAATGTAGAAGCGGAATTTGCTGCCTTCTTTCATGAGCTGCACGCCCTCCGTCCAGCCGGCGATGACGCGGTTGAGCGGGAACTCGATGGTTTCACCGCGCTTGTAGCTGCTGTCGAAGACCTTGCCGTCGATCAGCGTGCCTTCGTAATGGACTTCCACGGTGTCGGTGGCCTTCGGGCTCTTGCCGGTGCCTTCGGTGATCACTTTGTATTGAAGGCCGGAGGCCGTGACGGTCACGCCCTCCTTCTTGGCGTTGTCTTCGAGAAATTTTTCACCTTTGGCGAGAGCGATGTCGGACATGAGGGGCTGGAGCGTTGGAGTTGTGGTTGATGGGGACGCGGAGGCTAGCAAGAGGTCGAAAAATGTCGAATGACGAATGCAGAATGCCGCGACGCTGCCAGGGCTTACGCACCAAAAGCCACCCTCGTTTTCAAGGCAACCGGTAGATCCCATCTAACATCTCACCCCACCACCACCTCCACCGGGCAGTGATCACTGCCATGCACGTCGTCACGAATGGTGCATGACTTGAGCGCGGGGCGCATTGTTTCGGAGGCGAGCCAGTAATCGAGACGCCAGCCGATGTTCTTGGCACGGGCGTCCGGCGTGCGTTGTGTCCACCAGGTGTAGCGGCCGGGATTGGGATCAAACTGGCGGAAGACATCGAGAAAACCGGCGTCGAGATGCTGCGTGAGGCTGGCGCGTTCCTCATCGCTGAAGCCCGGGTTCATGCGGTTGGACTTCGGATTGGCGAGGTCGATCTCCTGATGCGCGCAGTTGAGATCACCGCAGGCGAGGACCGGCTTTTTCTGCTCCAGCTTCTTCAAATGCGCGCGATACTCCGCGTCCCAAGCCAGGCGATAGCTGAGACGTGCCAGCTCGGCCTGTGAGTTCGGGGTGTAAACGTTCACGACATAAAAATCCGCAAACTCGGCGGTGATGAGGCGGCCCTCACGATCGTGCTCCGAGATGCCAAGGCCAAGCGTGGTCGTTTGAAAGGGCACACGGCTGAGAATGAGCGTGCCGGAGTAGCCTTTTTTCTCCGCGCTGCTCCAGACGGCGTCATAACCGGTGAACCAGGAAAGATCGACCTGCTCCTGCTGCGCCTTGGTTTCCTGGAGGCAGATCACATCGGCATCGCACTCGGCGAGGTATTCACGAAGGCCTTTGTTGAGTGAGGCGCGGATGCCGTTGACGTTCCAGGTGGTGAGTTTCATGGGGCGCGAGTGTTACGCAAAGACGCGGCCTGATTCAACCGCGCAGAAGTGGTGCACTGGATGCCAAGATGCGTGGATCAAAGCGGCGCCGCCCGTGCTTTGGTTCTCGCATGGATCCCAAACCACACTCCCCCAACCGCTGGTTGCTTGCGCTCGGTATCAGCGCAGTCGCAGCCGTGTCACTCTCCACCGCCAACGCAGGCGCTCCCGTCGCCGCGAAGAACCCCGCTCCGGTGGATGCCTTCGACTGGAAAGCGAACACCATCGCGCCGGTGACGAACCCGATCTTCTTTGAAGACCCGGTGATCCGTTCGGAAGTCCGCCCGGTCTTTGTCTATCACACCATCGACAAGAGCTTCCTCACCGCAGGCGGTCATGCCACGCTTTACGCGCTGCAGATCCGCTACGCGCTGACGGACCGCTTGGCCTTCATCGCGACGCAGGACGGCCACTTTGACATCGACTCTCCCGGTCTCGATGTCGATGGCTGGATGGATCTGGCCGCTGGCTTCAAATACGCGCTGATCGACGACGCGGCGAACCAGTTCATCCTCACGCCGGGTCTTACCTTCCACATCCCAACGGGCGACCGCGAGATCTTCCAGGGCCGTGGTGGCGGTGAGTTCAATCCGTTCGTCTCCTTCGCCAAGGGCTTCGGTGATTTACACTTCACCGGCAACGTCGGCCTGCGCATCCCCGTCACCAACAACGAGCAGAACCTGACGGCCCACTACAGCCTGATGGTCGATTATTACACCTGCCGCTGGTTCATCCCCTTCGCCACGGTGAATTTCTGGACCCAACTCAACGACGGCAACAACGTGCCCGGTCTGCGCAGCAACGGCTACGACGTGATCAACTTCGGTGCTGGCAATGCCAACGGCGTGACCCAGGGCATGGTCGGCTTCGGCTTCCGCAGCCGCGTTCATGACAAGGTCGATCTCGGCTTCGCTTATGAGATCGCCATGATCCGTCCTTACGGTTTGACGAACAACCGCGTGACCGTGGACATGTGCATCCGCTTCTAAGTTTCAGGGCAGCATCAAGTTCGTGGGGTTGAGGGGTGAAACGCACGGGGACGAAAGTTCCCGTGCGTTTCGGTTGTTGTTCACACCGCCGCCTGCATCATGGCGGCCCTGACCACCATGAAATCCGCCGCCTCCTCCCCTGCCGCCGCCGTGCTGGCGCTCGCCCTCAGTCTGACCGTCGCAGCGCAGGAAAAACCACAGGAGCCGGTGATCCCGGTCGATCCCGTCGAACTCAACGGCTTTGGCAGCGATGAACCCATCGCACGCAGCGACGAGCCCACACGCGGCGTCATCCAGGTGAGTCTCAATGAGCTCCAGCACATGACCGCCGCGCACTGGGAGCAGTACGACTGCACCAAGTTCACCGCAAAGCGCTGGGGCAAGTATGAGGTGCGTCTCACTTACACCCTGCGGCATGCCAATCTCGGCTCCCAGTTCCGCTTCGGTGAAAAGTCGCTGAAAAAGAACCTCACTGCCACCAGCCTGCCGAAGACGATGGTTTATGGCGAGGTGTACATCGAAAAGCCCGGCACCTATCCCTTCGTGCTCTACATCGCCGCCACCGGCGCGGAGTCCGGTTTGAAAATCGAGCAGATCAGCTTCGTGCCCGCGCCAGAAGGCCCCACGCCGGAGCCTGCGGCAGATGGCAGCCTCGTGCTGGAGGCCAAAAGCGCCACGACCTGGTCGGAAACCATGCGCTACGAGCCCAAGGCCGAGAAAAACTGCCTCGGCTTCTGGAGCAACCCAGACGACTTCGCCGAGTGGAGCTTCGACGTGGCAAAACCCGGCCGCTACAAAGTCGCCGTGGTGCATGGCTGCGCCAGCGGCAACGAAGGCAGCCAGGTGGCCGTGAAACACGACGGCCAGGAGCTGAAATTCACCACGCAGGACACTGGCGGCTTCCAAAAATGGAAAGAAGTGTCCGTGGGCGAGATCGAGATCAAAAAAGCCGGCCCGCAGCGCCTGGTCATTGATCCGGTGAACAAGGTCAAAACCGCCGTGCTCGACGTTCACAAGGTCCTGCTCACGCCCGCAGGTTAAACGAGAATGCATGGACTGCTCCCGCACGCCCACCCGTGACCCGGAGACCTGGCTAGATCTCGCGCCCGAGTTCTCGCAGGCCATGGCGCGGCAGGTGCGGGCCTGGATTCAGCGCTGGGAGCCAGACCGCACCGAGTCCAACAAGTGGCACATGCTGTGTTTCAGCGGGCGGAAGCTCGTCTGCGGCACGCCAAAAGTGCTCACGAGGTTGAAGCTGGAGATCAAAGCCATCACCCGCCGCCTCGTGGCCATGCGTTGATTTGCTGCGTCGGAGGCGTCACTTGGCGTTATTCATCCCCTGCTTGATGTCGTAGGTCGCACTGGCGATCTTCGCAATCATTGTCTTCCTATCGCCAGCTTCAGCAGCCTCGATCGCCTTGTCTATGGCGGTGATGGCTTCCTTTCTCTCCCCTCCCTTGTTTGTTTTGGCGTTCACGACGGCTCTCCTTGCTGACCGCAACGAAACTAAAGGCTCCTTGGCATTTCTGGCGGCTTCGAGATGGGCTATGGCTTTCGCCATAGGGCCAATTTTAGTCGGGTCTTTCGCTAGGCCGTTTGTAGCAAAGACAATGCTCAACATGAACAACCAGATGGGACCAATAGAAGCGAGTTTCATAAGGGGAACTTTCTGGTTTGGATGATAGGCGGTGCGAAGTTGGGCGAACGTTGTTTAGCCACAGTAAATTGTGGGCGAATCTGATTCGTCCGCAGTTTGGTTGTCTTACGGTCCGGGCGTTGGCGTTGGCGGCGGCTCAGGTTCCTCCGGCGAGGAGGGATTCTCCAGCAGGTGCTGCATCATGTAGAGCGGCAGTTTCTCCGGCTGGCGGGGGAACATTTCGGCGAGCTTCAGGAGGTTGAGGAAGAGCATCAATTGCAGGTTCTCGCGGGCCAGTTTCTTGCCCTCCTGCGTGCTGGTCTTGCTGCCAGTCGAGACCTCGCTGGCTTGGTAGATGGTGACCCAGTTGTTTTTCAGATTCGTGGCCTGCGTGAGCGTGGCGGGGACCAGACTGGCCTGATGCGTGGTGGCGGCAGCAAGCAGGGTTTGCAGATGCACCTCCACCTGATCATCGCGGCAGGTTTGAAAGATCGTGCGGCCCTGCGGCAGGGCTTCGAGTAAAACGGGCGAGTCCGCGCCGAAGGCGGCGATGAAGCCGGCCTCAAGGCGCTTCACCTCGACCGGGATTGCCTCCCGCATGTTGTCTTTGGCAAGCTTACGAGCTTTGCGAGAGCCCAGGCGGCTTTGATCGGAAGTGACGCAGTCCTCCACGATGGCGAGGGAGCTGGTGGTGGCGGCGATGCGTGCGGTGAGTTCGCCACCAGGGTTGTTCGCGCTCAGGCGCTGCAAGTGGTCGGTAGTGAAGGCGACGAGTTCGGCCATGCTGATGTTCCGGTCGTCGAAGGGATTTTCAAAGAAGGAGGTCAGCGCTCTCATGGGGGTCGGGTGTCCGTTGAGTGAGTTCAAGCGCACGTCAGAGTCAAAAAATGCGAAGCCTCAGCGTGCCATTGAGGGGTGTTTGGGTGGGATTTGGCCATTTAATCAGTCAATGCGGGATTGAGGCAAGAAAAAATGAGACCAAATGTCAGTGTAAATTCATAAAACCTTACGAATATCGCTCCTAAAATCAGGAATGGCCGGTGCATTCGTCGTTCAACCGCTCTCCGGCACTGACTGGCCGGGAAACCGTTTGGGAGGTCGTTCAAGCCCTGTGAGTGACCGGGGAAGCGTTTGGAAGGTCGTTCAAGCCCTGTGAGTGACCGGGGAAGTGTTTGGGAGGTCGCTCAAGCCCTGTGAGTGACCGGGGAAGTGTTTGGAAGGTCGCTCAAGGCCTGTGAATGACCGGGGAAGTGTCTGGGAGAGGCGGCGCTGGGCACCTCGATTTGCCTCAGAGCACCGGAACGCCGCGTGGCTGGGGTTTGGATCAGGGTGTCACTTTCGTCCTGCCCGTCGTCGGGTGAAGCGGTGAATGTTTCGGCCTCCCATTTCTCAAATGTAAGAGTGGCGGGGGCATTTTTGAGCCTCTTCTCGTCGCTTGGCCCTCTTGCATCCCCGCTTCTTCGCGCCACACTGCGTGCCCTTTTTCCAAAGCCATGGCCTACATCAACGAAAACTACAACAAGCTCAAAGCCGGTTACCTCTTCCCTGAAATCGCCCGCCGCGTGAAAGCCTTCACGGAGGCGAACGCCGACGCCGCGAAGCGTCTGATTCGCTGTGGCATCGGCGATGTGACCGAGGCGCTGCCCGAGGCCGTGCGTGCGGCGATGCACAAGGCCGTCGATGAGCTGGGCGATCGCTCCAGCTTCCGTGGTTACGGCCCAGAGCAGGGTTACGACTTCCTGCGCAACGCCATCGCGGAGAATGACTTCAAATCTCGTGGGCTGAACATCGAGGCGGATGAGATCTTCATCTCCGACGGCAGCAAGTGCGACACCGGCAACATCCTCGACATCTTCGGCGCGGGGAACAAGATCGCCATCACCGATCCGGTGTATCCCGTCTATGTGGATACAAACGTCATGGCGGGCAACACGGGCGATGCCGATGACAGCGGCGCTTACGCCGGTCTGCACTACCTCAAATGCACGCCCGAGAATGGTTTCGTGGCCGACATTCCCTCCGAGCCGGTCGATTTGGCCTACCTCTGCTACCCGAACAATCCGACGGGTGCCGTCGCCACCCGCGCCCAGCTCGAAGCCTGGGTGAAATACGCCCTCGCCAACGGCACCACGCTCCTCTACGACGCGGCTTACGAGGCCTTCATCCGCGATCCTGAGCTGCCGCGCTCCATTTATGAGATCGAAGGCGCTCGCGACTGCGCGATCGAGTTTCGCAGCTTCTCAAAGAATGGCGGTTTCACCGGCGTGCGCTGCGCCATCGTCGTGATCCCCAAAGGCCTGATGGGCAAAACGAAGGCCGGTGGCAAGCAGGCCATCCATCCGCTCTGGAGCCGTCGTCACAGCACGAAGTTCAACGGCACGAGCTACATCGTTCAACGCGGTGCCGAGGCCATTTACAGCCCCGAAGGCAAGGCGCAGGTCAAGGCACTCATCGAGCACTACATGGGCAATGCCGCGCTGCTGGTCGAGGCCTGCAAGAAGGCCGGGCTCACCGTTTTTGGCGGCGTGAATGCTCCCTACGTCTGGGTCGGCTGCCCAGGCGGCCTCACCAGCTGGCAGATGTTCGACAAGATGCTCAACGAAGCAAACGTCGTGATCACCCCCGGCAGCGGCTTCGGCAGTGCCGGCGAAGGCTACTTCCGCATCAGCGCCTTCAACAGCCGCGCGAATGTGGAGGAAGTCTGCCGCCGCATCGCGGCGCTGTGAATGGCGAAGCAAAGTGGCCATCTCGCTCCGCGAGATGAGCGGGACGCTTGGTAAGCTCAACGGTTCACGAACTCCAAAGATGCTGCATGTCAGCGCAAGCCTTTGGCTCATCTCGACGGAGCGAGATGGCTACTCTGCTGGCGCGTCTTCGGTGTCTCTGGAGGGTTCACCAACGAGGGCTGGCGCGGAAAGTTCATCCGGGCACACGCAAAGCGGATTGAGAATGGGAGTCTCACACGAAATCCGTGATCGAGCCGAAGTCGGCGTCGAAGAGGCGGCGGTAGGTGCGGAAGGCGAAGTGGTCCGTCATGTTCGCGATCCAGTCGCAGACGAGGCGGGCGCGTTCGCTGGCGGATTCGGCGGTTTGGATCTGCTTTTCGATGCTGGCGGGCACGAGGTGCAGGCCTTTGGGCCGCACGGACTCGATGTAGCGCTCGTGCAGCACCTCGAACACGCGTTTGAGGATGAAGTCGGCTTTGTGATCGAGCTGCTGGAGCTGCGGGCTGAGGAAGACGAGGTCGAGCGCGATCTTTTTGTGCAAATCCGCCCGGCGGCGTTGGACGGGATCGATCTCCAGCGTGAACTGGTGCCTGCGCGTGCTTGGGCTGAGAAAATTCGCCGTGGGGACCAGCTTCGTGGCACGAATGCACTCGCCGATGAGGCGGTTCAGCCGTCCTTCGACACGGCCATCGCGCATCGCTTTGCAGAGGAACTCCAGATCTGTGGCGTCATCGCTGCTGAGCGTCTGATCTGCCGCCCAGCGTGAGACCCGGCTTTCATTGATGAAGCCGGCGTGGATGCCATCGGCCAAGTCATTGAGCGAATAAGCCGTGTCATCCGCCCAGTCCATGATCTGACATTCGATGCTCTTGAAGCTGTTGCGTTCCTTGCCCGGTGTGAGCTCGATGGGGAAGGCCTGACCGCCCATCGTGAAGTCGAGCCAGCGCTCCTGATCGTTGTAGAGGTAGTGGTTGGCCTTGTGCGCAGGCTTTTCGGCAAAGAGGGTCTTGTATTTCAGCACGCCGTCCAAGAGCGCTCGGGAGGGGTTCATGCCGACACGTCCTTCGCTGAAAAGCGTCTGCGTCAGGATGCGCAGCGTCTGCGCATTGCCCTCAAAGCCGCCGTAAGGCTCCATCAGGGTGTGCAGCGTCCGCTCCCCTGCATGTCCGAAGGGCGGATGGCCCAGATCGTGGCTCAGGCAGATGCTTTCGACGAGTTCAGGGTCGATGAAGCAGTCGTCCCCCAGCACCTCGCACTGCTGCGTGAGCCAGGCGCAAATGCTGCGGCCAATTTGAGCCACCTCGATGCTGTGCGTGAGCCGCGTGCGGTAGAAATCATACTCGCCTGACAAAAACACCTGCGTCTTGCTTTGCAGCCGCCGGAACGCGCTGCTGTGGATGATGCGATCTCGGTCGATTTGAAACGGATTGCGATACTCGCCTTCCGGGGAAGGGCGTTTGTCGAGTTTCTCGAAGTCAAAGGAGGAGTAGAAGCGGTTCGCGGGCATGCGTGGTGTGTCACGATGCTAGCAGGTCGTGTCAGTCGGGCAAGACCGCTGCTCAGCCTTGGCGACGAAACGCGAACTGCCAAGCAGGCAGTCCGTCCGCAGGTTCTGCCTCGCGCCTCCTGCGCTGGCCGTTCACAAAAGCGGGCTTGAAGGGCTGATTTTGAGCCTGGGCGATCTCAGACTCAGTCGCACCCTTCGCCCGGAGAAGGCTGCGCTCATGGATTCGAGTTTTTTGGATTTCCAGCATGGCGATGCTGTTCATTGACCGCCTTCTGACGAGCTTGTTCAAAACAGCCCCGTGTTTAGCAGCACCCGCAGAGCGCGATGGCTGTAGCGTTGTGGATTGACACTGGCTCCGACGCTGACGACGCGCTGGTTGCTCATGATTTTTGATCCTCCTCATCCAGGTGAAACAGATGCAGCGCCCGATGCGCTGCGGGTGCCAGGACGATGCCCATCACGGAGATGAACACCAGCCCGCTGAACAAGGCGTAAAACGAGGCAAACAGCTTCGCCTCATCCGATGGCAGATCTCCCACCGGCCCCATGCCGCCTAGGATCATCGAGGCGTTCAGCAAACTGTCGATCCAGCTAAATTCAGCGATGAAATGATACCCAAGCACGCCAATGGCAAGCGCCACGCCGATCACGACAAAGGCCAGGCCAAAATACTTCACCGCACGCCTGAAAAAGATGTGGCGTGGAGCGAGTGGCTCGGTGCGTGACTCAAACATGTGCGCCATCATCCCGGCGAGGCGGTGAATTGCAACACCGGCTCCGTCTTTCGGACCATGTTGTCGAACGTTGCATCAACCCTTTGCCTCGATAGCCTCATCCCATGAGTCCTAGACCCTGGATCATCGCCGAAACAAATTGGAAGCACGTCAAAGCCACGCGCTATGAGGTCGCTATGCTGCCGTGGGGAGCCACGGAGGCGCACAACTGGCACCTGCCTTACGCCACCGACTCGCTGCAAAACGACGCCATCGCCGCCGAGGCGGGCCGCATCGCCTGGGAAGCGGGCGCGAAGGTCGGAATTCTGCCGAACATGCCCTTTGGGGTGCAGACCGGCCAGCTAGATGTGCCGTTCTGCATCAACATGAATCCCACCACCCAAATGAGGGTGCTGGAAGACATCATCTCCAGCCTTGAAGGCGTCGGTGTGATGAAATTCGTCATCATGAACGGCCATGGTGGCAACGACTTCCGCCAGATGCTGCGTGAGCTGCAAGCCCGGCACCCGAAGATGTTTCTCTCCACCGTCTCGTGGTTCAATGCCGTGAAAGGCGACGACATCTTCGACATCGTTGGCGATCATGCGGATGAGCGCGAAACCAGTTTGATCATGCATCTGCATCCCCATCTGGTGCTGCCGAAATCTGAATGGGGTGCCGGCACCGACAACCGCTGGAAGCTGAAAGCCATCAACGAAAAATGGGCCTGGGCACAGCGTGCCTGGACGAAGGCCACGAACGACACCGGCAGCGGTGATCCCCAGCACAGCACCGCCGAGAAAGGGAAACGCTACTTCGAGGCGCTCGGCGCGAAGATTGCGACCTACCTCATCGAACTTGCCGCCGCTGACATCGGCGATCTTTACGAGCAGTCGAAATGATCCGCTTCCTCGTCAGCCGCATCATCCAAGGGCTTGTCGTGATCTTCGCGGTGATCACGATCACGTTCACGCTGTCGAAGCTGGTGCCAGGTGGAGCGGTGAGAAACGAGCGCAATGTCACCGAAGAGGCGCGCAAAGCGCAGGAGGAGTATTACGGCCTGAACAAGCCGTGGATCGTGCAGCTCGGCCTTCAACTGAAGCATTACGCCACGCTGGATCTGCCCGACTCGTATCACTACAAAGGCCGTGGGGTGGATGAGATCATCGCTTCTGGGTTTCCGGTGTCTGCGGCGGTGGGTGCGGCGGCTTTGCTCATCGCGCTGGCCATCGGCGTGCCGCTGGGAGCGCTCGCCGCGCTGCGGCCAAACACGCTGGAAGATCGTGCCAGCACGTTCGCGGCGACGCTCGGCATTTGCACGCCCAGCATGGTGCTGGGGCCACTTATTGCGATGCTGTTTGGCCTAAAGCTGCGCTGGTTCAATGTCGCGGGATGGTTTGACTCCTCCGATTGGGTGCTGCCTGCGCTCACGCTCGGCATCATCTACAGTGCTTACATCGCGCGGCTCACCCGCGGCAGTTTGCGCGAGACGCTGGCGCAGGAGTTCATCCGCACGGCGCGGGCGAAAGGATCGAGTGAGACCTCAGTCGTCTTTTTGCATGCGATGAAGCTCGCCAGCCTGCCGGTGCTCAATTACCTCGGTCCGGCGGCGGCGGGCTTGCTCACCGGCTCGTTCATTGTCGAAACGATCTTCCAATTGCCCGGTCTAGGCCAGTTTTTCATCGCAGCGGCGACGAATGGTGATCATCAGCTCACCATCGCCATCTCTACTTTCTACGCCGCGCTCATCGTCGGCTTCAATCTCTGCGTGGACATCCTTCAGGCTGTCCTGAACCCTCGCATCCGGCTCCAGGCATGAGCAGCAAGCCCCCACAGAGCCTTTCCCCAATGCGGGCCGCGTGGCAGCGGCTCATGCGGCAGCGTTTGAACGCGTGGGCGTTTTGGTTTCTCGTCGTGCTCGTGGTTTTGTGCGGCGTTGGGCCTGAACTCTCGCCCTACGACCAGTCGGAGCAGAATCTCGAGCTGAAGGCCACGAATCCGAGCATCGCGCACTGGCTGGGCACCGATCCTCTCGGGCGGGACATGCTCACGCGCATCCTGCATGGCGGCCGTGTGTCGCTGGAGGTCGGTCTCCTCGCCACGGCGGTCGCGGCGATCATCGGTGTGTTTTACGGCATGGTTTCCGGCCTCGCGGGTGGTCGCATCGACTCAGCCATGATGCGCATCGTGGACATCCTGTATGCGTTTCCTTTCATCAACTTCGTCATCTTGCTCATGGTCATCGTTGGGCGTGAGTTCTGGCTCATCTTCGTAGCGATTGGAGCGGTGGAATGGCTCACGATGGCACGGGTGGTGCGCGGGCAGGTGCTCGCCTTGAAGAATCTTGAATTCATCATCGCCGCGCGTGCCAGCGGCGCAGGTTTTTGGCACATCGTGTGGAAACATCTGCTGCCGAATGTGACGGGTCCGGTCATCATCTACGCCAGTCTCACCGTGCCCGGCGTGATGTTGCTGGAGGCTGCGCTGAGCTTTCTCGGCCTTGGCATTCAGCCGCCAGATGCAAGCTGGGGCGTGCTGATTCGTGAAGGCGCGAACTCGATGGAGACCTATCCTTGGCTGCTGCTGTATCCCGGCGTTTTCTTCTCCGCCACACTGCTCGCGCTCAACTTGCTCGGCGACGGTTTGCGCGACGCGTTCGATCCGAAGTCGATGGCGCAGCAGTAGTCGTGAAAAATATTTTCAGGATGGCCTGAATAGGCGTGACGCGGCCTCGTCACAAGGTGCGGAAACAAATTCTACACACACTCATGAAAGCCATCTTCTCTCTTGTCGCTGTCGCTGCTGTTCTTGGTTTTGCAGCCCCCTCCACAGCCACCGCCGACACCTGCCACAATGGAGCCGCCCGCGTTGTCGGCTACAGCTCCTGCGGCACGCCCATCATCGCCGTTTATCGGATCGTCGGTTATGACCACTGCGGTCGCCCTGTCGGCCAGTGGGTCACCCAGACTCCACGCGTGGGCTACAATGCCCCACGTCCAGGCTACGGCTTCAATCCCGGCTTCAGAGGTCCTCAGCCAGGATTCAACCACTGCCAGCCCTCCTTCGGCCGCCCACGCAGTGGCGTCAGCTTCAGCTTTGGTTTTGGCAGGTAGTAGCGCCAAAATCTGAGTTTTGAAAACCCCACGCGGCCCCGCCATTGCAAGGCGGGGCCGTTTTGTTGCCACGCATGGCATCGCATGGCATGCTCGCTGCCATGCGCTGGATTGTTCGTGTTTTCATTCTCCTCATCGCTCTTGGCGGCATCGCGTGGTTTCATCATCACCGCACGCACCGGCCCACTCGGGTCGATGAAGCCAATCGCGACGGCATCCTACTCATCGGCAACGGTTCCGAGCCTGCCACGCTGGACCCACAGCTCGCTAGCGGCCAGCCGGAGCACCACATCTTCCACGCGATCTTCGAGGGCCTCATCGCCCCGCTGCCAGAGAATCCGGATGGCGACGGACCAGGTGCCGCCGTGTCCTGGACACACGAAAATTTCACCACTTGGACCTTCAAACTTCAACCGAATGGCCAGTGGAGCGATGGCACGCTGGTAACGACCGCTGACTTCCTCTATGCTTACCAGCGCATCCTCACCCCCCAGCTCGGCGCCGACTACGCGGCCATGCTTTACCCGATGTTGAACGCTGAAGCGTATCACACCGGCAAGTTGTCAGACTTCTCACAAGTCGGCGTGAGGGCGCTAGACTCCCACACGCTGCAAATCACGCTCAAAGGCCCCGCTCCCTACCTGCCGAGCATGCTGAAGCACTACTCGTGGTTCCCCGTGCCAAAGCATGTCATCGAGAAGCATGGTAAAATGGACGACCGCGGCAACACCCGCTGGACGCGCCCCGCCAACATGGTCGGCAACGGCCCCTTCAAGCTCAAGAGCTGGCGGGTGAACCAGACCATCGAAGTGGACCGCAATCCGCACTATTGGGACGCCGCGAGCGTGAAGCTCAACGGCATCGTCTTCCTCCCCATCGTCAGCGACACCACGGAGGAGCGTGCTTTCCTCGACGGCCAGCTTCACGTCACGCTTACGGCTCCACTCGCGAAGATTCCCGGTTACCGCGAGAGCAAAGCGCCCTTCTTCCACAGCGATCCGCTTCTCAGCGTTTATTTCTACCGCTGCAACGTCACGAAGAAACCCTTTGATGATCCCAAGGTGCGCCGAGCGCTCGCACTGGCCATCGACCGGGAGAGCATCACACGCAACATCCTCCGCGCCGGGCAGAAACCCGCCACGGGCCTGACACCGCCGGGAACGCTGGCTGAGTATCACACGCCGAATGTCATGCGCTTCAATCCTGACGAGGCTCGCAAACTTCTCCGCGAGGCGGGCTTTCCAGATGGCAAAGGTTTTCCGACGTTTGACATCCTCATCAACACCAGCGAGGCGCATCGCTCGCTGGCAGAAGCAGTGCAGGCCATGTGGAGGCAGCACCTCAACATTCCCGCCCGTGTGTTGAACCAAGACTGGGGTGTGTATCTCGAATCTCAGCGCAAACTCGACTTTCAGGTCTGCCGTGCCGCTTGGGTGGGCGACTATCTTGATCCTTCCACTTTTCTAGCCATGTGGCAGACCAACGACGGCAATAACAACACCGGCTGGAGCAACTCACGCTACGACGAACTCATCCAACAGAGCTTTAGCGAGGGTGATGCCGCCAAACGTCTGCAAATCTTGAATGAGGCTGAAACCCTCGTCCTTACCGAGGCCCCGATCCTGCCCGTGTATTGGTACACACACTCGTATCTGATGCGTCCCGAGGTCAAAGGCCTGCGGCCCTCCTTGCTAGAGCACCGGAGTTACAAAGGGGTGGAGCTGAGGCCTTGACCCGGCGGATCAGAAGCCCACCACATAAAAACGCCCGTCGGAAACCTGCTCGGCCTCCTGGAGCGTGATCCAGCGTTCCTTGAAATCGTCCCCCCAACTGTCGCTGAAGGCCATCTCGTTGGTGTCCTTGTTGTAGCCGATGATGAGAACGATGTGGCGGGTGTCCTTGTCCTTGGGCAGGGAGTTGGCCGCTGCCTCAGCAGTGACTTTCTCCCGCCAGGTGGCCCAGTCGGTCACGGTTTTGCGCTCTTTGGTGCGCTTGTTGGCCGTCTCGTTGAAGCCTTTGGTGCTGCACAGGGTCCACATGACCGGCAGCCCCTTGTCGATGTATTTGGCGATCTCTTTGATCTTCAGTTCGCTCTCCCAGGAGTCAAACGAGCGGCGCTTGCTGCGAATCTGTGCAGCCATGCCCGTGAGCATCATATCGACGTTCGTGCCGCCGCCAAAGCCGGTCTGTCCGGCGTTGGCGAGGATGTACATGTCCGCCGGGATGCCGAGGTAACGCATGCTGCGCTCGGCCGTGGCGGGAGCGCAGTAGCCTTTGGGGCCTTGATCGACCATCGGGATGTCACCGATGACGACATCACCGCCCTCGCGCTTCTCCAGATTCGCCAGCGCCCTGGAGCGGATGATGGTGTCGGTCACGCTCTCCACCTTGCCACCGGCGTCCGCGAAGGCGGAGGTAACAATCTGGATGCCGACATATTCACCCTCGGCCTCGGCGAGTAGGATGGCATGCCCACGCCAGTCCCAGCGCTGCATGTTCATGCGTCCGGCTTTCTCACCAAAGCGCTCTTTCTGTGGCGCTCCGAGTTGTTTGGAAAGTGTCGCCGAGATGGCCGCCAGATCTTTGTCCATGGCCTTTTTGACGATCATCGCGGCCTGGGCGGGCGGCGTGTCCTTATCAAAGTGCATTTCACCACTGCCACGGGCACTGAAGAGATCGCCCTTGTTGGCAAAGACGAGCGAGAAACCGGTGACCTTGTCGTTTTCGGCATACATCGCCACGGAGAAGGGATGAGCGCCGAACATGAGATAGTCCTCCTTGGTGTAGGAGCGGTAGCTGCTGGAGGTTTTGGTCCTGGACTCAGGCGGGATGCCGAGCTTCTCCGCGATCTCAGGAGCGGATGCGGTCCACAGTGGCGTCTCACCAAACAACGACTGGCCGACGGCTTCATTCACCACCGCAGGCTCCAGTTGGTCATTCGGACCCGGCTTGTAGGCGGTGGCTGCCGCTGGAGCGGCAGTCGCAGGGGCCAAGGTGGCGGCGGCCTGTTTGATGTAAGCCTGGTCTGCGGCGGAAAACTGGGTGACTGCCAAGGTGAAGCGCTGGCCAGTCGCCATTTCGATGGTGGCGTTCACGCCCTCCACACCGACCAGTTTGGCCTGGATGGCTTTGCCGGAGGCATTGGTGAAAGTACGGAGGTCAGACGACTGTCCGCTCGTTTGAGCCAGAGTCAGTAACAGGGCGAGAAAAACACAGGTCGGGTGCTTCATGGCGGCGTTTGTAGCGCAGCCACCTGTTTTTGTGAAGCATGAAAATGGTGTGCCCCCTCAGATCCACGTCCCCGCCGGGATCACCGCGTCTTTGGGCACGCAGACGATGCCGTCGCGGATGTAGTAGTTCTCAGCATCCATTTCGCTGGGCTTGCCTTCCGGGGTGATGACGACGTTGTCGCCAATGTGGACATTTTTGTCGATGATCGCACGTTCGATGCGGCAATTTCGGCCGATGCCGGGTGGCGGGCGGCTGTGATCGGTGCCGACGGCCCCCGCGTAGAAGTCCGCGCCCATGATGATGCTGTCGCGGATGGTGGTGCCAGCCTCGATTTGCGAACGCACGCCGATCACGGCGGTCTCGATGTGCGCGTCGGTCAGGATGCAACCATCGGCCAACAAGGCCTCGCGGATGGTGCCACCGTTGATCTTGGTGGCGGGCAGAGCACGGGAGTGGGAGAAAATGGGTGCCGTGGAGTCAAAGAAGTCGAACTGCGGCACCAGTTTGCAGAGGTCCAGGTTCGCCTGGAAGAAACTGCGGATGGTGCCGATGTCCTCCCAGTAGCCGTGGAAGTTGTAGGCATGGACGCGGCGGTCCTTGATCGCCGTTGGGATGATGTGCTTGCCGAAGTCGTTGTGGGTGTTGTCCAGGCATTCCTCCAGTACCTTGCGGTTGAAGATGTAGATGCCCATGGAGGCCTGGTACTGCGGCTCGGAGGTGTCTAGGCCGAGGCTGCGCAGGGTTTCTTCCGGCATGCGCAGATTTTTGAGCACGGCAGGGTCTTTCGGCTTCTCGACGAACTCGTGGATGCGGTTGTCCGTGTCAGCGCGCATGATGCCGAAGCCGGTGGCGTCACGGGCGTTCACCGGCAGCGTGGCGATGGTCAGGTCCGCTTCACTGGCGATGTGCTGGCGCATGACCTTGCGGAAGTCCATGCGGTAGAGTTGGTCGCCACTGAGGATGAGGAAGTAATCATGCCCGCCTTCGAGGAAGTAGCGCAAGTTTTGCCGCACGGCATCGGCGGTCCCCTGGTACCAGCGCTCGCCATCCGGCGTCTGCTGCGCGGCAAGCACCTCGACAAAACCACGCGTGAACTGGTCAAAGCGGTAGGTGCGGGAGAGATGGCGATTCAGCGAGGCGCTGTTGAACTGGGTGAGCACATACACCTGCCGCAGCCCGGAGTTGATGCAGTTGCTGATCGGAATATCGACAAGACGGTACTTGCCTGCCAGCGGCACGGCGGGCTTCGCACGGTTCTGGGTCAGCGGAAAGAGCCTAGTGCCCGCCCCGCCGCCCATGACAATGGCCAGCGTGCTGCGGCGGAGAAGCGAGTCGGCCTCGACCTGGGAGGATGGGTTAGTGCTCATGGTGAGTTGGATGATCGGCCTTTATTTCTCTGTAACAAGACGGAGAGGCAAGCGTTATCCCTGCCCCATTTTTGGCGGTGACGTGCCCCGCCCTGACCTCTCTTTTACCACCCCTACCAACCTCATGTCCATCTCTGTGTGCCGCTCCGTGTTTTTTGTCATGGCCTGCCTTGCCGCCAGCTCCGTCCATGCGGCGGTGAACTTTGAAAAAGACCTGCTTCCGGTCCTCACCAAGAAGTGCATCGACTGCCACAAGGCTCCCTACGAGGAGAACGGCAAGAAAAAGGAGCCCAAAGCCGGCCTCCGCCTCGACGCCTCCTGGGCCATCGTCAAAGGCAGTGAGAATGGCCCCATTCTCACCCCCGGTGCTCCAGACAAAAGCGGTCTCTACGAGGTCGTCATGCTGCCGAAGGACGATGACGGCCACATGCCGCCAAAGGGTGACGATCTCACTCCCGAGGAAATCAAGCTGCTCAAGACCTGGATCGAGGAAGGCGCAGAATTCGGCGGCTGGCTCGGCAGCGCCCAGGGCATGCCCGCCGGTGCGGCTACCGAGATGGCCAAGCCGCACAAGCCGCGTGAGCACGAACTCTTCTACACCACTCTCGAAAAAGAAGTGAAACCACTCTCCGACGATGTGCTCGCCAAGGCCAAGGCCGCAGGGGCTCAGGTCGCTCCCGTGAAGGTGGAAAGCCCGCTGGTGCGCGTCGATTTCCTCACGGGCGTCTCCAAGTGCGATGATGAAAAAGTCGCCGCCCTCTTGCTGCTGAAGGAAAACATCGTGCAGCTCGATCTCGGCCGCACCATCGTCACCGACGCCGCTTTGAAGACCCTCGGCCAGCTTCCCCGCCTCATCTCGCTCGACCTGCGCCAGACTAAAATCACCGACGCCGGGCTGGAATCACTCATCGGCCTGAAAAAACTTCAGACCCTCAATCTTTACGGCACAGAAATCACCGACGCTGGTTTGAAGCATCTCGCCAAGATCAAGAGCCTCAAAAATGTCTATCTCTGGCAGTCCAAGGCCACCAAGGCTGGCGTAAAACAACTCACGGCTGCTGTTCCCGGCCTCAAAGCCTCCGTCGAATAACCCAACCTGTTCGTAACCTCATGAAAACTCGTCTTCTTATGCTCACCGCCCTGTTCAACACTCTTTTCGGCATCGCCAGCGCCGGTGAGGGTGAAAAAGTCAGTTATGACGCTCCCGCCGTCTCCGGCATCAACCAAGACGCTGCCACCGTGAACTTTGCCGACGTTTACAAGAAAGGCCCCACGGTCGTCTTCTTCTACCCCAAGGCCGACACTCCCGGCTGCACCAAGCAGGCCTGCTCTTTGCGTGATGCCTTCGCGGATCTAACCAAGGCTGGCGTCCAGGTGCTCGGTGTGAGCTTCGACAAGCCTGAGGCGCAGAAAAAGTTCAAAGACAAGTTTACCCTGCCTTACGACCTCATCGCTGACCCCGAAGGCAAAATCGCCGCTGCCTTCAAGGTCGAAAAAATGCTCAAAGGTGTGCTCTCACTCGCCAAACGCAGTTGTTTCCTCGTGAAGGACGGCAAGGTCGTCTGGCAGGACTACGCCGCCAGCACGGACCAGCAGGCCGCTGACATCAAACGCGTCCTCGGTGAGGCAAAGTAAGTTTGAATTCCCATCCTTCCGAAACCTTTGAACGGAGACCGGTGACGGTCTCCGTTTTTTTGGATCGCACCCATGCCGTCGTCGGCGCATCATCTGCCACCACCGCCCATGACTCTTTGGAAATGTTGCCTGCGCCTCCTGGCGATTGTCATTCTCACGCCTGTGATTTTCCTGCTCGGCTGCCAGTCCAAACTCATCTACCACCCGAATCCTTACCGGGCGGAGCACGAGACGATGCTGCGCACGGCCAAAGGCGTGCGCGTGACCTTCACCACCTCACAAGGGCGGCAGACCGCGTTTTACATCCCGGCGCGTGCCGCAGCTAGCGCTGCGCCGCACACAATCTGGCTGTGCTTTGGTGGGAATGGCTCGCTGGCGCTGCACTGGCTGCCTTTCACGGACGCCTGGGATGATCGCTGCGCCTTTTTGCTCGTCGATTATCCCTGCTATGGCGACTGTGAAGGCCAGCCCACACCGGGCAGAATTCGCGAGAGCAGCAAGGCTGCGTTTGAGGCGCTAGCCAAGCATCTTCACACCACCACAGCAGACTTGCAGCCACGTCTCGCCGTGATGGGGCACTCTCTCGGCGCGGCGGCAGCCTTGATGGCGGCGGAGGATCTCGGCATCAGACGTGGGGTGCTCATCTCTCCCTTCACCTCCATGACGGACATGGGACGCATCGTGCTGGGATGGCCGCTTTGTCATCTCAACTTGCACCGCTTCGACAATCGAAAAACACTGCGCCGCGTGGTCGCACGTCCAGAGGCGCGTTTCGTGATTTTTCATGGTTCCGAGGACGAGGTGATCCCCCCGCGGATGGGGCGTGCGCTCGCCGCAGAGCATCCGCAAGCTGTGACGTTTCACGAAATCCCGACCGCTCATCACAACGACATCCTGAGTCGGGTTCAAAGCAGGATCGGCCATGTGATGGCAGAACTTGCGTCCCAGAAGCCTTGAGCGGCGGGACGTTAGCGGAAAAAATTTCATCGCAACCGGCGGCAATGCTGTCACCATGAGCGCCACAACCATGCCAACTTCCTTTGGACAACTGCTCACTGTGGCGCGTGAAAAACGTGGGTTGTCCCTTAAAGACGCCGCGCATGAGACGCGCATCCCGGCGCAACGCCTGCGCTATTTGGAGGCGGCAAATTTTGCCGCCTTCGGCAGCATGACCTATGCGCGTTCCTTCATCCGTCAGTACAGCGGCTTTTTGGAGGTGGATGCGACTGCGATTCTCGAAGAGCTGCCAGAGGGCGCACTCGGGGGCGAACGTGACTATCGTTACCTGACCCGCTCTCAGGGCGCTTGGCTGCGTGACCACGATGCTGCTCCTGATCGCAGCACTGCCGCATCCGCTCGTCGCACGCGCTCGATCAAATCTCCGCTGCCTGCCGCGTTGGCGGTGTTCGCGCTGGTTCTGGTCGGCACCGCCATCTGGGGCATGCATGTGGCGGAAACACGGCGCCAAATCGTGCCTGCCGCGCTGCCAGAAAATGACCCAACACCTTCCGTTGCCGAGGACAAACCATTGACTGCAAACGCCAAGCAGATCATCTCGGTGCAAAGAGACACCCCTGCCAACTGACCCTATGCCTGCCTCCGAACCCACTCCCGCGTCATCTTCCGGCTGGCTTGAGCCGGTGCTCTGGACCCTTGCCTTTGTGATTGCGGCCGTGGTGGCCGCGGTGGTCAATGAGACGGCCAGAGAGATCACTCTTCAGGGACTCGCTTATCTCTTTGCGTTCATCACCACCCCCTTTTTGCTCGAAGCTTCCGCTGTGTTCATCGGCCTGTGTGTCGTCTTTGCCATCAATGGCCGCCGCATCGCCAAAGAAGGGGATGGCTGGATCGTGATGGAAGTGAAAAAGCCCGATGAATTGACGAGCGTGCCTGCTGAGTCGCAGGAAAAGGCGGGCTGAAGCGCCGCGGAGTTGAATCTGGCTGGCCTGCGGCTCGTCCCTGCTTCAACATCCGCTCCCGCATGAGTTCTCCCCCCCCGTCTGCCCATACCACGACCGCGAATCTCGCGGCGCGTGTGGTCACGGCGGGAAAATTTCTCCAACTGGCCGGTGGTGCGCCGTTTTTCATGCGCGGGGTCAGTTACGGGCCGTTCAAGCCGAACTCACGCGGCGAGCCGTTTCCCGAGGATGACCGCCTTGCCTCGGATCTGCGCCACATCGCCACGCTCGGCTTCAACACCGTGCGGATTTACGAGCTGCCCACGCCGGCGGTGCTGCGTGAGGTCGAATCCAAGGGGCTGCGCCTCATCGTCGGAATTCCGTGGTCTGAGCATGTCGATTTTCTCTCAGACGTCACCCTGCGGCATGAAATCGAGCAGCGCATCTTGGAAACCACCTCGCGCTTGCGCGACCATGCCTGCATCGTCGCGTTTCTCGTCGGCAACGAGATCGAAAAGACGCTCGTGCGCTGGATGGGGCCGGAGCGTGTGCGTGATTTCATGGAGAAGCTGATCCGCATCGCCCGCGAGCAGGCTCCGCAGACGCTCGTCAGCTACGCTACCTATCCCTCCACCGAGTACCTCGTGCCGCGCAACGCGGACTTTCTCGCGGTGAACGTCTATCTTGAGTCACGCGAGGCGTTCTCCGCCTGCCTCTCCCGGCTGCAAAATCTCGCGGGCAACAAGCCGCTGCTCATCACCGAGTTCGGGCTCGATGTGAACGCGCATGGCGCTGAGAAACAAGCCGAGGTCATGCGCTGGCAGCACGCCTGCCTTTTGCGCTGCGGCACCGCAGGCGGCGTGTGGTTCGCTTACACGGATGAATGGCATCGCGGCGGGCAGGAAGTCACCGGCTGGAGCTTTGGCATCGTGGATCGTGAGCGCAACGAGCGGCCCGCATGCGCGGCGGTGCGTGATTTGCCTGCACCACTGACTGCGCCCGCAAATCCACCGTGCCTCTCGGTCATCGTCTGCACGCTCAACGGCTCCCCCACGCTGCGCCCTTGTCTCGAATCGCTGTTGGCGCTGCGTTATCCCGATTTCGAGGTTCTGGTGATCGACGACGGCTCCAGCGATGCCACGGCGCAGATCGCGGAAAGCTTCGAGCGGGTGAGATACCATCGTCAGGAGCATGCCGGGCTCAGCGTGGCGCGGAATCTCGGCGCACAGCTCGCCACCGGTTCCATTTTGGCCTACACGGACGACGACTGCATCGCGCATCCCGACTGGCTGCTGCATTTGAGCCACGCGTTCACCGAAGATCACGTCGTGGCTGCTGGCGGGCCAAATATCCCGCCACCGCCGCGCAATCGCATCGAACGCGTCGTGGCTGCCGCTCCAGGAGCACCTGCGCATGTGCTGCTAAACGATACCGAGGCCGAGCATCTGCCCGGCTGCAATCTGGCGATCCGCAAAGACATGCTTGATCGCATCGGCGGCTTCCGCGCTCAGTTCAAATCCGCCGGTGATGACGTGGATGTCTGCTGGCGGCTGCGAGAGCACGGCACGCTGCGTTTTGTGCCGGGCGCGATGGTCTGGCATCACCGCCGCTTCAGCGTGAAGGCTTATTTGAAGCAGCAGCTCGGCTACGGCCATGCTGAGGCCTTGCTGATGAAGGCGCATCCCGGCCGCTTCGGTCTGCTGGGCGGTGCGCGCTGGCGCGGCGGCATCTATGGCGACCAGCTTCCCGCCGATCATCCCGTCGAAGGCAGCATTTTTCACGGCTCCTTAGGGCTGGGCGCTTTTCAGGTCATTTATGCCGCGTCATCGTTTCGTTGGTGGGAGCATTTCACCGGCGTGCTGTGGCTCGCGCTGCTGCTGGTCGCACTGGTGTGCCAGCAGTTCGAGATGGGCGTGTTCGTCGTGTTGTTTGCCGTTTGGGGCGCATGGCGGGTCAGTTCGCGTGCGTCATCGCGTCCGGGAGATCGTCCGCTGCTGTGGTGGTTGAGTTTGCTGCAGCCCATGGTGCGTGAATGGGCGCGGCTGCGCGGCATGATCATGCTCGGCGCACGTCCGAGCCGCCACCTTGTGCTGCCAGAGATCATTTCGCCCGAGATGCCGCACAAGAGCGCGATCACGCTCGGCACGCTGCGTTTCTGGAGTGAGACCGGCGTCACTCGCGATGCTTGGCTGCATGCAATGCGCCGCACGCTCAAAACCGCGCACATCCTCCATCGTGAGGACGATGGCTGGCGCAGGTTTGACCTTGAGGCTTGGCCGTGGGCTTCCATTTCACGCGCTTGGCTCAGCGTGACTGAGTATCACGGCGAGGGCCGCTGTTTGACGCGTGTCCGCTGCATCCTGCGCGTGCGTCGTGACTTTGGCTGGAATTTTCTCCTCGGGTTCGTCATCGCCAGCTTGATGATGACCACGCGGCACCTGCTCGTGATCGGCGTCCTCGGAATGGTTGCTGCCGGCGTTTGGGTTCCGGTCGCGTTGTGGCTCGCACGCCGCGAGATGCAGAAGCACGCCCGGGCCGCCGCTCAGGCTGCGGGTTTGCAGGAGATGCGTTAGCGCTTCAAAACACGCGCCGCTGCCAGCCAGAGCAACACGGGCACGAGTCCGCTCAGCGCGATGGCCCAGCCAGGCTCGCTGTGTCCGAGATGCCCGATGGCCGCGAACGCAAACCCTGTGGGCAACGAGCCGCAGGCCAGTGCTGGCACAAACACACGCCGCCGCATGCGAGACAGGCCCGCAAGACAGGCCACCGCCTCCGGCAGCACCGGCATCCAGCGTGACAAGGCCACCAGCCAGCCACCGCGCTTTTCAAAGATCTCCTCGCCGCAGCGCAAGCCGTCCTCTCCAGCAAGATACAGCGCCGCGCCGCGCCCTAGCCAGCGGCAGGCCGCATAGGCGATGATTCCAGACAGCATCGAACCCGCCGCGCAGATCAAACCACCGATCCACCAGCCATACATCCAGCCCAAGGCCGACATGACAACCGTTGAAGGCACAGGCAGCACAATGTCCGAGACCAGCAGCGCGATCCCCGCCGCCCAGGCCCACGAGCCGTAGCCTTCCATCCACTTGCGCGCACCTTCCAGGCTCAGCACCGAGTCAAACCAAGCGCCCCAGATCAAGAACGGCACGATGATGCCCGTCAAGATGAGGAAGGTCAGCAGAATGAGCGAGCGGTTGCCACGGGTCATGCGCCAACACAGCAGGCGATGGGTCTCAAGGCAAGAGCGGCATCGGTTTCTCGATGAAACCCGCTTCACGCTCGCCCCCTCACCTAACCTCTCCCCGCGTCCTGTGGCAGATCATGGGATCACCCATCGCGGGGAGAGGGACTGCAAAAGACAGCGGTTTTCGATGCAAGCGCGTCCCTGACAGCGCTGCCTAGCTGGAAAGCCCGCTTTCAGTTCCCTCTCCCCGCGCACCGCCTGCGTGTTGGTCTGTTTGGTCTCTGCGGAGAGAGGTTAGGTGAGGGGAACTGTCACCATCTCATGCAGCGGGAACGCACTCACTTCCCGGATGAACCGAATCTGCGGGAAATCATCTGCCGACTGTCTTGATACCGTTGGTGGATTTTGGGTGCGTTAGCCCTGGGCTGGCGGACAAATCCCGTGCTCCAGGGTTGCGATGCCACTCCCCAGCGGCACTTTGGGCAACCTCTATGATCGGCGATGACTATTTTGAGCTGCGTTCACGAATCGGCACGGACCTATTGGCCCTGGCTGCCGCTTTGCGTGAAGCCGGCGGGGGTGCCGAGTCGGCGGCGATCATCGACAATCTCATCGCCAGCCTGAAGGAGCCGTTCGTTTTCGTCGTCGTGGGCGAGGTGAACGTGGGCAAGTCGAGCTTCCTCAACGCGCTGTTCGGTCAGGACTTCTCCACGACAGGCGTGATGCCCACCACGGACAAAATTCTCTTCTTCAAGCACGGCCAGGAGCATCAGATCGTGCCGGTGACACCGACGCTCGATGAAGTTCACGCCCCGGTCGATTTCCTGCGTGATTTCCACATCGTGGACACGCCGGGCACGAACTCCATCGAGAACGAGCACCAGCAGATCACGGAGCGCTTCGTGCCCATCGCAGATCTCGTGATCTTTGTCTTCTCTGCGATGAACCCGTGGGGCGCGTCCGCGTGGCAATTCCTCGAAAAAGTGCATCGCGAGTGGATGCGGCACGTCGTCTTTGTGCTCCAGCAGTGCGATCTGCGCAGCCCGGAGGAGATTCACGTCATCACCGACTACATGGGACAGCTCACGCGGCAGCGTTTTGGCCGAGATTTTCCGCTGTTCCCGGTTTCGGCGAAAAAAGCCTTCCTGGCGCGCAACGCGGGCATTGATCATGATCGTCTGCTGAAGGACAGCGGTTTCGACGCGCTGCAGCAGCACATTTCCGGCATCGTGTCACACCACACGGCGCGTCTGAACAAGCTGGCAGGCACCGTGCGGCTGGCGCGGCAGATTCTGGATCACATGCGGGAGCATTTCGCCGTGGCCGTGCAAAACGCCCGCCGCAAGACCACCGTGCTGCAGGAGTTGCTGACCGAGCGCGAGATCCAGGTGGACCGCACCTTGAAGAAAATCCTTCCCGCCTTTGACGCTACCGAGCGGGACTACCACGAATCCGTCATGCGCGTGGCGGGGCTGGCGAGTGACGCGCTGGCCACGAGGAAGGCATTTCAGCGCCAGCCTGCGGGGAATAATGAAGCCTCCGAACCACGGCAGCAAAGCCTGGATCATCGCTTATTTCAGGAGCTGCAGCACCGCACGGGCGACCGCTGGCGGCAGGTCGGCCTCGTGCTGGAGGAGGATGTGCATCAGTTTGAGCGTTATCTTTATGCCCAAGGCCGCGGGACGGTGTTTCCGGTGGATGTGTCCATGCCGGTGTATGCCTATGATGACGGGGAAAGTGAGCTGCGCCGCCGCTTTGGCACGCATGTGGATTCCTCGCTGCGGCGCTTCGTCATCGGCCTGAAACTCGACGAGGACATCGAGCCAGGCATCGAAAAAGCCCGGCGCACGGCCTGCTGGATGCGACGTTTGGCACTGCCAGTGTTGCTAGCGACAGGTTTGTGCGGCTGGCTTGATGGCTGGGAGGGAGCCGGGATCTCCGCCGGAGCTGGCGTGCTGCTGCTGGCGGTGGTCTATCTGCTCACGCAGATCCGCCTGAACTCCGCCCGCAACGCCATTCTCGACAAGCTAGAACAGTCCTCCATCACCCTGCGTGACATGCTCGCCAAACAAGTCGCCGAGGATGTGACCGCGATTTTTGGCAAGTTCCTCGGCACCCTCGATCCCGCGCAGGCGGGTGCGGCGCAGTTGCTTCAGGAGCAGTCCACGCATGCTGCGCGTTTGCAGCAGCTCGCCCATTCGTTCGACGCGCTCGAGCAGCAGGTGCAGGCCCGCGTGGCTGCGCCTGCGACCGCGTGACCGCCTTTCCCACCGGCATGTCTCCCGCTGAGATCAAATCCGCCCTCCTCGCCAAAGCCCATACGCTCGGCTTCGACGACTGCCGAGTCGCGCCCGCGCTGCCAGCGGCGCATCGCGCGCTGTTTGAGCAATGGATCGCGGAAGGAAAGCACGGCGACATGGCCTGGATGGCCCGCAACGTCGAGCGGCGCACCGATCCACGCGTCGTTCTGCCGGGAGCGCGGAGTGTGATCGTGCTGGCGATGAATTACTACCAAGGCTCCGGCCCCGAGAGTGACTACCGCATCGCCCGTTACGCCTGGAACGACGACTACCACGACCTCATCGAAAAAAAGCTCCGCGAACTCGACGCCTTCCTCACTTCCCAGGGTGGCACGCAGAAGCCCTACGTCGATACCGGTCCTGTTTTGGAGCGTGACTTCGCCAGCGAGGCCGGGCTCGGCTGGGGTGGCAAGAGCACCATGCAGATCCACCGCCACCTCGGCACTTGGTTCTTCCTGGCGGACATTTTGACCACCCTCGACCTGCCTGCGGACACACCCGCCAAGGACATGTGCGGCAAATGCACCCGCTGCATCGACGCCTGCCCCACCCAAGCCATCACCGCACCGCGCCGCATGGACGCCCGGCGCTGCATTTCCTACCTCACCATCGAAAGCAAGGGCAGCATCCCGCAGGAGTTCCGCCGCGCCATTGGCGACCGCATCTACGGCTGCGACGCCTGCCTCGACGCCTGCCCGTGGAACCGCCACGCCCAGGAATCGCGTGAAGCCACGTTTCAGGCCCGCGAAACCGTCTTCTCCAAGTCCCTGCGCGATTTTCTCGCCCTCACGGATGACGAGTTTCGTGCCCTCTTTGCCAAATCCCCCATCAAGCGCATCAAGCGCCCCGCCTTCCTGCGCAATGTCTGCGTTGCCCTCGGCAATGTGGGCAAATGGGACGATTTGCCCGCCCTCGCCGCCGCCGCCGCTGATCCCCACCCGCTCATCGCCGAGCACGCGGCCTGGGCCATCGCCGAGATCCGCCAGCGCCACAGCGGTTGACAGGGGAAGGCCCACCGCCTACTCTCCGCCTGCTTTCGAGCATGGCGAGGTAGCAAAGTGGTAATGCACTGGTCTGCAAAACCGGTATGCGCGGGTTCAATTCCCGCCCTCGCCTCCATTTTCCCAGCCCAACATCTGCACAAACTCAAGCAGCAAAGGGGAGGGTCTGCATCCTTCGCAGCAACGGCTCAATCCGCATGAGCGGTTCTCAAAATGCGCAGAAGGTAAGTCGCTGGTTTTTCAACTTGGCAAGGGGCTTGCGTGTGGCAGCCTCGGCGCTGTGTTGGATGGGTTGCAGCAGCTAAAACTAGGCGGGTGGCCTTGCCTCCTGGCTGCTGCCTTGCCTCTGCTGCTGCCGCTTGGCCTCACCTCCTGCCAGAACCTGCGGAAAAAGCCTGCTGCCTTCGAGCATCCGCGCTGGCACATCGATGAGGTGCGCTGCGCCGCTGCGAAGCCGGGCCAGGTGCGCCTGGACATCTCCCTGGCGAGCCAGACCGCCCAACTCCTCGACGAGGATTCCTGCGTGTTGGTGGAGATGGATGTCTCCCCCGGACTCCCTGGACACGAAACACCGACTGGCGAGTTCAAGGTGAAGGAAAAACTGCCGCTCAAACGCTCGAATCTCTACGGGCAGTATGTGCGGCCAGACACGGGCGAGGTCGTGGTGCCGCGCACCTGGGAGCATGAGGGGCCGAAACCTGAGG
The DNA here is from genome assembly GCA_026397635.1 of Verrucomicrobiota bacterium. Classification (GTDB taxonomy): domain Bacteria; phylum Verrucomicrobiota; class Verrucomicrobiia; order Verrucomicrobiales; family Verrucomicrobiaceae; genus Prosthecobacter. The sequence continues at coordinate 6,693 of JAPLUL010000055.1, read as the reverse complement.
GCACTGAGTACCTCGGCATCGCCATGCCGTTCTGGCTGAGACTGACCGATGACGGCGTGGGCGTGCACGTCGGCGGTTTTGAGCGCGGTCGCTGCACCAGCCATGGCTGCATCCGCTGCCCCGAAACGCCGCAGCAGCAGTGCTGGGAGCTGTGCACACCGGGCGTGCAAGTGAGCGTCCACCGCGAAGCGCACCCGGTGCCCTCGCGGTTGCAAGACCTAGTCGGTGCTCAATAGCTGGCCACCGAGCCGGTTTACCCCGGATCGACTCGCCACCCTTTCCTGCTCATGAAACGTTGTATCAGCGGGTTACAGACCCACTCGAAGGGTGCGCTGAAATTCTGCATGCAGAGCCTTCAGGTGTCAGGAAGGTGGTGCTTGAATCCACTGCTGCCGTGATCATCTAAACGAGGGCAAAATACCCCGTGATGATTCACATCTTGGGGCGCACAGTTTAGTTTCTTGGGGGCTTGCTGGCTCATGAGTTTCAACACACTTCCAAAGATGGTTTCGGCATTGCGGACTTCAAAGGCCATTTTTTCCATGAGTCTTTTGTAGAACGAATCAATGCGCATGGTTCTGTAATCCACGGTGAGACAGAGATCAGCTAAAGTTTCTAGGCCTAGGAGCTGGCAACTTCCACAGAGTGTCATGGCAGCTCTCCGCATAAGAACGGGGTTCATTTCATTCGATTCGTGCATTAACAAACTCATGCACTTCTCGGCATTGAGGAGCCAACACTCCAGAAGTTCGCCCGTGTTTTCATGACCTAATGCCACTGATATTTTAAACACCTTGTCCAAAACGGATGTTTTATCCGAGTGACCAATCGAACAGCACGATCTCTCCAGAAGGATCTTCAATAGATTTAAATCGAAGCTATTTTCAAGATCGTCACGTTTCATTTTCGGCATAAGGTTGATGAGGCCAAGACGGAGAGCTCCAGGCCATCCTCTTGATTGTAGCGCCCTTGTATGAGTGCCCATGTGTGTCCTTGATCGTGGTTGACAATTTCGCGGAAGGACAGCCAGCTTCCACCGAAGCTCCGGTGAAGACGCGGCAAGTAAAACCCACGGCCTAACAAGGGCGATGGAGAAGAATCGCCCTGGGGCGCTGTGGCAGTCGAGGTTATTTTGATTGGGTTGGTTAAGCGTGTGTGGGGAGTGGCGCTGGCGGGGCGGCCCCTCATCTCACTGCTGCGGTGCTTTGAGTGGTGGGCCCCATTCGGTTCACTGAGAGCAATTGGTTCTCTCTGTAGGCACGCCATAGATCTTCTCACAGCAATCGTGGCAGACCGTGTGGGTTGTGCTGATCCCTTGAGCATGGTGCAGCCACGCACCCCAACGATCCCATTTCCCTTCGTTCAATGCCACTCGATCGCAGACAGCGCAGCAGACGGGCGGTGGAGAAGTAACCACGTTTGTGCGAGTGATCGGCGCACCAATCAATTCGACCAGAGTTTTGGAAAGCGTCCAAGAAAACTCGACAACCATCTCCAACTCACGCTTGGTGCGTTTGGCGTAGATGGGGGAGTCGAGTGTGACGAGGACATGGGCTGTTCCATTCGGAAGGTGAAGCGGGGTGCAGATGGCTCTAAAAAAACTATCAAGCACCGACACATTGACTTCACTTTGTCGATCTGCTGGCACCTTATCCTGCAACTCTTTGGCAATGTGATTACCGATGACAGGCGAGAGGTTCCAACCATTCACAAAAACCCAGGCACCCTGATGAGCCTGAAGCAAAAGAGTGGCGCTGAAATTCATCTTAGCACTGAATGTGCTAATGCAGTCTGACATCGAATTAAAAGGCTTGGACAGTGGTGGTTGGTCTTGTGTGCGAGGGCGATCTTTTGCAGTTAAAGCAAGCCAAAACAAAACACTGGAACCGAGGACGATCGAAATAATCGACACGAGGTCAAAAGCGCTAGAAAAACGGTTGTATAAGCAGAGTGATGCTAATCCCCAGCTGATTAGGAAGCAGCTAAAGCCACAAGCGGCGCGGATTTTGAACCCAGCATTAAAAACATCTCTGTTAACTTTCAATGCGCGGGTTAATCCGTGGCCAGGAGATGTCATTTGATTCAGCTTGTAATTACGAGGTGCAATAAGACCCAATCTAAAATAAGATGTTTTCCAGCCGATCGTCATGCGCACGAAATAATGATCTTTCTCTTGGGAATCATTAATTCTTGGGGTCTGCGTTATTTTTCATGGGCGGTTGCAGGCTTTAGATAGAGTCCGCCGCCATGGAAAGGATGCGCCCCGGCCGATGCGGGTGGAGCGGAAGCTTCGTGCTAAGCTCTTGATGACCTGGAAGCGCCACTTGAGGCCTTCAAGCGTGGAGTTGGTGATCTGGTGCTTGAGGTAGTTGAGTATCTCCTGCCAGTGGGCTTGGATGTGGCGCGCCACTCTTTGAGACTGCACTCGTCCTGCAGGTCGGCGACGCCGCAGACCTAGAGCATCTAGGTGAAGAGCGAGGGTTTGCCTGCCCAGGGAACTGCAAGGGTCTTAACTCCGCACTTGCCGCATTGGCTACGCGGCACTCGTGCGTGGAGCACCGTTTCAAACTGCATGGTGTCGAGGTGCTGTAACTTCAGCTCCGGGGCTTGATCGGAGATGCACAGGCACTCTGGCATTCGGGTCAGCTCACAGGTGGTCTTCCAGCGTGCCGCAGCTTAATGTTGAGTGCCTTGTCCTCAAGGCGGAGCTTCACCTCACAACTGCTCAGTTTTTGTCGAGTCCAAGGAGTAGGTGATAGCGAAAGCTATGTTCTAATGCGTGGCCAATTTATGCTTTGAACATCACTCCAGAGTTAACTAGAAACGCATGCTGACACCACTTAGTATTACCGCATCTAAATAAACATTTATGATGAACTCAGTGTGTACTATCATTATGAATAACGACTTGAGATGACTGGTTTAGTGCCTGAAAGCATAAGATGGACTACTGTGTGCATGTCAGTATTGTTGAAGACGATCGAGTGATTCGACAGCATCTCATTTCTATCTTGAAGAATGCATCAGGCATCAGCCTGGATAACGTGTACTCTTCGGCCGAGGAAGTATTGGATGATAAGCGCATCCTAGAAGGTGTTATTTTAGTGGATGTGCAACTTCCGAAACTCTCCGGCATCGGTTTGGTGCATCTGATGAAACAGCGCCAGCCAAACTTAAAACCTTTGTTTCTGAGTGTTTCTAGCCAAGGGATCACTGTTCGGAAAGCCTTGCAGGCGGGTGGTTGTGGTTATCTGAACAAGCCCTGCAAGCCGACCGAACTTATCTTCGCCATCTTTGAGGCGGCGGCCGGTGGCTTCCCCGTCTCAAAAGATGCGATGCGTTCGTTGATCGAGGATCTTCAAACGGAAGAGGAAACAACACAAGCCGATGATGCCATTGAGGAAAAAGCAGCGCAGCTTTCGCCCGCACAAAAGAAAATTTATGAACAGTTGTTGCTAGGCGCCAGTAGCAAAATCATCGCTGAAAGGGTAGGGGTCAGCGAAGCCACCGTGAATACGCACATACAGCATATTTTCCAAAAGTTTAAAGTGGATAGCCGGCTCGAACTCTTCGCTTTGATCCTCTCCCATTTTCGCACGTATAAAACCAAGACACTCGCGAGGTAGTCGTTCAATCGTGAACTTACGAAGCTTGAGACTCCCGCCTGATTCGCTCTCTTGCTCGACGCGGCTGGGTAAGATGGGCCACCTGAAAATAGCCGATCAACGCAGCACCACGCGGCAGGGAGCGCCGTCTGCGCCTTCGAGTTTGAGGGGCAGGCAGATCAGCTCGTAGTAGCCGGGTTTGATGTCGGAGAGGTTGAGCCCTTCGATCACCCAGATGCCGGCACCGAGCATGATCTGATGGGTTTCGACGCCGTCTTTGTTGAAGCCGCCGATGCTGAGGTAGTCCACACCGACGGTCATGACGCCTTGATCGACGAGATACTGCGCCGCGTCGGCGCGGAGGGAGACGAAGTCTTTATCGAACTCGTTCATGGACCAACTCCGCGTCGAATTGCGGGTCTTGAAGAGCACCCGCTGGCCGCTGGAGAGCCGGATTTTTTTGAGGTCGTCCGCGGTGATCTGGTCCTTGCAGTCGAGCTCGAAGACGCGGCAGCGGCCGATGACGGCCTCGAAGGGCAGCTGCTCCATCGTGATGCCATCGGCGATGAAGTGGCGTGGCGCATCCATGTGCGTGCCGGTGTGGGCGCTCATGGAGAGGTGGGTCAGATTGCACACCGCGCCGTCTTCCATGCGGTTCACGCGGGTGATCTTGCACTCGGGATCTCCGGGCCAGTGAATCATGCCGTCCCGCAGGGGTGTGGAGACATCTTTCCAGGGGCGTTTCATAGGCGGTGGAGCGGGATCGTTACTAGGGTGAGACGGGGGCAGGTTCGGCCTGGGGCTGCCAGGTGAGGGTGGCGTTTTCGTCTTTGAGATAGATGACGGGGATGGATTTGCCTTTGGGGCCGTCTGGTAGCAGGCGGCCTGCGGCATCAAAGTTGGCGATGCGGGCCTTGGCGTAGCGAATCCAGCCGAGGCGCTGGCCGGAGTCGAGATCGTAGCGATACACATCACGCCACTGCTTCGGGGTGGTGAGGCGGGGACTGACGTAGGCGGGGGCGGTGGAGCGCTCCAGGACGTCCGGGAAGAGCACCTGGCTGAGCAGGGTGAGATTGAGGCCGCGGAGCATGTGACGCTCGCCGAGGGAAAGTTTGTCCGGCGGGGACATGGTGTCGATCTGGCCGGAGGCCTGCTCGATGAGGACCCCCTGCATGATGAGGCGGTGAAGCTCGGCGCGGACATCGGCGACGGCGGTGGGTTTGGCTGAGGTGGTGGCAAGAGCGTTGAGCTCGCGCTGGGAACCGAGGTAGAAGGAATGAAAGCTGGCGATGGAGTTTAGGACTTTTTCGATGGTCTGGCGGGCGGTGAGGCTGGTGGTGTTTTCAACCCGGGCGTTGAGGGCGGTGCGAACCGCTTCACCTAGCTGTTGGCGGAGCCTAACGGCCTCGTCTTTGCGCTGTTCGTCACGTTCGGCGGTGGCGAGGGCATCGGACTGGGGTTTGAGGCCGAGGTAGAGTTTTTGCAGGCCATCGCGCTCGGCGGGGGTGAGGATTTGATCAACCAGTCGGCTGCGGAGGTGGGTGTCTTTGAGACTGAAGGCGAGGAGGACTTTGATCCAGCGTGGATCGGTGTCGGCGGCGGGAAGGCCGAAGTCGGGATTGTGCGTCTGGTAGTGGATTTCGGAAACGCGGCCTTGCTCATCGTAGAAGTGCATTTCATTCGGCAGCATGTAGAAGCTGAGAATGGCAGGAGCGCTGATGCTGGCGCCGTTGTCGGCAAAGAGGCCGATGTCGATGCGGTGACTGCGAATGCTGGTGCTGTTGACCACGGGCGGCTGCCAGCGGACGCGGATGCGCATGATGGGCTTGTCGGGGGCGCTTTCGATACTGACAAAGCGCGGATCGCCCTGGAGCAGTGCGGCGCGCATCTGGACCGGGCCTTTGACGGGGTTGAGGGTCTTTTCGAGGCTGAGGAGCAGGCCATGCTCGGCCTCGTTCCCACGCAAAACACGGGCGATGGAGACGGGCGTGTCGGCCAGCTGCCAGGGATAAGGGCCAGCGTGCTCAAAGTAGTGCTTGCCGGCCTCGATCTTCGTCTCCTCGATGATCTGCATGACGACGATCGGCGGGATTTTCTCTGGCGTCATCTCATGGGCGGTGCGCACCATTTTTTCCTCGTCGATCTGGGTGCCGTCGAAGACCACGGGGTGCGCTTTGCCGGTGAAGTAGTCCTCGGGCGTCTGCACCCTCTTGGAGGAGCGGCGAAAGATCGACTGAAGTGTGGGGCAGAGTATCCGCTTGGCGAGGAGGAGCTTTTGCGTGTCCGGCGGGAAGGCGGCGGTGGTGGAGAGCAGGGCCTGGAGGAAAGGCTGGTCGCTGAAGGATGAACCCTGAGAGATGAGCAAGGCTGGGGTGTTTACCGGCAGGAGATCGCCATAACCGCCGATGCCGTTGGCCCCGATGTCGTGATCCTGGTGCTCGGGGTAGATGAAGAGGTTGTTGGTGAGATACTGCTGGGCCAGGAAGCGGTTCCCGCCGGGGTCCATCATGTAAAAGCGCGGCAGGCAGCCGAGCTGCACGGCACTGGCGGCCATGGAGCAGTTTCCGAGCGTGGGTTGCTGGCGGAGTTGTGTGGCAGCACCGATTTCACCCGCCAGTGCCTTGTGAACTTGGAGCTGCGGGTAGAGCGCGGTGTTCAGCGGCGAGTGCTGGCCGTCGCGGTTTTCATAAGTGATGGCCTTGAGCCCGGCGGCAGTGCCGTTGATGAACCACTCGTTGAGCTGCTTGGCGACTTCATCGCCACGAGTGGTGACGGGCTGCTGCTGGGCATGGACGAGCGAAAAGCCCAGCGTGAGAAACGCAAGGGAACGTAGGGCGGCCATGGGCATGAAATGCACTTGCCATTGTCACGGCTGCGTCAGGAATGGTCAAGCGGCGTGGTGAGCATGAATCACGCCCCTGTTGCCGCATAAGTTTTGACACCCTGTGGATAAAAGCTGTGCGGGGATGGAAAGGACGTTGACTCAAAAAGGATGACACCGGCAACCCAAGTCGATGTCCATGAGTCAAAAAGTTCGGGAAGAGATGCTGCCGCGTCTGCGGCAGCGGTATGTAGGGCGCGGGCGGCA
>JAPLUL010000161.1:0-2713 GCA_026397635.1 Verrucomicrobiota bacterium | reverse complement strand
GCACTCCTTCAAGCTGGACTCTATGAGCAAGTAAAGACAGCCGCGCTTGCCACTACCGAAGGAGAAATCTGGTGGCACACTGCACAAAGCACCACGGTGCAGAGAGATCACCCATTCGTCATCGCCCTCGCCACTACAGTCGGTCAAACCCCCGCACAAATCGACACCATCTTCGCCACCGCGCAAACGCTCTAACCATGGAACCCTCACTCATTGCCAAAGCATTCGAAGTCATCGTCTCCACCGGCCCTGTGGCCATGATATTGGTCATCGCGGTCTGGTGGCAGACCAAGGGCAACCAGGCGCTCGTCACCGAGCTCAACAAGGAGCGTAACGACCGACTCAACGGCATGGACCGCGAGCTGCAACGCCTGCGCGATCGCAGCGACCGCTGCGAGGCCGACCGCATCGAACTGCACAAGCAACTCGCCAATCTGCTGTCCAACGCCTCGCACGAGCGCAATCATGCCTAAGGCATTGACACAAGCGCAGTGGTAACATGAAAAACTACCGCACCACCCTCATCGGCGCAGTCCTGGCCGCGCTCTCCTTCCTCGCCATTTACCAGAGCAACGGCGGCGATCTCTCCCATTGGCAGCAGTGGCTCGTCCCCGCCCTCATTGCCGCGCTCGGCTACGTGGCCAAAGACGCGGGTGTCACCGGCTCACTCAAGCTCCTCCTCGGCTGCCTCTGCCTGCTCACGCTGCCGAGCTGCACGACCACCGCCAATGGCAGTAAGGTCTTCCTCGGCATCAGCTCTCCGCAGTGGCTCGGCATCGGCCAAGATGCCGCCCGCTCCGCCATGCAAACCGCCGTCATCGGCTACAGTCAGCGTCGGCTCGTGGTGGATGTGACCAGCGGTAAATGAGCCACCGCCCATGAGCATCACCGCCGACCACTGGCTCGAGTCCGCCCTGCGTCGTCCCATCGCAGGCGGTGCGAAAATGCCCGCGCGTCGCTTCCTCGTCATCCATTTCACCGCCGGAGCCACCGCAGAATCCTCCATCGAATTTTGGCGCAGTCCTGCCGCCAAAGGAGCGTCCGCTCACATCGTCATCGACCGCGATGGCACCGTCTATCAGACTCGCCCCTTTGACCGCACCTGTGGCCATGCAGGTGTCTCGCAATGGCGGGGCCATAAAAACCTCAACTCCTGCACCATCGGCATCGAGCTCGCTAATGCAGGCGACAGCGCACTGCTGGCTCGCCGCTGGTCCAAGCTCCCACTGCTCGCCAGCAAACACAAAAACGGCGGCCCCGAAAAGCACTGGGAAGCCTACCCGCTAGCCCAGCTCACCGCCTGCGAGCAAGTCGCCAAAGCCCTCGTCACTCGCTACCACCTCGACGACATCGTCGGCCACGCCTAAATACGGCGCAAAAGGCTTGATTTCACTAGGGCGGGAGGCTCAAAGGAGGGTTTGGGCTTTGAAAGCTGTTTTGGGCTGTTTTTGGCCTTTTATGGCTTAAAAAAGGGTGTAAAGGGGTGTCATGGGTGAGACCATTCAGAGTGTGAAATATGGCGGGGTGGAGGCGCGGATCTCGCGCCGGGGAGATGGGCGTTTTGTGGTGCGGTGGCGGGAGGCGCGGCAGGGGCGCTCGACCACGGCGATGACGCGGGAGGGGGCGCTCAAATTGGCGCAGGCGAAGGTGAGGGAATTGGCCGGCAAAGCGGGGTCGCGCATGGTGTCGGTGATCGAGGCGGAGGCGGTGCAAGGACTGCTGGAGATTGCGGGGGCGCGCTCGCTGCATTCGGTGGTGGAGGCGGTGCGCGATGCGGTGCGGCGTTGCGATGGGCTGGCGAATGTTTCTCGCGCGGTGGATGCCTGGCTGAAGGCGGGCCATGGGGCTCTGGATCGGTCTTCCATGGCGTTGGCGGTGCCGCGTTTTTTGGCGCTGCATGCACGGTCCTCGTGGGAGCATCTGGCGGGGCTGCGCAAGGAGCTGGAGGCGTTCGTGTTGCGCTACGGAGAGGTGTCGGTGTGTGACATCGACGTGGACATGCTAACGACGTGGATCGGGCGTCCGCGTGAGGATGGGGCGGAGATTGGGGCGCGATTTTACAACAATCGCTTGGCGTCGTGGAAGACGTTTTTGAATCGGTGTCGCGAATGGGGAATGCGTGCGCGGGGTGAGCCGCATGCGGCGGAGGTGATCAAAAAACGGAAGGAGGCGGACCCGGTGCCGGAGATTTTCAGCGTTGACCAGGCGCGGCAGATTTTGGCGCTCATCAAAAAGAAGGAGCCGCAGTGTCTCAATTATTTTGTCATCGGCTGCTGGATGGGGCTGCGTCCGTTTGAGATGCGGCGGATTACCTGGGCGATGTGGGACTGGGAGCGTGGCTATTTGGACCTGGGGCCGCAGGTGGCGCTGAAGACGATGCAGCAGCGTTATGTGCCGATCCCTGAGAATGTGCTGGCGATGCTGCGCGGCGCGAATGATGACGCACGCTGGGGCAAAAAGTTCAAGCGTGCGGCAAAGCATTGCGTGAGGACGACGGATCAACCGCACCTGATGCGACTGCTGAAGGCGGCGAAGGTGATGAGCGTGTGGCCACAGGACATCATGCGGCACTCGTATATCAGCTATCGCCTGGCGCAGGGGCATGGTCGCGGACAGGTGGCGGAGTGGGCGGGCAACTCGGAGGGGGTCATTCGGAAGCGGTATCGCAGACCGCTGAGGGCGGAGGATGGTGACGCGTGGTTTGCGATTGGAG
>JAPLUL010000093.1:0-56279 GCA_026397635.1 Verrucomicrobiota bacterium | reverse complement strand
GGAACTCGGCCGCACCTGGAGGAAGATGGACGCGGACGTGGATGATGCGGCCGGTGGTGGGGATTTGGAGGGTGTGGGTTTGCCAATCGGAGGTGGTTTGGAGGGGGAAGGTGAGGCGGTTGGCGGGGAGGAAGTCTTTGTCGCCGTCGAGGCGCCAGGCGATGGCGCCCTGGCCGGTGGCGGTGGTTTTCAGGGTGATGTTGGCGGTGACGGGACCGGCGAGCTTGAGCTTGGCCTTGGTGATGAAGGTGGGTTTATCAGCCTTGTCGGGCGTGAGGATGAAAAGGTCGTCCTTGGCGGTGAGCTTGCCGTTGCGGGCTTCCCAGCCTTTCGTTTCCATAGCTGTGTTGGCGGGCGCTTCGACGGATGGAGCTTTAATTTTGCCTTCGAGGTAATGATCGAAGTAGTCGTTCCAAGTTGCGGCCATAGGGCCAAGCGCCATGCCGGGCGGCGTGAGGCCGTCGGCCCAGGTTTTGAGCTTCACACGGAGTCGCGTGGCGATCTCCGGGTGCTTCGCAGAGAGGTTGTGCTTCTCCTCGCGGTCGGTGGCGAGGTCGTAGAGGTATTCGCGATCGCCACCGCGCAGAAGTTTCCAGTTTCCTTCGCGAAGGGCGCTCTGGGCCATCCAGCGCCAGTAGAGCGCGTCGTGCGGCGGAGATTGGTTTTCGCCGGTGAGATGAGGGAGGAGATTCACGCCGTCCAAACTGCTTCGATCTCCTATCGAAGCGACAGCGGTAGCAGTGGCGGCGAAATCGAGAGCACTCACGGGATACTCGTAGGTTTGCCCGCCGGGGATGGTGCCGGGCCAGGCGATGAGAAAGGGCGTGGACATGCCACCTTCGGCCAGCATGCCTTTTTCGCCATTCAGCGGTGTGTTCAAGCTGCCGTCCCAGCCACCGGCGTCGCCCTGGAGCGGCGAATCGACCTTGTGGATCTTCAGCGGAGCGCCGTTGTCGCCGATGAAGAAAATGAGCGTGTTCTCGGTGAGGCTGTGTTTCTTCAAAGTGCTCGTGATCAGGCCCACGCCGTCGTCGATGGCGGAAAGCATGGCCAGCGCGGCGCGGCGTCGCTCTGGCATCTCGCCAGGAAAGCGGTCCATGTAGCGCTTGGGCGCGTCCAGCGGCGTGTGCGGGCCGCGATAGGCCACGTAGAGGAAGAATGACTGGTCCTTGTAGCGCTCGATGATCGCTGCGGCGGCCTTCGAGCAGCCATCGAGGTGATACTCGCTCGGCGGCAAATCACTCATGGGGCGGTCCTGGCCATCGAGGGTGATGTTGGCCGAGAAGGGGCGCTGCGCGTTCTGCGAGAACACATGCTTGAAGCCATGCTTCGTGATCCCCTCCGTGGGCCCGAGGTGCCATTTGCCGAACTGCGCCGTGGCGTAGCCTGCGTTTTGCAGTCGCGTGGCGATGGTCGTCTCCTTGTTAAAGCCGTCGAGCGCGGAGCCGTTGTTGTCGAGATCGAAACGGCCCTGAAAGCGTCCGGTCATCAGCCCGCCACGCGAGGGCACGCACTGCGGCGCGGTGCTGTAGCCATGCGTTGCCACCACACCGCTACGGGCCAGTGCATCGAGGTTTGGCGTCTTGATGTCCTTCACCACGCCGTGAATGCCGAGATCGGCGTGACCGTGATCGTCGGTGTAGAAGAGGATGATGTTCGGCTTCGCCGCGTGGAGCGAAGAGCAAAGGGCGAAGAGTGCAATCAGGTGGCGCATGTTGTGCGTGAAACGAAGCCACTTGCTGGACATTCCGGCAAAGAGTGTGTCGGATCCGGACATTCACCCTTTACGGCCAGCGGGCGTTTGTTTTACGATTGGGTCGCTATGAATGCGAAAACAGCCTCATCTGCCGCCACGAAGCCGAACGCCGAATATACGATCTATAAGCCGAACGGTCGCGGCAACGGCGGGGTGATTCGTTTTGAGTTCAACCGCACCAAAGGGGCCGTTTTCGTCGATGCCACCCATCAAAGTGGCGAAAATCAGTTCGACTGGGAATCGAAGATCACCATGAAATGGGGCCTGAACGATCTCGGCGCCGTTTTGGCGACGCTGCAGGGCCGCCAGGAGCAGGCGAAGCTCTTCCACCAGTCCGAAAAGGCGAACAGCGCCTTTGAGCTGACTTATCGCGACGACCCGCAGAAGGCACCGTTCTTCATGGGCATGTCCCGTCAGGAAGGCGCGACGAAATCCGTGAAGAAGGTCACCATCCCCGTCACGCACTCGGAAGCCGCGATCCTCGAAACCGCTCTGCGTGCGGCGATCACGCGGATGATTGGGTGGTGATTATCTTGGCTCTGCGCCACTCCTTGATCCAATTGAGCGGGCATTTTGAGTTTCCAGAAGTGCCCGAGCCATGAGAGTTACGAGTATTTCACATCCTTGCGCGGCTCCATCTCAAAGGCGGTGGACTCTTGCTCGGAAATGTTGGGCTTGAGGACTTCCTCGCGGAATTTGATGTAGTGCGGGTCATCCTGGCAGATGGCGAGCTTGTCCATGCTCTCGACTTCAAGATAGACGAACCATGGGTATGGCTCGGAAGGATTGACACGCTTGCCGGTTTTGACGGTGAGCACCTCGGGAACGCGAAGGAGCATCACGCGGGTCAGGGACATCATGTGCTCCAGCTTTTCCTCCGTGACCTGGGGCTTGAGCCGAAACAGGCTGAGGTAGGCGATCATGGAGGCGAAAACGGGCTGCTGAAATGCAATGCTACGATTTCCAGTCTAGGACACCCTTCTTCCAGGCATACACGAATGCCACAAGCAGGATGGAAACGAAACCCGTAGCCACGGCAAGGATGGAAGGGCCGAAGGCGGCGAGGTAGTCCTTGTAAATGATGGCCCAGGGATAGAGGAAGACGACCTCAATGTCGAAGAGCACAAAGAGCATCGCGACGATGTAGAACTTCACGCTGAATCTCGGCTGGCTTTCGCCGATGGGCAGCATCCCGCACTCGTAGGCAGAGTCTTTGATGACGTTGCGTTTGGCAGATTTGCCGAGGAGCGCGGAGGCGATGAGCGTCACGACGGCAAAACCACCGGCGATGACGATTTGTAGCAGAACGGGGATGTAATTCTCAAACATGGGGGTGAATGATGCAAGATGGGTAGCGAGAGGCCGGGCAGCGTCAAACCCTGAAAGCACAAGGGCCGCCATGCTCGGTAGCAAGGCGGCCCAAAGTGAAAATGAGACTAACGAGCGGCGGCGGCAGCCGTGGTGCGGGCCACAACGGCAGCGCTACGGGCGGCAATGGCGGCGTTGTGCGCGGCACGGAGACCCTCAAGGCCACGATAAGTCTTACCAACCTTGGCGCAGAGGCCGCGGCTCACGAGGTTCTGAAGTTTCTCGTAGGAGCGTAAACGGAGCATTTCTTCACCACCGCTGACGGCGTTCTTCAGCTTGAGGTTGTCGTAAACCAGGCCAAAAAGCGTGTTGAACTCGTATGTTTCAGGCTTGGAGAGAACGTTAACGAGCTCGTCAGTGACATGATCAGGAACTCGGCGGGAGAAACGTGTCTTGCGTGTCGGTGTAGTGGTAGCCATAGAGAAAGACAAAGTAGCACATCTTTCACTCCGTTGCGACGGTTTTGTGCCACGAGGCAGCTTTTTCTCTTACGCCGCATGTGCAGCGTAAGAACCCAAACCTTGGCATCGTAAGGCCCGGCCAGCCGCTCAGAATCTCGCTTTCAAGTCGTCAGGCGGCATTTCCGATGCTTCAGCTGAACAGCCTTGCTTCACTTGGCAGAAATCTTGTAAAGCGCTCCTTTGGCACGGATGAAGATGGCCCCATCGGCCACCACTGCGGAAGACGTGATCGGCTCGGCCAGTTGGTTTTTCCCCACCAACTCGAACTTCTCAGGCGAGGCACGAACGAGGAAAGTCTGGCCGCGATCATTGGAAAACAGCAGTTTGTCCCCGAGCACGACCGGGCCGGGCAAATGCTGGCCCTCCATGCGGTCTTCCCAGAGATCCTTGCCAGTCTTGGCGTCGAGAGCGCTAATGATGCCGCCACGGGTGGTCTGGTAGAGGATGCCGTTCACGAGCACTGGGGAGGATTCGCTGGCATTGCGCTTTTCGCGGTCCCAGAGGACGTGGCTCTCAGTGATGTCTCCGATCATCTTTTCGTCAATGCGGAGGCCGAGGGTGTGAGCGCGCTCGGAGCCGGTGTTCAGGATGAGCCTATCATCGAGCCGGATCGGCGGAATGGCGGCGTTGAAGCCGCCGTGACGGATGGTCCAAAGTTGCTGCCCTGTTTTGACCTCGTAGCCAAACGCTGCCCGAGAGCCCACCGAGACGAGCACTTCTTTGCCTCCGATCTCGAAGACGGCAGGCGTGTGATAAGCCTTGCGCATGTCGCCGTCGCGCGTGGGATGGCCGTCTTTGTCCAGATCGCCGTAATCAGTCGTGCGGGCCGTCTTCCAGACACTCTTGCCGGTTTTTTTGTCGAGCGCGGTGACGTATTGCTGGTCGATGCCATCAAACGTGAGGATAAGCAGGTCCCCATGAATGATCGGGGATGAACCGGGGCCGCGATAATGCCGGGCGTTGATGTCCCGACGCTCCCAGACCTTTTCACCAGTAGCTGGGTCGATGCGGGCGGTGCCGTAGGTGCCGAAGTGAACATACAACGCGTCCTCTTCGAGCACGGGCGATGGCGCGGCGTAGTTGTTGAGTGGATTGCCGAGTTCTTCCGGCGCTGCATTTTCAAAGATCAGCTTGTGATGCAAGATCTTGCCGCTGTGACGGTCGATGCCATAAACGTACATCTGCTTGCCATCTGTGGTGGCTGCGGTGAACCAAATCAGGTCGCCGCCGATCACCGGGGTGGCGTGGCCCTCGCCTTCGAGCGCGACCCGCCAAGCGATGTTCTTGCCGGACTCGCCATTCCATTCCAACGGCACCCGCACCACTTCCGCCGCAGGCACGATGCCATCTCGCGCGGGGCCATTTCGTGCAGGCCAGAAAAGCGGCTTGGTGGCAGGCTGGGCGCTGGAAAGCGCGGACAGGAGGACAAGAGTGGCGGTGGTGAGGGCGAGCGGGCGGATCATGGGCGTGAAGTTGACGGTGCGGCGTGGAAATTCTTTCGCCAGTGAAAAGAACCTGCATGGTTCATGTCGAACTGTCGTATCCTCGCCCACATGAAAACCGCCCTCCTCTCCACCCTCGCTCTCTGCCTCTGCCTCGCATCCACCCAGGCGGAGGACAGTTTCACTGAGCAGCTTCGCAGGGCCGCTGAAAAACTGAAGAACGAAGTTTCCAAAGTGAAGGAGCAGACCGAGGTCAAAGGCCGCGAGTGGTACAAGAAAGCCAAAGAGCGCCTCGCCACCAGCCGTGAGGAGTATGTGAAGAATGCCTCTGAAGCCTTGAACCGCTGGAAGGCCGACATCGACGTGCTCAAGGAGCAGACCGGACACGATTACTTCAAAACACGCATCCAGGCGCTCGTGGAGCACCACACCTTCGCCATGCAGGAGCTGGCCGTGCTCAATAGCCTCGCAGACGAGGCATCCTTCCGCGCACGGCAGAAGACCTTCGACAAAACGCTCTGGACGCTCGAGTCCGCCGTCGAGCAGGCCCAAGAAGAGGCCGGTTTCTAGCCGCAACGACCGCCTAAAACGACGCAAATGCCGCAGGGCATTGCCTTTCGGGAGCGTGTATGGTCAAATCGCTTTAATCCAGCCAACCACCATGAAAAAGCTCCACCACATCATCGCCGCGATCGACTTCACGCCCTCGTGCCGCAACGCCCTGCGCGAGGCTGCCCGCCGTGCCTCGCTCGACGGTGCCGCCATCACCGCCGTGCATGTCATGGACGAGTTCCTCGTGCATGAGCTTAAAAAAGCGCTGTCCGCCGATCAGTCTGCCGTCCGTGCCGAATGGCTGGAGCGGCTGAAGAAATTCGTGGCGGAGTCTGAAGTCGGGGCCGGGGCGGTGAATGCCGAGGTACGCATCGGTCATCCGTTCAGCGAGCTGGTCGAAGCCTGCCGCACTCATAACGCTGATCTGCTCGTCATGGGCGCGAAGGGTTCCAGAAATGAACCCAACCGCGTCGGTGCCATCGCCGCCAAATGCGTGCGCAAAGCTCCCGTCGATGTCTTCTTGGTTCGCGAAGACGCGCAGGGTCCGTTCAAGAAGATCGTCACCTGCGTTGATTTCTCAGAGAACTCCGCCAAGGCCGTGCAATACGCGCTGCATGTGGCGCGGCAGGACGATGCCACCCTCGACTGCCTGCACGTGTATCAGAGCGCGCTTGCCATGTCGCTCGACTACGGCGGCTTCGCGCCGTCCATGCCCGTCACCATTGATCCTGCGGCGGTGGACAACTGGCGCAAGGACCTGGACACCTTCCTCGCCCCGCTCACGCGTGAGGCTGGCGACGTCAAAGTCACCGCGCTGATCAAAGAACGTGTGAACATCCGCGAGGCCATCCTGGATCACGTCAATGAAACGCATGCCACGCTTGTCGTGCTCGGCACGCGTGGCAAAACCGGCCTGCGTGAGATGCTCATTGGCACCACGGCGGAAAAAATCATCCAAAACGCCCCGTGCTCCATCCTGGCCGTGAAACCAGACGGATTCATCTCCGCCGCTGATTAGAACACCGCCCATGCCGAAACAGTCCGCTGAAGCCAGCATCGCCGAGCTGCAAGACGCGCTGAAGGCCAGCGAACAGCGCTCCACCGCCATCGTCGAGACGGCGGTGAATGCCATCATCACCATCGACGAGCATTGCATCATCGAGACCGCGAACTCCGCCACCGAGAGGCTGTTTGGCTACCCGCGTGAGGAAATCGTTGGCAAAAACATCAGCATGCTCATGCCAGAGCCTTACCGCGCACGGCATGACAGCTATGTGGACAACTACCTCCGCAGCGGCGTGAAGCGCATCATCGGCATCGGTCGTGAGGTCGTGGGGCAGCGCAAGGATGGCTCGGTGTTCCCCATCGACCTCTCCGTGGGAGAGGCCCTGCTGCCCAGCGGCCACCGCATCTTCACCGGCATCATTCGTGATCTCACTGAGCGCAAGGCGCTCGAGGACAAGATCCTGCACATCAGCGAGGACGAGCAGTCGCGCATCGGACAGGACATTCATGACGATTTGTGCCAGCAGCTCGCAGCCATCAGCTGTTTGGCCAAGGTGGCGCAGAAAAGCCTCATCAAAGCCGGCAGCCCCGAGGCGCATAGCCTTGAGGAAATCGTCAGCCTCGTCACCAAGGCCAACATGCGCGCCCGCGAGACCTCACGCGGCCTCATGCCCGTCGTTCTCGATGCCAACGGCCTCATGGCCGCTCTGGAGGAACTCGCGGACAACACCGCTCGTGCCCACGAAATCACGTGCGACTTCCGCTATGACAATCCAGTGCAGGTGAATGACAACAAGACCTCTGTGCAGCTCTTCCGCATCGCCCAGGAGGCGGTTTCCAACGCGGTGAAGCATGCTCAGGCTAGGCGTATCGATATTCACCTCGCCCGCCAAAGTGGAAACATCGTCCTCACCGTGCGCGACGACGGCACTGGCATTCCCGAGTCACCAGCCAAAGGAACTGGCATGGGCCTCTTGACCATGAGCCATCGCGCCCAGATGATGGGCGGCACCATCCATGTCATGCCGCGCCCCACAGGCGGCACCCAGGTCACATGCAGCGTTCCAGCACCAGCCAAGCTTCAGTGAAGCGCGTCGTCCTCATCGACGACCACCCCATCATGCGCCATGGGCTAGCGCAGCTAGTCCGTGCCGAGGTCGGGCTGGATGTTTGCGGCGAGGCTGGCAGCGCCCGTGAAGGACTGGAGGTCGTCGGTAGGCTTAAACCCGACCTCGCCATCATTGATCTGACGCTGCCAGACAAGAACGGCCTTGAACTCGTCAAAGACATCCGCGCCATGCACCCCACCACGCAGTGCCTCGTGCTCTCCATGCACGACGAGGCACTCTACGGAGAGCGCTCCCTCCGCGCCGGCGCACGCGGCTATGTCATGAAGGAAGAAGCCGCTGATCATCTCATCAACGCCATTCAAAAAGTGCTCAGCGGCAACCTTTACGTCAGCGAGACACTCAACGCCCGCATGCTGGAGCAGGTCACCGGCTCCTCTAGGAATCGCACCACCGGCATGGACTCACTCACCGACCGTGAACTGGAAATCCTAGCGCTCATCGGCAAAGGCGTTGCCACCAAGAACATCGCCATCCAGCTCAGCATCAGCGCCCGAACTGTCGAGGCCCACCGTGCCCACATCAAAGAAAAGCTCGGCATCACCGATGGCTCGGCGCTCGTGCGCTACGCGGTGCAGTGGGTGGAGACACACGCGAAGGTCTGACCCCGCACGATTTCGCCCGCGTGCCACGATGAGTTCGATCACAAAAAGAACGCCTAGAGAATGATCAGCGTGACGAGCTCAGTGAGAAGCGTTTTGTCAGGATTCATCGGCAGAAAAACGATTGATGCTGCTGCTCCAACCATCCGTGAGGCCATTGGTTCCAGACGACTTTATTGAAGCCATGCGCCATCAAAAGCGCGATTTTGAAAATGCTGTTTCCCCTGGGGCGGACGCTTGTGAAAGAGGCTTCTGCACTGGGAAACAACCCTAAAGTTTGATTAAATTTGCATTGACGCTTCGCGGGCCGCTCTCATAACCTGCAAATACGGCATCAGCCGCCAACAACACTATGGCCAAGAAAGCAGCAACCAAATCCAAACCAGCAGCTAAAAAGGCTGCCAAACCAGCCGCCAAAAAGGCTGCCAAACCAGCAGCTAAAAAGGCGGCCAAACCGGCCGCCAAAAAGGCCGCAGCCAAACGTAAGCCCAATCCAGCCCTGATGAAGCCGGTGCAGCCTGACGCGATCCTCGGAGTCGTCGTCGGCAGCAAGCCTGCTCCTCGTGGCCAGATCACGAAGAAGCTCTGGGACTACATCAAGAAGAACGGTCTCCAGGACGCCAAGAACAAGCGCAACATCAATGCCGATGACGCATTGAAGGCCGTGTTCGGCGGCAAGAAGACGGTGACGATGTTTGAGATGACCAAGCTCGTCTCCAAGCACATCAGCTAATCTGATCCTGCACTCCACAACGCCGCGCCGAGGTTTCAATCCCCGGCGCGGCGTTTTCTTTTTCACTCAAAGACCGCCGATAGCCTCGGAGTCGATCTCCATAAACTCAGCGACTTCGGGAATCCAGCGACCTTGGACAAAGGCGGCGTGATCGGGGTGATCGTTGTAGAAGGCGTCTGGCTGGACTGGCCGTTGCTGTGTGAGGCGTGGCTGACTCACTTTTCTCCAGCGAGTGTGACCGATCCGGTGATGATGATATTGCCCGCGTCATCGCGAATTTCACCGATCACCTGCCCTAAGGTGTCGAGCATGCCTTGCAGCGAACCGCTGAGGTGAAGCGACTGGCCCGGCGTGATGCTGCCGAGAATTTTGATCTGGCGCACGGCGGTGAGGCGCAGGTTTTTCAGCGGCGCTTCGCCGGGTCGCGTCTGCACCAGGATGCCACCCAGCTGGGCCAGCGCCTCGATCATGAGTACGCCGGGCAAAAGCGGTGCGCCGGGAAAGTGGCCGCGCAGGAATTCCTCGCCGCCTTTGAGCTTCCACACCGCCTTGGCGGAGATGCCGGGAACGAGTTCAGTGAGTTCATCAATGAAACGAAATTCCGGGCCGTGCGGGAGGGCGGAAAGCGCTTGGACAAGATCGGACGGAGAAGGCATGTTTGCCCATATTCATGAATCAACCGCAGGGCAAACCCCAAAGCACCAGCGCATGCTGATGAAGCTGCTGCACCGCCAGTGGCTCACGTTCGTTCTAGTACTCAGCATGGCCTACTGGGCCGTGGGTGGGCTCCTGATTGTGCTTGCGGGGCTGGTGCTTGCGCCGCTGTTGCCGCTCGAGAAATCACGCGCGACCGGCCAGTGGCTGCTACAGGAGGCGTTTGATGTGTTTTTACGGCTGCTGCGGCTGTGCGGTGTGTTTGAGTGTGAATTTCACGGCTTTGAGGCGCTGGAGGGCGTCACCGGCGGGTTGATCATCGCACCGAACCACCCGGCGCTATGGGACGCGGTGTTCGTGATCGCGAAAATTCGCGGCCTGCGCTGCATTTTGAAGGACTCGCTGATGCACAACCCCTTCTTGCGTGGCGGGGCCAAGCTAGCGGGCTTCATTCCGAACAAGCCCGCTCATAAGATGCTGCAGCACGCCATCGAGGCGCTGCGCCAGGGCGACCGCCTGTTGTTTTTCCCAGAAGGCACGCGCACACGGAAGCAAGAGAACGCTGTGAACCGTTTCCAGGGCGGCATCGGCATCATCGCCACGCAATCGAGCGCACCGGTGTGGCCCGTCTTCATCGAGACCAATAGCGACTACCTGTGCAAAGGCTGGCCGCTGTGGCGGCTGCCAGAGCGAAAAATCAAACTGCGCATCACCCTGGGCGAGCCGCTGGCCAGCCCGCCGGACGAAAGCGCGACTGATTTCACCGAGCGATTGCGGACCGTATGCCTGGCCGCGCTTAACAACGGATCGAAAACAACCGAGTCAGCGGATATGGGGTGAGTTACTACCAGGGTTGATTTGCACTTGCGGCAGGAGGCTTCCTCGTCTCCATCACGCCTCCCTTGCGAGGGTGCATGAAGCTTCTTCTCCTCATCCCCAGCTACAACACGGGACGCCTGCTGGCGGACACGGTGGCGCACGCGCTGGAGCACTGGCCGGAAGTGTGGGTGGTGCTGGACGGCAGCACCGATGACAGCGAAAAGGCCGTGGAGACGCTCCAACCCGCGCATCCGGGCCTGCGTATCATCAAACAGCCGGTAAACCGAGGCAAAGGCGCCGCCATTTGTCGTGGTGCCGAGGAAGCTGCTGCAGCCGGCTACACCCATGTGCTGACGATGGATGCCGACGGCCAGCATCCGCCCGAATCGATCCCGAAGTTCATCGCACTCGCCCAGGCCTATCCGGAGGCCACCCTGCTCGGCCTGCCGATTTTCGGCCCCGAGGCTCCGATGCTGCGCGTACGCGGCCGCCGCATCTCGAATGCGTGGGCCAATCTCGAAACGCTCGGCTGGGGCATCGGCGACTCGCTTTTCGGCATGCGCGTGTATCCCGTGCAGGCGCTGCTGCGCGCGTTTCGCAGCACCTCGTTCGCCAGGCGCTTTGATTTCGACACCGAGGTGGCCGTGCGCATCTGCTGGCAGGGCGTGCCAGCCATCAACGTCCCCACGCATGTGCGCTACCTCACGGCGGCGGAAGGCGGTGTCTCGCAGTTCCGCTACGGGCGTGACAACGTGCTACTGACCTGGATGCATGCGCGCCTGATGGCGAGTTTTGTCCTGCGGCTGCCGCTCTTGATCTGGCGTGCGGCGCGTGGCGGCAATCCGCTGAAAAATGTCGTCGCACCGTGATGGGCGGCCTGAAACGGGCCGTTCTCAACTCATGCGCTCGATTTTGCTTCTGCTGCTTGGCACGGTGGACCTTCAAAGATGCGGCGAACAAAAGAGATGCATGATCTCAGCGAGCTTGCCGCCCATCAGGCTAAGTAGGAAAAACTGAGGATCAAACTCGAGGCATGGCAGCAAGCCAACGAATCGCAGTAAAAAACCTTCATTGAGCTTTCACAGGCACGACATGGATGTCGTCGATCTCGATGCCTTTTTCGCCGCCGTTCTGCATCCAGAGCAGCTTGCGCTTTCCGGCGTTGAAGTTGGGCCGCACGAGCCGGTGGCTCCAAAGCTTGTCCTCGATACTCATCGTCACAGCTTCGCCTTCAAAGACCAGCTTCACAGTTCGCCAGCGATTGGCAGCAAGGTCGATTTTTTCAGCCGGAAAGTGCTCGTTGGTGCGGAATGCTCCGCTGACGGCATCTGCCGGGCGCGTTTTTTGGAGAAGTGGATGATTCAGATCTTTCGTGTGGGCATCGACTTCGAGCGTCACCGAGTCACGGAGCAGTTTTACCCGCAGCATGTGATCCACGCTGCCGAATCCGTCATCGCCATCGACAAAGAACCACAACCAGCCGCCGTCACCAAGATGACGATAGCGGAAGGAGATGCTCATGTCCTTTCCCTCGACCGGCAGATAGACCATCGGCGGATATTTCCCGCCGCTGGAGCCACGAGTCCAGAGCACGCCATCACGCACCTCGGTGTTCTTGTTCGGAATCGGCGTGGTGAAGCGCTTTGCGTCAAATGTGGCGTCAAAGGCTTCGTGAATCGGCTCGGCGGCGCTTAGCGTACCGAGGGTGAATGCCAGCAAGAGGATGGGGCGCATGGTTGCAGGCTTACTTTTTCAATCCGCTGAGCATCGCCTTCATCTTCGCGACCGTTTCGGCATGCGCCGGGTCTTTGACGAGGTCTTTGGCCTCCTGCGGATCGTTTTGCAGATCAAAGAGAGTCGCGCCCTGGCGGCCTTCGTCCCACTCGGTGTAACGGAACTGCTCGGCGCGCACGCTGACGCCGATCGAACCTTTGCCTTTTACCTTCTTCCCCTGGCCTTTGCCGGTGCCGGGAATGCCACCACGCATGACCTGGGTGAAGGCGGGACGGTCCCAAGCGGCCTGCGGGCTGTCGAGCAGCGGCTTCAGGCTCGTACCATCGCTTTGCGGCAGTGGCAGCCCGCACACATCCGCCAGTGTGGCATGCAGGTCGATGAGCTCGACGGTGCGTGGGCAGGCCTGGCCGTTGTTCGCATTGCCGGGAACGCTGATGATGAGCGGCACATGCGCGGAGTTCTCCCACAGGCTTTGCTTCTGCCACAAACCGTGGTCGCCGAGGTGATAACCGTGGTCGCTGTGGAAAACGATCACCGTCTTCTCGCGCAGGTCGAGCCGCTCCACTGCGGCCACGACCTCGCCGACCTGATCATCCATGAAAGTCGTGGAGGCAAAGTAGGCCTGGAGGATCTCCTTGCGCAGCGGATCGGTGAGCTGGTCCTGCTCCTTTTTGTAGCTCGCATAAGCCTGTGTGGGAATGCCCGGCGCGTCCTTCATTGGACCCGTGGGCAGCTGGACTTTTTCGATGGGATACTGCTCGAAGTACTTTTTCGGAGCCACATAAGGGGTGTGCGGACGGTAAAAGCCAACGGCGAGGTAAAATGGGCCGCCCTTTTTCGCTTCGAGCAGCTTGATCGCCTCCGCTGCGCCCACAGCATCGGTCTGCGGCTCCTCAGAGGGATCATTGAACCAGCTCAGCGTGCCGCCGAACTGCCCCGGCGTGAGCGTGTGGATCTGATCTTCTACTTTCTTATCATGCCCGATTGGATTCACCACCTGCTGCCACGACGGCTCATCATCCAACCCGCTCGTGCCGATCTGCGTGGGCACGCCGTAGTGGTAGAGTTTACCGACTCGCGCTGCGAACGCTCCCGCCTTCGAAAAAGTCTGCGGAATGCTCAGCACGTCCGGCAGCGCTGCGCGGAAATGCGTGCTGTTCTCAAACACCTTCGTGCTGCCGGGACGCATGCCGGTCATGAAGGACGCGCGGCTGGGATTGCAGAGCGGGAACTGGCAGTACGCCTTCTCAAACCGCACACCACCAGCCGCGAGCTTGTCAATGTGCGGTGACTTCACCTGCGTGTGTCCGTAGCAGCCGAGCGAGGTGTTCAAATCGTCCGAGACGATGTGCAGGACGTTGAACTTCGGCTGCGCGGCAGCGCAGACAACGAGGGCAAAAAAAGCAGCGAGGAAAGACTTCATGGCGATGCGTGGTAACGCAGCCACTTCAGCGACTTCTCAACGAATTGTGGTAACTCGATGCCATTCACGACATTTTCGAGCAGCGCAGCGGTTCGTCTTCGATCATCGAAGAGAGCGGCGAGGATGGCGCGGCAGTTTTTTGAGTGTTGCGATGCCCGGCGCTGTGTGCGGAGCGGTGCGCCAGTCGATGCTGACGGTGTGAGGCATGAGTGGTGAATGAATTACGCGAGCAACTCCTTGATCACCCCATGCCCTTCGAGGCCGGTGAGTCGTTGTTGGAGGCCGTTGTGATAGAAGGTAAGCTTCTCGTGGTCAATGCCGAGCAGATGCAGCGCGGTGGCGTGAAGTTCGTAGCTGTGGGTGATGTTTTCGACGGCTTTGAAGCCCAGCTCGTCGGTGCTGCCGTAGCCAGTGCCGCCCTTGATGCCGCCACCGGCTATCCAGGCCGTGAAGGCTCCGGCGTTGTGGTCGCGGCCTTTGCCTGCCCCTTGTGCAGCGGGCTGGCGGCCGAATTCGGTGGTGCAGATGACGAGCGTGCTCTCCAGCAGGCCGCGTGATTTGAGATCGGCGAGCAACGCACTCGCGCCGGTGTCTAGCACAGCGCCCCAGTAGCCGTGGTCGCGCACGAGGTCTTCGTGGCTGTCCCAGTTCGGGCGGATTTTCTTCGCCGTGGTGTTTTCAGCACCGCAGTAGATTTGAATGAAGCGCACGCCGCGCTCGGCGAGCCGGCGGGCCATCAGGCACTGGCGCCCAAAGGGGCCGATCTCGGGATCGTCGATGGCGTAGAGCTTCTTCGTGAGGTCGGTTTCGCCGCTGAGGTTGGTGACTTCGGGAGCGCTGAGCTGGAGTCGCGCGGCCATTTCATAGGCGGCGATGCGGGCGTCGAGTTCGGTGTTGGCGGTGCGCTGCGCGGCGTGCTGGCGGTTGAGCTTTTGCAGGAAGGCGAGCGTTTGCTGATCCTGCACGCGCCCGGTGCCGCTGAAGTCCTTCGGCGGGAAAAGATCGGCGATGGGCTGCTCGACGTTCGTGGCATCGAGCGTGGTGGCCTGATGCACGGCGGGGAGGAAGCCCGCGCCCCAGTTAATCGGGCCACCGGGTGGAAGGCCGCGTGGATCGGGCAACACGACGAAGGAAGGCAGATTTTCGCTCTCGCTGCCGAGGCCATAGGTGACCCAGGCCCCCATGCTGGGGAAGCCGGGCAGCGTTTGCCCGGTGTTCATCATGAAGCAACCGGGGCCGTGCAGCGCGGTCTTGCTCTGCATGGAGTAGATGAAGGCCATGTCATCGACCTGCGTGGCGAGTTTGGGAAACAAATCACTCACCCAGCGCCCGCACTCGCCGTGCTGTTTGAAAGGATAGTAGCTCGGCTGGCAGTTGCCGGGCTTCGACGCGAAGAACTGCAGCTTGCCATCAGGATCGAAGGGTTTGCCCGCGCGTTTGATCAGCTCCGGCTTGTAATCAAACGTGTCCACATGGCTCATGCCGCCGGGGCAGAAGATCTGGATGACGCGCTTCGCCTTCGCCGTGTGATGCGGCTGCGCACCACGTGCTAGCATGGAGGTCAAAGCGAGACTGCCGATGCCACCAGCGGCGGCTTGGAGGAATGAGCGGCGTGAGGGATGGGCTTTCATGGAGGTGAAACGGAGGGTTGCTGACGCACACAATTCTGTGCTAGCCTGCGGGCATGAACATGATCCTTGAAAGAGATGTCGTCAGCCTCACCGACTTTGCCCGCCAGACGCGCAAGCACACGGCGGAGCTGAAGAAACACAACCGGCCGCGTGTTTTGACTCACAATGGGAAAGCGACAGCGGTGGTGCTGTCCGTTGCCGCCTTTGATAAGATGGCGCAAGCAGCGGAAGAATACCGGCTGGACATGGAATTGAAGTCCGCCGTTGAGGCTTATGCTGAAGGTAAGCGGGGCACTCCAGGGCCACAGGCTTTTCAGGAAATTCGCGCGGCCATAGCTAAACGCAGGGCGTCCAAATGAAATATCGCTGGGAGCTGTCAAACGAGGCAAAGGCTGCTGTCGAGAGGCAGGTGGCCTGGTATGAGTCTGACGAACGGCACGGTGGCGATGAGCTTGCCGAGCGCTGGGTAACGGCGCTCGAGCCAGAACTGGAGAAGCTGACAGCAGAACCTCGACGATACGGGATGGCCCCTGAGAATGGACGCTGGAACCCAATCGTTGAAATCCGCCAGATGCTCTTCCGCCCGTGTAAGTCGGGTGTTGGTTGGCGCATACTCTACACCATCGACGAAGCCAAGAGACTCGTGACCATTCTACAGATCCATCACGAACATCGGCGATGGCTCTTTGAGGATGACGAAGGCTAGTCCACATAGACAAACTCGTTGGCGTTGAACAGAGAGCGGCAGAAGGCAAAAAGGCCGCTGGTTTGGATGAATTGAGTTCCGAGTTGCCGTTCCTCGGTTGTGGGTTCACGGGAGAAGGCGAGGGCGTAGGCGAGGTCGATTTGCTTGGAGACATCGGCACCGGCTTCGTTTTGCAAGCGCTCGGCCAAATAGCGGGACTGGCGGAGGATGAAGTCGTTGTTGAAGAGGGCGAGGGATTGCAGCGCGGTGGTAGTGGTCAGGCGCGCAGGCGTGAGGTTTGCGGGATCGGGACAGTCGAGCGTGGTGAGGAACTTCTGCGGGGTGCTACGCACGACGAAGCGGTAGATGCTGCGCCGCCACAACTCCGGCGTGTCGGCCGTGATGTGCTGATACACCGGCGCGTAGCTTTCGGTGTAAGTGAAGTCGGCGAAGCCGGGGCCGCCTGTTTGCTGGAGATTGAGCTTACCGGAAATGGCGAGGACGAAATCACGCGTGGCCTCGGCTTCGATGCGGCGTGGGTTTTGCCGCCAGAGGAGGCGGTTGTTGGAGTCGATCTCCAAGGAACGGCGGTTTTCAACCGCCGAGGGCGCTTGCAAAGCGCCCCTCCTTGATTCCTGCCGATACGTCTGCGACATCACGATTAGTTTGTGCATGTGCTTGAGGGACCAGCCGCTTTTCAGCAACTCATCGGCAAGGTAATCGAGAAGCTCGGGATGCGAAGGTTTGCCACCCCCGAGGCCGAAGTCGCTGGGGGTGTTCACGATGCCTTGGCCGAAATGCCAGTGCCAGAGGCGGTTGACGATGACGCGTCTTGTCAAAGGATTGCGCGGATCCGAGATCCAATCAGCGAGAGCCTTGCGGCGGTCACCTTCAGAGGTTGCGAGTGTGCCGAGAGCAGGTTTGAGATCGCGCAGTAGGCTGAGCGTGCCGGGTGGAATGGATTCATCGGCGGGAGATTCGGGATCACCACGTTTGAGGATCTGTATGGCGGGCGGTTTGTCTGCGATGACAGCATAAACCTTGTCCGTGGCGACTTTGGCGTTCAGCTTGGCGCTGAGCTGCTTTTCCTCGGCCCGCAGCGTTTGGACACGGGCTTTGTCGGCAGCCGAGAGTGGTTGCGATTCGATGTCGAGCGTGAGTTTGGCGTCGCCGAGGAAGAGAAGATCGTTGGCGATGCCGCCGTCGCCACCATCCGTGGCGATCAACGTGAGCGTCGGCGCATCAGCGGGGATGCTGAGGTCGATGTGTGCGAATTCATCTTTGCGCATCTTCAGGCGCTGAAATTTTTGATCACCCCCAACGAAGACGGTGAAATCGGCGAGGCTGCTGGCGCCTTGTTTGCTCGCTCCAAAACCGACCATCGCGGTGAGCCGCATCTTCGTGTAGCCGCTGGCCTGGCGAATTTCTTTGAGATCGAAGGTGACGGCGCTATTCGCGTGCAATCCGAGGATGCTGTGGCCTTCTTTGGCAAAATCAGTGCCATCGAGGGTGGTGGAGACTTGCGCGTTGAGTGGGCCGTTGCGGATGGCATCCCAGGTGTGTGCGGAGGTGAGTGGCACCCCTTTCACGGGCTTTTTGAAGGCGATGTTTACTTCCTCGCGACCATCAGGAACAAACAGCCACTGCACAAACTTGGGGGCGTTCACATGACCCCACTCGGGTTTCTGAAGGCGGTTGGCTTTGATGTCGCGGTGGTAGCCGAGTTTATCCTTCGCAACAGTGCCATTGCCGAGATGCAGGCCCGCGCCTTTCGTGCCCGTACCCAGTCCGTTGCCGCCGCCGATCATGTCAGCGAGGTCGAGGCCTCGGCCGGTCAGTTTGGCGAGTTCGGTGGTGACTTGGCGCAGCCGGCTGTGCGTTTGGGCCCGCTCTGTGGCGATTCGTGTTGCCTCGGCAGTGTCGAGATCACGATTCCCGCGTTTCAAACCGGCGAAGACAGACCAGAGCGAGTAATACTCACGCTGCGAGATGGGATCGAGCTTGTGATCATGGCAGCGGGCACAATTCACCGTGACGCCGCATGCCGCGGTCATCACCTGCGTAACCATGTCATCGAGATCAAGCGTGCGGGCGCTGCGGCGGAGCACCTCGCTCTTCGTTTCGACCTGCCCGACGAAATCCCACGGCCCCGCCGCAAGAAAGCCCGTGGCGGCGATGGCTTGGGGATCGTTTGGCGAGAGTACATCCCCTGCGATCTGCTCGCGAAGGAACTGGTCGTAAGGTTTGTCAGCGTTGAGCGCATTGATGACGTAATCACGGTAATGCCATGCATTGTCACGACGCTGATCGCGCTCAAACCCGTGCGTGTCGGCGTAGTGCGCGATGTCGAGCCAGTGGCGGGCGTAGCGCTCACCGTAGCGTGGACTGGCCAGCAGGCGGTCGGCCAGGGCCGACAATGACGAATCACGAATGACGAATGACGAACCCGAACGGCACTCGTTCACAAACGCCTCAACTTCAGCGGGCGTTGGCGGAAGTCCGTGGAGGTCGAACGTGAGGCGGCGGATGAGTGTGCGCGGATCGGCTTCGGAGCTGGGGGTCAGCTTGTGCTGTTTGAGTTTGGTTTGGATGATGGAATCAATCGTGGCACCTGCTGACGGTGTCTGGACGGGTTGCCAGGCCCAGTGCTGAAGGCGTTTGTCGGCCAGCGCGGCGGTGTCTGCAGCGTTTTCGGGCCACGCAGCACCGGACTCGATCCAGGTTTGGATGGTTTTGATTTGAGATGGCGTCAGCGGATCGCCTTTGGGCGGCATGCGCTCTTCCTCGTCCGCTTGGGTGATGCGCTGGAAGAGGGGCGACTTGTCGATTTTACCCGCCACGATGGCCGGCCCCTCATGACCTCCTTTGAAGGCGAATGTCTTCGCATCGAGACGCAGTTCGCCCTTTTGTTTCGTCTCGCCATGGCACTCAATGCAGCGCTCCTGGAGCAGCGGGCGAATCTCGCGGTCGAAATCGACAGCGACCGCAGAGGTGATGTAGAAGAGGAAGAGCGCAGGTTTCATCGCTTGGTCTTGGTTTTGGCGGCGAGATCGCGGGCGGCCTCGTCCATGTGATGTTTCATCGCCTTGGCGGCAGCGTTGGCATCATGAGCGGCCACAGCGGTCAGGATGGCGGTGTGGTGGTCGATGGCACGCTGCTGGCCGACATTGCCGATAGTCACGCGGCGGCTTTCCCGACCGAGATCGGCCAGCGATTCGAGCATGAGCTTCAAAATCTCGTTTCCACCGATACGGGCAAGGGTGCGGTGGAAGTCGATGTCGGCCTCGACCGCTTCATCGTGGGTCTCTGCGGCCACCAATCGGTCATGGATGACGCGAAGTTGCTTCAAATCAGCCGTTTGGGCTTTCAGTGCGGCCTGCCTCGCGATTTCAGGCTCAATGACCGCACGAGCCTCATTCAATTGGCGTAGCCGTTCAGGAAGTTCGGGCAGAAGCAGCGAAAGAGAGCCGCTGAGCGGCTTATGGAGGCGGTTGACGGCCCGAATGCCGCTGCCGTGGCGGATTTCGAGCAGTCCTTGCAGTTCGAGGCGTTTCGTGGCCTCGCGCAGCACGGTGCGGCTGACGCCGAGACTTTCAGCCATGAGGCGTTCGGGCGGCAGTTTGCCGCCGCCAGACTCGACCTCGTCACGCAACTGACGCGCAAGGCGCGAGCAGACCTGATCGACGAGTGACGGGGTGGATTTGAGCGGGGAGAGAGTCATTGCCAATTGGTAGGAGGTCATACCAATCGTGGATTGCAGTGTGTTTTCTTTCATCTTGATGGAAAATCACCCTGCGTTTCAGCTTCTGCCCTTTGCATCACTTGCGGCTTGAGCGTGCCTGTGATCACGGGAAAGTGACCGACCCCATCTTTATTGCCCCGCGATGCCCCTCCGCGACACCTTGCTCAATCTCGCCATCACCTGCGTGCTGGTGCTGATCATTGTGCTGGTGGCGATCTTGCTGAAGGGGAGCCGCCCGGACCCGCTGCCCGCGCTGCCCGTGAGTGTAGCGCAGTTGCCGCCGGGCCAGAGCCTGGAGAACGGCCCCGCCGCGCTGCCTGAGTTCAAGGTGTTCCCGAAAGCGCGTTTCATCGAGAGCCGGACGAACGAGGCGGACACGCTGCGCATCAAAGTGAGCGACACGGAAGATGAGCAGGTGTTTGTGCTCTATTTTGTGGATGCGCTGGACGCATCCTGGACGCATCCGCAACGCGTCCAGGAGCAAGCACGGTATTTTGATGTATCGGGCGAGAAGGTGGTCTCAGAAGGTCTGAAGGCGACGCAATATGTCACCCAGCTCCTCAAAGACCGCCCATTCAGCGTCATGACGCGCTGGGAGCAGGTGCCGGAGCGCAGCCGCTTTTACGCGCTGATTCTCGTGGAGCACACGCCTGGGAGCTGGGTCTATCTGGCCGATTTGCTCGTGCAGCAGGGCTTTGCGCGTGTGGCGGGCGTGACGACGAGCCTGCCCTCGGATGCCCGCTCCTTGAATGACTACGCTCTGGAGCTTCAGGCACTGAGAAAGCAGGCGGAGCAGCGCAAGGCCGGGATTTGGGCGGCCTCGAAGCTGTGAGGGTGTTGATGGTGGGTGGTTGACTGTTGATGGACTCTAAATCTGGCCATCAACCATCCGCTCACGACCATCCACCCTCCGCAAACTCCGGCATTGATGTATCATCATGCGTTGATACGATGCTTAAAAGTGGCCTCCGTTCTCAAATCTCTCAGCCTCATCGCCGATCCCACGCGGGTGCGGATTCTGCTGCTGCTCAAGCAGGAGGAGCTGAGCGTGGCGGAGATGCAGGATGTACTGTCGCTACCGCAGTCGAACATCTCGGCCCAGTTGGCCAAATTGAAGGCTGCCGGACTGGTCAGCGACCGCCGCAGCGGGAAGAACCGGCTCTACCAGCTCGATGATCCGAACGCGAAGGACCAGCCCACACACGAGCACTTCCTGGCCCTTCTCGAAGCGGCAGGAATGGAGCTGCGCGAGGTCAAAAAGGACGCGGAAGCCCTCAAGGTCGTGCTGAAAAAGCGGGCGCAGACAGCGCAGGCCTATTTTGACGCGCTCGCTGGCAAATTTGGCCGCCACTACATCCCCGGACGCTCATGGAAGGGTCTCGGCGAGACGCTGCTCAAGCTGATGCCGCCGCTGGTCATCGCCGATCTCGGCGCAGGTGAGGGCACGCTTTCACAACTGCTGGCGCAGCGGGCGAAAAAGGTCATCGCGGTCGATAACAGCGAGAAGATGGTGACCTATGGCTCAGATCTGGCGAAGCAGCATGGCTTCACGAACCTCGAATACCGCTTGGGAGACATTGAGGAGCCGCCAATCACGCCGCTGAGTGTCGATCTCGTGTTTCTGAGCCAGGCGCTGCACCATGCGCAGAATCCCGAGAAGGCACTGAAGGCCGCGCACACGATGCTGAAGCCCGGTGGGCGCATCGTGGTGCTGGATCTGCTGAAGCACCAGTTTGAGAAGGCGCGGGACCTTTACGCAGATGTGTGGCTAGGCTTTTCCGAGAGCGATCTTCACGAAATGCTCGGCAAGGCCGGCTTCAAAGACATCGAGACCAGCATCGTGCATCGTGAGAGCAACAGCCCGCATTTTCAGACGCTGCTGGCGCTAGCGGAGAAGGAAAACCGCTTCACTTCGACGGGGCACTGGTCGGGGGCTTGACCCGAGCGGCGGAGATGGGCAGGCCGTTTTGCAGAAGGGTAAAGCCGCTGATCTGCTTTTGATCATCTCGGGCGAAAATGAGAATGGCCTTCACCACATCGTACTCAAAACGATCCGTCGCCGTTTCAAACACCGGTGCCGCCTCCTGGCCCTCAAGCTGGGCGAACAATGTACCGCCACGCACGGCAAGCGTGAATTTCTTCAAGCCCATGAGAAGGTACTCGCCCGCGTAGGGCTGGAGTTCCTTCGCGGGGCGCAGCTTGTAGTTCGGTGGCAGCGCAGGGGTGCGCTTCGCCGTGAGTTCACGGCCGTTTTGAAACAGCGTGAGCGCTTGGATCTGCCCCTGCTCGCGATTGAAGGCGATCTCCGCCGCCACCGCCTTGTAAAAGAAACGATCGGGCGCTTTGGCAAAGGCACGCAGAAAGGCCTGGCCGGTGAGGTTCACCCAAAGCTGGCCGTCACGCAGCAGCACGGTAAAGCGTGAGTCGCGGTCCAATTCATAAACACCGGGGTATTCCGCCATCGTCTCTGCCGGGAGTGAAATCTCCTTCGGCTTTTGTGGCGTGGTAGGTTTGGCATCGGACATCGCGGCGATGACCGCCGAGCCGCTGAGGCTGTTGTTGTTGATCAAGGCGACACGCACGATCTCCTTCGACGGGATGACTTGCAACGACGAGCTGTAGCCGCCTGTTCCACCATCGTGGCTGAAGAAACTTTCACCCTCGCGCTTGCCCAAAAACACACCGAGGCCGATCTGGCCGCCCATGGCCGGTGCATCCGCCTGCGCTTGCAGCGCGATGGCAAAGGCGTCTTTGAGTGGTGTTTGTTCAGGATGCAGCATCGCCTCGCCAAACTTCAGCAAATCCGCCGCCGTGCAGCGCAGCGCCCCGGCTCCGGCCATGGCGTCGAGATGCCATGGTTTCACCCCTTTTTCACCCGCGTGCGGTGTCGCCAGCGGCAGCAGCGGCCCTGGATGCACTGCGGTGTCATTCAAACCGAGCGGCAGGCAGATTTTGGCCACCACCGCCTTCTCCCAGCTCATCCCATAAACTTTTCCGAGCAGATGCCCCAACAGACCAACGCCCAGGTTCGAGTAGCTGCATGAGTACGGCCCCTCGCCTTCGAGCTTGGCACTCGTGAGATAGGCGAGCAGCAGTTTTTCATCATAATGCGCATACGGATCACCCTCGACAGCTCCAGCGTCCAGGTTGTCCGGCAAACGTGGGAGGCCGCTGGTGTGTGTGGATAACTGCTTCAGCGTGATGGCAGCGACGCGTGGATCGGCAAACTTCAGCTGGGGATCAAGCACGCTGCTGATCGTCGTCTCCAGCGTCACTTTCTTTTCCACCACCGCCTGCGCCAAAAGCAGCCCGGTGAAGACCTTGGTGATCGAACCGATCTCAAAGACGAGTTTCTCCGGCGGCGTGTTCCCGGCCTCGGTCGCTTTGCCAGCAAGTGCAAAACTCACCTGACCTCCGACCCGCTCCCCGGTGACGATGCAGCCAGCCTCCAGAGCCTTAGCCTGTAGCACAGCAGCCTCGGCCAAAGTGCGGGCTTGCAGTGATGGAACCAAGACGAGCAGGCTCAGAAGAACGAATTTCATGCCGCAGGCTACGAAATGCCCGCGCAAACAGCAAGGCGACTGATTGACGCGGCCCCCTTCCCCGCCTCCAATGCCGCTCAAGTGAGAGACACCCTGGAAGACCTCGAAAACTTCGTCATCGACGTCGTCATCAACAACCGCCGTGGCGTTCGTGCCAACCTGCTGCGGCTGGTGTTTCGTGGTCTGTCGGCGATTTACTCCGCTGCGGTGCGCTCACGGCTCTATTTATACCGCCATCGCTACATTCATGACCACCACCTCGGCGTGCCGGTCATCAGCGTGGGCAATTTGACCGTCGGCGGCACAGGCAAGACGCCCGTCGTCGAGATGTTGGCCAAGGCACTGCACGAGCATGGCCGCCGCGTGTGCATCCTGAGCCGCGGCTACAAAAGCAAGCGGCAGAAGAAACTGCCCTTCTCCAAAAAACTTGCCGCCAAGCTCGGATTCGCCCCGAAGCCAGAAGAACTGCCGCCGCGCGTCGTCTCGGATGGCGAAAAGGTGCTGCTGGACTCCCACAACGCGGGTGATGAGCCCTTCATGCTGGCGAAAAACTGCGTCGGCATCCCCGTCGTGGTGGACAAAAACCGCGTGAAGGCTGGCGCGCATGCGATTCAAAAATTTGGCGCGGATGTGCTCGTGCTGGATGACGGCCTGCAATACCTCAAGCTCAAACACCGCCACGACATCGTCCTCATCGACAAAACCGCCCCCTTTGGCAGCAACGGCTTCATGCTGCCCCGCGGCACCCTGCGCGAGCCGCCCCGCAGCCTGCGCCGCGCCAGCTACATCTTCATCACCAAGTCCGATGGCGACACCGAGGAGATCATCCAGCAAATCCGCCGCTACAACCGCGCTGCTGAGATCATTGAGTGCCGCCACCGTGCCATGCATTATGAGGACATCCACACCGGTGAGCGCATCCCCATTGACGGCTTGAAGGGCAAGTTCGTCGGCGCTTTGTCCGGCATCGCCGTGCCGGAGAGCTTTGAAAAAGGCCTACGAAAACTCGGCGCGAAAGTCGAGGTCATTGCCCGCTTCCCGGATCATCATCGCTTCCGCGGGCCCGAGGTGAAGCAGTTCGTCGAGCGCTGCGTGCGGCGTGACGTCCACTGCATGGTCACGACGGAGAAAGACTACGTTCGCTTCCCGAAGCTGCCGGTGGCGGACATCCCCTTCTACTTCATGCGTGTGGAGATCGAGATCATTCGCGGACGCGACATCTTTGACAAAATGGTGCGCCTCATCGCCGAGCCGCGCCGCGTACCCGCCGGCGTGCTGGCGGCGGATTTCATGGAGACCTCGTGACATGAGCAGCGCCACCATCACCGAGGTGCAAGTGCGCAAACTCACCGCCCATGGCGGCGTGAGCGAGGTGGCGGATGTCACTGCCCGTGAGGAGCCGCTCGAAATCCGCGTGGAAGGCCGCAGCGTGGCCGTGGTCATGCGCACGCCGGGTCATGACGAAGAACTTGCCGCTGGATTTCTCGTCAGCGAGGGCGTGGTGCAGCAGCCGCGTGACATTCTGGAGGTCTCGCAATGCCCCAGCACTGGCAACAAGCACGGCAACATCGTCGATGTGCTGCTCGGCGGCGCGGTGGTGAACTGGGACTCGCTCACGCGTCATGTCTTCAGCGCCTCAAGCTGCGGCCTCTGCGGCAAGACGAGCATCGAGAGCGTGTTTCAGCAGTTTCCAGCCGTGAAGGGTGCTTGGCAGGTCTCCCCTGCCCTGATCGCCAGCCTCCCGGACAAGCTGCGGGCCGCGCAGGAGACATTTTCCAAAACTGGCGGCCTGCATGCCAGCGGTCTGTTCGATCTCGCAGGCAATCTGCTCGTCCTGCGCGAGGACGTGGGCCGCCACAACGCGTTGGATAAGATTCTGGGCCACGCGCTCATGCACGGCCTGCTGCCGCTCGACCAGCACATCCTGCTCGTCAGCGGTCGTGTGTCATTTGAGATCATCCAAAAGGCCCTCGCCGGCGGCATCGCGCTCGTCGCGGCCATTTCGGCCCCGAGCAGCCTCGCCGTCGATTTTGCCCAAGAGGCGCATCAAACGCTCGTTGGCTTCCTGCGAGGTGAAACCATGAATGTTTACACGCATCCGCAACGCATCACGGTCCAGCCATGAAACCCGTCCAGCTCATCGTCTTCATCATCTGGGGAGCCTTATGCACCTCGCTTCTGGTCTATGCAGGAATGATCAACTTGATGACCTTTGCACCCGGCAAAGCCGACACTTCGAGCTTCAGCAACATCATCGCCCTGGCGGCTGGCAGCGCGGCAGCCTTGAGTTTTGTGCTGCGCAAGCTGTTGCTCGGCGGTTTTGCCGCTGGCACTCTCAGTTTGGATGATCCGGCGCATCGGGGGCGTTTCATCGCGGGCCATGTGGTGGTCTTTGCGCTGAGCGAAGGCATTGGAGCGCTCGGATTCGTCAACGGCGTCAGTTCCAGCGGCCGGATCGAGGCTTGGCTGCCCTACATCGCCCTCGCGTTCGTGCTGATGATCCTGCACATCCCGCTGCCCTCGCGGTTCAAGCCTGCCTCATGAACGGTTACTTTGATCACAACGCCACGATCTCACTGCACCCGGCGGCGCGTGAAGCGTGGCTGCTGGCGAGCGAGAAGCACTGGCACAACCCGTCCAGCCTTTATCGCGATGCCGGAATCGCCAGCCAGCGGCTCGAATCCGCCCGTGAACGGCTCGGCACGCTCATCGGTGTCGAGGCGGAGCGGATCGTGTTCACCAGCGGAGCCACGGAGTCGAACAACACCTTGATGGCGGCGTTCGAGACGGTGGCTATTTCGGCGATTGAGCATCCCAGCATTCGCATGCCATCACGCAATGCATTGGATTTGCCTGTGAATGCGAATGGCATCGTCGAACCTGACGCAGTGAAGGCCTTGATCACCGCCCAACGCCCCGCACTCGTCTCCGTGATGGCCGCGAACAACGAAAGCGGAGCGTTGCAGGCCTGGAGCGAGATCGCCGCGCTCTGCCGCGAACAAAGCGTGCCATTTCACACCGATGCGGCGCAGTGGATTGGCAAACGGGAGGCCTCCAACCTCGGTGAATGCGACTTCATCACCGGCAGTGCCCACAAATTCGGCGGCCCAAAGGGCTGCGGCTTTCTCGTGCTGCCTGCGGAAGACTCACGACTCCACTTCATGCGCGGCGGGCCGCAGGAAAGCGGCCGCAGAGCCGGCACCGAAAATTATCCGGCCATTGAAGCGATGGTGGTGGCCTTGGAGACGATCACACCTCATCTAGGTGAAATCGAAACCGACCAAAGCCAGCGGCGCGATGATTTCATCGCTACCTTGCGCTCGCATTTCGACGGCTTGCGTGTGATCAGCGAAGCCGCACCGCGTCTGTGGAACACGGTGCTGATGGTGATGCCCGCGCATCACAATCTGAAATGGCTCACAGCGCTTTCGCGGCGTGGCTTTAGCATCTCCACCGGTTCGGCGTGCAGCTCTGGCAAGGAGGGCTCGTCTGTCGTTGTCAGTGCCCTGGGAGCCAGCGCGGAGGAGTTGAAACGCGTGGTGCGCGTCAGCGGCGGTTGGCAAACATCCGCGGCAGATTGGCAGGCGCTCGCGGCGGCCTTCGACGAGGCCTTTGACGAACTGAATCGTGGCGGCAGGCCCCGATGAAGGCGTCACCTGCGCTCGTGCATGCTCACACTTGCGTTTTTGTCAGCTCTCTCACCACTTCCGCAGCGAGCATGAAGCCAAAGGCACCGGTCACAAACGTTGCGGCACCGAAACCAGCAGCGCAATCGAGGCGGAGGCCGCTTTCGGCACCTTGCTCCGGCTCGAGGGCGCAGGAGCCGTCTGCCCACGGGTAAACGGGCTTCTCGGTGGAGAAAACACAGGGCACATTCATCGTCACGGGACGGTGCTGCTCGCTTTTGGCAAAGCCGTGATCTCGCCGCAGACACTGACGCACGCCACGGAGCAGCGGGTCAGAACCGGCATGGCCGAGATCGGCGATTTTGATGACCGTGGGGTCACGACGACCACCGGCAGAGCCCGAAGTGATGACAGGCAGGCCGCGTGTGTGGCATTTAGCGATGATGAGCGCCTTAATCGAGGTGCGGTCGATGGCATCGACGACGAAATCGAAATTCGGCGCCAGCAGACGATCCACATTCGACTCGGTGAGGAATTCAATCACGCGATTCACGCGGCAGGCGGGATTGATTTCGGCCACACGGGCGGCCAGCACATCCACTTTGGTCACGCCCACCGTCTGAGCGAGCGCGGGAAGCTGGCGGTTGGTGTTGGTGATGCAGACATCGTCCATGTCGATCAACGTCAGCTCGCCGATGCCACTGCGGGCAAGGGCTTCCACGATCCATGAGCCGACGCCGCCAACACCGACGATGGCGACGTGCGCAGCCGCAAGACGTGGCAAGGCGGTGGCTCCATAAAGCCGCCCGATGCCGCCGAAGCGCTGGGTGTAGGGTTCATCCATGCGCTCGTTTAAGACGAAGTGGCACGAAGATCAACCCGCCGCAACGGCGGTCTGCCCCTGCTCGCCAAGACCTTCGACGCCGAGTTCGATCACGTCGCCAGGCTTCATGAAGACGGGCTCAGGCTTGAAGCCAAGACCGACGCCGGGAGGCGTGCCGGTGGTGATGATGTCTCCGGGCAGCAGGCTCATGAACTGGCTCAGATAACTCACCAGCGTCTTCACGCCGAAGATCATTTGAGCCGTACTGCTGTTTTGAATCGTCTTGCCGTTCAACTTGAGCCAGAGCTTCAAGTTTTGCGGATCAGGGATCTCATCGCTCGTGGCAAGAAACGGACCGATGGGCGCGAAGGTGTCACAACTCTTGCCTTTGACCCATTGACCACCGCGCTCTAGCTGCCATTCGCGCTCGCTGTAGTCGTTATGCACGCAGTAACCGGCCACATGGCTCAGCGCGTCGTCTTCGGAGACGTAGCTGGCCTTTTTGCCGATCACGAAGGCCAGTTCGACCTCCCAGTCGGTCTTCTTCGAGTTGCGTGGGATGACGACGTTGTCATTCGGGCCGACAATCGCCGACGTGGCCTTGAAAAACACAATCGGCTCCGCCGGAATCGACATGCCGCTTTCCTTGGCATGATCGCTGTAGTTCAGGCCGATGCAGATGATCTTGCTCGGACGTGCGATGCACGGGCCGAGACGCGTGCCAGCAGCCACCGTCGGTGCGGAAGCGGCGTTGGCTTTTGCCCAGGCGGCGAGACGTTCCAAGCCGTCACCACCGAAGAATTTTTCATCGTAGTCGCTGCCAAACGCGCTCGCGTCGATGCGGCGACCGTCTTCGAGTTGAAGGCCGGGTTTTTCTTCTCCAGGGTTGCCAAAGCGGATCAGTTTCATGGTCTTGTGGTGCTCAGTTTTTCTTTTCTCTGTTTCAATTCGTCATTCGACATTCTGATTTCGTCATTTCGTCTCGTCGCCCTCGGCGTTCGCGTAGCGGCCGATGATCGGATACTGCTCCAACTCAGCCACCGTGCCGGTGACGGGATAGCTCTCGCGGCCCACCCAATAGACGGCAGCGGCGGCGATGTCTTCCGGCATCAAAAGACGGCCCATCGGCACCACCGAAGGCGGCAGGCGCTCCGGCCAGCCTTCGCCGAGTCCGTCGCCCAGTTTCACCTGGTATTCGTTGTCTGAGAGCGTCCAGCCGACATTGAGCTGGTTCACACGCACACGGTCCATGCCGAGCGAATCCGCCAGATTGCGCGTCATCGTCATGAGGGCACCTTTGGACATGGAGTAGGCCAGCATGTTCGCTTGGCCGCAATGGGCGAGCACGGAGCCGATGTTCAGCACCACGCCGGTGTTTTTCTTCAATTCGGGCAACAGTGCGCGGATGAGCAGCATCGGCGCACGGGCGTTCACTGCCATCATGCGGTCAAAGAAGACCGCGTCGGTCTCGGTAATGCGCCCGCGGATGGTTAGCGCGGCGTTGTTCACCAGCGCATCGACCTTGCCGAAGGCGGCGATGGCATCTGCGGCCAGTTTTTCAGGGTAAGCGGGGTCTTCGAGACTTCCCTGGCAAAACGCTGTCTTGTCGCTGCCGAGTTCTTTTCTCAATGCCTCGCCACGCGCGGCGTCACGGCCATGCAGGATGACTTTGGCGCCTTCAGCGACGAAACGCCGCGCCATGAATTCGCCGATGCCGGTGGTGCTGCCGGTGATGAGAATGACTTGGTCTTGGAGTCGCATGATCGTTGCTAAGGTGGATTGGGAGCCGCTTTCTATGGCGAGCGCCCAGATTTGCTCAAGGCCACAACTACGGCAATTTTTCGTGGTCTTTGAAAGATACGCCATTGCCCGGGAAAAGAAAAAGGCGCGGGATGATCTCCCGCGCCTCGGCTTTGCTTCAAAAAGATGGCTGAATCACCCGGCTTTACGCCAAACGGTCGTTAGCGTGCCTTTGAAAGTGATGGTCACGGCTTGCGTCGTCACCTGCTCCCGAAAATGCGGCGATGCCTCGCGCTCCACGATCTCCCAAGACTCAATGGCCGTTCCGTGGAACGTCGCATGCACCGAAATCGACTCAGCATGATGGCAGACGAAGCCGTCTTTGCGCTCCTGCTCGACGCGCCAGCCGGGTGCGAGCTGCCACGTCACGACGTGTGGCACCTCCATGCCGACCTCATCGCAAATTTCGACACATCCCTGCGCGGCGTTCACGGCGCGTTGCACGAATTTGTTGTCACATTCAAGGCTCATGACGCAGATGTCTTGGCACAGTTCCAGTTTCGGAGTGGCGTGATGATTCATCCACAAAAATGGCCCCAAACGTCGCGGCGTATGACGGCCTGAGACCGGCACGGGGCCGTTGTGCGCCTCCCATGAGGCGAGGCGAGAGCGCAACGCGGTGTTGCCATAATAAGCGCCGGTTCCCGGATCAATCACAAGCGCATGCTGCTCAAACCACAGCGAGACATGCAGCGCGTCGAGGTGCCCATGCGCCGCCATGCTGCCAAGACCCAGTGGCGAAGCATCGGCACGCACGGTCCAGCGCGCATCACGCCAGACCACCTGCCCGCTCTCCTGCTGCACCAGCCACTTGCTGCGCATGGAGGCTTTCACGCCCTGCGGTGGCTCGCCCAGCCAGTAGCGCAACGCCGCGCCGTCCGCCCGGCCCAGCAACCAGCCGCGAAACTCAGCGACCGCGTTGGAACGCTTCACCGCCAGCGGCAACACCTGCGCGTCATCCGAGTCGCCGAAATCCCAGCATTCGGGCGCTTCGACGACGTCCACGAAGTACTGCGCTGCTTTCGTCAGCCGTTCGAGCACCTCGCCTTGCAAACCATCCGCTGCCAGACCTGCATGCCAGCTCATTTCCCAGGCAAAGAGGTGATAATGCAAGGCCTGCTCCTTGTTGCCGCCATCTGTGGAGAATTGACGCAAAATCTCGCGCTCCAGCAGTTTCCAGACGCTTTGCGCCGGGCAGATCATGAGCGCCAGAGACGGCCAGCGTGTGATGGCCATCACCAAAGCGCTCAGCTCGCCGATAAGGTGGTTGTTGGCCGAAGAACCGAACGATTTGCGCTGCCACACCCACCAGGCATGAACAGGAACAATGCGCGCGGTCAGTTCATTCTGCCGCCGGGCCAGTGCGGGGTCGTTGCAGCCGCGCACGAGCGCGTCGAACCAGCAGAAGTTCATCAAACGCAGTCCTGCTTCGAGCGGACTCGTCCAGTTGATGCCGTGGCCGGGCGGGTTGCGGTCGCACCAATCTTCGAGCCAGAGCTGTGAGACGCGGATGGCATGCACGTCACCATTGAGCGCACTGTGCATCGCCATGCGCGTCATTTCGGACCAGCGATTGATCTCCCAGATCGCGCGTGCATCCGCATCATGCGGCAGATGACGGTGATCGAGTTTTCGCGAGGGTGTGTCGGGGTCGATTACGACGCCCAGCGTCGCATCGCGGTGCCAACAGGGCGGCGCGCCGACTTCCACGCTTTTCCAGCCAAACAGCTCCCACTCGCCGCGCACCAGCTTCTCCGCATCGGCGGCCAGTTGCCTGCGCAAATCCGGCGGCACCTGCTGACGCCAGGGTCGATGCGGAAAGTCGATGAACGTGCCATCCCAAGGACGACGAGAGATGTGTTTGAGCTTCGCAGCCTCGTTGAGCCTGCCCAGGCGCTCTCTCACGCGATGCACGATCTCGCTCGCGCTCATCGCACGCAGTCTTTGGGCATACCACGCGATCTTCATCACAAGGCGACTCCTCTGCCCTCACGGATCGACTCCAGCACCGCAAACGTCAGCCGCATGCTCTGCCGCGCCTGCTCATAGGG
Organism: Verrucomicrobiota bacterium; assembly: GCA_026397635.1. Taxonomy (GTDB): domain Bacteria; phylum Verrucomicrobiota; class Verrucomicrobiia; order Verrucomicrobiales; family Verrucomicrobiaceae; genus Prosthecobacter. The sequence goes on along the minus strand of JAPLUL010000093.1, from coordinate 24,703 downwards.
CAGCGGATGTTTTGCATCACCCTGCAAAAAGGCCAGCCAGGCCGCCATCTCCTCCGCATGGCCCTTTGAGGCGAATTTTTTCACCGTCTGCTTGCGGTTTTGGAAGATGGAGAGTCGCATGAAGTTCTCGCACTCCACGACAGAGCCGCTCGCGAACACACGAAACGATTCCTTCGGAAACGCCGAGTCGCCTTCCGCCGAATAAACGATCTGCGCCGACGATCCGTCCGCGAATTCAATTTGAGCCGTCACCGAATCCGGCACCGCCGGACGACCGACTGTTTGCGCCGTGACCTTGACCGGCCTGCCAAGCACATGGCAGGCGAAGTCGAAGAAGTGGCAGGCCTCACCCAGCACACGACCGCCACTTTCCTCGACGTTCGCATACCAGTGATCTGGCGCCAGAGTGCCCGCGTTCACATGAAACGACAGCGTCTTCGGGCCTGGGATGTTTTGCAGCGTCTGCATCATCGCGAGTGTTGCCGGCGCAAAGCGGCGGTTGAAGCCCACCATCACGCTGCCGGGGGTGGAGGCCATTGCCTCATCGATCTGCGCCAGTTCCTCACGTGTGAGGCACAGCGGCTTCTCCACAAACGTGTGCTTACCGCTTTGTAGCGCCTTCAGCACCAGCGGCGCATGCAGATGATGCCGCGTGCCGATCATCAATGCGTGAGACAGGCTGCCAGCCTGTTCCGAACCTACAGGCTGGCAGCCTGTTTCACTTCCAAACACTTTCGCAGCATCCGTCTCCGCCGTCGAGAAGCCGAACTTCTCCTTCACATGTCGAGCGCTGAGGCCGGTGGCGTTCACAATCGTTCCCAGCACGATTTTCCCCTTCACATGCGGCAGAAGCATCGTCCGCGCGAAGTTTCCTGCGCCGATCACATCGAGCGTTCCAACGCCGTTCTGTAGTTCCGCCTTTAGGCGGCCTGGGATCTGTGATTCCGCCGCAGAATCCACCTCCCCAGACCGGCTGAAGCCGGGACTAAAATACTCAATCACCACACCAAGCTCGCTCTCCAGCTTGTCGTAAACCTCCAACACGCTCTCAAAACCCACCCGCCGCGTCGTCACAGGTTTCAAATCAAGCTGCCCCGTGCGCATCAGCTCCAAACACGCCTCGAAGTTCCGGTTCTCCGTCCAGCGCACATAGCCAATGGGGTAATCCTTCCCGCCCCACTCGTACTGCGGATCATAGCGACCCGGACCGTAGCTGCGCGAGTAGCGCACCTGAATGTCCTTCATGTAGGCTGTCTTCCAGGACAGTTCGGCATCGTAAATGCCAGTGATCACCATCACGCCACGATCCCGCAGACAAGCGATGGCCTGATCCGCTGGGCCGCTCGATTTGCCACCCACGCAGATGATCACCGCATCCACGCCGTGGCCGTTGGTCCATTCACGCACCACGTCTTCGACCTTCGTCTCCGCCGGATTCACCCCACGCTCCGCGCCCATCGCCAGCGCTGTTTGCAAACGTGATGAAACGAAATCGACCGCCAGCACTCGCGCACCGGAGGCTTGGAGCAAACTCGTGGCCAACAGGCCGACCAGTCCCTGGCCCATCACCAGCACACGATCTCCCAGCCGCACTTCTGCCTGCCGCACCGCCTGCATCGAGATCGACGCCAGCGTCGTGTAAGCCGCCTGCCAGTCCTCCACGCCTTCCGGAATCGGAGCCGCCAGCAGATCCGGCACCGCGATCATCTCCGCATGAAACGCGCACTCCGCCCCGCCGCAGGCCACGCGATCGCCGACACGGAAGCGCGAGTTCAGCTCATCCACCGCCACTACCACGCCCGCCGCCGAGTAACCCAGCGGCGTCGGCGATTCGAGCCGGTTGCGCACCTTTTCCAGCGCCGCCTTCCAGCCCAGCGTCTTCGCCGTGTCGATCACCTTCTTGACCTGATCCGGCCGCGCCTTCGCCTTTTGCAGCAGCGACATTCGCGCCTGCTCCACCTTCATCCGCTCCGTCCCCGGCGAGATCACCGAACACATCGTCCGCACCAGAATCCCTCCCGGCGGCGGCACCGGCGCAGGCACGTCCTGCAGTTCAAGGCGTCCGTCTTGGTATTGGGCGAGATGTTTCATTGATGAGCCTTAAATTGATGATTTTAGAGCACTGATCAGCCACTTGTGCTTCCCCGCGCTCGTCTTCTCCACTTCCTTCACCTCACGCAGCGTGAGGGTGAAATCATCGCCCAGCTTCTTCAGCAAGCCTGCTCGCATCGCCTCTTCGCGGCTGCTTTGCCACTGCGGACCGGGTTGAAAACGGCATTCCACCTCGCCGGGGCGTTCTTGGAAGAACTGCACGGCTAGGAGGCCGTCGAAGATGTGGTCGTGCATGTTGATCGCGGTGAGCGAGACGCGGCGACCGGTGGCGCTGATGAGGAATTCGTAGTCACGGCCCACAACCTCGGAAATCTCGCCATTCGTGATTATTGCCAAATCTCCCGTGCGATACCGGATCAGCGGCATGACGTGATTGTGAAACGAAGTGCCGATGATTTCGAGATGACCGTCCGCATTCGGCTCGCCGAACTCGACGAAGCCGTAGGTGGGCCAGAAATGCAGGTGATTCGAGGTGCGGCCCTGGGCGGCGAGCACCACGCGCTCGCTGTGGCCATACCAGTGGCAAACGCGGGCACCGAAGAACTGCTCCAGATGCTGCTGCGACTCCGCGGTGAGCTTTTCCGAGCCGCAGAGCAGCGAGGTGAGCGGAAAATCGAGCTTCAAGCCGGCCTGTGCCAGTCCACGTGCCAGCATCAGCGCCGCGCTGGGATACGCGTGCAGGTGCTGCGGCCGGAATCGGTTCAACGCAGCCACATACTCCGGCAGACGCTCCGGCGTGAGGTGATACGAGGACAGGATGAGCCAGTTCCGCGTCGCATCGTAGTAGCTGATGCCGCCGCATGCCTTGCTGGAGGTGACACCGCCGCGAATCACCGCCACGCGGTCGCCAATACGATAGCCGCGCCGCGACCACTGCGCTTCGAGATAGGCCTGCTCTTTCGGTCGGCTCACGCCTTTGTGCAGATAGAAGCCGACCGGCACGCCACTCGATCCGCCGGTGGTGATGTGGAGCCGCTGCTTCGCACTGAACTCCGGGTTCACCATCTGCTCGCGATGCAGCAACAGATCCTGCTTGGTGAGCAGCGGATAGTCCTTCAGTTGCTCCAACGCCTCAAACTTCGACGGATCAACACCGCAGGCCGCGAAGCGCTCCGCATAGAACGGCGCTTTGGAGGCCGCGATCAACGAATCACGCAACGCCGCGACCTGATAGCGCCGAATCGCCGCCGCATCCCACGTCTCCACTTCCCGCGCCTCGTTTTGAAAGCGTGTGTAGGCCGCACCATAGCGCCACGAGGTTGGAATCGCCCGATAAACCCGCCCAGCGAGCGATTTGACCGGCTGCGGCGCTGCTTCGTAGAGCTTGAGCAGCGGATAGAGGGTGTCTTCGAGAGACATGAGCGCAATCAGGCCTGCATGGGCCTGTTCAAGATTCGCAAGGCTGCCACTGCGGCCCCGAAGCCGTTGTCGATGTTCACCACGGTCAGGCCGCTGGCGCAAGAATTGAGCATGGTGAGAAGTGCGGAGATGCCACCCAAATTCGCACCGTAGCCAACGCTGGTTGGTACGGCGATGACGGGAGCGGCGACGAGGCCACCGAGGACGCTGGGCAGAGCTCCTTCCATACCAGCAACGGCGATGATGATGCTAGCGCTGCGTAAATCGTCGAGACGAGCCAGCAAGCGATGCAATCCGGCGACGCCAACATCCGTAATGCGGTTCACCTGGGCCCCGGCAAACTCCAAGGTCTGCGCGGCTTCTTCGGCGACCGGCACATCGGAAGTTCCTGCGCAAACGACAGCCACCGTGGCCGATTTAAACGAGCCATCCATGCTGCCAATGCGATACAGGCGCGAAACGGCATCGTAACTGCCGGTGGGGAAACGTTGGAGCAGAAGAGGGGCCATATCAGGCTTCACACGCGTCGCTAGGGCAAAGCCATGCGCAGCGGTTAGGGCGGTAAGCGCATCGGTAGTCTGCGTGAGTGTTTTCCCTTCGGCGAAGACAGCCTCAGGGAAGCCCTGACGTAGCACACGATGTGTGTCAGCAAGGACCTCCCCAGCAGCGACAAAGGGCAGTGTCCGCAGTCGTTTGAGAGCGGAGTCAGGATGAAGCTTACCGTCTCTGATCTGAGAGAGCAAATCGTGAAGGCGAGACTCGTCGAGGTAACCGGTTTCAGACATAAGCAATACAATAAACGGAACGACCAAAAGAATGTGCGACCAATGGATCAATCACACGGGCGATAGGAATAACCCAGCGATCCCAGAACCGGATCTGATCAAGAGTGGGATTGCCACGGCGGAGAAGACATCGGTTTGCTAAAGAAAGCATCGTGCCTGGCGCGTCCAGGTGTCCGATTTTTTCAATCACTCCGCGTGCCTGAAAGAGAAGAGAAAACTGCTCTTTGGTGTAACGGCGGTAATGCCCAACAGCCTTGTCAAAGGAGCTGTATAGTGAAGGATGTGCTGGGGAGAGTGCCAGAATTCGCCCACCGGGGTTCAACATAGAAAACGCACGATCGATCTCACCTGCGTCGGACTCAAGGTGCTCCAATACGTCGATGTAGATCAGGGTGTCGAAGCGCTGCTGTGAATCGAGGCCTTCCAGCGTGCATGTGTGGGTAACAGAGCATCGAGAACCAAGGCAAGCAGGGGGAGAGCTCCGCAGAAGTGCTGACATGACTGGGTCAGGCTCGATAAAATGCCACTCTGTTGCAGCATCATTCAACAAATATTCGGTTGAGCAGCCGAGGCCCGCCCCAACTTCTCCGACGATGCCGCGAACGTAAGGTTGAAGCTTGGATCCCCAGTAATTTTTCCACCGTCGGGCCTCACGAAAAAGTTCTAACTCCTCTCCAATATAAGCGATGGTATGATCTTTCATTGGCTCAATCTTGGCAGAAAGTTGCTGCGTCCTTAGCCGGCATGATTTCGACTTGAGTCTTGCTTTGCAACAAGATGAAAATTTGGAAGAGCACTAGAATCATTCCGGTCACCCAAAGCGAAGCGATCGCCCCGAGCAGTAACAGAAGTGAGAATCCATTCGCGAGTTGCCAAGCTGTTAAGGATAAGCCCGTGAGTGAAAATAGTGCAAATGCCATGGTCAGCCTTACGCTAACTGTTTCGTAAAACAAGACCATGGAGGTGAGCCCATGCGCAATGAGGGAAGAAAACGACATGCTGGAGTGTCCGAAGTAACGTCTCCCGCGCTGAGTCGGGATCAGGCGATAGGGGAGTTTGAGCTTCACTATTGCCGCAGCGTAGTGACTCCAGACATAACTGCTTTTAACGACCATAGCTGCGAGTTTAGCGGGAATGATGCTGTAGTTTCCAAAGCGAATGCGATGGCCGGTTAGGATGTGGTGCAGCCAGCGGTAAATGAGGTAGCCACCGCGAAACGAGAGCGACTCACCACGTTTGGTTCGTTCCGCAAATACGACAAAAGTGTCTTGCGCTGATGAACATGCATCTATGAGTCGCGGAATGTCAGATGGGTTGTCCTCGCCATCTGCATCCATGACGATCATGTATTGGGCTGAAAGATGAACCAAGGCGTGGGCAAGACCGATGGCGATCGCACGTTGGTGACCCATATTTCGTTGCAAAGATAGCTTCTGGACAACAACGTTTCCTGAAATCGGTAGATTTGGGGCTGCTTGCAACCGGTGAGGAGCATCATCAACCGCGAGCAGACAAAAATCGAATCGTTCCGTGATGTGCCCAGCTGAACCAAGCAAAGCATTGAGGTTCTCGACCAGTTTAGCGAGGCTTAGCCAGTCGTCATAGACTGGCATTACGATTACAACCCGTTCTCGCGCAGTGGAGACAGTATTGTTCATGGTTTGCGATCAGATGCGGGGGCTAAGTTTTCCCCGATTTTTGCGAACACGTTAAATCCATTCCCGAGTTCGACCATGGCCTCCCGTGCAGTCGCTTGAATGATCTTTGGGGCTTCCTTGGCACTCGGGTCAAACTTGTAGGCAGCCGCGTAGCCAAACTTGCTTGGCAAATGATTCTTTATCCAAACGCTGTCAAATTTACGGCCGGCAAGCTCATAGCAGTAAAGCACATCGCCACTCAAAATATCCTGCTTTTCGAAGAACCAGTGTGCAAGCGGTCGAGTATAAAACCAGATTTCGTCTGGATGATGATGCATCGTTTGCTGGATTCGGTCATAGAGGCGAAAGTCAGTCCTCAGCCAGTTGATGCCTGCGAGATTCAAAAGTCGAAGACTCAGAACGATAACGGTAAGGACTGCAGCGTGCTGAATGGCACGATGATTCAATAGTGTGGCGGCATGCGGCAGGAGCATGCTAAGCCCTAACAAGAGGAGAAAGTGAACCGGCGCACCAAGCGCGTTGATGTCTCCGCCCAATTTGGAAAAACCAAGAATGCCACCCGGGGTTAGGCAAGCAGCAAAAACCAGAAGTGTTTTTGCCCAATTGCGTATGGATCGCTCTGGCCCGGCTAGGTCATGACTTGGCAAAAAAGCCCAGCCGATCCTCAAGACCACGAAAGGCAGGAGCCAGGCAGTCACCATCAGTGTCGTCAAATGCACCAGACATAATATTTTCCAGGGGATCGTGCTTCCAATGCCTTTCGCGTAGGTTGAATCAAATTGGCTATATAGATTCCAAGGGTGCGCTTGCGGCACGGCGATCATTGCATCGATCATCTCCCGCATACCAAAGTGCGCTGCACAGACACCGAGAGTTGCGGCCAGAAAAGCCAATAGCCACACGCTTTGCTGTAGCGCTGGGCGGCGTCCATGTGTCCACCACACTGCAAGAACCAGGGCTGGAATTCCAGCGCCATAGACAACTTTGCAAAGCATCGCATAGACAACCAAGAAGGCGGCCAATGGATGTGACCATTTTTTGTCGCAATTAACGACTGCCCAAGCAGCAAGACTCAACGCACAAATCGCGGGTGAATCAGCATGGATCGAGAACGATGAATAGCCAGTCGACCTCAGAATGAGGGCCATCGCGATTGGCAACGACAGTAGCAACAAGCGATTTTGATTGCTGAGTTTTGCTTTTAGAATTTTGACTAAACTCACGCTCGGCACCAAGACGCTTACAAAACCAAATGCTACGGCGATCAGACTTGCCAAACAGATCGCGCTGGTGGGGGTGGTCGCGAGCGTCGCCGGGAGAAAGGAAACTGCCATGGCTGGACCATACAAAGTAGTGAGGCCTAGTTCCGGCAGCTTGCCATAGATGTCCAAACCTGCTGCGAGATAAAAACTTGGGACTAGGCGCATGTCATTCCAACCCAGCGCAGGCGCAAGAGCAATGAAGCTCGATAGATAAAGCAACGCACATAGGCAAAGCCCGATGGCAGCGCTGGTGGTGATGCGATTCATAAGCGAAGTTTAAAAATCGCTTCGTTCATGCTGCCGGAGCGCAGGCCGCAGAGATCGAGCGTGATGTAGGTGTAGCCGAGAGCCTTCAATGCGGCGGTGATAGCACTGCGTTGAGCCAAAGTGCGGCTCAGTTCGAACTCAGGCACCTCAATGCGAGCGATGTCACCGTGGTGGCGCACGCGCAGTTCACGGAAGCCGAGGTTGTAGAGAGCGGCTTCAGCTTGTTCGATGATGGAGAGCAGTCTCGGCGTCACCGTCATGCCGTAGGGCACACGGGAGGCGAGGCAGGCAGCGGCGGGCTTGTCCCAGTTCGGCAAACCGAGTGTTTTGGCGGCTTCTCGCACGTCTTTCTTGCTGAAACCGAGCTCATGCAGCGGGCTGAGGATTTTCAACTCACGCGCGGCGGCGCGACCGGGGCGCACATCCAGCGTGTCCTCGGCATTCATGCCATCCAGAACATGCGCGATGCCGTTTTGCTCTGCAAACTGCCGCAGGGCGCGGTAAACGTGATCTTTGCAGAAGTAGCAGCGATTGGGGGCGTTCGCTTGATACGCGGGATCGTCGGTTTCTGTTGTGGGCAGCAGCTCAAGCCGTGCATCGAGCTGTTTTGCCAAAGCCATGGCCTCGTTCTTCTCGCTCTGCGGCAAACTGGGCGAAACGGCGAGCAGGGCGACGACATTTTCACTCCCCAGCGCATCCACGGAGGCCTTGAGCACGAGCGTGCTGTCCACACCGCCGGAATAGGCGACGGCGACGCGTGCCAGAGGGCGCAGATGGGCAAAAAGGCGGTCAATCATGAGGGGCGGATAGCGATGTAGCTTTTGGTGAAAAGGCCAAGACAGACTTTTTCGCGCAGAATCTCGCAACTGGGGAAGAGTTGAACCATTTCAGCGTGGGTGAGCAGCCGGATGTCGTTGATAAAGTCAATGACCTGCCGGGCATCCGGTCGTGTGAGCCAGCCCCAGACGCTGAAGTTACGCGCAAGCCGATTCTGCCAGCTCCTCGGAAGCCAGTGGATGAACGGCGTCATGAAGTGCGGCTCGATCCAAAACTCCTGCGCGGGAGTTTGAACCCACAGGCGGCCACCCACGCGGCAGACTTCATGGGCGAAGGCCTTCTGGCGTTCGAAATCACCCACATGTTCAATGACGCTGTTGGAGAAGACGATGTCGAAGGCTTGATCTGGAAATGACAGTGCGCAACCGTCAGCGATTTCGAAATGAAAATTGCCGGGGTCCTCCGGCGGCATGATTTCATGCACGTTGGCGATGTGAATCGAGGCAAAGAGGTGCTGGTTTCCTGCCCAGGTGGCCGGATAGCCTCCCACATCAAGAAGGCGCTCGTGCCGACGCGGCTGGATGCGTTCCACAAAGTGCGCAAAGCGCTTCTTGCGGAAGATCCTGAATATCACGCTCCAGATTCGATGAATGAGTGCCGCCTTCATAGTCTAGGGTCAGTTTTTTCCATCCGGGGCGCAAGGCTACGAATGAGCGAGAGGATCATTTCGACGGTCTCCGCGTCGTTGCGGCGGCGCTCGCCGCTTTGTGACGGAGTGAGGTTGTCCGTCACCCGCGCCATGACGGATGGGTAAGCCCAGCGGTGGTTCACGTTGCGCAGGACGCTGTCGCGCAGGCTGAGAAGTTGACGTTCGAGGTTGCTGGGCGTGCTGATGTCCGCCCCGACGAACCAATACACATAATGCGCCCGCAGCGGCAGCTTGGTGCCGTTGCTGAGCAGCACCTCGCGCTCGATGGCGAGGTCGCGCACGCGCAACACGTCGCCGGAGAGCAGTTTGACCTCACGCACGCGTGAATCGGTGATCGTCCAGCCCTGGCCGTCGAGACAAACCTCGGGGCGGTGGATGCTGCGGCTGTCATGGCCGGCGATGACGAGGGACGCATGAGCAAGATCACGATTCTCCACCGTGCGGCCTGGAGTGCGATAGGCGCGCTTCACAATGATTGTGTCGGCGGGCAGCAGTTCGCGCTCTTTATCGCTCGGCGGCTCAGATTCACCGACAAAACTGCCCGCCACCATCGGCAGCTCGGCCAACACGCCCGCTGCATCCCCGCTTTTCAGCTGGGGCGAAAACTGGCAGAGCAGCATGGTCATGCCGCAGAGGACCAGAAGGATGACGGCACGCGCGATCATGACAAGGAGGAGACCACCTGACGCGAGGTGACGCGGTCACGTTTGAAACCGAGACCGCTGCAGAGGCGGTTCAGCAGCCAGGAGGCAGATTGCAGCAGCATCAGGGCCACGAGAAAGACAACGATGCCGGTGAGCTCGTGGAAAGCGGAGACTTCCTTCTCCACATCGCCGATGGCCCAGTTCTGGCCAAAAATCATCGCAGCGAAGATCAGCACGAGGATGCGGACCATGTTTGCCACGATGGCGATGGGCAGGATCGTGCTGAACAGCGCCAGCCTGCGCCACAACAGCCGCTGGCGGAAATAACTGAACAAGGCCCCGACGACGAGCAGCGCAAACAACGAGCGCATGCCCGAGCACGGCGCGGCGATGCCCACGCTGAAGAGTTCGCCCGCTTTGCGTCCGAATTCGAGATTCGGCATGGATTGCAGCGCGGTGCCGGACACGAGCGAGTCAACGCCCACCGCGTTAAGCACAACACCGGTCGTCTTCACCATCATCAGCCGCATTGGGTAGCCGATGCTCTCCTCCAGAAACGGCAGCGGCCACAGGAAGCCGAGCATCAGCCAGGCAAACAGCCGGGTTCGACCGCGCTGAACGCCTTCCAGCCACAAAGAAGCGCCTGCTATCAGCATCATGATGGCCAGATAGCCGCAGTAGAAGTTGTTGGCGCGAAAGCCTGCGAAGTAAAACAGCAGCGCGAAGACGATGAGCACAAAGCCAGAGCGATTGGATGACAGCGGAAGCTGCGCGACCTCGTTTCTGCGCAGCCAGATCAAGTAGCCGACAATGATGGGCAGCAACGCCCCATGCTGCCAGGTCGGATCTTTCCAGCGCATCAGCATTTCCTGAAGCATTGAGCGCCGAAAAGCGCCATAGCCTGCGGCATACGGCATCCACGCCACGAGCAAGAAGGCGGCTGCGGCGAGGAGCACCGGGATGAGGAAGCGGGACTTCATGAGAGGAAAGATTGCGGCAGGTAGGCATGTGCGGCATGGGTCCGCCATTCATGACCTTGGTAATTTTCAAAGTGAACCAGTTGGGGGACAACGTGGTCTTCCTGCCGGTGGTGCAGGCTCTTTCCGCTGTGCTGAAGGACTGGAAGATCGTCGTGGCGACGAGTCCGGTGGCGGCGCGGCTGTATGAAGTGTGCTGTCCTGCCGTCACGCTGAAGACTTTTGAAACCGCCGATTTCAACGGCGCTTGGCGGACGCCCCTGCGGCTGAGAAAGAGCGCCACCGAAATTCGCAATCTCCGACCGGACGCCTGTCTGCTGGGAGACGATCAAGGCAGCGTCGCACACCTGCTGGCACGGCTCAGTGGTGCGCCTGTGATTGTCGGTCCGCGCACGGAGCGCGTGCGGCTGAACGCCTTGCTCAACGAGCGAGTGCCGCAAATAGTGGGTGAGCATGTGGCAGTGCATAACTGGCGCATCGCGGCCAGATTGCTGGAGCGGCTGGAACTGGCCGGCCTGCCGCCAGACGTTCCTGCTCCGAACCTGAGTGAATTTGGCGTGGAGAACCACGGTGCCGTGCTGATCCATGCCGGAGCCAGCCGCGCCTACAAGCGCTGGCCGGTGGATCGCTTTGTGGCGCTGGCGAACAGGATTCAAGAGAGGCAGCCGGTGATCTGGATCGGACAAAACTGCCCGGAGGAGGAAGCGCTGAGTGCGCTTGTGCGGCGGGAGCCGGTGGGCACGCTGGACGGGTTCATCCGGCTCATGGCGGGAGCACGGCACTTTGTCGGCAACAATTCCGGCCCCATGAACATCGCCTCGGCGCTCGGCGTGCAGGGAACGATCCTGAACGGTCCCTCGTCCGCGAACTGGGATCCGCCGTGGCATGCCGACCGCTTCGACCTGCTGCGTGATCCGGCGCTGGCCTGCCAGCCCTGCGATCCGCTGACTCACCCGGCGAACATTTGTCAAAATCGTGAACATCCGATGACCTGCATGCTGCGGTGGAGCGTGGAAGAGGTGCTGGCAGCAGTCACCCGACGGCTGGGCTGACGCCGTCCACGACGAGGGAGGGCAGCCGCCTAAAATAATCGAGCGTGCCGAGCAGCGCATCGGCAGGGTGGCCGGGGCACGCGGGCATTTCGTGATGGAAGACGCCGCGATCATCGCACCACATGACCGGTCGTGCTTCGAGGTCGGAGAGTTTCAGCGCTTCGGAGAGGCTGAAAACACTCCAGCGCGTGCGGTGCTTCTGATGATGGGACCAAGGCACTCGGGAAGATGGATAACCAGGCATCTCGGGAGGCGCATACGAACGAAGATCCGCATCCGGCACGCAGGTGCGGATGACGCCACCAGGCTTGAGGACGCGCCGGCACTCACGCAGCAGCGCGATGGCGTCCGGCAACCAGAGATGCTCAAAAAAGTGCTCGCTGACGATGAAATCGAACTCGCCATTGGCAAAGTCCAGCCGCTGACCGGCGGCGAAATGAAACTCACGAAACTCGCAGGCCGTATAGTTTCGCTCCAACTGCTCCGGCGTGTAGCGTGGTCGCAGTCGGCGGTAAATGGAGGCCAGCCAGAGGCGCACACCGCCGATCCAGTGGCCGAAGCCGAACTGCTCGCGGATTTCCGCGCTCCAGTCGATCGGCGGCTCGCCGAGGTGGGTCCAGCCCGGCTGGCAGAGCAGCGTGGTGGCGGCGGGAGACAGGCGTTCAAATCTCGAAGCGGCGAGGTGCAGACAGCGGGGCATGTCAGTTCAGGTAGGTGTCTGTGATCCACTGCCAGACGGCGGCACCACGACGGCGGGCACAGAGTTTTTCCCCTTGGAACCGGGCTGCGGCACCGAGGCGGGTGCGGGTCGCAAAATCCAGCAGCGCGGTCATGCGGGCGGCAAAGTCGGCGGAGTCGAACGGATCCACCTGCCAGCCGTTGCCCCCCTCTTCGACGATGGCCTCAGCCGCGCCCGCATGACGACTGACGAGCAGCGGCAGGCCGAGGCAGGCCGCCTCATGCACGACGACGGCGTAGCTATCAAAGCGGCTCGGAAGAACGAAGACATCCGCCGTGCCGAGCGCCTCTTTCATCGCGTCCCGCTGAAGAAAGCCCGTCCACTCGACCCGATTCGCCACTCCAGCCGCCTCCGCGCAGCGGCGTGCCCAGGTTTCGTCACCGCCGCCGACGACCCGCAGGCGAAAATCATCGTGTCCAGCCTGCACGAGGCGTGCGGCAGCCTGAAACCACAGGTCCAGCCCCTTGCGCTCAATGAGCTGCCCGGAGAAGACAAACGTGACTGGTTGCCCGGCAGGCTTTGGCATCGGCTTGAATTCCTGGCTGTCCACGGCGTGATAGGATTCCACAAACGGCAATCGGCTTCCCGAGACGGGAACGCGGGAGGCCGGACACCCGGCCATGCGTCCATCAATGAAGGCGCTCCAGATCAAATGCCAGAGCCGTGTCTGCCAGGGGTAGAAGGCGGCATTGTCACGACCGACATCGCCAAAGCTGACGACTGGCAGACGGCGGCGTTTCGCATGGAGCAGGGCCGCCAGCGTGAAAGGGGAAAACTCATGGGCGATGAGGCCACCGCAAGCGGCGGCATCCATCGCGGCGCTGATGCGTGAGTCAGGCATCCACCGATGCCGCGCCCCGTAGTGCTGGGCCGCGTGGCCGCCGCCGCTGCTAAGCGTGCGACGGGCGGCGGGGATTTCGTGAATCGTCAGGTTCGGGTGTACGGGCGTGGTCAGATCGCGTGGATGGTCGCCCGCCTCATCGACGGGACAGATCAGCAGCGCACGCCATTCCGGCGGCATGGCGGCGGCGAAGCCTTCATACCACGGCTTGAGATAAGTGGCGCGGGCGGTGATAGCGATGGCCCATGAGCGCTGGCGGAGAAGCTTCATCACTTGGGGCGTGGCAGGACGTAAAGATTGCCGTCCGCGGGAAGCACTTCTTCATAGTCGGCACGAACAAGCAAGGCGCGCAGGTCCGCCAAGCTGTCGCCGAATTCACGCAGATGCGCGTCGTAGCCCTCCACGACGATGGCGGGACGATGCTCGGCGAGCAGACGGCTCATGCCACGGAGGACGCGGCATTCGGCACCTTCGACATCGATTTTCACGAGGGAAAGGCGGCGACCGTCGAGCAGAGGCGGCAGCCATTCGTCGAGCACGACCGTTTCCACGGAGATCGAGCCGGCGTGATGCTCGTTTGCGAGACGCGAGTGCCCGGTGTTGGCGGGATCGACGCCAAACTGAAGAGACCCGGCCGTGTCCGCCGCGGCGACGCGATGGAGGCTGATGCGCGGGCCGAGCTGGTTGCGCGCGATGGATTCCTCCAGCAGCGCGGCGATGGGCGGATTGGGTTCGAGGGCGATGACCCGTCCGTTGGGCAGCGCGTGGGCGAGCAGCAGCGAGAAGTAGCCGACATTGGCCCCGACATCGAGAAAAAGGCCGTCAGCCGGCATGTGGCGGAGCAGGAAGCGCTTCGTCGCCGGCTCAAGCTCGCGGAACATTTTCAGCATCTGCGCGGCGTAGTCGTGGCCCATGTTCGTGCGGATGGGCCAGCCGTCCCGCGTGACCGTCCAGGGGCCAAACTCGGCCAGATAGCGGCCGAAAGCCCCATGAACCGTGCGGCGCATGAAAAAGTCCCGCCCGCGCTCGAAGGGCCAGACGCCGCAGAAATGGTGGAACAAACGGTGGCTGAGTTTCATGAGCGGAAAAAGGCCCGCAGACGCGCCCAGGCGTCCAAAGGTGTGATCTCGTGCATGCAGGGCGGGGAACCTTCCACCTCCCGCGCCTTAGCATCAGGCAGTGCGCAGACGGGGCGGCAGCAGCGCGCGCAGGGGATGTCCGTGCGCAGGATCAGGGAGCGGGGTTGGCGGAAGGGGCCGGTGAGGTCCTCACGCGTGGGGCCAAAGAAGGCCGCCGCCGGAACCCCAAGAGCGAGCGCCATGTGGAACAGACCCGAGTCATGGCCCACGAATGCCGCGCTATGGCGGATGAGGCTGGCCGTTTCGTCGAGCGTGGTCCGCCCGGTGAGGGAGACGACGCCCTGCGGCAGTTTTTCCTGCGGAAAGTCCCCCGCCGTGCCGAGCACGCACACGGCGAAGCCATCCGCCTGGGCAAGAGTGATGAGGCGCTGCCAGTGCGAGGCGGGCCAGCGCTTGTTATCGCCAGCGTGGAGCCAGTTCCCCGCCCCCGGAGCGAAGCACAAGTAGGGCGCGGTGATCCCGAAGTGTGGAGCGAGGTTGTCATGGCCTAAATGCTCCAGGGAACAGCCCAGCCCGCGATCCGGCATGCCCGACGCTGCGGTCCACAGGTCCAAATACCGCTGGCTGGCATGAATCGTGTCGTTTCTCGGCTCGGTCGGGAGGGGAACAACGGCGTCGAAAGGATGCGGCCGCCAGGAGACATTGGTGGACAGCCCGGCACGACGCCCGGCACGCACCAACCCGGCACCCAGCGAGTGGAGCCAGCGTGCGCCGAGATGCAGAAAGAGGTCATGACGGCCATGGGAGGCGACGGTCTGCCACATGTGCCAGAGCGCGGGATTGAAAGACGAAGGCGTCACGCTTGCCGTGCTCAAGGAGACAAGTTCGTCGATCCAAGGAGCACCGCGCAGCACGCCCGCAGCATTTTCACTGATGAAGCAGGTGACATGCGCCAGCGGGAAGTCCGCGCGGATCTGGCGCAGCAGTGGCGTGAGCTGCACGGCATCTCCGATGCCGCAGATGCGATGGACGGCGATGCGCTTCATGCGCCGGAGACCGGGCGGAAGCGCCCTGGCTGATAGCCATGCGGCATGGGTTGAATCTGTGGACGGTTCTCGGCAGCCGCAGGTGCAGACTGTGTCGTTTCTTGCCCTAGCGCTTCCACCATGCCCATGCACAGCCAGGTGAAGGCGTTCAGCGGGAAGGTAAAGAAGACGGTGCCCTGCAGCACGGAGGCCACGAGATAGGCCAGCGGCACGCTCAACAACAGGCAGCCCACATGGCGCACGGAACCCGCCGGCAACTTCAACACCGAGCGGTGGACGTGCCTGAGCAAAAAGAACGTCATCACGATCATGAACAGCAGCGCCACCGCGCCGTAGCGCACGAGGGTGCCGCTGAGAGGATCGTGGTTCATGAATTCGTCATTGTAGTCGCCGCCGCGGTCCTCCCCCATGCCGCGCAGCGTGTAGGCGGCGGGATTGGCGAGCACATTGGAGAATCCCATCAACCGCTCGTAGTAGGTGCCGACGCGAAGAATCTGATTGGCGAAGCCCTCCCCGCCGGCGAGTTCGAACATCGTGTCCATGGCGTTCGGCAGCACGCGCAACAGCCAGCCGGAAGTCGCGACGAGCAGCACAAAACTGCTGACCGCCGTGATGTAGAAGGCCCGTGTGCGCCGCGCATCGCTGAAGCAGTAGCGGGCCAGCAATGCGACGGGGATGACGACCACCGCCGACCGGGCGGTGGAACTCAACCAGGAACCCACAAACAGCAGCGCCAGCCCGGCGGCCACCGTGCGGGGGAAGTGGAAGCGGGCCGCGTTTTGATCCCGGTGACCGCCGAGAATGAGGGCAAAAGTGAAGCAAGCTCCCGAAGCGAAGCCCAGCGCTGTGGGCGAGTTCAGCGTCGAGAAGGCCCGCACTTCGTCGGAGAGGAGCTGTTTGATCTCGATGGACAGGCCCGTCATCAGGTACTCGATCTCGAAATCCTGGAAGCCCGCCCACTGCTGAAAGATGCCGTAAATCGCCACCGGGATGTAGGCGATGACCAGCGTGCGCAGGGCATGCAGCACCTCCTTCAACCCCGGCAGCAGAACCGGCACCAGAAAAAGCAGGATGGCGTAAAAGCCGTTGTTGGCGATTTCCGGCAGGATGGAGGATAGACTCATGCCCTTCTCCCGTGCAGCCGCCAAGCCCGCCAATATCATGATGACCAGCGCCGCCAGCAGGCGCTTGAAATGCCATCCGCCCAGGCTGAAGCGCCCGGTGATGCCGCCTAGCAGCACTCCCACGCACAGTCCCGCCATCATCATGGGGTGGATGCCGAGCACATAATACAGGTCCGTCTGCGAGATGCGGCCTGTGCTTACCATCAACCGCTTCAACAGATCCATGTAACCAGAGGAAACCAGCCACACGAACAGACCGACACGCGGACTGAGGGCGCAGAAAAGAAAACCCGCCACCATGAGGATGCGGCATAGCTCGCTGATGGAATTCCCTTCCGTCAGCATGAGGGAGAAAATGGCGTACAGGCCGAGCAGCATGCCCAGCATCTGAACCAGCACGTTGGAGTTGCGGTTACCGTTCATGGAAGAAAGAAAGGCGCACTTTGAAAGCGACCGGGACCGGAGCGGCTCATGCCGTCAGCGCCTTGATG
Organism: Verrucomicrobiota bacterium; assembly: GCA_026397635.1. GTDB lineage: Bacteria > Verrucomicrobiota > Verrucomicrobiia > Verrucomicrobiales > Verrucomicrobiaceae > Prosthecobacter. Next base: position 7,781 of record JAPLUL010000093.1, on the reverse strand, counting down.
GCCGCCAGTTCGCGGCGCAGCCGGAAAGGGGCGAGCAAAGCGGAGAGCTGCTGCCAGCCGATGGGCCGTAGGCTCGGAAGCACGAGGGAGGAAACGAACCACACCAGCAGGTAGGCCACCGCCGTGGCCCACGCCGCGCCGGCCGCGCCATGGGCGGGCACGAGCCAAAGATTCAGCAGAACATTGAGTAGCAGACCCACCAGAGCGCAGCGGACACTCCAGACGGTCTTTTTTTCGATCACCAGCACGGCTCCGCGCAGCTCCCCGTGGAGGTAGGGAAGCGCGGCCAGCCCGTGAATGGCCAGAACCACGAACACACCCTCAAAGGCGGCTCCATAGACCCAGTCAACGATCCACCTCCCCGCGAGAATCCACAAAGCTGCAGAGCCGTAGGCCAGTAGCGTGAGCCAGCCAAACAGGCTGCCGCGCAATGCGACGTAGCGCCCGGGATCGTTTTGATGGGCGACGGAGAGCACCGGCAGAAAGGCCATGATCATGAGCGGTCCGGCGGCATAGGTGATTTCTGAAAGCCGCGTGGCGGCCGCGTAAATGCCCGCCTCATGCGCACCGCTGATGTGGAAAACCATGAGCTGGTCCACGCGCAGCAGCAGCAGCGTGCCGGAGTGCGCGAGAAAGTGTGGCAGCGACTCCCGCAGCAGTCCTGCGGCGATCTTCGCATCCCAGCCGAACAGTTCCGGCGCCCAGCCATGCTTCCACGCCCAGTGAAGGGCGAAGCCCGCTGTCACCACCGTCTCCAGCGCGATGCTGGCCGCCACCCACCGCAGATCGGCTCCGCCGAGAATGCAGCCCACACGTGCGAGAGAGGCGACGAGGTTCGCGACGAGCGCCAGCCGTGCCGTCCGCTGCGCCTGGTGTGAAGCGTCCCATCTGGAAAGGATCGCCACGCAGGCGTTCATTGGCATCGGCGCATACAAAATGACGCCGATCAGCAGCATCTGCCCGCCGCCCCAGTATCCGGCGAAGCCGCAGGCGAGAACCAGGCAGCCGAGACCGAAAAAAAACATCAGCCGCACCGCCGTCCCAAAAATCACCGGTGCCTCGTCACTGCGCACCGCCAGTTCCTTGATCAGGATCTGACGCAGCCCAAACTCCGCCACGAAGCCGAGGATCGAGCCGATGACAATCGTCGTGCCAAGGAGTCCGTTCTGCTCCGGCCCGAGGGTACGCGTGAGCCAGGTGCCCACCAGCAGTCCCGTGACGAGCCGGACGGCCTGCGACACAGCCAGCCACGAGAGATTGCGGCGGATCATGCCAGCACCTCCCGCTTCGCCCACCACATCGTCCTGCCATGAAAGTGCCGCAGGAGAAAGCCGGCGTCTGTCAGCAGCGCGGCCGCCCCGGCGAGTTCCTCTGGATCGTGCGTCTCCACCACCACCCAGCGCAGACGCGCCAGCACCTCCGAAGCGCCCCGCAAAGCGGCGGCAGCATGACCTTCGATGTCCAGCTTCATCAAGACCGGGTTCTTCAGAGTCACGCGGGAGAGATACGCGTCCAGCGTGTTCACTTCGACCTCGCGCTGCTGCCGACCGCCGACCTGATTCACGCTGTTGGTCCCCTCCAGCGGATCGTCGAAGGTGATGGTCATTCTACCCTCCGCATCACCTACGGCTCCGGTGACCGCCTGCCAGCGTGTGTGATGCCCGAGTTCGGAGATGCGCTGCGTGGTGTAATCCAGCGCTTCCTGCATCATGTCGATGCCGATCACCGCAACGGCGGGGTTCAGCGTCAACCACCAGCGCGAGGTGATGCCGACATTGACGCCCACCTCGATGACCTCTCCCGCCGACTGCGTCAGGAGGTTTTCAACGGCATCCAACCGGAGTTCGCCAAGGACGAAGTTGTCGAGGTAGTTCGCCGCCTCCTTCCAGTTCGTGAGCCGGATGAGCGGATGCGGCTGCAGCGGCCAAGGGAGCCGGCGCAGCACATAAACGCCCAACGCCAGATAGAGTCCCGGCGCACCGAGAAGCTTGCACGATGCCAGCGCGGCCTTCGGCAAGGCGGTAACGATGTCGCGCCAGTAAACCCGGCTCAAATAGATGTTGAGAAGCGGAGTCATGGCTTTACGCGGCGGTCTTCAATGCGCCGTTCGCTGAGGAGAATACGCGCTGCGGCTGTCCGAGGAGAGTCGTCGAACAAAATGTGGTGTCCGTGCGCCTGCAGCAGTTCGAGGCAGCGCTCGTGCAACTGCGGCGAATGCGTCTCCACCATGAAGGCCCTCACTTCCGAAAGATAGCGGCCAAAACCCGTGAGACCAGCCACCTCGGCACCTTCGATGTCCATTTTGACCAGATCAGGCAGCGGCACGACACCCTGTTCGATCAGGCGGTCCACCCGCCGCATGGTGACACGGATTTCATCCCAATCGCCGGCACCGCCTTCGCTCACGAGATGCTGTCCGCCCGTGCGATCGGGATGCACGGCAAAGCTGACCGGGATGCCATCCTGATCGCCAATCGCACTGCTGTGACAGACGCATTCCGTCCAGTCGGCGTAGTTGGCAGCGAGGATGCCGAACTCGGACGGCGAGGGTTCGAAGCCTGTGATGCGGGCCTTCGGATAAAGTGACCTGAGGTAAAAACTGCCGAGCCCGATGTTGGCTCCGATATCGAGGATGTTCGTGGGCTGAAACGACAACTGGTGAAGACAGCGGTACTCCTGGCCCACCAAGATCTCGGAAAACAGGATGGCATCTGGCCCCGTGTGCCGCAGATGGAGACGTCCGGCATTCTCAAGAGTCGTTTCAAAGAGCAGCCGTCTGCCCGTAAACCGGCTGAGGCCTCCGTGGCACGCCAGAAACTGCATGAGCCCCAGTTTGTCACTCAACCGCCGCCCCAATGTCAGGGCGCAGGTGACCATGGCTATTTTTCGGGTCAGTCCCACAATCGTTTCGTTTTCAACTGAGCCGCAGACTATCTCACTCCGCGAAAGCCTGCTCCGCGACATCGCAGAGGAGATGCCCGATCAGAAGATGGCACTCCTGCACACGCGCGGTGATCGCAGACGGGGCTTTGAAGCTCAGTGTGGCCTCAGCAGCGCAATCCGCGCCTTTTTCACCCGTGAAGGCGATGGTGACACAGCCGCGTGCCTTCGCGGCCTGGAGACCGAGCAGGACGTTTTTGCTCGTGCCACTCGTGGAGATGCCGAGCACGACATCGCCGGGCTGCGCGAGGGCTTCGATCTGGCGCGAGAAGACGGTGTCGTAGCCGAAGTCGTTGCTGTGCGCGGTGAGGATCGAGGTGTCCGTGGTCAAGGCGAGTCCGGCGAGAGCGGGACGGTTGATGCGGTAACGCACGACGAGTTCGGCGGCGAGATGCTGCGCGTCGGCGGCGCTGCCACCGTTGCCGAAGAAGATGATCTTCTTGCCGTTGCGCAGCGCGGTGAGCCACGCGTCGGCCAACGGGGCGATTTGATCACTCATCGCCCTGAGTTTGGCGATGGCATCCTGATGCTCGTCGAGGTGCGTTTTGAAAAGGGAGGAAAAATCTGTGCTCATGTCACGAGAAGGCTGCCAGAAGCTCGTCGGGCGTCAACGTGGCGGTGCCGAGCTTGCCAACGACGATGCCGCTGGCGTGGTTGGCAAGGTCCGCCGCATCATGCAGCGAGAATTGCGCTGCGAGCGCAAGCGTGAGCAGTGCAATGGCAGTGTCGCCAGCACCGGAAACGTCAAACACCTCACGCGCACGCGTCGGGATGTGATGCGGGGACTTGCCGCGCTCGAAAAGCATCATGCCGTGCTCACCGAGAGTCACGAGCACGCTAGTGACGTCCCATTTGGAGAGTAGAACACGTCCAACTTCGAGCAGCTCCTTGTTTTCAAGCGGCGGGCCGGGGAGGAGATGGTCTTCAAGACCGGCGGCGGCGAAGGCTTCGAGCCGGTTCGGCTTCACGAGTGACACCCCGGCCCAAGGGAGCGGATTTCGCGGCGATGGATCAACAGTGACGATGAGCTGGTGCTCGGCGGCGATCTTGGCGACCAACTGCATGAGCTTTTCGGTCATGAAGCCTTTGCCATAGTCCTCAAGGATGATGGCGTCGAGGTTCGGCGCGAGATCACGCACGCGCTTCTCTACCTCGACCAGTTCAGCATCGGTTAACGGCAGCAATTTTTCGCGATCCACTCGGACGATCTGCTGCTGACGGGCGGAAACTCGGGCTTTCGAGATCGTAGGCAGCGTTTCATGCACCAGCAGCGGCGCGGGATCGACTTTATCCTCAATCAACAGCCCACGGAGCTTGTCAGCCGCCATGTCCTTACCGACACGTCCCATCAGGTGCGTGTGCGGCGAGAAAGGCGAGATGTTGCGTGCGACATTGGCCGCCCCTCCCGGATAAAACTCCTCCTTGGTGACCTCGACGATCGGCACCGGTGCCTCAGGTGAAATGCGGCGGACATGACCCCAGATGAAGTGGTCAAGCATGACGTCCCCGATGACGAGAATGCGGCCAGCCGCGAGACGCTGGAGTTGTTCACGGGTAAAAGTCATTTGCTGCGACGAGCGCGGACGGCGGCGGCGAGTTGGTCGAGCATGGCGTCCGTGGTCTCCCAGGAGACGCAGGCGTCGGTGATGCTCTGACCGTAAGTGAGAGCTTGGCCCGGTTTGGTGTCCTGGCGGCCTTCGACGAGATGGCTTTCGATCATCACACCGGTGATGGCCTTGCTGCCACCGCTAATCTGCTCGGCGATGGAGGCAGAGGCGACGGGCTGCTTGCGGTAGTCCTTCAAACTGTTGCCGTGGCTGCAATCCACCATGACGCTGGCGGGCAGGCCACGGGCGGTGAGTTGATCGGCGACGGTCTTGATGGCCGCCGCATCGAAATTCGTGCCGCCTTTGCCTCCGCGCAGGATGACGTGGCAGGCGTTGTTGCCCTTGGTGTTCACGATGGCGGCGACGCCGTCCTTCGTCACGGACAGGAAGCAATGTTGGCCTTTAGCGGCTTCAATGGCATCAAGCGCGACTTGGATGCCGCCATCCGTGCCGTTTTTGAAGCCAACCGGCATGGACAAACCAGAAGCAAGCTGGCGATGCACCTGGCTTTCCGTCGTGCGGGCACCAATCGCGCCCCAGATCACCACATCGGCGATGTACTGCGGCGTGATCACGTCGAGAAACTCCGTGCCAGCGGGAACCCCACGTTTGGTCAGTTTGATGAGCAGATCACGTGCGCCACGCAGGCCGCTGTTGATGTCGAAAGTCCCGTCGAGATGCGGATCGTTGATGAAGCCCTTCCAGCCAACCGTGGTGCGCGGCTTTTCAAAATAGACGCGCATGACGATCTCCAGGTCAGCGCCATACTTCTCCCGTGCCTGGATGATGTGCTGCGCGTATTCGAGCGCGGACTTCGTGTCATGAATGGAGCAAGGGCCGACGACGACGAGCAGGCGGTCGTCCTTCAGCGTCAGGATCGCCTCAGCACGCTTGCGCGAGTCTTCAATGAAGGCGGATTCAAGCTCTCCGAGCCGGAACTCATGCATGAGCAGGGCCGGCTGGATCAGAGGAAGGATTTCGGCGACGCGGAGGTCGTCAGTGGGATGCGAAAGACTCACGGTAAAAAAAGGGGCGAAAAACGGGGGCGCAGAATGGCGGCTTCTGGCCGGGAAGAAACTGAAAGTTGCGGGTTTTGGTGGGAGACGGTCAAGGCGTCCAGGGATGCTCAAGAGGTCAAGCCCGGGTGTCTTGACCCTCTGGACCCTCTTGACCTGCCTAGACGTCGGTTTGAAATACGCTGCCGCCCTAGGTGCCCAAAGCTCAGGCACCACCGCAAAGCGCTGGAAGATGGAGTGCGCACAAAACGCGGGCATGAGAGGCCAGTTGTGGGTCGCCACGCATAGTCGATATGCCAATTACGGAAATTTGGCATATTGCGGGTATTTTAGCAAAGCTAAATATCAAGTTCATGAACTTGCGTTTTGAAGACTTAGGCAGAAAACAAAAAAAGGGGCGGACTCGCGTCCGCCCCCCCCAGATTTAGAACGAGTTGGAAAACTCGTGTTACGACAGGTCTTCACCCACGGCGTAGCGCACGAAGCGGCGCACGACGAGGTTCTCGCCCAGCTCGGTGATCTTGCCTTTGAGCAGGTTCGCGATGGTGAGATCGGGATCCTTGATGAAGGCTTGCTCCAGCAGGCAGTTGTCGGCGTAGAATTTCTCCATTTTGCCGTCCACGATCTTGTCCACGATGTTGGCGGGCTTGCCTTTGACCAGCTCAGCCCCGATTTCGCGTTCCTTGGCGATGAGATCGGCAGGGATGTCCTCGCGCTGGAGGAAGCGTGGGTTCGAGGCGGCGATGTGCAGGGAAATGTCCTTCACAAGGGCCTGGAAGTTTTCATTGCGGGCGACGAAGTCGGTCTCGCAGTTCACTTCGATGAGCACGCCGATGCGGCCAGCCATGTGGATGTAGGAGGCGATGATGCCTTCCTTCGTTTGGCGGTCGGCCTTTTTCTCAGCCTTGATGGTGCCGCTTTTGCGGAGGATGGTTTCAGCCTTCTCAAGGTCGCCAGCGGCTTCGGTGAGGGCTTTTTTGCATTCCATCATGCCTGCGTTGGTCTTTTCACGCAGGGTCATGACGAGTTTCGCGGAGATTTCAGCCATGGGTCAGTTTGGGGGTTGGATGATTAGTCTTTCTTGGCCTCGGCGGTGGCGACGATGACGGGGTCGATCAGCTTCTGCAAGATGATGCGGATGGAGCGGATGGCGTCGTCGTTCGCAGCGATCGGGTAGTCGATGATGTTTGGGTCGGCGTTCGTATCGACGAGAGCGACGATTGGGATGCCCAGGCGGCGGGACTCGTGCACGGCGATGTGCTCGCGGGCGGAATCGACGATGACGGCGGCGTCAGGGATGCGGCCCATGTGGCGGATGCCACGCAGGTTGCGCTCCAGTTTGATACGCTCGCGGTTCAGGCTGGCGAGCTCCTTTTTGGACATGAGCTTGAACTCAGGCTTGCTCTCGATCTCCTCGAGGTAGTTCAGACGGGCGATGCTCTTCTTGATCGTCTCCATGTTGGTGAGCGTGCCGCCCAGCCAGCGATGGTTGACGTAGTACTGGCCGCAGGCTTCAGCAGCCTGCTTGATGGCTTCCTGCGCCTGGCGCTTGCAGCCGACGAAGAGGATTTTTTTGCCTTTACGGGCGAGGTCGGCCAGGAATTCGGCCGCTTTGTCAATCTGGCCCACGGTTTCCTCGATGTTGAGGATGTGGATCTGGTTCTTGGTGCCCATGATGAACTTCTTCATCTTGGGGTTCCAACGCTTGGTCTGGTGACCAAAGTGGACGCCGGCTTCGACGAGCTCGGCAAGGATCGGTGTGGACATGTGTTTATGGAGGGGTGCCTGTCTTCCGCACGCTGTTTGTATAGCGCTCAGCCTGGGGAGGCTGATCCGGTCGAACGGGCTGGGTGTTAAATCCCTTGGCCGGACCAACGTGGACCGGCAAAAGGGCCGCGATGTTAGCGGCATCCCCTGGTGCGGCAAGCAGTTTTTCCGCCACCAACCGGCCCCCCTGTTGCCTCATAAGTTTTGACACCCTGGGGATAAAAGCTGTGCGGGGATGGAAAGGACGTTGACTCAAAAAGGATGACACCGGCAACCCAAGTCGATGTCCATGAGTCAAAATGTTCGGGAAGAGATGCTGCCGCGTCTGCGGCTGCGGTATGTAGGGCGCGGGCGGCAAGGCCGCACGCGCATGATTGACGAGCTGTGCGAGCAGTTCGGCTATAGTCGCAAACACGCCATCAAGCTGCTCAATGCGCGCACGGGCTGGGGT
>JAPLUL010000149.1:0-17770 GCA_026397635.1 Verrucomicrobiota bacterium | reverse complement strand
CATCGACTTGGGTTGCCGGTGTCATCCTTTTTGAGTCAACGTCCTTTCCATCCCCGCACAGCTTTTATCCCCAGGGTGTCAAAACTTATGCGGCAACAGGTTGGGCTGGATGGCTTGGATAATCCGAGCGTGCTCGTGATGAGAGGCGTGCTAGCATGCAGCATCTCAGCCCATGACAATTCGCGAACCTGAAATCATTGAACTCTCCACGCCCTCCGGCCCGATGCGCACTCTGGTGCTGCGACCTGCCGCTGCCGGTCGCTTCCCGGGGCTGCTCTTTCACTCGGAGATCTTTCAGCTCACGGCACCCATCTGCCGCACCGCCGCCGCGCTGGCCGGGCACGGCTTCATCGTGGCCCTGCCAGAAATCTACCACGAATACCTGCCCGCCGGGACGGTGCTGGGCTACGATCAAGCGGGCTCGGAGACCGGCAACCGGCTCAAGACTGAAAAGCCCGTAGCCGCTTACGACGCGGACAATCGCGCAGTGCTGGATTATTTGAAAGGCCACGCAGCCTGCACCGGCCGTCTGGGTTCTTTCGGTCCCTGCATTGGCGGTCATCTGACCTATCGCGCCGCGTTACAGCCAGACGTGGCCGCGGCCGCCTGCTTTTATCCCACCGATTTGCACAAGCGCAGCCTGGGAGCAGGCATGAACGATGATTCTTTGGCCCGCGCTGCCGAAATCACCGGTGAGTTGATGCTCGTCTTTGGCCGCCAAGATCCGCATGTGCCTGCGGAGGGACGTGCATTGATCTACCAGACGCTCACGGCCGCCGGGGTGAGCTTTACCTGGCATGAGTTCAACGCCGCCCACGCCTTCCTCCGCGACGAGGGCCTGCGATACGACGCCGAGCTTGCGCGTCAGGCGCTTGGACTGACGGTGGATTTCTTCCGGCGCTGTCTGGCGGCATAGCAGCCTGTTCGCTCAATTCCCGCGCTGAATCCTGGCCGGCACGTCGTTGATGCTGAAACCCGCTTCGCGGAGAGCGTCCCAGACTTTGACGAGGATGCCCAGCGCCGCGGTGGTGTCGGCTTCCAATTCGAGCTTCATGCCGGGCTTGGCCTCTTTGAGGGAGGAGATGGCGATGGCCAGCTTGTCGAGTTCGACGGGCTGGCCGTCGAGGAAGATTTTCTGCTCCTTGGTGATACTGATGGCGACTCGGGCCTCCGGTGATTCGGACGCGCCGCCGAGGGACTTCGATTCTGGCAGGGTGATTTTGACCTGCGTCTTGTCCTTTTTGAAGGTGGTCGTGGCGACGAAGAAAATGAGCAGGATGACCATGATGTCGATGAGCGACACGATGGGGATGGTGGGCACCGGACGGCGACGGGGACGCAGATTCATGAGAAGGCGGGCAGTGAATCAGGCGGCGGGGCGCTGCACCTCGAAGTGCTGGTAAAAGTGCTGGATGGTCTCCTGCATGACGGATTCGATGCGCACGGCGAGCGCATCGAGCCGACGTGTGAAGTAGGTGTGCAGCAGCACGGATGGCACGGCCACGAACAGTCCAGCGATGGTGCAGCGTAGGGCCACGCCGATCTCGTGGGCGATGGCGGCGGTGTCCGGCCCACCATCCCCGCCGGTCCCGAAGGCGGAGAACATCCCGACCAGACCTGCGGTGGTGCCGAGAAGGCCGAGCAGAGGCGCCACGCTGACCATGACCTCCAGCAGCGGGATGCCACGCTCCAGGTGGTGGATTTCCTCGCGGGCCTTGATGTCGCAGGCGGCATGGCATTCCTGCTTGCTGGTGAAGGCACCGCTGATGGCCATGGAGCCGAGGCGGGAGAGCATGGAGCCGTCCTTTTCTAAAAACTCCTGCAGGGGCCGGATGTCGCCCTTCAAAGCATAGTTGGGGATGGAGCGGAGCTGGCTGATGACGGACATCGGCATGATGATGTGCTCGCGCAACTGCAACCAAGCCAGGATGGAGGCGCCGATGGCCGCCATGGAGCATAAAACAAGCAGCGCCATGACAAAGCCTCCAGTGGCCAGGAAATCCCACACGAGTTGGATGCCGGAAGGGGCGGTTTTTTCGGCAGCGGCGAGGAACAGGGAGGTGGGCACGAGGAGATCAGTAAATGAGGACATTGTATTCAACTTTGAGGCGCTCCTGGTCGTTCATGGGCAGCGAGGGCAGGACATCTTTGGGGATCGGCGGGATTTCAGCGTCGCGAATGGCGCGAATGGTGAAGCCGGTCAGGACGGGGTTGGATTCCTTGTCATTCACGACCTTCAAATCCTCTACTTTGCCGTTCTTGTTCACGTAAAAGACGACCTCCAAGCTGCCGTAGGTCACGCCATCGCGGCGCAGCAGGCGGTAGATGTGCCATTTCTTTTCCACCTGGCCGGTGACTTGGCGGATGTAGCGGCCTTTGGGAGATTCTTCCGCATCTACAGACACCTGGCTGCCACGGTTGGAGATCGTGCCCTTCGTCTGCTGCATGCGGGTGAAGGGCACAAAGGAGTCCGGGGCTTGATTTGGCGTGGTGCGCGTGATGGGTTCTGCCTCCATCACGGGGATGGCCTTGGGAATGCGTTGTTCAGGGGTCTCCGGGGGCGTCTGGGCGATCTCACGCGCCGGAGGCGTCTGCGGCACCTTCATCTGCGGCATCGGAGGCGTTTCTTCGGCTCGCTCCGCCTTTTTCATCTCAATGGTCAGGCGGTTTTTATCCACGCTGGCCAGCGCCTTGTCCGCCTCCTCCATCATCTTGGTCAGCGGGGTGGACTCAGGCACGACCTTGGCGACGTTTTGCGGCGGAGGCACGACCGGCGCTGGTGGCGGAGCGGCGTCCTTCGGCTTCAAGATCGTAGGCGGGGAAGGGGGCGTCGGCGGCTGAGGTTGCAGCATCGCGATCTGGCCCGCCGGTGTCTTGGCGCGGGCATCGTCCTTGAGTTCGCCATCCTTGTGATCACGGTCGGCCATGTCCTTGGTCGGCAGCTTCAGGCCGTCCATGCTGGGCATGGGCGCGATGGCGTCTGGCGCGGGTGCCTTGACCGTAGAGGCCGTGGTGTTCCGGTCAGAGATAAAGGGGGCGTTCTTGGGCGCTGTAGTCGCGGTCTCGTTCTGGGAGGTGCGTATATAGACTTCCTTTTTCGGCGGGGGCGGCGGGGCAGGGGGCAGCATCACCGGTTCCGGAATGAGCTGTTCGGGAAACAGCAGCGTCACCTCCTTCTCCTTCGGCGGCGTGACGGCCTGCTGCCACAGCTTGCGGGCCGCATCTCCGGCAAACATCCACGCCAGCAGCAAAAACAGCAGTGCATGCACCACCAATGATCCGGTGATGGCGATGCGCAGGTTTTTGTCAGGAGAAGCGGTCACTTGAAGAGTTTCACAGTGCTTTCCCGCCGCCTGGAATCAATCGCTGATTCAGGTCACTTCGCGGCGACGGCGGACCACGGCCGCCCGAGGCATGCAGCATGCCCGGCATCTTTTCTTTGTCGATTTTTAGAACTCCTGCAGTTCGGGGTCGGACCTCAAAAGGTCGGCTTGCTCGGTCACAAGTTCGGAAATCTCGATCAGAGGCACCTTTGACACGATCGGAGGGTATTTTTAGGAGTTCGGGACTCTGGCTTGCTGGGATGAACCATGCTGCACGAAGGTCAGAGGGAACTGTGCGGAGGTCAGAGGGACCTTTTGCCTCCGGCGAGGACTTCGTAACTCCCTCCGAGGGAACCATTGGAGGCTCGGCGGGACCTGGGGTTGGGCGGAGGCAGCTTTTTCTCACTCGCTGGCACCTTTTGCAGGCCTCGGGCAAAGAGCACGGAGTTCAGAACTCCCAGCAGCCCCCTGCAACCTCTCAAAAGCTGGTTCCTCCGGGAAGTGAGTGCGTTCGCGATGCATGACAATGGTGACAGTTCCTAAACGCGCAGGGCAAACGCGTGAAGCGGTTGAAAAAGCCGTCAAAGATTCCACCAAATCGAGCTGCTGCAGTTAAGCGGACGTTCAGCGATTGTGGGCGTAGGGGGTAAATTAGGGTTCCGGCTTGAGCCCTCCTGAGGACGCTTCCAGAGCCGCCTCAAGGTGGAACGACAGTGCGAAGAGGAGGCGGAACCGTGAGACAGGCAGCCTGCCTGTGGTTCCAATCCCACAGGCTGGCAGCCTGTGTCACTGCCGAGGGGTGTGGCCAGCACCCAGTCACTCTGAATGCTGGCATTCTGTTACTTCACGGCGGCTTTGAACACGATCGGGATGATGAGGATGGCGAGGATGTTGACCACTTTGATCATCGGGTTCACGGCCGGACCGGCGGTGTCCTTGTAAGGATCGCCAACGGTGTCGCCCGTGACAGCGGCGGCGTGGGCGAAGCTGCCTTTGCCGCCGTGGTTGCCTTCTTCGATGTATTTCTTCGCGTTGTCCCAGGCTCCACCGGCTCCGGTCATGGAGATGCCGACGAAGAGACCGGTGACGATGGTGCCGATGAGCACGCCACCGAGCGCCTGGTAGCCAACGAAGGCCATGCCGATGACGAAAATGAGCGGCAGCAGTGCGGGGAGGATCATCTGTTTCAAGGCGGCGCTGGTGACGATGCCGACGCACTGTGCGTAGTCGGGGATTTCAGTGCCGTTGAGGATGCCGGGCTTGGCGGCGATCTGGCGGCGGACTTCGATCACGACGGCTCCGGCGGCGCTGCCGACGGCACTCATGCAGAAGGCGGTGAAGAGGAAGGGCAGCAGGCCGCCGATGAACATGCCGATGATGACTTCATGGATGGTGAGGTCAAAGCGGATGTCTGGGACGACGCCGTTCACCGTGAGAAAGGCTTTCAAATCCTCCACATAGCTGCCAAAGAGCACCATGGCGGCGAGTCCGGCACTGGCGATGGCGTAGCCTTTGGTGACGGCTTTCATGGTGTTGCCCACGGCGTCGAGTTCGTCAGTGATTTTACGCACCTCTTCTGGCAGACCGCTCATGACGGCGATGCCGCCCGCGTTGTCGGTGATGGGGCCGAAGGCATCGAGAGAGATGATGATGCCGGAGAGGGAAAGCATGCTGACGACGGCGATGGCGATGCCGTAGAGACCGGCGAGTTCAAAGCAGCACCAGATGGACGCGGCGATGGCGAGCACGGGCAGCAGCGTGGCGTGGTGTCCGACGCTGATGCCGGCGATGATGTTCGTGGCAGGGCCGGTTTCGGAGGCCTTGGCGATGAGCCGCACGGGCTTGTGGTGCGTGCTGGTGTAGTAATTGGTGATCCACACCACGAGCAACGTCAGGACGAGGCCGATGAGTGTGCATTGGAAAAGGGCACTGCTGGCGACGCTGACTCCGTTGAGCATGACCGTGGCTCCAAAGATAGAGCTGGTGGCCCACCAGAAGAGTCCGGCGCTGATGAGGGCGGAAACAGCCACGCAGCAGACGAGGGAGGTGGTGGGGCTTTGCTTGATGATATTCACCCAACCGATGCCGATGATGGAGGAGATGATGGAAAGGCCGCAGAGCACGAAGGGATAAATGACCGCCGCATTCACGGATTCCGCACCAGCGGTGAGCGTGCCGACGAGGACGCCACCAATGAGAGAGACCGCGTAGGTTTCGAAAACGTCCGCAGCCATGCCCGCGCAGTCGCCCACGTTGTCGCCCACGTTGTCGGCGATGGTGGCGGGGTTGCGAGGATCGTCTTCGTTGAGGTTTTGCTCGATTTTGCCGACGAGGTCAGCGCCGACGTCAGCGGCCTTGGTGTAGATACCGCCACCGAGACGGGCGAAGACGGAGATGAGCGAACTGCCGAGGGCGAGGCCGATGAGCGAGTCGATGGCGTGCTTGCCCTCTGGGTGCATGCTTTTGACGACCATGTAGAAAACGCCGACGGAGAGCAGGCCGAGCGCCACAACGAGCAGACCGGTGACGGCACCGCCATTGAATGCCACTTTGAGAGCTGAGTGGCTGCTCACGGAGGCTGCCTGAGCGGTGCGGACGTTCGCACGCACGGCGATCATCATGCCGATGTAACCGGCGGCGAGGGAGCAGACGGCACCGACGATGAATCCGACTGCGGTCACAGCATCACGCAGATACCAGATGGCCGCGAGGATGACGAGGGCGATGGGCACGATGGCCATGATCTGGCGGTTGAGGTAGGCTTTGGCACCGGCCTGAACGGCGCCGCCGATCTCCTGCATTTTGGCATTCCCGGGCGAGGCGGCGAGGATCTGACGGATGAGAATCACGGCCACAACGAGTCCCACCGCAGCGAGGGCGATGGAGAGGATGAGTCCATTTTGGAGCAGGAAGGCTGGAGGCATGTGGGTCAGGGTCGGGAGGTTGGTCCGGGTCGGATGAAGCCGGGAAGTTTAACGAGTCGAAAAACAGAGGCAAGAACTTGCTCCGGTTTTGTGCGGCGTTCCCCTACGGTCGAAAATTGGAAACCCTTGCAGTCTGTCATCAAATGCAGCACTCCATGGAACATGAACCGCCGACACGTGCTCCAAACCGCCGCGCTGGCCCTCTGTCCGGTGTCGTGTGGAAAAAAACTCAATCCGCCTGCGCCTTTCGCGACTCTTGCCGATCTCGCGGCCATGCTTCAGGCGGAGCAAACGACGCCGCAGCTTCTCGTGGAGCATTTTTTGCAGCGCATCGCCCGGATTGATCGCACGGGACCCAAGGTGAACGCGATCCTCGAACTCAACCCCGAGGTCAAAGCCATCGCGGCATCTTGCCAACCGGGCCTGCTGCATGGGCTGCCCGTTCTGATCAAAGACAACATCGACACCGCCGACGCGATGCACACCACCGCTGGTTCGCTGGCCCTGCATGGTCACCCACCAGCGAAGGACGCGGCTTTGGTGACGCGATTGCGCGAGGCTGGCGCAATCATTCTCGGCAAAACAAACCTCAGTGAGTGGGCGAACATCCGCTCGCCGAATTCAACGAGCGGCTGGAGTGCCCGTGGCGGCCTCACGCGCAATCCGCACCAGCTCACGCACAGCGCCAGTGGCTCCAGTTCTGGCTCCGCTGCCGCTGTCGCCGCCGGATTGGCTCCCGCGGCGATTGGCACGGAGACGAACGGCTCCATCATCAGCCCGGCCAGCGCCTGTGGCATTGTCGGCTTCAAACCCACGGTCGGACTCATCAGCGGGGAAGGGGTCATCCCGATCACGCATCATCAGGACACCGCAGGGCCGATGACGCTCACGGTTCGCGATGCTGCGCTGCTCATGCAGGTCCTGGCAGCGGGTTTCACCGTCGAACTGCCTCGGGATGCTCTCCAAGGCGCACGACTGGGCGTGCTGCGGCAGCAAAGTGGCCAACATCCGCAGGTGCTCGCGCTGTTTGAGTCTGCGTTGCAAAAACTGCGGGAGGCAGGAGCCGTCATCGTCGATTCTGTTGAACTCCCGCATGCCCGCGAAGCTGGCTCCCTGTCTTGGAAGGCCATGTTGATCGAGTTGCGAACCGATTTGAACGCCTACCTTGAAGCGCGGGGCGGCGAAGTGCGTTCGCTGGCCGAATTGATCGCCTTCAATGAAAAACATCGCGACACCGAGATGCCGCACTTCGGCCAGGAATTCTTCGAGCGGGCCGAACAGCTCGGTGCGCCAGAAATCATCGCCGCAGGCCAGGAGGCCCGCCAAAGGGCCCAACAGCTCGCCGGACCAGAGGGAATCGACGCTGCCCTGAAGGAACACGATCTGGATGCCCTGATCTGCGCCACCAATGACCCGGTGGGCGTGATCAACTTGAAAACGGGCGACACCCACGAACGCGTGGCCAGCACACCCGCTGCCGTGGCCGGTTATCCGCATCTCACGGTGCCGCTGGGTCTCGTGGACGGCCTGCCGGTTGGTTTTTCCTTCATCGGCACCGCCAAAGCCGACGGACGCATCTTGGCGCTCGGGCATGCCTTCGAGCAAACCACACAAGCACGCGTGGCACCTTCCTTGATTGCCAGTTAAGACATAACTTTCCCAACAATGGCATGCCTTTGATGGTAAAAAGTGCCGTTTTAGCTCGTAAGCACATTCATACGGATCAGAAGCACTTTCATACCATGCCAAAAACCTCTTCTATTGCACTCCTGGTCGCCCTCCTCGGCCTTTCAACCAGCAGCCAGGCCGCCAGCGGCATCGAGTTCAACAAAGATGTCCGCCCACTGCTGGCCGATGCTTGTTTTCACTGCCACGGACCTGACCCAGGAACGCGGAAGGCTGGGCTGCGGCTGGACACGGAGGCGGGATTTTTCACCGCGAAGAAGGGCGAAGAGCCGACGGTCATCAAAGGCCAGCCGGATAAGAGCAGCCTCTACCAGCGCCTGCTCTCGACGGACGAAGACGAGATCATGCCGCCGCCGGAGAGTCATAAGACGCTGAAGCCAGCGCAGATCGCTATGATCAAGCAGTGGATCACTGAAGGTGCTCCCTGGCAGCCGCATTGGAGCCTGATCCCTCCGCAAAAGCCTGCCGAGCCGACGGTGAAGGACAAAGCCTGGGTAAAGAGCCCGGTGGATCGTTTTGTATTATCGAAGCTCGAAGAAAAAGGCCTGAAACCCGCCCCCGAGGCCGAGGCTCATGCACTTGTGCGCCGCATCTCATTGGATCTCACGGGGCTGCCGCCTTCGCCGGAGTTGGCGAAACGTTACGCCACGGCCACAAAACTCAACGACGCCCAGATTGGCCAGCTCATTGATGAACTCATGAAATCTCCCGCTTATGGCGAGCACCGCGCCCGCTACTGGCTGGATGCAGCACGCTATGGTGACACCCACGGCCTGCATTTCGACAAACCGCGCGAGATGTGGCCCTACCGCGACTGGGTGGTGAAGGCATTCAATCGCAACCAACCCTTCGATCAGTTCACCATCGAGCAGATGGCGGGTGATTTGCTGCCAAAGCCGACGGAGGAGCAACTCGTGGCCACGGGCTTCCAGCGCTGCAACATCACCACGAATGAAGGCGGCACCATTGATGAGGAAAACCTCGCCAACTACGCTGCGGATCGCGTGCAGACGATGGGCTGGGTTTACATGGGTCTCACCACGAACTGCTCGCAGTGCCACGATCACAAATTCGACCCCATCACGCAGCGCGACTACTACTCGATGGCCGCTTTCTTCCGCAACACGACGCAGAAGGCCAAGGACGGCAACGTGAAGGACGGCCTCGGCCCCATCCTCGTGCTACCGACGGAGACAGATCGCCCGCGCTGGACGGCATTGCCCGCTGAGATCGCTGCCTCAAAGAAGCTGCAAAACGATGCCCGCACCACAGCGGCGAAGTCTTTTGAGACATGGTTTGCCAATGCCAAACCTGCGGACCTTGCGGCTGACATTCCGACAAAGGGCATCATCGCCCACATCCCACTGAATGAAGGCCAAGGCCAGGAAGTCGCGGCCACCTGCGGTGAGACAAAGACCGCGAAGACCTTCAAGTCGGCAGGTGCCATCACCTGGAAACCCGATGGCAAACTGGGTCCGGCACCTGAGATCAAACCTGGAAGCAATTTTGACCTCGGCGATGTGGGGAACTTCGAGAAGGACAAACCCTTCAGCTATGGCCTGTGGTTCCGAGCTGGCAATGTGACGCTGAGCGGCAGCATCTTGGCCCGCATGGATGAGAAGAACGGCTTCCGTGGCTGGGATATCATGCAGGCGGCGAATAAACTGAGTGTCCACATCATCAGTCAGTGGCCCGGCGACGCCCTGAAAGTGACCACCGCCAAACCGGCGCTTCGTGCAGGCGTCTGGCAGCACCTCTTTGTGACCTATGACGGCAAAGGCAAGGTCGGCGGACTCCGCATCTTTGTGGATGGCGTGGACACTCCGGTGAAGGCGGATGCGGCCTCGCTGAAGGGAAGCATTGTCACCACCACCCCGACCAAAATCGGCCAGCGTAGCACGACACCCCTTCCTGAAGGCGGCGTTCAAGACATCCGGCTCTATGACCGCCAACTCACTGCCGCAGAAGTACAGACTCTTGCCAAGGTGGTGCCGCTTCAGCAGTTCGTCGGAGCCAAAAAGATCCACCCGAAGAATCGCGAGGCGCTTTTCGATCACTATCTCGCCACTCGCGACAAAGCTTATCAGACCGCGTCCACCCAAACCAACAAGCTCACCGCCGAGCAGGACGCCATCAAAGCCCGCAGCCCCATCACCCACATTCAGGAAGAGAAGATGGACGCCAAACCCATGGCGAACATCCTCATGCGGGGTGCTTATGACAAAGTCGGCGAGCAGGTCGATGCCGCCGTGCCAGCCGCCCTTGGCAAGTTGGCTCCCAATGCTCCGAAGAACCGTCTTGGTCTCGCGCAGTGGCTGGTCGATCCCAACAATCCACTCACCGCTCGTGTCACGGTGAACCGCTTCTGGCAGGAGCTTTTTGGAGCTGGCATCGTGAAGACCAGCGACGACTTCGGCATCATGGGCAGCGCTCCGACGCATCCTGAACTGCTCGACTGGCTCGCCGTCGAGTTCCGCGAGAGTGGCTGGGATGTGAAGCGCTTCTACAAGATGCTCCTCACTTCTGCCACCTACCGGCAGGCCGCACTGATCACGCCGGAGAAGATCGAAAAAGACCGCGACAACTCGCTCCTCAGCCGTGGCCCACGCTTCCGCATGGATGCCGAGATGATCCGCGACTACGCCCTCGCCGCTAGTGGCACGCTTTCACCCCGCATGGGTGGCCCCGGCACCATGCCGTATCAGCCTGAGAACATCTGGGAAGTCGTCGGTCTCGGCACGGAGAAGTACAAGCAAGACAACGGCGAAAACCTTTATCGCCGCACGCTCTACAACTTCTGGAAGCGGATGTCCCCGTCCCCGAACATGGACATCTTCAACGCCCCCAGCCGTGAAGTGAGTTGCGTCCGCCGCGACCGCACCAACACCCCGCTGCAAGCCCTCGTCACCATGAACGACCCGCAGTTCATCGAAGCCGCTCGCAACCTTGCACAGAAGGCCCTCGCGACCCAAGACCCGCTCACCTACCTCGCTGAGCGCGTGCTTTGCCGCCCGCTGAAAGCCAAAGAGCAGCCCATCCTCACCGCTAGCCTCGCCGACCTCCGCAAGCACTACACCACCAGCCCCATCGACACCGACGCCCTCCTCAAAGTCGGCGAATCCACTGTCGATGCGAAGCTCCCCAAAGCCGAGCTCGCCGCGTGGACGATGCTGACGAATCAGCTCTTTAATCTCGATGAAGTCTTGAACAAATGATGTCGAACAAGCCATCCAGTACCCAACAGGCGAAACAAAGTAGCCATCTCGCTCCGCGAGATGAGCTTGGCGTATGGCAAACTCAACGATTCACGAAGTCCGGTGACCGCTTGTCTCAGCGAAAGCTCTCAGCTCATCTCGACGGAGCGAGATGGCTACTTTGCTGGCGCACCAAACTCCGCCCCACCTAAAGCTTTATACCTTCAACCTGGACCCCCAAACGTCATGCCCACCGACGCGCCCTATCCCTTTCCGGGACTGAACCCCTACTTCGAGGAGAGGTGGTTTGAGTTGCATCCGTCGATGATCGCAATGTCGCTCGGACGTTTGCAACGACAGATGCCTCGTGACCTTCGTGTCTCCATCGAGCAGGGCATGAAGATTTCCACCAGGTTTACGGGAGATGACAAAGGCATTCAGCCCGATGTCAGTGTCTGGAAGGTGCGCGAGGACTCCCTGCTGGCCTCCGCCCCACCGAACTTTGCCCCACCAGTGGTGCTTGAGGTGACAACACCGAAGCCGCGTCATCTTGCCATTCGCGATATGGATGGCGAGCTGGTGACGGTGATCGAGTTCCTGAGTCCGACCAACAAACATGGCAGCGGTGCTCATGCCTACCTGCAAAAGCGCCTCGGACTCATCGACTCCGGCGTGAATTGGGTGGAGATTGACCTTGTCCGGAAATGGGGGCTCGCTCTGGCTCAGTTTGAGGATGATCAGGCCGTTGAATCGCTCCAACAGACGAAGGGTCGTTTGCCACCGCACGCCGCGACCGTTTTTCGTGCCGAGTTGCCACATCAACGCGAAGTTTATCTCATTAGCTACCAGCAATCACTGCCTGCCATCCGCGTGCCTTTGCGCCCGGATGACCAGGACATCTGGCTAAATCTTCAGGAGCTTGCGGAACAGTGCCAGACCGACTGCGCCTTCGATAAATTCACTGACTACAAACGTGCCCCTGAACCGCCGCTCACACCCGAAGACTCTGCGTGGCTGGATGCTCACCTCAAAGCCAAAGAACTTCGCTAAGACCTCCAACTTGAAACCTGAAACCTGAAACTTTTAACTTAGAATCCCATGAACCTTCTCCAAGAATGGAACACCTATCAAAATCGCCGTCAGCTCTTCGCTCGCGGTAAAAACGTGCTCGGTGGTGCGGCGCTGGCTTCGCTGTTTGGCGAATCTTTGGCCAATGCCTCGAATGCGCACGCTCAAGGACCGCAGTTCCCACCGAAGGCCAAACGCGTCATCTACCTGCACATGGTCGGTGGCCCGGCGCAGATGGATTTATTCGACTACAAGCCGCAAATGCAGGCCTATTATGACAAAGACCTGCCGGAGAGCATCCGCAACGGCCAGCGCCTCACCACGATGACCAGCGGCCAAGCGCGTTTCCCCATCGCGCCGTCGAGGTTCCAATTCAGTGCCGCAGGCCATTGCGGCATGATGATGAACACGCAGTTGCTGCCCAACCTCGCCAAGAATGCCGATGACATCTGCTGGATGCGCTCGTTGCACACCGAGGCCATCAATCATGAGCCTGCCATCTGCGCCATGCAGACCGGCAATCAGATCGGTGGACGGCCTTGCCTCGGTTCCTGGGCTTCTTATGGCCTCGGTTCGATGAACTCGAACCTGCCCACCTTCGTCGTGCTCATCGCCACGCCGAGCAATCGAGAGCAGGAGCAGGCGATCTCTTCGCGCCTGTGGTCCAGCGGTTATCTGCCTGGCGAGCACGCAGGCGTGAGCTTCCGCAGCAAAGGCGACCCCATTCTCTACATCAACAACCCTCCCGGCGTGCCTGACAGCGTGCGCAAGCGCACCATCGAAGGCCTGAACGCCCTCAACGAGATCAACTACCAAGAAGTCGGCGATCCCGAAACGCACACCCGCATTCAGCAATACGAAATGGCCTTCCGCATGCAGGCCAGCGTGCCGGAACTCACCGACATCACCAAGGAACCCGACCACATCTACAAACTCTACGGCGAGGAAGCGAAGAAGCCCGGCAGCTTTGCCAATAGCGTGCTCATGGCCCGTCGATTGGTTGAGCGCGGCGTGCGCTTCGTGCAGATCTACCACAACAACTGGGACCATCACTCCAACGTCGGCGGACGCATGCCCAGCCAGTGCAAAGACGTCGATCAGCCCTGCGCCGCTCTCATTCAGGATCTCAAGCAACGCGGTATGTTCGATGACACGCTCATCATCTGGGGCGGCGAATTCGGCCGCACCATCTACAGCCAAGGCGGCCTCACCAAAGAAAACTACGGCCGCGATCACCACCCACGCTGCTTCAGCATGTGGATGGCAGGCGGTGGTTCCAAAGGCGGTC
The DNA here is from genome assembly GCA_026397635.1 of Verrucomicrobiota bacterium. Lineage (GTDB taxonomy): Bacteria > Verrucomicrobiota > Verrucomicrobiia > Verrucomicrobiales > Verrucomicrobiaceae > Prosthecobacter. The sequence goes on along the minus strand of JAPLUL010000149.1, from coordinate 4,287 downwards.
AGATCTACGGCGAGACGGATGACTTCAGCTACAACATCGTCAAAGACCCGCTCCACATCAGCGACTTCCACGCCACCGTGCTGCAACTCCTCGGCTTCCACGCTGATCGCTTCAGCTTCAAGACGCAGGGGCTTGATGGCAAGCTCATCGGCGTAAACCCCGCGAAGGTCGTGAAGGCGCTGCTAGCGTGATTACTTCGAGTTCAATCCCCTGAACCTTCCCGGGGCCATGCCCGCATACCGGCTGAAGTGCCGTGTAAACGCGCTCTGGTCGCACCATCCGGTCTCAATGGCGATGTCGGCGAGGGATTTGTCCGTCTGGCGGAGCAACCGCGTAGCTTCATCGAGGCGCAGTTTGTGCAGAAGTTGCAACGGACTCATCTGGAAAAGGCGCTGCACGCGTTGTTCGAACTGATACACACTCAGCCCCGCTTTGGTGGCGATATCCTCGATGCGCAGACTCTCCGTGAAGTGTTTCTGCATGTGGCGCAAAGCCGCTGCCAGTTCAGCAAAGCCGGTTGCCTTGTCACTCGGCGCGTTCAAATCACGCGAGATGCCGGTCACGCCGATGATGCGCCCCTTGTCATCACGCAGAGCGTGTTTCGTGGTCAAACACCAACCAGCTTTGCTGCGAGGATAGATGTGCAATTCGAGCTGATGAACGACAGATTTGCCGGTCTTGAGCACCTCCTCATCCTGCCGCGCATAACTCACCGCCAGCGCCGCTGGAAACACCTCAGTAGGCCGTTTGCCGATCAGCTTTACCTTGTCACCGCCCGCGCAACGATCCGCCAGCGTCTGATTCACCCGCACATAGCGTCCTACAGCGTCCTTGATGAAAAACACCACATCCGGCAGCGCATCGAAAAGCGCCTCCGTCACCGCATGCTCACTGAACTGGCCCGAGGAATCCATGTTTTGACTGAAAAGACAGTTCGGCGGCCAAAAAGCAATCAAGACCATCCTGACCTGCCGTTTCAACATCACCTATGATTCAACCCCAATGGTCCGGTGTCTTCCCGGCAGTCCTCACCCAGCTCCATCAGGATCAATCGCTCGATCTCGCGGCCTCCGCACATCATTGGCAGGCACAGATCGACGTCGGCGTGGCTGGATTGATCGTCTGTGGCTCTTTGGGGGAAAATCAGTGCCTGCAGCCCGAAGAAAAACGCGCGGTGGTGAAACACGCCGTCGAAGTAGCTGCTGGCCGCGTCCCGGTGATCAGCGGGGTGGCGGAGATGAATACCCGCAGCGCCATCAGCTACATGCAGGACTGCGAAAAGCTCGGCACGAGCGGCTTCATGATCATGCCGCCGATGGTTTATAAAAGCGATTCGCATGAGACGCAGCAATGGTTTCGCACACTCGCCAAAGCCACGCCGCTGTCCTGGATGCTCTACAATAACCCCGTGGGCTACCACACCGACGTGACGCCGGAGATGTTCGTCGAACTCGCCGACATCCCGAACCTGCACGCCATCAAAGAAAGCAGCGCCAACACTCGCCGCATCACCGAACTGCGCAATCTCACCGGCGAACGCTTCCGGATCTTCACCGGCGTCGACGATCTCTTCCTCGAGTCCGCCATCCTCGGCATCGACGGTTGGGTTTGCGGCAGTGGCATCGCTTTCCCGAAGGAGAATCAAAAGCTCTGGGACCTCGCCAAAGCGGGCAAGTGGGACGAGTGTCGCACGCTGTATCGCTGGAGCCAGCCGCTGATGAAGCTCGATACGCACATCCATTTCGTGCAATACATCAAGCTCCTCTGCCAGGAGACCGGCCTCGGCCAGGAGTGGGTCCGCGAGCCGCGCCTCAACCTCGCCGGAGCCGAGCGCGAGCAGGTGCTCAAAATCATCCGCGATGCGCTGGCGAAACGCCCAGCGTGATGATCCGCATTGCATCTCACGCAGGTTTCCGATAACAAAGCGCATGGTCCGCCCGCGCAAAAAATACACCGTTCACGATCTCCGTAAGCTCAAAGGTAAACGCTGCCTCACACACATCCATGTGAAGTCACCGCAGGAGGCCATCGCCGCTGAGGCAGCGGGGATTGATCTCATGAGCTGCAGCTTTGACTCGCCGGAGGCGCAGGCGCGGCTGCCACTGCTCGTTGCCGCTGCACCCACCGCTTTCCTTTCCGGCAGCACACCGCATGGCATGGCCACCCAGGAGGAGGCCATCCGCACCGGTTTCCGAGCCCTCGAAATGGGTGCCAGCTCCGTCTATTGCTCCGGTAGCCCGTTTTTGATCGAAGCGATGGCTCGCGAGGGCATCCCGGTCGTCGGCCACATCGGCATGGTGCCGCGTCATGTCACCTGGACCGGCTACCGCAGCCTCGGCAAGACGGTCGATGAAGCCAAAGCCATTTACCAAAAGATGAAGGATCTCGAAAACGCCGGTGCGTATGCCGCAGAGATCGAAATCGTGCCGCACAACCTCGCCTCGTGGCTTTGCAAGCAAACGAGCATGCTGCTCATGTCTCTGGGCTCCGGCACCGGCTGCGACACGCAGTTCCTCTTCTCCTGCGACATCCTTGGCGACTACGACGAGCGCATCCCGCGCCATGCGAAGTCCTACCGCAACTTCGCCGAAGAAAACCGCCGCCTGCAAAACGAGCGTATCGCCGCCTTCAGCGAATACGTCGCCGATGTGAAGGAAGGCCGCTTCCCCGAGCGCTGCCACCTCACCGAGATGGACGCCGCGCTGCTGGATGAGGTGGTGAAGTCCGTCGCGTAATTCTCAAAGATCGCCATGCGAGTCCCCGCTGCCTTTCTCGTCCTTTCCGTCCCCGCCTTTGCCGCTCCGCCGAAGGCCATCACGACGTTCTTCGATCAGCACTGTGTCGAATGCCACGACGCCGACGTGAAAAAAGGCGGACTCGATCTCACGGCGCTGAACTTTGATCTCAAAGACCCGCAGCTCTTCGAAAAGTGGGTCAAGGTCCACGACAGAGTCGCCGATGGCGAGATGCCGCCGAAAAAGAAGCCGCGTCCCGACGCGAAACTCGCCGACGCCTTCCTCCACTCGCTCGATGGCCAGCTCCGCGACACAAGCGCCGCGCAAACCGCCGCCCAAGGCCGCACGCTCGTGCGCCGATTGAATCGCATCGAGTATGAAAACACCCTGCGTGATCTGCTGCACATCGACACGCCGCTCGCAGGCCTGCTGCCCGAGGATACGCCGATGCATGGCTTTGATACCGTGGCGGAGGGTTTGCGCTTTTCGCAGCTCCAGATCGAAAAATATCTCGAAGCCGCCGATGCGGCGCTGGATGCCGCCGTGGACCTCCGAGTGCCGGTGGAGATCAAAAAGCAGCGATTCAGCTACAAAGACCAGAAGAGCATCATCGACAATCTGAAGCTGCCGGATGATCCACCCGCTGATCCGAAGAAGAAGTATCAGCGTCAGCGCCAGGTCTTCCGCTCGCTCGATGACGCTCTCGTCATGTTCACGGATGCGGATTACATGCTCGGCCTCTCGAATTTCAAACTGGGCCGCCCAGGTAGCTATCGCATCCGCCTTTCCGCCTACGGCTATCAAAGCGCGGGCCAGCCGATCACGCTGCGGCTTTACGCGAACGACTACAAGATCGGCAAGCGCCTGCTCGGCACCTGGGACATGACCGCCGACAAGCCACGCGAGGTGGAAGTCATCGCGCAGATCAATCGCAGCGAGCACCTGCTCGTCCTACCCTTCAGCGTCGGTTACGATGCCGATGGCAAACGCCTCAGCGACTCCGATACGACGAAGCAATTCACCGGTCGCGGCCTCGCTGTGCAGTGGGTGGACATCGAAGGCCCGCTGGAGGCTCAAGCCTGGCCACCGCCCTCCGTGAAGTCGATCTTTGGCGAGGTGCCCGTCGTGCAGATCGACAAAAAGAAGATCAAAAATCCTTGGGATGGCGAAAAGGCCATCGGCTACGAATTGCAGCCCGCTGATCCAGTCGCGTCGCTGAAAACGGTGATCGAAAACTTCGCCGCGAAAGCCTTTCGTCGTCCGCTGGAGGCCGGTGAAGCAGATCGCTTCGTCAAACTCGCCCAAGACGCCCTCACGGGTGGCGGGAGCTTTGTAGAAGCCACCAAGCTCGGCCTGCGCGGCGTGCTGACCTCGCCGCAGTTTTTGCTTTTCGATGAATTGCCCGGCCCACGCCTTAGCGATCACGCTTTGGCCTCACGCCTCTCGTATTTCTTCTGGAGCACGCTGCCGGATGACGAGCTCATGCGCCTCGCCGACGCCAAAAAGCTCCAAGAGCCCGAAACGCTCAAATCGCAGGTGAAACGCCTCCTCG
>JAPLUL010000074.1:0-2102 GCA_026397635.1 Verrucomicrobiota bacterium | reverse complement strand
CAGCCTACGGCTGGACAGCCAAGCGGCATCCACCTCTCTTACCTTGCAAACATCAACCGATCCCAGATAGAGAAACCCCGCGTCCAAGGTGGTGCACTTTGATTCGCCCAGAGGTGGTGCACTTTGAATCGCCCGCTGACAAAAAGGTGAGCAATCTGCTAGTTGCCGGTCGCTGCCATAGCGCCAGCAGCGAGGCCAGCGCCTCCAGTCGCGTCACTGTCACGGCCATGGCCCTCGGTGAAGCTGCCGGGACCGCCTCGGCACTCGCGATGAGGGCGAGAACTGAAGTTGGCATTTTCGAAGGCGTGAAGGTGCGTGAAGCACTCAGCAAGCAAAATGCCGGGCCTTTCACCAATTCTTGAAGACCGCACCGCAAAACATACCACGATGAACTACCCGGTCTCCTCGCTCTTTGGCTCGGATGAGAAGGCATGGTGTTCATTCAACTGCATGAACGAGGTCGAATCACTCCGGGGGAAGCCTGTGCTCTTCATGACTGGCAAGGCAGCTTTCGACTTGCAGATGAATCGCAACCTCGACTCTGTGCTCAAAGCCGCCGGCATTGCCCACACCTTCCGTGAGGTGGACGGCGCACATGATTTTTCGACTGTTCGAGCGACTCTGCCAGCGTTGTTGGACTTTCTCGGTGAGCAGTTTGGCTCTCCGAAATGAGGCCGAGCGCATTCCAGCTCCTTACCTGATGAAGCTCTATCAGACTCTCCTAGCCACCCTGCTACTCGCTCCGATGGCACCGCTGCACGCCGTTGAACCGGCAAGCGTCCAGCTGAACGGCCAGCAATGTATCAGGGTCAACGACAGGCCATTTTTCCCAATTGGAATATATTCGGCCAGTACGGCTGATTTTCAGTCACTTGCTGAGGCGGGATTCAATGTGGTGCATAGCTACGGATGGGATCACAAGAGCAATGCTGAGGTGCGTGTCTGGGGCGGCCAGTTTCTTGATGCCGCCGCGCAGCACGGGTTGATGGCGCTTGTTGGAATGAACCGGGACGAGGTGGCGGCGGAGAAGTATATGGGCAGTGCAGAGCGCGTTCGCATGTTTCGCGATCATCCAGCCGTGCTGGCCTGGCATACGATGGATGAGCCTGGAGCGGGTGTTGGCCAGAACGACCTCAAGGAGATTGCGGCAGATGCGTTCATGTCCGGCGTCTATCGAGTGGTCAAAGAAAACGACCCGAGTCATCCCGTGACCGCAGTGGTGTGCCGACTGGCAGATCACCAGCGTTTCACTCCGAGCATGGATGTCCACCAGGCTGACTATTACCCCATTCCGCCGTTTCCCGCCGGCAACTTCGTGGGCACGGGTTTTGCCGGCATTGCCCGGCATTCACGACTTGTCCGGGAGGCCAGCGGCGGCGCCAAACCGCTGTGGTTCGTCTGCCAGGCGTTTGACTATGCCTTGTATCAAAAGGACAAGGAGGTGCCTTCGGAGTGGCGGCGATTTCCGACTCGTGAGGAACTGCGCACGATGACTTACACCGCAGTGGCGTCCGGTGCTCGCGGGATCTTCTATTGGTCTATGAACGAGCTTCGCCAGCTCGTCCGCGAGGGGAATTCAAGCAAGGACTATTGGGAGCGACTCAGAAGTGTGACCCGCGAAGTTCACGAACTCAGCCCCGTGCTCACGGCCGAGACACCGGAAACATTCGTCCTGCAGGACAACGTGGCTGCGCTTATCAAGAGCGATGGCCGCGACCTCTACATCATCGTTGCAAACTACGAGCGCAAGCCAACAAAGACCGTTCTGCAATTGCCAGGAATCGGCAAAAGCAGCGCGCAGATGGTTTTCGGCGAGGGTATAGCACCCGTGGTCGATGGCAAGCTGACGCTCGATCTCAACAGCATTGAATCCCGTGTTTACCGCATTTCAAAATAGGTGCCGCGGTTGTGACACGCGGTATTACCTCGGGTCGAGAAGACGCAAAATCTCGCAAACCCACTTGTCAGCGGTCGGTCAAAGTGTACCACCTCCGGTCGAATTAACCGGGTTCAAAGTGTACCACCTTTGAGGGGCGGAAACGGCTCCATCTGAGCGCATCCGGGCGCTTGGACTGGGGCATGTCCAACGTCCTAAAAGTGAG
>JAPLUL010000024.1:0-10322 GCA_026397635.1 Verrucomicrobiota bacterium | reverse complement strand
AAACGGGTGCGCCAGTTGATCGTCCAAAGTGCCGGTGCCGCCGCCGGCCCGCCGGATGCTCTCGTGTTGCACGGTGAGGAAAAGATCGATGTGCTCGAAGGGTCGGTGGATTTTCATCCCGAGACCGGCGGGCTGCTCGGCGAGGCGCGGCCTTTCACTCTGCTGCTGACAACCTACGTCGGCCCCACGGCCACGGAAGCCGATGTCGCGTATCTCCGCCCGGAAACGGCGCAGGCCATCTTTGCGCAGTTCAAGAACGTCTTCGACTCCAGCCGCGTGAAGGTGCCCTTCGGCATCGGCCAGATCGGCAAGGCCTTCCGCAACGAGGTCACGCCAAAGAATTTCACCTTCCGCAGCCGCGAGTTCGAGCAGATGGAGCTCGAGTTCTTCATCAAGCCCGACGAAGCCGTCGAGATCATCACCGGCGAAGTCGCCACCTGGCATGAAGGCGCCGATTTGAGCGAACCGCAGCCGAATTGGGGCTGGGAGCTGTGGCACCGCTACTGGGTCGATCAGCGCACCAAATTCTACCAAGGCATCGGCCTCGGCGACGTGCTCGAATACTACTGGCAGACGCCCGCTGACCTCGCCCACTACGCCCGCGCCTGCGTGGACATCCTGTGCGAATTCCCCTTCGGCACCGAAGAGCTCGAAGGCATCGCCGCGCGTGGCGACTTCGATTTGTCCGCGCACCAGACCGCCAGCACCAAGTCGCAGGAGATCTTCGACGAAGAACTCAAAACCGCCGCCGCCAAGCTCACCGACGAGCAGAAGGAAGCCCTCATCCAGAAACGCCTCGCCGCCGAAGCTGCCAAGGTCAAAGGCGAGCCGATGCCCGAAGCCGCCGTGCGTGCGTGGTTCGAGCGTCTCTTCAAAGGCAGCTACGTCCCCCACGTCATCGAACCCTCCGCCGGTCTCGACCGCATGGCGCTCGCCGTCATCGCCAAGGCCTTCAGCGAGACCGAAAAGGTTGATGAGAAGGGCAAGAAGGAAGTCATCACCGTCCTGCGCCTGCATCCGCGTATCGCCCCGATCAAAGTCGGCGTCTTCCCGCTGCTCAAGAACAAGCCCGAGCTCGTCGCCAAAGCCCGCGAGGTCTATGCGCTGCTCAAGAAGCACCTGAACTGCTTCTACGACGAAACCGCCAGCATCGGCCGCCGCTACGCCCGTCAGGACGAAGTCGGCACGCCCTTCGGCGTCACCATCGACTTCGAAACCTGCGGCGAAAAAGGCCCCGAACTCCAAGACACCGTCACCCTCCGCCATCGCGACACGAACGAGCAGGAACGCGTGAAGATCAGCGATCTGCTCGGGAAGCTGCTGCCGTTGGTGAGCTAAACGCGTTGTCTCAGCTTATAACGCTATCCAAAACACTGCGGCAACGATCCCGCGAAGCAAAGTAGCCCTCTCGCTCCGCGAGAGGAGCCACTGCGCATCGAAGACTCGACGATTTGGCGTCCTTCAATGACGCCGGCTGACTTCGAGAGCCTTCCGTTCATCTCGCGGAGAGAGATGACTACTTTGCTGGCGCACCACTCGCACCGTCCACCACATGCGCTGCCGATGGTCAATGGATCACGGTCCGCCTTGATGACTTTGATCCACCTCCGAGCCGCAGGCTCGAAAGACTTTAGTCGGTGGCGCAACCACCGGAATCTCGCGAGCATTCACGAAGTGGCTCCAGCGGACCTGATGGCCGTCACGACCTACATCGACAACCAGGAGGAGTATCGGGCGTTCTTGAACAAATACGAGGTGACCTATGACGAGGCCTATGTTTGGGATTGAGACGCGGTGAGCCTGGCTCGGGCTTTCAGCCCTCGACCGGGGTTTTACGTGGATTTGGCCATGCGTTCCTGGGCCGTTGGCCCAGGCTGGCATGGAGCGCGCCTTTGGCGCTCAACATTCCCAGACACGGTCATTCTTCACCACCGCGAATGCGGCGAGAAGCAAGATGTCGCATTTAAGGGCCACGGTCCAAGGCATATCCGGTTGTCGCCTTTGTGTTGCCATGAAGGCTTATTTCTCGAGAAGGGCCCAATCTCCTTCATATCCATTCGGATCTTCAACGGGGATTCGAAACTGCCGCATGTTGGAATCCATTCGTGACTTATTTGTCGAAAGCCAATGCTGATGCTGCCATCGAATATATTCAGCGACATCCTTGCTCGGTACGATGAAAAAAAACCACCCTCACACTTGCAACCAGGGCGGGCACCTCTACTCTATTCACCCGCCAACCACTGCCTCATGGTGTAATGGTAACACAGCAGATTCTGAATCTGTTATTCAAGGTTCGAATCCTTGTGAGGCAACCACTCTCCGTGTTGAGAGTGGTTCAAATCAAAAGACTCAAGAAACGACTGTGCAAACAGCCTTGTTCTGAGCGGCGAGAACCACGGCGTCCAGACGAGCCAGACGATGGGCGCTGGAAGCGGATTCAATGCCTTCGAGCGCACGATAGGTTTTACCGATCTTCTCGACCAAGCCGCAGCTCGTCAGCTTGATGATCTTTTCATACGAGCGGAGTCGCAGCATTTCCTCGCCACCGCTGACGGCATTCTTGAGCTTCAAAGCTTCAAAGACCTTCGCAAACAGGGGTTTAAATTCATAGGTTTCGCCGTTTGAGAGAGCGTTGACGAGTTCGTCTGTGACGTGATCAACGACCCGGCGTGAGAAAGGAGCTTTTTTTGCGACTGCTTTTGTTGTGACCATCGCTTCCCTTACCACATGGATTGTCTCCTGTCTCAGAAACCATCATCAAATGTGACAATTCATTTTTCATGTTTGCGTCAGCAGGCCGCAAGAAATGCGTCCTTAGCGCGTCTGCTCAGACGCTTGAAGGCGATCTCCGCCTTGAGCGCTGCTGATTTGTTTTTGTGCGGCCAGTGGCGCAGCACTTTCACGGGTCCTCTTCCCCGCGTGTAGCGCGCACCCTTGCCAGCGTTGTGCTGGGAGATACGACGAGTCAGATCATTGGTGATGCCGCAGTAAAGGGTGCCGTCCTTGCACAGCAGCACATACAGGCACCACTTTTTGATGGGTTTGGCCTTGGTGGCGGGCGTGTTCTTTTTCGGCACCTTTGTATTTAGCTCAGGGCGTTGGAAATCAAAACAACTCGCTGATCACGCTGCCGTCGGTGAGGGGAATAGGTCGCCCGTCAGAAGAGCGATACTCGATCTCGCGGTAGTCATAGCCGAGCGCTGAATAGATGCTGGCATGAATATCAGCAGGCGAAACAGGGCGCTCCTTCGGATAGGCGCCGGTGGCATCGCTGCTGCCGATGACTTGCCCACCACGTAAGCCGCCGCCAGCGAGGAGGACACTGTAACAACCCGGCCAGTGATCTCGACCGGCGTCGGTGTTGATCTTCGGGGTGCGGCCAAACTCACCCATCCAGACGACGAGCGTGGTTTCGAGGAGGCCGCGTTCCTCCAAATCATCGAGCAGCGCGGCGTAAGCTTGCTCCATCGGCGGCACGAGGCGGTTTTTGAGGCCGTTGAAATTGTCCTTATGCGTGTCCCAGGTGATCGAGGGACCGTTCACGGTGGTGACAAAGCGTGTGCCGGATTCGATCAAGCGACGCGCGAGCAGGTGGGATTGGCCCCAACTGTGCCGTCCATAGCGCTCACGCACTTTGTCGGATTCTTTGGAAAGATCGAACGCGTCCGCCGCCTTGCCGCTTTGCAGCATCATGGCAGCCTGCTCATTGTAGATATCCATCTGCGCCACCTGAGTCGAGGCAATGGGGCGCGAGGCGGCGCTCATGTGATTAAGCAAGGCGAGCCGCTCCTGGAAACGGGTGGGTGTGAGGCTGGAGTCGAGCGCCATGTTCTTCACGCGGAAGCTGGCGGCATTTGGATCGTCATCGAGCACGAAGGGATCGTAGCGGGTGCCGAGGCAGCCGCCGAACTGACCCGGCGTGAGGTACACCTTGCTGTCGCAGTGCGGGAAAGGCGTGATGACGTAGGGTGGCACGCCTTTGGAAAAGCCATCGCGCTGCGCCAGCCAACCGCAGAGCGTGCCGAGGCCGGGGGTGTCCGTCGGACTCGGCGTGATGAGCGTGCTGTCCAAGCGATACGGTCTGCCCACCGTGGCCCAGTGCATGCCGCCGTTGTGGCTGCTGTGACCGTGATGCACGCTGCGGATGAGCGCGAGCTTGTCCATGCGTTTCGCCATCTGCGGCAGCAGTTCCGTGATTTGAATGCCCGGCACATTCGTTTTGATCGTCTTGAACTCGCCCCGGATCTCCGAGGGCGCGTCCGGCTTCGGGTCCCAAAGGTCGATGTGGCTCGGTGCGCCGCCGTTGAAGATCAGGATCACCGACTTTGCTTTGCCCAAGCCGATACTGCTGGGCTTATAAGCAGAGCCGAGTGCTGTGAGCTGGCTCAATCCAAAATTCAGCATACCCATGCCACCGGCATGAAGAACGCTGCGCCTTGTCAGGCGAATCTCTGGAAGCTTGGAAGCCATCGGCGCAAACCTACGATGCTGTGGAGCTGATCTTGCTCAACTCCGCCACTTCAGGTCCACCGTGTTCCCATTCCATTCATGATCGGTGAGATGAGTATGTGTTGTGAAGCTGCCGCCGGTGAAGCTGAGCTTTGCCATCGTCCAGCCTGTGGTGGAGGTCTTTTTGTCTGCCACATAGGATGTCGCCGGCGTGTTCAGGATGTGGATGTCTTGGTGTGAATTGAAGTCGCGATGGTGAATGTGCCCATGAATATAGGCTTTGACCTGTGGACGCTTAACCAGTTCCTGCCAGAGTGCTTCCGAGTCCTCAAGTCCACCAGGGAAGTGGAGAGGATCGCCACCGAGACGAGGATTGTGATGCGCAAAGAGCAGTGCGGGTTTGTCCGCATGTTCATCGAGCAGTTTCGTCAGCCAGATAGTCTGTGACTCGCCGATCAGTCCCTGGGTGACCATCGTGGCCTTCAGCGAATCGAGCAGAAAGAGATTTGCTCCGGCGAGCTTCACCACACCGACATGTTTTGACTCCACCGCTGGCGATTCGGGCTTTTCATTTCTCAGCACCTCGTAAAACACCGCGCGATCGTCGTGGTTGCCCATCGTGAGATGGAGTGAGACGCCCGCGTCGCGCAGCGGGGCGATCAATGTGGCGAAGTGCTCGTAGTCGCCACGTTTCCCGTCTCTCAAGGCCAGATCACCATTGATGATCACCGCCGCAGGCCGCTTTGGCAGCGCCAGCAGGTAGGAGATGGTTTTGCGCAGGTTCGTCGGGATCGACGCACTCGCCGGATGCTGCGCGCCGATGTGCGTGTCGTTCAGGATGGCGATCAAGCTCTCATCCACCTCAGCGGCGGTGCTTTCCACAGTCGATAATGCCGCAGCAGCTCCGAGCTGAGTGATGAACTGGCGGCGTGAGGTGAGATGAATCGGCATCGTTTGCTATACGCGCGGCTTCTGTCCCGTATTGCTCCATCATGGATCGCCGAGACTTCCTCAAAACCAGCACTGCCGCCGCGATTGCTTCCAGCGTGCGCACAACTGCCAGCGCAGCTTCCCGCCAGCCAGATCTCATCAAAACCGAGAACGCGAAGGCTGGTGCCAGCTTCCAGCTCACACGCATGATGCCGGACAATGCGAAGTCCTTCCGCACTTCGCTCATCGAAGGCTACTGCTCTCGCCAGTCTGTGAAGGCCGGTGAGAAGCTCGACATCTTTGTCAGCACGAAACCTGTGGCCAAATTCACCATCGACATCTTTCGCATGGGTTACTACGACGGTGCAGGTTCGCGCTTGATGACCACGCTCGGACCTTTTGAAGGCAAAGAACAGCCCGTGCCGGAGATGGGCGAGAATCGCCTCCGCGAGTGCCAGTGGGTTGCCTCCACATCTCTCACGATTCCCGCTGATTGGCCCAGTGGGGTGTATCTCGGACGGCTCTCTACCGTGCCCGAAGCCGCCGAGAAACCTTACTGGCAAAGTTACATCATCTTCATCGTCAAAGACGATCGTCCTGCCGACGTCCTCTTCCAATGCAGCGACAACACCTGGCAGGCCTACAACCGCTGGCCGGTGAATGAATCGCTCTACACCGATCCGCGTGCGGCTCATGCGCCGGGCGTCAGTTGCAGCTTTGACCGGCCTTACGGCAAGTACAACCAGATCTTCGACAATCCGCAGAGCATGGGCAGCGGCGAGTTCCTGCTATGGGAATACCCGCTGTGCTACTGGCTCGAAAAAGAGGGCTACGACGTCACCTACTGCTCAAACGTCGATAACCTCGAACCCGCCAATCTCGCTCGTGCCAAAACGATGATCAGCATCGGTCACGATGAATATTGGGACGTGCGGCAGTTCCACAACGTCAAGCAGGCCATCAACGACGGCCTCAGCGTGCTCTGGCTCTCCGCCAATGACGTTTACATGGTCACTCCCTTCACCCCGAATGCCAAGGGCGATACCAACCGACGTCTCACCCGCGAGACCTGCTACGGTGATTTCCGAGAAGAGGAAAAAGAGGCCTACTCAAAGGTACTCGGTCCTTTTGAAAACCCCGGACCGGACGAACGCGACATCATCGGCGCACGCACCATCGTTCCCTTCAACGGTGGCGGTGACTGGACCTGCGCCAAGCCGGATCACTGGCTCTTTGAAGGCACCGGCATGAAAAAGGGCGACAGCATCCCCGGCCTCGTCGGCTGGGAATTCCATGGCGATCCCGATACCGCCCGCGCAGGGCTTGAAGTCATCGCTGAAGGCAACGTCTGGGCCAGCGGTGTGCGCCTCGGCAAATACGCCGCCACTGTTTTCGAAGGCCCCAAGAAGAACATCGTCTTCAACGCCACCACCATCTTCTGGAGCCAGGGTCTGTCCGATCCTCCTGGCCACATGATTCCGTGGAGTCACTTTTCACGACCACATGGTCCCGATGAACGCGTGCAGCGGATCACCGCGAATGCTCTGAAAAGAGCTATTGGGTGAGCCATACTCCGAGCAAGATAAGCCAAGAGTTTGTCTGGAAACGGCCATTGATGAGGGGAAGGTTTGTCGAACCTTTCGCGTAAGCTTTACCATCCATGACTCGTGCCGCGCCCATTCTCTTCCTGCTTGTTGCCAGTTCGTCCTTCGCCGCTGGCAAACTGAGCTTCAATCGCGACATCCGCCCGATCCTCTCGGAGAACTGCTTTGCCTGCCACGGCTTTGATTCGAAGAAGCGGGAGGCTGAATTGCGGCTCGATACGTCGGAAGGTGCCTACACGGCCAAAGACGGCGCATTTCCGATCAAGCCGGGCGATCTGGCGAAGAGCGAGGTCTGGCAGCGCATCATCACGACGGACGAGGACGACCTTATGCCGCCGCCGAAGTCGCACAAGAAGCTCACGCAGAAGCAAAAGGACACGCTGAAGCTCTGGATCGAGCAAGGCGCGGGGTATCAGAAGCATTGGGCGTTTGAGAGGCCGGTTTCAGGTTCCAAGTTTCAAGTTTCAAGTCCCAAGCCGGACAACTTGAAACCTGAAACGCAGAAACTTGAAACCTCGATCGACGCCTTCCTCGCCGACCGCCAAGCGAAGGATAAACTCACCTTCGCCGATGAAGCCGATCGCGAGACGCTGATCCGCCGCGTGTCCTTCACGCTGACTGGCCTGCCGCCGACGCTGGCGGAGGTGGATGCCTTTCTCAAAGGGCAGTCCTACGAGGCGATGGTGGACCAATACATGAAGTCGCCACGCTTCGGCGAGGAGATGGCGCGGCATTGGCTGGACGTGGCGCGTTATGCGGACACGCACGGCCTGCACCTCGACAACGAGCGCAGCACCTGGGCCTATCGCGACTGGGTGGTGAAGGCCTTCAACGAGAATCTGCCCTTTGATCAATTCACCGTGTGGCAGATCGCGGGGGATCAGCTCCCGAATGCCACGCCGGATCAAATCACCGCCACGGGCTTCTCCCGCTGCAATGTCACGACGAGCGAAGGCGGCGCGATCGATGAGGAGTATCGCCATCTTTACGCGGTGGACCGTGCGGCGACGCTCACCACGGCCTGGCTGGGCCTCACGGGCGGTTGTGCGCAGTGTCACGATCACAAATACGATCCGCTGACCACGGCGGAGTTTTACTCGCTCTACGCCTTCTTCTACAGCAGCGCCGATCCGCCGATGGACAAGAATATCTCCGCCACAGAGCCCTTTTTGCGCCTGCCGACGGCTGCGCAGCAAAAAGCGCTCGATGCGGCCATCGCCGCCGAAAATGCCGCGTTGAAGGCGCTCGATGATTCGGCGCAAAAAGCCGCCCACAGCGAGAAAAAGGCCGCTGAGCCTCAAACCATCACGCAGGTGCTTTTCGACGATGTTTTCGCACCCGGCATGGAAACGAAGAACACCACGCGAAACCCCAGTTTGTGGGAAAACAAGCCCGCTTATGGCGCAAAGTCCGGCCAGCGAGTTCTACGGATCGCGAATGGGCAGTTCAGCGAGGAAAACCTCACGCCGCAGCTCACGCCGGTGGTGCTGGCGGAGTCGCCACACATCAGCGTATGGGCACGCGTTGATCCGCTGAGCCCGCCACGCGTGCTTTGTCTCAACCTCAATGGCCGACGACTCATGTGGGGCGATGCGAAGGCCTTTGAAGGCTCCACTTACATCCAGGAAAACGCCATCACCATCGGCGAACTGCCAAAGCCGGGTGTGTGGACCCTACTCAGCGTCGATCCATCTGCCGTGCTCGGCTTCAAGCCCGGCACGCGCATCAACACGATCAGCCTCCAGCAAGTCGGCGGCGTCGTGATGTGGGATCGCCTCGAAGTGAGTGGCAAAGCCATGGCAGACAAGCATGCGCTGACTTCCTTCATGACTTGGTGGAAGCAGGTCAGCGGCTCAAAGAAGAATCCGTCCGATGTGCCCGCCGCCGAGCTGAAAACGCTTATGACCGCGCCGGAGAAAGTCACTGATGCGAAGCAGCGCGAGGCCTTGCTGCGCTTTTACCTCGCCCGCGTCTCTCAGCCTGTGAATGACGAGATCGCGCGGCGTCGCATCGCCTGGGAAGCCGCGAAAACCCTCCGCGCTGCGGCTGATTCAGCGATTCCAGGCACCTTCGTCTTCCGCGATGCCGAAACACCGCGCGACACCTTCATCGCCATGCGCGGTGCCTACAACAAACTCGGCGACAAGGTCGAGCCCACCACGCCCGCCGCGTTTCATCCGCTGAAGAAAGCCGGTGCCCGCGCCACGCGGCTCGATCTCGCGAAGTGGCTCGTGGCTCCCGAAAACCCGATGACGGCCCGCGTGACGGTGAATCGCTTCTGGCAGCAGGTTTTCGGCATCGGTTTGGTCAAAACCAGCCACGACTTCGGCTCCCAAGGCGAGCCTCCGAGCCATCCTGAGTTGCTCGATGATCTGGCGGTGCGTTTTCAGAAGAACGGCTGGAACGTGAAGGTGCTGATCAAGGAGTTGCTCATGACGAAGGCCTTCCAACAAGCCTCGCTGGTCGAATCGAACCTCCTCAGCCTCGATCCTGACAACCGCCTGCTCGCTCGTGGCCCACGCATTCGTCTCGATGCTGAGCAGATCCGCGACAACGCGCTCTTTGTCAGTGGCCTCATCAACTTGGAGATGGGCGGTCGCGGCGTGCGCACCTACCAGCCGCCAAACATCTGGGAACCCGTCGGCTATGGCGACAGCAACACGCGCTACTACCTGCAAGACCACGGTCCCGCGCTTTATCGCCGCAGCCTTTACAGCTTCCTCAAGCGCACCGCCCCGCCGCCCTTCATGAGCAACTTCGACGCGCCGAATCGCGAACAAAGCTGCACCCGCCGCGAACGCAGTAACACGCCGATGCAGGCCCTCCAACTTATGAACGACGTCCAGCACTTCGAAGCCGCGAGAGCTCTCGCAGAGCGTGTGATCGCGGAAGGCGGTCCAGATGACTCCGCGAAGCTCAATTGGCTCTTCCGCACCGTTTTGAGCCGCAAACCGGACACGAAGGAGACGACGATGCTCACTGCCGCTTTGGCGAAACAACGTGAGCTCTATCAAAAAGACCCGAAAGCCGCCGAGAAGGCGATTCTGGTCGGTGAATCGCTCCCGAAGAAGATCGCGACACCTGCTGAGACGGCTGCATGGACATTGATCGCGAATTTGGTCCTCAATCTCGATGAAACCGTAAGCCGCAACTAAGATGACCGGTGATTCTCCATTCTATTGCATCGTATGGCGCGGCAGCGTCGTGGAGTGCGGTGGCAAGCCTTGGCGCGACACCGCCGTCGCGTGCTTGATGGTGAGGTTCGGCCTGAGATCACTCTTCTCGCTTTCGACAGCGGTGTCGTCGGGGCATGGCCTGCGCCATGCCCCTCTGCCA
>JAPLUL010000088.1:0-56012 GCA_026397635.1 Verrucomicrobiota bacterium | reverse complement strand
GAGCAATCTCATTTACTCCGCCATGGAATCCGGCGGCCAGCAGGGCATGCAGACGATGGAGCAGAGCCTCGCGGAGCTTTTTGTGCGTGGAGAAATCAGCGAGCAGAGCGTGAACGCCCTCTCACGCCATCCCGGCCAGGTCTTTGAACGTGCCGCACGCCTCCGCCAGCGTGCCGCCAACCCGGTGAAATCATGATCGCCGCGCCCGCCAGACCTGCCACCGCTCCAGCCGCCACGCTGCTGGATCTCGATGCCGTGCGCATTGATGCCGTGCAGGCGCTGCGGCTGCCTTCCTCCATCGCGCTGCGTCGTCGGCTGCTGCCCTTCGCGGTGCATGAGGGCTGCGTGTGGCTGGCCTGCCAGATCGCGGAGGATGAGGCCTCGCTGCGCACCTTGCAGCGCTACTTTGATCATCCGATTCGTGCCGTGCAGGCCGAGCCAGCCTCGCTCGGACGTGCGCTGGACCGCCAGTATCGTGAAGCCTCCACCGGCGGTGCCGGAGCGCTGGCCCGCTACACCGAACGCGGCCAAAGCGCCGCTGTGACCAGCGGTGACGAGGTGGAGGCCGATGCACGCCAGCTCGCCAATGACATCCTTCGTGCCGCGATGCTGCGCCAGGCCTCGGACATTCACTTTGATCCAGGTGAGAAGGAGCTGCGCGTGCGCCTGCGTGTCGATGGCGCTCTCGAAGACGCCTTCCGCCTGCCGATGAGCCTGCATGCAGCGCTGCTGAACCGCTTCAAGATCATCGCGGGCCTCAACATCGCCGAAAAGCGCTCGCCGCAGGACGGTTCCTTCCGTCACAGCGACGGCGGCGTACGCGGCCAGGTGGTGGATGTGCGCGTGGCCACGCTGCCCGCACGTCATGGCGAGCGCATGACGCTGCGCCTCATGGCCGTGGACAGCAGCCGCTTCTCCCTCGGAGCACTCGGCATGAGCACAACGCACCACGGCATGTTCAGCGCCGCCATCAGCAAGCCGCACGGGCTCATCCTGCTCACCGGCCCGACCGGTTCCGGCAAAACGACCACGCTTTACGCCGCCATCCGCGAACTCATCGCCGCCGAGGCGCTGAATGTCATCACCGTCGAAGATCCGGTGGAAAACGAGATTCCCGGCATCGTGCAAGTCGAAGTGGACAGCGCGGACAAGGTCAGCTTTTCCAGCGCTCTGCGCAGCTTGTTGCGGCATGACCCCGATGTCGTCATGATCGGCGAAATCCGCGATCGCGAGACAGCGGACATCGCCATCAAGGCCGCTTTGACCGGTCATCTGGTCTTTTCCACGCTGCACACGAATTCCGCCGCCGGTGCCGTCGTGCGCCTGGCGGAAATGGGCGTGGAGCGTTTTCTCATCGCCTCTACGCTGCGACTCACGGTCGCGCAGCGACTGGTGCGGAAGTGCTGTTCCCGCTGCATCACGCCGGAGCCGTTGCGGCCTGAGGACATCGCTTTTCTCGCGGCACCACAGCTCGCTGGAACATCGCATTTTCGGCCCCAAGGCTGCCTGTACTGTGCTGGGCGCGGTTTTGTGGGGCGCGTGGGTTTGTTTGAGATGCTGCCCATCGACGAGGAGTGGTCCCAGCTCATCACCGAAGGCGCTGGCGAGGCGCAAATGATCGAGCACATGCGTATGCGAGGCCTGCCGCTGCTGGTGCAGGACGCAGCGGAGAAACTCAGCGCCGGGGTCGTCACACTGGAGGACGTGCGTGGCGCGGTGACGGTCTGGTAACTCGCTTTTTCTGAATCATGCCCACCTTCACCTACACCGTCCGCGATGCCTCCGGCGCCCGTCTTCAGGGCGAGCTGGAGTCCTCGTCCAGCTCCGCCGCCGCGGCGGAACTGCGCACGCGCGGCTGGCTGGTGCTCGGTATTGAGGAAAACACCAGCCGGAGCGGCAGCACGGCCTTCTCGCTGAGTCCCTCGTCATGGTTGTGGATTCGCTCGCTCGACATTGAGGTCAGCCTTTACCAGCTCTCCACGCTGCTGCGCAGTGGTTTGACGCTGCTGAGCGCCCTGCGCCTGATCGCCGAGCAGGCTGAGCGCGGCCGCCTGCGGCGCGTGTGGGAGCAGGTCATCATCGACATCGAAAACGGTGCGTCGCTGGCCGATGCCCTCGCGCGTCATGCCTGCTTCAGCCGCATCGTGGTGCAGCTCGTCAGCGTGGGCGAGCAGACCGGTCACCTCGCGCCCGTGTTGGAGCGTGCCGCAGCAGCTTTGGAAAAGAAGCGCACCCTGCGTGCCGGGCTGATCACGACGCTGATGTATCCCGCCATCGTGTTCCTCGTGGCCACGGGCCTCGCGGTCTTCATGATCGTCGGTGTGCTGCCGAAGATGCAGGTCTTTCTGCGTGCGCTTGGCAAAAAACTGCCGCCCATGACGCAGCGCCTCGTCGATCTCGGCGAGTGGACGCAGATGCACGGCCTCACGGCGGTCATTGGAGTCGTCACTCTGCTGTTTGCGCTTGTGCTGGTGTTTTTCTGGCCACCGGGTCGTGCGCTGATCGACCGCGCCGCGCTGCGCCTGCCGCTGCTGGGCAAGGCGCTGCGCACCGGTGGCACCGCTCTCTTCGCCAGCAGCTTTTCCGTGCTGCTGACCAGCGGCGTGACCATCCTCGAAGGGCTGCGAGTATGTGAAAACCTCATCGGCAACCGCAGGCTCTCGGCCATCATCGGCGCGGCGCGTGAGCGCGTGCTGCAAGGCGAGCCGCTGGGCCGTCATCTGGAGCAGCCCCATGGCTTCATGCCGATGCTGCCCCGCATGATCACCGTGGGCGAGTCCTCCGGCACGCTGGACAATGTTCTGGACGAGGTGGCGCGATTTCATGAGGCGCAGCTTGAGCGCATGATCCGCCGCCTCACCGCGCTGATCGAGCCTGCGGTCATCATCATCGTCGGCAGCATCGTTGGCTATGTGTACCTCTCGTTTTTTATGGCCCTCTTCGCCGCCACCGGCCCCGGCAACAACATCCGCTGAACCTTTCCCATGCCTATGAAACACCTGCTCACCCTCCTACTGCTGCTGGCGCTGAAAGCCGCCGCGCAGACACCGCCGGAGCCGCCCAAGCCGCCGGTCGATCCAACCGTGCCGGATGTGGCCTTGCAGCAGCTCCTCATGGCGGGCGCGGGCGGCCAGCAGAACAGCAAAGCCCTGCCTACCATCCTCATGCGCGGCAAGATCATCAATCAAACCGGCCAGGGACTCGTCATCATCGAGGTGAACAAGCAGGTGCTCGCGCTCAAGCAGGGCGGTGCGCTCAGTCTTTCCGGCGAATTCAGCCACCTCAGCCTCCAGCTCAGCGAGCTGACCAAGGAAAGCGCCACCATTGAGGTCCTGCCGCTCAAACAAACCCTCCGTCTGCAATGAAACGTCTCCTTTTTCTCCTGCTCTCCCTCCTCGCCATCAACGTGCGGGCACAGACCGCACGCATGGAGGTCATCGACCTGCGCCAGGTGCCGCTTTCCGATGCTGCGCGCATCCTTTCCGAGGCTGGCGGGCTGAACGTCGTCAGCTCGGTCGAGGCCGGGAAAACCATCGTCAGCCTCTATCTCACGCAAGTACAGGCCCGCGATGCCGTGGAGGCACTGTGCCGCTCCCACAACCTGTGGTTCCGCGAAGATGACAAAAGCGGCATCATCCGCATCCACACGCCTGAGGAGTTCAAGCGCGATCTCGGCAGCTTCCAGGAAGAGCTGACGGAGGTCTTCGACCTGCGTTTCCCGAATGCGAACGACATCGGACGCGCCATCCAGGACCTCTATGGCTCGCGGGTGCGCATGAATCAGAGCAACTTCATGCAGGACTTCCAGGCCACCATGGAACTGCAGCAGCGCTTCCAGCGCTTCGACATCCTTGATGGCCGTAGCCAGAATTTGGGCGTCACGGGGCAGGGGAACAACGCCGCAGGCGGGCAAGGCGGTGGTTTTGGAGGAGGCTTTGGCGGCGGGCGTGGTGGACTTGGAATGGGTGGACTTGGAATGGGAGGTGGTTTGGGAGGTTTCCAAAACTTCGGCAACAACAATGCGAACAACAACCAGCCCATCCAACCGCAGCGCGTGGAAAATCTCACGGCGGAGGAGATTCAAACCCTCGAAGACCGCGCCGACAACGCCGAGAAACTGCTCGACGACCGCGTGAACATCTTCGTCACCGTCATTCAGCGGCTGAACAAGGTCATCGTCCGCACCGGCGATAGCCGGGCGATGTCGCAGATTAAAGAGCTTATCACCAGCGTCGATGTGCCGACGCAGACCGTGCTGCTAGAAGTGAAAATTCTCCGTGTCCGCATGGATCAGGGCTACCGCAGCGCTGTCGATTACCTTTTCGACAACGGGCGCTTCCAAGCCGGTTTTGGTGCCAATCCAGCGCAGGCAGGCGATTTGAGCTTCCGCTTTGCCAGCAACAACTTCAGCGCCCGCATCCAGGTGCTGGAGCAGAAAGGCCAGGTGCGTGTGGTCTCCACCCCCACGCTCCTCATTGCCAACAACGAAGTCAGCCGCCTCTTCATCGGCGAAGAGCGGCCGCTGAATCGCAGCTTCAATGGCGGCGCGGTCATTCCTGGTGCGATCAACAACGTCGTCACCCAAGGCAGCACGGACATCGAATTCCGCCCCGTCGGCACCACGCTGCTCATCACGCCGAACATCAATGCCGACAAAACCGTCACCCTCCGTTTGCTCCAGGAAAACTCCAACATCACCACCAATGGTGCCACGGTGCTCGTGCCCAACAACAACGGCTTCCAGCGTCAGGCCGTGGACACCGTGCAGTCGCGCACCGTCAGCGGCACAGTCGTGGCCAGGCACCAAGTGCCTGTCGTCATCGGTGGACTCATTGACACCAATTTCACCGACACCCGATCCCAGGTGCCCCTCCTCGGCAACATCCCGCTCCTCGGCACGCTCTTCCGCCGTGTGGACGACACCAAATCGCGGGAGGAACTCGTTCTCATGATCAACCCCCAATTGATTGATCCTCAAGAAGGCGGTTCAGCGGCGTCCAGGCAGGTATTGAAAGACAACGAGGTGGACGGCGTTGAGACCATGGCTGTGGGCCAGCATATTCATAGACGGCTCAACGACCATCTGCCAGCCCCGCTGCCTCCTGCCGCCCAGCCGGTGGATGCGGCTTCTTCGACAACCAAGAAGCGTAACTTGATCGACTGGTTCCGCCGGAACAAACCCGCCCCATAACTCAACGCCACGCGAGGACAGGGGTGATTTTTAGTGCGATTGGATGTATGTACACATTCACTTTGCCTGGAGGTATCTCTGAGCGAGCTGCGCGGCGTCTTGACCGGCGACTTCAAAGCGATCGACGAGGCGGCCGGAGGAGAGGATGGCGACTTCATCGCTGTCGATGGAGAGATGCCAGAGGTCGTGGGTGGTGAGGAGGATGGCGGCTCCGTCTTGAGCGAGTTGTCGCAGCAACGTGGCGAGGTCCTGCACGGCGGCGGGGTCGAGTCCGGTGGTGGGTTCGTCGAGCAGGAAGACCTGGGCTTGGCGGGCCAAAGCGATGGCGATGGCGACGCGTTGACGCATGCCTTTCGAGTAGGAGGCGAGGCGGCGATGCATGGCCTCGGCGGGCAGTTTGACGCGGGCGAGGAGGTTTTCGCCTTCCTGCGTGCTCAAATCGCGTCCGGCGAGTGCGGCGAAGGCGCGCAGATTTTCCAAGCCGCTGAGTTCGGGATAGAGCGCGACGTTTTCAGGGATGTAAGCGGTTTCGCCGGTGACGCGGATGGTGCCGCTGTCGGGCTGGAGGAAGCCGAGGATGAGATTCAGCGTGGTGGTTTTGCCCGCGCCATTGCCGCCGAGCAGGCCGAGGATGCGACCGCGATCGACCTGGAGACTGAGGTCTTGCAACACGGGGCGTGCGGCGAAGGCTTTGGAGACGTTTTGGAGCTGGATCATGACAAAACGGGGCGTGGACGGGCGAAGGGTAAAATCAGCAGGGCGAGCAAAAAGGGCGGAAGCGGGTTGAAAGGAGCCGCAGGGGCTGGCGCGGCATTTTGGAAGCGTGGGAAGCTTTTCGTGGCTCCAGCGGTGAAGGGCGTCTCGTCGAAGATGAGCGGGAAAAAGTGTGCCTTGAGCTGCTCGTGGAAGTTTCGCGACGTTTCGAGGTGCAGCAGATGCGCATCGAGATCCGTGCCGCTGTGACCGCTGAGCAGGCTCTGCGTCAATGCAGGCGGTGAGAGCCAGGCGAGGCGCTGTGACCACGCATGACGCTGGCGGAGGTGCTGCGTGTGTTGATTCACGAGTTCGGCCACGGAGCGGTCGGCGACCTCGTGCATGGCGTAATACCATCGCCATGTGAAGTCCTTCTCCGGCACGGTGGGCCATTTTCGATACTCAGGCCGCTCGGCGAGGAAGCGGTCGAAGTTCGGCTGGCGGGGCTGATCCCAGCCATCGTGCATCACTTGGCGCTGCCGCACAGTGAGCTCGAGTCCCTCGGGCACAGGAAAGAGGGTGCTGAGAGCCAGATTCACCAGGGCTGGCATGAGCAGCACGAGGCAGACAAAGGCCGTCATGGCCGCGGCGAGGCTGCCGGTGGCGCTGCGGCTGCGAGCGGCGATGACGGCGGTGAGAGCCAGCCATGGCAGCAGGCCGAGTAAGGCGATGAAAAGCCACGCGAAGGTGTCGAGGCTGGCTGGCAGTTTCAAAACGAGGATCGCGATGCCAAACAGCACGCTGCAAACGATGACGACGAGCACGAGACGTAGCAGCAGGCGGGCAATGAGCACGCGGAGCAGACCGCCATCGCCTTGGGCGGCGAGCAATGGCAGCACGCCGAGCTGTCGGTCGCGGCTGAGCACATCATGACCGAGCAGCAGCAGCACGAGCGGAGCCAAAACACCGAGCACAAAGGCGAGATCGAACTGCCCGAGTGATTGCAGCAGGGGATTGGCGAGGAAGGATTCGTAAAGCTGCTGCTCCAGTCCAAGCAGGCGCACCCAGGTGACAAAGGGAGCGACATCTCGCAGGCCCCAGCTCAGCGCGGCGAGCGGTCGCGGCGGCTGGTGCACGGGGTAAAAGCTGTAGTAGCTCCAGTAGCCGCTGTGCTCGCCTTTTTCACGGTAGCGATGCTCCAGGCGGTCGCACTGCGCCTGGAATTGAGCATCAAGGCGGCTGATCTCGGCCTGTTGCTGCTTTTGGAATTTTTTGCCGAGATAAATCGCCGTGAGACCGGCCAGGAAGAGCCCGCCGAGCAGGAACCACGTCGCCGCCTGACGACGCAGTCGCAGCCAGTCGAGAAGCCAGAGGGCCTTCATGCGAACCTCCTTCCGAAAAGAGCCGCGAGAGCGATCCACAGGCCCAAAATGGCCCACGAGGTGGTGGAGCCTGCGAGAGCGAGCGACAGCGTGGGCGGCGTGGGTTTGAAATCTTCGATCTCATCGAAGAGGTGCTCGTCGATGCGCTGGACATTCTTCTCTGTGTAGGCGGTGTGGTCACGCTGGAGGTGGTTCAGGTGCTGAATGAAGGAAAAACGATAAGCTTCGGCCTCGCGGATGAAGCGCTGCTGCGAGGCGGCATCCGTGCCGCAAAGCCGCATGGCGAGATCACGCAAGGCGAGCGACGGTGAAAGCCACGCGAACCGTCGTACGAGTGCGGTCTGCTGATCGAGCACGGCCTCGATCTTGGCATATTCTTGAGCGAAGACTTTCGCCGATTGCTCCTCGCCAGCCGCCATGAGCTGGCCTTTGTAATTGAAGGGCAGGTCTTCCACGCGGCTCACGCCATGCTTGCGCAGCGTCTCTTCTTTGAGGGCGATGAAGGCGGGATCTTTGTCGTTGTGGGAGTCGCCGAGCTTCGCGATTTCCTCGCCGAGACGGGCATTGAACTCGCTTTTGTCCGGCAGCGGATGCGCCGCCGCCGCAAAGCCCGCCGCCGCACGCGGCAGCAACACACCACCGCCGAGCCACAGGCAAATGAGCACCGCCAGCGCTGCCTGTGAACTGCGGCACACGGAGGACACCGCGGCCACCAGCAGCACCCAAAGCACACTGTAAAGCAGCAGCGCCGCCACCAGCACGCCCGCACGATCCGCGAGGCCGCTCTCGCCAAAGAACAGCAAGGTCAGCGGCACCAGGGCAGCGATGAGCACGAAGGGCGAGATACCGAGCCAGAGCCCGAGTGTCTTTCCCGCCCACAAACCTCTTCGCTGGCCGATTTGGGCTCGCAGGAGCCTGTCGCGTCCGGTTTCGACCTCGGCGGCAAAAACACCGTGACCGAGCACGATGATGACGAGTGCCAGCACGCACTCGACGAGGAAAGCGGGAGAGAGTTCACCCAGCCGCGATGCCGAGGAGAGCGTGGAGGCCTCGGCGAAGTTTGAGCCATTCTGCCGGTGGGCTTCGAGGAACTGGATGCGGCCCGCATAGGCCTCAATGCCCGGTTCATAAGCCGCCAGCAGGCTGCGGGGCTTGAAGGCAAAAGTGCCGTAGTGCGCCGCACGATGCGGATGACGGTCTGGCTGCGCCTCCCACTGCTGGCGCACGAGTTTTTGATACGCGGTCTGCTGCTCACGCTCCCTCGCCTGACGCAGTCCGCTGAGTAATCCCGCGATCAGCAGCAGCACCGTGAAAAGCCCCAGCAGCAGCCACGAGGCCCGCCGCCGCCAGATGAGGCGAGCCTCCAGTCGGGCGAGTGGCAGGATGGGGGAGGGGATAGGCATTGGAGGCGGGTTTTTTGCTGCAAATCATTTGCACATGCAAGTAGTTTGCGCTCAAAGGTGCTTCCTCTTTCACCCATGAAGCCTCGCACGTCTTCCATCATCCTCCTTGTTTTTCTCGCCTGCGCCTTGCCAGTCATGTCGCAGCAGCCTGCTGCCCCCAAGCCTGCTGAAGCCAAAGTTGAGGAACTCGGCGAAGTTGTCATCACCGCCGATGCGGAGAAGGCGTTTTTCATCCCGGAGAGCTTCGGTGGCTCAAGGACGAACATCCCGAACCGCGAACTGCCGCAAAACATCCGCGTCATGTCCCGCCAGCAGCTCCAGGACATCACGGCGGTGCGCATGCAGGACAGCTTTGATTATGTGAGCGGCGTGAGCCAGCAGCAGCCCTTCGGCGGTCTGTGGGAAAACTACGCCATCCGCGGTTTCGCAGGAGAGTCGAACAATTCCGGCATCGGCTACATGCTGAACGGATTTGCCGCGAACCGCGGTTTAAATGCCCCGCGTGATGCGGCAAACATCGAGGCCATCGAGTTCCTCAAAGGCCCCACGGCAGCGCTTTTCGGCGCGGGCGATCCTGGCGGCACGATCAATGTGGTGACCAAAAAACCGCTGTGGGACTGGCAACACTCGATGCAAATCCTCGCGGGCAGTTTTGATACTTTCCGCCACACCTTCGACAGCACCGGGCCACTCACGGACAACTTCGCCTACCGCTTCAACTACGCTTACGAAGATGCGAACAGCTTCCGTGACTTCGTCGGCAGCAGCCGCCAGCTCTATGCTCCGGCCTTCACCTGGAAGATCACTGAGGAAACAACGCTCGAATACACCGGCGAGTTCCTCATCAGCGAGGTGATGTTTGATCGTGGCATCCCGGCCGTCAATCTCGGCCTCGGCAGCGTGCCGCGTGAGCGTTTCTTTGGTGAGCCGGGCGATGCGCCGATCCAGATCAAGAACTACACCAACCAGCTCCGCCTCACCCATGAGTTCAATGACGAATGGTTCTTCCGCCTCGGTGTCTCCCAAAAGATCAACCGTCTTCAAGGCTTCGCCAGCGAGACACGCGATGTCGTGGCTGGAGGCACGCAGATGCGCCGCCGCTACCGCTTTCGTGATTACGACAGCACCGATTGGTCAATCCAGGCGGAAGTGGCGGGGAAATTCACCACCGGAGCTCTTGAGCACAGCATTCTCGTCGGCACTGAATACTATTGGTTCGAGTTAGATCAGATCTTCCAAAGCGGCAACTACGCCACCAATCTACTCATCGCGAATCCCATCTACGGCCAAGCGAAACCCGCCATGGCCACGATCTTTGACCGAACGGAGAAGAGCCAGGGCCTCGCGTTCTTCCTTCAGGATCAGATTTCCTTCGGCAAGCACTGGAAACTGCTGCTCGGCGCTCGCTACGACAGCTTCCAGCAGATCCTCTACGATCGTGCCAACAACCGCAACATCACCCAGGAGCAGGGAGCATGGACGCCACGAGTTGGCCTCACTTGGTTGCCCACGGACGAGTGGAGCGCCTTCGCCAGCTACAGCCAATCCTTCCGTCCGAACTTCGGCAGCGACTCCTCGCTTAGCCCCTTCGCCCCGGAAGTCGGCCGTGCCGTCGAGATCGGGGCGCGGTATCAGCAGAAGGATGGCCGCTGGGGTGCCTCTTTTTCGCTCTTTGACATCCAGAAGCGCAACGTGCTGCGCCTCGATCCCGCCGATGTCACCGGCAACTTCTTGCTCAACGGCGGTCAGGTGAACAGCCGAGGCGTTGAGTTCGATCTCAATGGCAACCTCACCGACAGCTTCCGGCTCTCCGCCAGTGTCACCTATCAGCACGCGAAGATCGATGAGAGCGAGGCCTTCACCACCGGCACCGCCCTGCTGAACATCCCCAGCATCACCGCCAACATGCTTGCTGTGCAGGAATTCGACCTTGGCAAATACGGCAAGCTCGGCATCGGCGGCGGCGTGTCCTACGTCGGTGAGCGCACCGGCAATGACGCTGGCACCTTTGACCTGCCGGACTACACCACCGTCCGCGCCCTCTCCTACTGGCAGGCCACGAAGAACGTCCGCGTCACCTTCGATGTGGACAATCTTTTCGACTCCACCTTCTACACCGGCTCCTTGAATCAACATGTCGTCGCCCCCGGAGCCGCCCGCACCTTCATGGCTGGCGTGCAGATTGCGTTCTGATCGACTTGGTTGAGGTCGTCCGCACAAACCGCCGCATCGGGCTTCCGGTGCGGCGGTTTTTTCTGCGGAACGCAACTCAAACGATCCTTGGGCCAAAGGGCTGGGACACTGCCGTGCCGGAGATTCGGCAGAATGATGGATGGCAAAATGATTTCAGAGGCAGCATCCAAATCGAGAACCCAGGCACTCTGCCGGTCATCCTTTTGCCAACTTCATGTTTTCTTTAATGCAAATATGTTGCAGTCGAAGGGCCGTGCGTTATTCGTCGATCATGAAGTCTTCCTTGCCCCAGGTGATGCTCGCAGGCCTCGAATCCGTCGGTAAATCCGCGCTGTTTCGCGGTCTCACCGGCCACGCGACAGGCGATGAGGCCAATTTTCGCGGTTCGACGGTGGTCTGCCGGAAGTGTCAGGTCGCAGACTGTGGTTGCGAAGTGGTGGACACGCCGGGCATTCGTGTTGCGGGGGATGCGGAGACGACACGCACCGCCCTCCAGGCCATGTCTGACGCGGATGTCGTCCTGCTCGTGGCGCGTGGCACGCATGCGGTGAGCGAGGTGGAAACACTGCTGCGTGAGTTGGACCTCCAGCAGAAGAAAACCGCGCTGGCCATCACCTTTCAGGACAAGGCACCGGAGCAGATCGAAACACTGGCACAGGTCTATCGGGAGCGGCTGGGCATCCCGGTGGTGGTGGTGAATGCGCGTGAACTGGATGCAGAAGGACGCACGCGGGTGCTGGGAGCGATCCAGGGTGCCGCTGCAATGACGGGCCGGTTGGAGGAAAACTTGTCTCACGCGCAAACCGACCCCCAAACCACGCTTTTTGAGCACAAGCTCCTCGGTCCCTGGCTAGCGCTGACCTGCATGGGGCTGATGTTTGCCCTGCCGGTGTATGCCGCTTACGTCTTCGCGAGTTGGGCGCAGCCCATCGTCGATGAATTGGCGATCACCCCGCTGAAGGCTCTGGCGGAAAGCTGGCCGCAGCTCGCACAGGTGATGCTCACCGGTGGTTACGGAGCCATCACGCTAGGCTGGTATTCTTTCCTGTGGGCTTTCCCGGTGGTGCTGCTGATCAGCGTTAGCGTCGCTATCACGGAGGAGACGGGACTCAAGGACCGCATCACCGCCGCACTCGATCCCTGGCTGCGTCGCGTCGGTCTTAGTGGTCGTGACCTAATCCCGGTGCTGAGCGGCTTTGGCTGCAATGTTGTCGCCGTTTTTCAGAGCCGCTCCTGCTCGGCCTGCACACGGAAGTCCTGCGTCTCGCTCATCGCCTTTGGCAGCGCATGCAGTTACCAGATCGGCGCTTCACTGAGTATTTTTGGCGCGGCGGGGCAGCCGGGTCTGTTTTTCCCCTATCTCGCGCTGCTCATCCTCGTCGGGGCGCTGCACACTCGCGTGTGGCATGGGGCGCTGCCGCAGGAGGGGGCACAGCCGCTGCATGAGCGTTCGTTTTTGCAAAAGCCCTCGCTGCGTGCCGTCGGCTGGCGGGTGAAGGCGGCGCTGGGGCAGTTTTTGAAGCAGGCCATGCCCATCTTTATCGTCATCTGCCTCGTGGCGGCATTGCTGGAGCATTTCGGTGTCATCGCCTGGGGCGCGGCGGGCGTCGCGCCCGTGCTGGGGTTGTTTCACCTGCCGGGAGAGGTGGCTCCGGGCATTCTTTTCTCCATCCTGCGGAAAGACGGGCTGCTCACGCTCAACAGCGGAGATGGAGCGCTCATCACCGCGATGAGCGCCGGGCAAATCCTGGTGCTCGTTTGGCTGGCCAGCACCCTCACTGCCTGCCTCGTCACGCTGTGGACTGTCCGCAAGGAACTTGGTTGGACCTTCGCTGCGCAAATCGCCGGACGCCAAATGCTCACCTCCATTGCCAGCGCGTGGCTCATCGCGGCGCTGTTTGCCCAGGCGGAATGATGGACGGCAAAAAGATTTCAGAACCCAGCCCGAACCCAAAAAAATCATTCTGCCAGCCATCATTTTGCCAAACCTCTTGTCATGAAACTCTCTCACCAAGTCCTCATCATCGGCGCCGGTCCTGCGGGGGTGGGTTGTGCGCTGGCGCTTCAGGCGGCGGGTGTGGAGGACGTGCTCGTCGTGGATCACAAAGGCGTCGGTGCCAGCTTTGAGGCCTGGCCGGAGCAGATGCGGCTGCTCACTCCCTCGTTTCACAGCAACGCCTTTGGCTTTGCGGACCTGAATTCGATCTCGCCTGAGACCTCGCCCGCAGATTTCCTCAACACCCAGCATCCCAGCGGTAAAGCATACGCCTCCTACCTCCGAGCCACGGCGATGCATTACGAGCTGGCGGTGGAGACCGGGGTGCGCGTCACTGGTCTGCGCCGCGTGCGCGATTCTTTCGAGGTGCAGACCTCGCAGGGCATCAAAACGGCCCGCTTCGTGGTCTGGGCGATTGGCGAGTTCTCCCGGCCCGATCACGGCGGCATCGAAGGCGCGGAGTTTTGCCTTCACAACAGTCAGGTGCGCGACTGGGATCAGCTCGTCGTCGGAAACCAAAAATTCACCCTCATCGGTGGTTACGAGAGCGGCATCGACGCCGCCATCAACCTCATGCACCTCGGCAAAGAGGCACATCTGCTCTCCCGTGGGCATCCCTGGGAAAGCGACGATCCCGATCCCAGCCGGGCGCTCAGTCCGCACACGCGTGACCGCCTCAAAACCGCGCTGATCGAAGCTCCTGGGACCATCCACTTCTATAAAAATGCCGAAGTCCTCGCGGTGCGCCCGGTGCGCGGCGGTTATGAACTCGAGGTGCGGGACGGGAAGCCCTTTCACAGCCCGACGCAGCCCATCCTCTGCACCGGCTTCCGCAGCGCCCTGGAGCCGATCCGCGAGCTGTGGGCCTGGGAGGACGACCATCCCGTTTTCACCGAGGAGGCAGACGAGTCCACGCACACCCCCGGCCTCTTTTACAGCGGCCCCTCGCTCCAGCATCGCGGCATGCTGTTCTGCTTCATCTACAAATACCGTGCCCGCTTCGGCATCATCGCGCGTGAGATCGCCATGCGGCTCGGCATTGAAACCGGCGGCGGACTCGATCTGTGGAAGCGGCGCGGCTTCCTGCTGGAGGATCTGAGTTGCTGCACCGACTGCCAGTGCGCCGTCAGTGCCGACGAAGAAAAAGCCCCAATTCAAACAGCGGAGGTCATCGAGTATGCCCAGGCTGCCTGATGTCCCGCTTTCCCGGCAGCGGGTGCTGCTGGCCGACTTCGCGGCCGCTCTGCGGCAGCAGATGTTTTTCTGGGGGCGGGATGTGATGAGCGGCGGGAACCTGCTGCTGAGGCATGGTTTTGAGAAGCTACCCTCCCCAGGCCTCAAGGGCACGAGCTGCTACCGTCTGACGCACGAGGATGGCGTCATCGAACTGCATGGTGCCTGCGCAGGATGGTATCCGCAGGTGAGCAGTCAGCGTCCGGGCTTTCTCTTTGTGCGCACGAGGGGCCGCATCAGTACGCACCGCCTGCACGAGCCAGTGGTGCCGGGGCGCTATCAAAGCGACGCGCTGCAAAACCACACCGCCGACGCCATGGCTGCGGCGAGGCTCTTTGCCGAATGGCTGGCAGATTACGAGGCCTGGGTGCGACGGCAGATGGGGCCGGGCTACCGCGTGGAGTGCCGCCAAAGGCTCGCCAGCCTGCCCAAGGGCCAGACTTGGCTGCCCGCGCCCGAGGCGGAGCGCTGGCTGCGCCTCCTCGCTGCCCAAGGACCCGGCGCGCCACGTGCCCGGACCCTCCGCGTTGGTGGAAGCACTCCGTTTACTCACCGGCTGGCGCAGGAAATGACGAATGCCTAAACCCGAATGAGCAAATAAATGCGAATGGTTCCGTTCAGCCAAACACTAACAGAGATTCCAAGGCAGAAGAATGGGATCAGAACTCTTGTGCCTTCCTAAGCTCTGGCGGTGCAGCTTAGGGATTCAAGGAAGGGCGGTTTGGAACCGCCCAGGCGCTTGCGAAGCGCCTCTGCATGAGAACGCATCGCGAGGGCATCCGCCGGGCCGCTCCTGGCGGAAGAGAATCCGAAAGTCTGGGGCATTGGGTCGGGGGTTGAGGGCACCGGACCTGGATCTGGAGCCTGGAACCGCCGACCGGCAGCCCCAAACCTTGACCGGATGGCGTCAGGAAACGATCTAATCAGGGGAGCGGGGTGAGGTGCGGCCCCACGGCGGCTGATTCGAACTTTTCTTGAGCTGCCAGGAGAGGGAAGGTTGGAGTTTGGAGCAAGCGGGCACGGTTTGAAGCCGTATTGGCTGCATGTC
Organism: Verrucomicrobiota bacterium; assembly: GCA_026397635.1. GTDB lineage: Bacteria > Verrucomicrobiota > Verrucomicrobiia > Verrucomicrobiales > Verrucomicrobiaceae > Prosthecobacter. The sequence continues at coordinate 40,873 of JAPLUL010000088.1, read as the reverse complement.
TGATTTCTCCGCGCTTTCTCGTCGTGAACTGCTGTCCCGCATGGGGGGAGGTTTGGGGGCGCTGGGGTTGGCCTCAACGGTGCAGGCAGGGCCGAGATCGCATTTCTTGCCGAAGGCGAAGCGGGTGATCCATCTATTCATGAATGGCGGGCCGTTTGGGCCGGATTTTTTCGATCCGAAACCGGGACTGACGAAGTATTCAGGCCAAAAGCCGACGGGAGCCGACCTGCGCACGGAGCGGCCGACGGGCGGGCTGCTGGCCTCCCCCTACGGCTACGCAAAGCATGGTCAAAGCGGGTTGGAGATCAGCGAACTGCTGCCGAATCTGGCGCGGCATGCCGATGACCTGTGCGTCCTGCGCTCCTGCCACACGGACAATCCGAATCATGGCCCCGCCTTGCTGCTCATGAACAATGGCACGATGACGGAGCGCGTGCCGAGCATGGGTTCGTGGCTGAGCTACGGACTGGGCAATGAGAACGCGAATCTGCCGTCGTTTGTGGTGCTGTGTCCTGGGAAGCCGGTGCGGTTTTCGATTTTGTGGAGCAGCGCGTTTCTTCCAGCGCAGCATCAGGGTGTTTACATCAATCACTCGAACCTGGATCCGAAGCAGATGATTCCGTGGCTGACGAATGGGCGCTTCTCACCGAGCGAGCAGCGGAAGCAGCTGGATCTCATGCAGGCGCTCAATGCGGAGCACCTAGTGGCACGTGGCGGGTCGGATGTGGCGCTAAACGGACGCATCCAGGCCATGGAGACGGCCTTCCGCATGCAGTCGGCGGCGACGGATGCCTTTGATGTGAACTTGGAACCGGCGAAGGTGCGCGAGATGTATGGCACGAGCCATTTCTCGAATGGCTGCCTGATGGCGCGGCGGTTGGTGGAGCGCGGCGTGCGCTTTGTGCAGCTCTACTATGGCAACGGGCAACCCTGGGACTCACATTCCAAGCACGACGAGACCACAAGGCGGCTGGCGGCGGACATCGACCGTCCCATCGCGGCACTGATCGGCGATCTGAAGCAACGCGGCATGCTGGACGACACGCTCATCGTCTGGGGCGGTGAATTTGGTCGCACGCCAGTCAGTGAGAACGGCAACGGTCGCGATCACAATCCACACGGCTTCTGCATGTTCTTCGCGGGCGGCGGTGCGCAGGGCGGCACGGCCTACGGCCAGAGCGATGAGTTTGGCTTCAAAGCCGCAGTGGACAAGATGCACATCCACGACATCCACGCGACGATCCTGCACCTGCTGGGCATGGATCACGAGAAGCTCACCTATCGCTATGCTGGGCGTGACTACCGGCTGACGGATGTTCACGGGCGGGTGCCGCGTGCGATTGTGGGCTGAGTGCCTGCCGCGAAAAAAACCCGGTGAGAAGTGAAACCTCAAATGTCAGAGGTGGCACAGCCGTGGGCAGCACTTCTCACGTTTACCTCTGACTTCTCATGTCGGGAGGATTTTAACTTCACGGCAGGCGTGGGAGGAGGAGGGGCATCTTTGGGTTTGGCCGCTGCTGGTTTTCCTGGAGTGGCGGGAGGCTGGGAGGCGGTGGGAGGCGCCTTGCCGCCTGGGGCTGGTCCGTAAAGCTCGCGTGTTTGCTGGTGCAGCATCTCGGCCTCGGCGGCTTGCTGCATGGAATCGCGGATGCTGGAGGGCACGGTGTTTTCGGTCAGTGGCGGCAGGAGTAAATTGGGCCCCTCCGCCCAGTTGCCGAGAGCGGGGAGCAGGGATCCCATCTCACTCTGGTTGTTCACTTTGTGCAGGCCGATGACTCGCAAGGAGGAGCCAAACATGTAGAAAATGGTGCTGTCATCAAGGCCTTCGACCATGCTGCCGCCCCGCTGCAAGATCGGGCTGCCGCGCAGGATAATCTCATCCTCGGTGATGAATGCCTCCTGGCACAGCGCCTTGGCGGGTTCGCCGAAATTCATCTCGACGAAGACTTTGCCTCGAGCGCGGGCTTTGCGCGGCTTGCCGTCGTCGCTGTATTTGAAGACTTCGATCGAGTCGGCGGCGATTTTGAGGTGAGGCGGGAACTCCAACTGCTGCGTGGAGATGCTCTTGGCCTCCGTGAAGCTCATGCTGAGCAGGAAGCTCAGATCAGTGGGACCTTTGACCAAGACGGAATCCGTGCTGCCAGCAGCCGCTGCATCTGTCTTGGCCGCAGGGGTGGCACCCGTGGGGATGAGACTGCGACATCCCACGCCGAGCAGCACAACTGTCGTCATCGTTGCAGCAGACAGGCCGCGTAGTAACCGTGATTGAGTGGTCATCAGCATCTCTTAGATACACTAAAGACGAATCTGCTCATCTTGATTTTTTCAGGAAAGTGAATCACCCGCCTTTTTCTGAAGCGGTAGCTGCTCATAAGTCGTGAAAACCAGATCGAAAGGGTTTTCGGCATCGGCAGCTGCATGAGTTTGGGAAACGACCTGCCAAAGATCGGGGTCCACGGCAGGAAAGGAGACGCCAGCGTGCAGCCGAGTGCCCACATGAGTAAGAATCAACCGGTCTGCCAGGGAAATGGCCGCGGAGTAGGCCCCGCCACCGCCGCAGACAAACAGCTCATGCGCACCGCCCCGGGCGGCGGTTTCCAAGGCTGCGTGCATGTCTGCCACGGCTTGGCCGACAGGGGGGATGAATGTTTCGTCACGCGTCAGGATCAGCGGGTGGTGATCCGGCTGAAACCAGCCCAGCATTTCCTGGTAAGTCCGCCTGCCGATGAGTAACCACTGGCTGCGTGTGGCACTGCGGAAGTGCTCCCGGTCTCGCGGCAGATTCCAGGGCACGCCTTGACCTTTGGAAATGAAGCCGTCTGCCGAGACAGCGGCGATGAGGGTCAAAACAGGCCGGGAATTCACTCAGAAGAGGGCGGATTCACCATCGCGCAGCAGGCGCACCCGGTGCTCGATCTGGCGCTCCAGGGCGGCTTTGATGAGGCGTTCAGCCGGCTCATGGATCGGCTCTCCGCCGAGCGGGAAGGTTTCATGATGCATCGGCACCATGGATTGCGCCCCGAGCATTTCGAAGGCGTCCAGCGCCTCCTCTGGATTCATGTGGACCGGACGTCCGCTGGGCGCGTCGTAGGCACCGATGGGCATGAGGGCGAGGTCGATGCTGGAGCGTTTGCCGATTTCCTGGAAGCCGTCGAACATCGCGCTGTCGCCGCAGTGGTAGAGGCAGCGGTCGGGGGATTTGACCAAAAAGCCGCCGAAACCGCGATGCGTGTCGTGGATCATCCGGGCACCCCAGTGGCGGGCAGGCGTCAAGGTGATGCGTAGGTCTTGAAAGGTAGCGCTCTGCCAGGTTTTCAGCTCCACGATGCGTCCGAAGCCGCAATTCTTCACCAGGCTGCCCACACCTTCGGGCACAATGATCGGCTGCGCGGCGGCCAGTTTACGCAGGCTGGGGAGATGCAGGTGGTCGTAATGCGCGTGCGTGACCAGCACGAGGTCGATGGGCGGCAGATCATGCGCCCAGACGCTGGGATGGCGCACCCGCTTCACCGGCCCATGCCAGAGCGCCCAGTTGGGGTCGATGGCGATGTTCACACCATGGATTTGCGCAAAGAAACCTGCGTGGCCGAGCCAAGTCACCGCGATCTCATCCCGCGTGGCAACCGGCAGCAGGCCAAAATCCTGACCAGGCTTGCGTGGGGCAAGGAGCGAGGGGAGGAGCACCTCGTTGAGAAACTGCATGTTGCGCTTGCGCCAGCCTTCGGTCGGCAGCAGGCCGATGCGGTTCCCCTCAGTCTGAGTGCGTTTCAGGAAGCGACGCCGTTTCAGCGGGCTGGGGTTTCCAGCCGCGCCAGAAGTTGAAGCGGGATCGAAGAGCATGACCGGAAATCCTAAATCGGATGAAGCCTAGTGATTAACTCTCTCAAACTCAAGGCTTAACTTCGATGAGAGGGGGCAAAAGGCAGTTTTGTAGAACCCCGGCTTTTTCAGCCTTTCACCGTGCCTAGCGCAGTGACCCATTTCCCTTTGGTGATCGTCTTTTGGACCACAAATCCGGCGCGCTTGCCTGCGGCCAAGCAATCCTTCGCCTGCGTGCGCAGGATGCCTGAAAGCATCAAGACGCCCCCAGGAGCCACGGATTGAATGAGTTGCGGAAACGCCGCCTCCAAGACGTCGTGGAAGATGTTGGCGGCCACGATGTCCCAGGTCTTCTTGGGCTGCCACTTCAGCACATCGATCCGGGTAAAGCTCACTTTGGGCGTGTCATTGCGCTCCGCGTTCTCTTTCGAAATGCGCACTGCTGCCGGGTCGTAATCACAGCCCCAAACCTGGCTAGCACCCAGTTTGGCTGCCGCGATGGCCAGGATGCCGCTGCCGCAGCCTAGATCGGCCATGCGCCACGGCTTGCCAGACTTGTTCAGGTCTGCGGCCAGATCCACCAGTAGGCGCAAGACGGTGGCTGTGGTGGCATGGTGGCCGGTGCCGAAGGCCATGTCTGCTGGCACGGCGATGATTTCGCGATCGGGGAATGCTTTGCGGGCCTTGGCGAGCTCCGCGTTGGTCCGGGCTGTGCAGACGACGAATTTTTCACGCACTTTCACGGGCGGTGGTGCTTGAGAAGCATGCGCGGCCCAGTTTTGCTGTTTGAGCTGCCGCACGCTGCCGCCCCACTCTTTCTGAATGCTTTTGGCCCGCTTCTCCGTGGCGCAGTAAGCCTCCACTCGGATGGTTTGCTTGCCGGGAAAGCTGCTGATGACGAGCGTGGCGTCGGTGCTGCCAGAAAACCTTTCTTCCCACGCATCGGACCACTTGGCGGCGGAGAGTTTGGACCAGACAAACATGAAGGTTTTAGAGGAAGCCATCTCTCTGAGAGAGATGGAGCGGGTGACGCGATTCGAACGCGCGACATCTTCCTTGGCAAGGAAGTGCTCTACCACTGAGCTACACCCGCAAAACTTGCGGCCCGGATAGTGGCGCATGCTGATTAACGTGCAAGCGCAAAGTTGCATCTGTTGAGAATGATTTGATCCGGGCCATGATGGCAGGGTGAACCTCCCCACCCACATTTGGATCAATGGCCGCATCGTCAGCACTGCTGCGGCGCACATCTCTCCCTTCGATCATGGTTTCCTCGTGGGAGATGGTGTGTTTGAGACTCTCGTTGCTCGCAATGGCATGCCCTTCACGCCTACGCGGCATTGGAAGCGTCTCGTCGCCTCCTGCGAGTCCATGAGCATCACGCCACCTGCTTTTGAGGTCTATTCACAGGCCATCCAGGCAGTCATGCAGGCCAATGATCTGCCAGAGGCACGCGTTCGCGTCACGCTGACCAGCGGTGATGGCCCGCTTGGCTCCGACCGTGGTGAATCGCCCGCCACCATGACCGCCGCAGCCACGCCGCTCAAACCTTGGCCGGCCACCGAGACCGCGCTCGTCGTGCCTTGGACGCGCAACGAGCGCGGTGCCCTCGCCGGCATCAAATCGACTTCGTATGCGGACAACGTGCGCGCTCTGGCCCTGGCGCATGCTCAAGGGGCAGGGGAGGCCTTGTTTGCCAACACGCGTGATGAACTCTGCGAAGGCACCGGCACGAACATTTTCATCGTGGCAGGTGGCCGCGTGCAAACCCCGCCGCTCAGTTCCGGCTGTCTCGCAGGTGTCACACGCGGCCTCGTCATCGAAGCCTGTCAGGCCGCCGACATTCCCGTGGAAGAAATCGCCCTGCCCATCTCCGTGCTGCAAACTTGTGATGAAGCCTTTTTATCCTCAAGCACTCGCGATGTTCATCCGCTGGCGCGAATCGACCAGCGCGAGATGCCCGGGGCCTCCGGCGCTGTCACCCAGCGGGTGGCGCAGGCGTTTCGGGATTATGTGGCGGGCCGGGCTGATCCATAAACCTCGCTCAACTGCCGCAGCAGCTTTTCCAGCTTCGTGTAGTAAGTCTCTTCGCCCAGCGTGCCACGCTGCTCCTTGAGCTTCTTCAATTCGAATTCGAGCGCGTCGCGTTTCGTGCGCTGCTCGTCGGTGAGCTTCTTTTCCTCGTCGCTAAGCACCAGAACAACCTGCGAGGCACGTTCGCCATCGAGTTTGGCCTCGGCCTGCGGTGCTTCGAGCGCTTCACGTCGCGTGGCCACGCCGTCGCCGTTGTCTTCGATCAGTGCGTGCTCCGTGGCCAGTCGGCCTTCATTCTCATAGAACAACGCTGCCGCTTGGCTGGCATGGCGGAAGGCTTCGAGAAGGGAAACCTGCTTGTCCTGATCGAGATCCGCCTCCCCCAGTCCGCCGATGGCTTCCGCGAAGTGCTCGCCAAAACGTGCATAAAAGACTTCATCCGGGCTTTTCGTTGCGGTGATGATGATCCTGCCTTTGCCAGCCAGCGGACGCACAAAACCGCCGCTGGATGAAGCGCCATGAATCACCACGATTTCCTGCTTCAGCGGTGCCAGCCAGCTTGTGAGCTGTTTGGCGTCAAAATCCGGCCCCTCGGCATTAAATTTCGCTTCACGACCATCAAACGTGCCATGGCCGATCAGCACCAGCCACAGTGAGCGGTCAGACGGGGCCTTGGAGAGTCGTGTGTGCAGGTCTGCGGTGGTGTTTTCACCACGCAAGACTTCAGGCGCCAATCCCGCCTTGGAACAAGCGGCGGCCCAGGCTTCCACCTGTGCGGTGAACTTTTTCCCATACTCCTCCGCGCCATCCGCGCCGCGCACGATGATGACATCGAGATTCCGCGCGTGGAGTGAGCAGGTGAGAAGAATGAAAAGCCAGAGTCTCACGCCATGCCTCCTTTCCTTCGCAGCATCCACTCACCGAGCAGCAGCAGCAGGATCGCGATGAAAATCCACGGCGTGTGCCACAGCGGCGTCGCCAGCGTGACCTCGACGGGCACACGGATGTTTTTCAGCAGCTCGGGCAGTTCTGCGATGTCCTTCAGTGCGATCATCTGGCCGCCCGTGTCACTCGCGATGCGTTGCATCAGGTCGCGGTTCGGCTCCAGCTTGGCGAATTCAACCGCCAGCGGATCATGCGTCCAGCCGACGGCCTTCGTGCCCAGAGCGGTGCGCTTTTCGGCGTCCTCCACCATCACGCTGGCGCGGTAGTTCCCCGGCTTGGTGGCAAAAAAATCCGTTTCAAACAAGCCAGCCTCTTTCAGGCTCGGTTCGGCAAAAAGCTGCGACTTGCTGCCATCTGGCTGCGTGACCTCGATCTTCACGATGGCATCACTGTTCGCCTTGAAGGCACGATCTTTGACGCGGACGGCCAGTTTCACACGCTCTTGGTCAGCGGCGTCGATCTCAGCAGCAAAGGTGATCGCATCCGCCACATCCACGACGAGCCAGCGCATCATCTGTCGCCACAGGCGGTCCATGTCCTTGTGTGCATCGGCATCATACAGCCCCCAGCGCCACAGATCGGCGATCATGAGGCTGCCCACGCGGCCTTCACCGAAACGCTGCACGGCGACGGCGGGATACGAGTTCTGCGCATCGGAAACCGTCGCCAAAATGCTCGCGCCCGGCTTGATGGAGAAAGCAGGATTGATGGAATGAAACGCGGGCATCGCGGACAGACGCTTCTCATCTTCTTCGCGGTCCGTGCGCAGCCGCATCCATGACTCCAGCCAGCCTTCACGCGTGAGATTGAAGCGCGCACCCTCCACCGCCGGGCCGCTGGCCGCTTGATCGAGATACACCGGCAGCATGCGGCCGATGGGCGTGTTGTCATAACCTCCGCTGCGGTAGCACTCCTGACCGCCGAGCATGAACAACGCGCCACCGCGTTCACTGACGAAGCGTTCGATGAGATTCATCTGCTCCTGCGTGAAAAACGCTGCCTCGATGTCGTCGAGAATGATGGCGCGGAATTCCGCGAACAAGTCCTCCGCCGCTTTCGGGAAGCCGTCGCTGAGCTCTTGAGTGTCCTTCGTGCCGAGGCGGATGATTACCGGCTGGTCGTAGCGCTGGGCTTCCTCGCCATCCTTGGCCCCAAAGCCACGAAACAGCGGGTTCACGCTTTCACCTGCCTTGCCACGCCACTCGAACTTCGGCTCCCGCTTCGCGATGCGCACCAAGGCTGGCATCTGGATGTCATCATCACCCGCGATGGCGCGGCGCAGGAATTTGTACTCCCAGTTCGGCCTGCCGCTGACGTACAGCACGCGATACGGCCCCGCACCACGATCTGCGACCAGGAGACGCGTGTTGTTGGCTAGGGTGGCTTCCTTCACGCCTGCGTTTTCGAGTGCGAGTTGATAAAAGGTCACGCCCGGCTTTGCCACCGGCACACGCAAGCGCACCGTTTGCGCCGAATGACGGCTCAGCGTCACCTTCTCGGTCGCCACAACTTTTTTGTCCTCCCCCAGCACTTGCAGCGTCCCTTGGCCATTGCCTGTCACGCGAGCGGTGATGGTGATCGGTGCGTCCTCGAAGGGACTCGTTGCCACACTGGCCTCGACGATGCTGAAATCATCCGGCGGAGCCTTGTCACCAGCCAGCACGGTGAAAACGGGTGCGCCCTTCGCTTCTGCCTTCCAAGCGGCAAAGTCGGTGGCATTGCCATCGCTCAGCACCACCACGGCGGCCAGGTTCGCGCCGCCGGAGCGCAGCGTCATGAGGGTGCGGCAAAAATCCGAGCGGGTGCCGTCAAACGTCAAGCCACGAAAATGCGGCAGGCTCTTTGTTTGTGAGCCGCCAATCATCAGTCGCAGTCGGAAATCTTCTCCCAGGGCCTTAATCCATGTGGCGTCTTCATCACCGGAAGCCAAAGCCGCTTGCACGAGTGCCGCACGGGTTTTTCCGCCCACGGATTCCGCCAGATCCAGCGACGCGCTGGCATCCACCAGCACCACGACTTCGTTCTCACCCTTCTTCGGCTGTGTGCGCGTCCACAGCGGGTCGAGCAGGCACAGCGCCAGCAGCGCCAGCGCTGCCGTCTTGCACAGCATCGCTGCGAGTCGCTTCCAACCACGCAGGGGGGATCTCACATAGCCCACGATGAGCAATCCCAGCACCAGCACGACCACCCCGGCGGACAGCCAGGTGAGATTCATGTTTTGCCAAACAATGCGGGGCATGCGTGCGCAGATAACGCCGTGGAAAACGGAATGCTACAGGGGATGCGAAATTCGACGGGCCGAAACATAAAGTTCGGGATGCAGGGTGATGCATTCCGCGTTTCTTCCCGCCCATGGCCTCCACGATCCAACCGCAAGCCGCCGCGCTCATCCAAAAATATTACGACACCTTCAACACCGGAGATCGCGAGGCCTTCCTCGCGCTGCTGACCGATGACGTGGCCCATGACATCAACCAAGGCGGCACCGAGGTGGGCAAAGACGTGTTTCGCGCCTTTCTCCAGCGCATGGACCGCTGCTATCGTGAGCAGGTGCGTGATTTGGTGGTGTTTGCCAACGAGGACGGCACCCGAGGCGCGGCGGAGTTTTTCATCGAAGGTGAATATCTGTCCACCGATGAAGGTCTGCCGCCCGCCGCCGGTCAGCGCTACCGCCTCCGTGTCGGCGCGTTTTTTGACCTGCGCGATGGCCGTGTCAGCCGGGTCACCAACTACTACAACCTCGAAGAATGGCTGCGCCAAGTCGGGGCAGGGAAGTAAGGCGTGGCCGATCCGCCACGGGCAGATGGATGCAGACTCTGGTGCTCTAGGGCATGCTTGTTCAGAGAGACGACGAACAAGGCTTCGCGTCGAAGACTGGTCATGAAGCCCCGGTCATCCGCAACGCGTCAGGCCCTGGGCTGTTTCCAGGAATCTGAATCGCGGCAGAATGAGCCTGAATGCCGAGATCCGAAGCACCACGGCTTTTGCAAGCCACTACGCGGTCTTCCATTCCGCCGCATGCCTCGCGAAGGCCTTCGCGGCACGCTTCAGCGCCTCGTCGATGTCTGCCTGTGTGTGGGCCAGGGAGATGAACCAGAGGCCGCGTTCGATGGCGCGGACGCCTTCTTCGAGGAGGCAGCGGCGCAGATGCGCCCAGCGTGGGGCGTCGTGGCGGTGGACGTAGTCGCGGTAGTCGAGGATGGGGCCTTCCTCGACCTCCGGCTTGAGCATGGTGCAGTGGAAGACGAGGCCAAAGCCCTGTGGCAGGACGGGCACCGCATGCTGCTGGGCCAGCTGGCTGAGACCGGCCATCAATTGCTCGCCGAGATCAATGATGCCGGCAGGATGGCTGTCGCCAAGCGCGATGACTTCATCGAGGCACCACTTCGCGGCGGCGAGGCAGAGCGGATTGGCATTCAAGGTGCCGGCATGGACCACCTGGCCGCTGATGATCTTGGCAAACATCGCTTCCTTCCCCACCAGCGCGGCGAAGGGGGTGCCACCGCCGATGGCCTTGCCGAGGATGGTCAGATCAGGCGTGAAGCCGAGGAAGGTCTGCGCACAACCCGCACCGAAGCGGAAGCCGGTGATCGTTTCATCGGCGATCATGACGATGCCGTTTTCGTCGCACAATTCGCGGATGGTGTCGATCATGCCCGGCACGGGCGGCATGCAGCCGGTGTTGCACAGCACCGGCTCGAAAATGATCGCGGCGATCTGGCCGTGGTGCTCTTTCACACGCTGGCGCAGATGCTCAGGATCATTCCAGCGGGCTACGACGAAGGTGTTCAGCACCTCGGGAATGACGCCCTGGCTCGGGTGCAGCCGTGTGGGATCGTCCTCGCTGCCCCACTTGTCCGGCGGAGGGGCGAAACCGACGAGGCCTTCATCCGCCCAGCCATGGTAATGCCCCTCGAATTTTAAAATGAGCGGACGCCCCGTGTGTGCCCGTGCAAGGCGCAGCGCGGAGAGCACGACCTCCGTGGCGGAGTTGTTGAAGCGCACCCGCTCCGCTCCCGGGATCATCTTTTGCAGCCGCTCGGCCACCTCGATCTCCAGCGCGCTCTGCGCGGCCCAGTGCGTGCCTTTGTGCGCCTGCTCGCTGATGGCGTCAGCCATGCCTTTCGGCGCGTGGCCGTAAAGAATGGCTCCCTGGCCGATCTGGAAGTCGATGTACTCATTCCCATCCACATCGAAGAGCCGCGAGCCCTTGCCGTGGTCGAAGTAAAGAGGCACCGGCGCCTCCATCTTGCGGATGCCGCTGTTCACGCCAGCGGCGATGCTGTTTTGAGCGCGAGCAAAAAGCTCCGCCGACTTGGGGAAGAGGTAAGGCATGGCAGGAAAGGGAAAAGGCTCAGATCATCAGCTCAAGGAAGAGCTGTCATACACCACGACGCGATCCCAGAGCGTCTTGCAGGTGTCCACGAAGCGTTGGTGATCCGGGCAACCCTTCTGGTAGAAATCGTGTTCCTCCATGGTCTTGAAAAGGAGGGAGAGGGAATAGCTGAACGAGTGGTCCGTGACCGGGCGCTTCTCCGTGGGTGCCGGTTGGCCGACGAAGCCGTGGGCCAGGTAGCTGATCTTCGGCAGAAGATTCAGCTCGGATTCAAAGGTGGCGATTTGATCGGGGGTGAGGTCGGGCTTGAGCCAGAAATAGACGTTGTGAAGCATGGCGGCGGATTGGTACGCGATCAGCCCCCGCGTGCAATCGCCAAAACGCTGGTTCCGCCGGTGGACCAGCGCCGCCCACGGCCGAGGCCGCCCTTGGGCAGAGAGGAAACGGGGCTTAGGTTTCAGGTTTCAAGGGAGCATCTCCGTTTGTAGGCCGAGGACTCTCGAGTCTGACTGGTTGGATTTCTGCCATCAAGTTTCAATCCGCGCCGCCCGTGAGGGCGGCGACACAAACTGTCCGTTATATGGCACCTTGGCTTGGGGTTTCAATCCGCGCCGCCCGTGAGGGCGGCGACCCGACTCAGGAGGTCGCCAAATTGGCCAGACGCCATCTGGCCAATCTGCGGATAGAGGCGGTAGAAAGTTCGGCAGTTTTTGAGGTTGCTGAGGCCCAGGCCCATCAGCCCCTTGGAGGCAAGGTCGGCACCAAGACGCTTAAGCAACCCCTCTCCATAGGCGGCACGGTCTTCGCCGCTCTGCTCAAACTCGAAGATGAGACAACCGACGGTCCAGTTCCGCACGACATGAAGCTGATTCACGACCTTGGCCGTGCCGCGAAGAGCAGCGCTGTGAACGTCACTGACGGTGGAAAGCAGGTCGGTGTAGTTCATGGCTTTTTAGCGGCAAGGATAGAGGAGCTGGTGGCAGCAGAGGGTTTGCCCAGACCCGTGGGGATGCTGATCGGTGAGGCGCTGCTTGCCGTCGGCAGCGGTCATTTTCAAAGCGTAACAGTTTGTCACGGTTTCATTCCCCTCGTCGGACAGGCGCTTTTTCGTGACGCGCCAATAGACCTGCGGATTGTCGCTGCCGGTCAGGATGGCGATGACATCGACGATGGCGAAATACCACTTCTCCTCGACCTGGTTCCAGGCGCGGCGGACTTGTTTTTCTTCAAAGAGGGCAAGGGTGCTCATTGGGAGGGTGCAAAAGAGAATCAAGGCTCAGGGCCGAATCGAACTGCATCTGATTTCGCTGAATGCCATGGGTGGCAGACATGGGGTTTTACGCGGGTATTTGAGCGCGAAATATTTCAAATGAACACAATTATTTTACGTGAAGTGCATCCGTGGAATCACACGGCCATGATCCGGACATGATCCGAGGTGGTTTCGAGGATTTTGAGGTGGGTGCCTTCGGGAAGAAGCACCTGTAGGGGGTGCGGCCAGGGCAGGGTGGCGAACTGGCCCGGCTGGAGCCGGATGAGCGGTTGCTGCGGCAGGGCGGTGGATAAGTAGCGGATGACGGGCCGGGGACGTTTGGTGCGGACGGCCTTCTGGCGAAGGCAGGTGCCGCTGGCGATGGCTGCCGCCGCCAACACGCCCCCCAGCATCACCGCTCCCACCGCCAACGCGGCAAGGCAGGTGACTAGGCACAGGGTCAGCAATCCTAGCAATGGGGATTCATTCATGAGCGTAGGCATGGGTTCCGTTCTGCTTTCCGTCTCCAAATCTCCCGGTTTCCGAGTCTCCAAGTGTCGCAGTCTCCCGGTCTGGATTCATTCCCCCTCCTCCTCCCGCAGGATTTGATCGAGGCTTTTGGTTCTCGGTTCTCGGTTCGTAGCGGATGGCGTGAGTGTTCATGAGCGAGTGCAACTTTGGGAATCCGGATTTTTTTAACCACTGATGAACGCTCATCAGACGCTGATGCGGGAGTTGGATTGGGTGAGTTGAGCAGGCTTTCCCCCTGCTTGTTTGGCATGGCTCAAATCGTCCACGTGCTTCAATTGGGACCGTCTGGCGGCGCGGAGAAGCTTTTCATCTTCAAGCAGACGGAAACGCCACAGGGAGAACCCGCCATAGTCAGGATCAATCGGTGGCAGTTCGACCAGCCGGACACTGAGCATGTCTCGCCGAGTGAGGTGCTCCTTCGCCCAAAAGACCTCACGGATCGTGTACACTTGCCCGGCCTTGGGAGTCGCGTCAAAAACCTCAAAGACGGCCGCAGCAAAGTAGTCATGCACGCAGATGACTTTCTGGCCGACTGGAAAAGGAAGTTCAGGCATAATGAAGGCAGTGTGTTTTTGGAGGGGGAGCGTGGACACTCCTGTCCGCTGGTTTCTGAATCGCCCGCATCCTCGCATACCCCCGTGGACAAAAGGTGTCCTTGGCCTCCGGGAATTTTGAATTTGTTGTTGATGGACGCCTGATTTAACGAATGGGAGTGAAAGCCTATCCTCACCTGCGCCCTGAGTCCCGAAGCAGCCGTGCAGGCACCCGCCGCTCCATGATCTGGCGCGTGCATGAGATCATCAAGCACCTCCAAGCGCGGCCGTTTCAGAGCGCAGGGGCGCTGGCAAAGGTGATCGAGGGCGTCTCCACGAAAACCATCCTGCGGGACTTGAAGTTCATCCAAAATGAGTTCGACCTGCCGCTGAAGTATCATGAAAAGAAGCATGGCTACCACTTCACGGGGCCGGTGAGCGCGTTCGCGCCGATGCAGCTCACGAAGGGCGTGCTGGTGGCGCTCTTCGTGGCGGAGAAGGCGGTGGAGCCGCTGAAGGGCACCCGCCTGCACAAGCTGGTGCATGAGAGCCTACACAAGATCGCCGAGGCCTGTCCGGAATCCGTGAGCCTGCAATGGCAGGATCTGGACGAGGCCTTTTCCATGAAGGCCTCGGGCGTGCTGAAATCGGATGTGGCGGCCTTCAGCCAGCTCATGGACGCCGTGCTGGGCCACCGGGAGGTGACCTTCGACTACCAAAAGATGGAAGGCCGCAGCAAGGAGCCGCGCCGCGTGCAGCCCTACCATGTGGGCCAGCTTCAAAACGGCTGGTATCTCATCGGTCATGACCTGGACCGGCGGGAGATGCGCAAGTTTGCCCTGCAGCGCCTGAGCGGCCTGACGATGCTCAAGACCCGCTTCGAGCGCGAGGCGAAATTCAGCGTGCGGGATTATCTGAGCAGCGGCTTTGGCGTGTGGAGCTACGGGCCGAAGGCGCAGCGCTTCGAGGTGCGCATCCGCTTCACCGGCTGGGCGGCGCGTGTGGTGGCAGAGCGCCACTGGCATGCGAGCCAGAGCATCACACCGCTGAAGGAAGACGGCAGCGAGATCGAGTTCCGGGCCGAACTGGCCGGGCTGGAGGAGATCACCCGCTGGGTGCTCGGCCATGGCCGCCATGCGGAGGTGCTGGCCCCGGCGAAACTGCGCAATGCCGTGCAGGCCGAGGCCCGCGCCATGCTGAAATCTTAAAAGGGAGCGCGGACGCCCTCGTCCGCTGAATGCTGTGCGGCTCGGCTCTCGATGACCGGAAGCGCTGCGGGCATCGCCAGGCGGTCTGCTGCTGCCGGGCATTCAAAACCTAATCAATCCGAACGGGGAACGTTTAATCGACGAAGATTGTGTGAATTCCCTCTCGGAATCCGTACCTGATTCTGCCCGCTCAACGGACGATGGCCCCACTGGGAACGACTGAAAGTCCGCGTTGCAAGCCCACACGAACAATGCCAACCTAGTCCCATCATGAACACCTCTCACATCCTTGCGTCATTCGGTCCTCTCGGCACCCCCGAGTTGATCATCATCGCCATCCTCGTCCTCGTGCTGTTTGGCGCGAAAAAACTGCCTACCTTTGCCCGCAGTCTCGGCAAGAGCATGGGCGAGTTCAAAAAGGCCCGCACAGAGTTCGAAAACGAGCTGCACAACGCCCAAGTTGAGGCCGAGCAACCGAAAATCCAGCAGCCCCAGGAAAAGCGCCAGCCAGTGGCCAGCGTGGACGCCTAAAAGCTCCCCTCCAGGCATGACGCCACTCCTTCAGATCACGCGGCGGGTTCTCGGACCCGCCGTTTTCTTTGTTGCGGCCCTGCTTTCCGCCGCGGAGCCGAAGCGCCTCACGTTTTGCTCCTACAACCTGAAGAACTGGCTCACGATGGACCGGTTTGACCAGCAGACCTACAAAACACTGCCTTCCGCGCCCAAGCCGGAGGATGAACGCCAGCGCGTGGTGAAAATCCTCGCCGCCATCAAGCCAGACATCCTCGGCGTCTGCGAGATCGGCAACGCTGATGACCTCGCCGATCTGCAAAAGCGCCTCAAAGCCACGGGGATCGACCTGCCACACACCGAACTGGCCCACGGTGGCGATGAGACCCGCCGCCTAGCGATTCTTTCCCGCCTGCCGATCAAGCTGCGCAACTCCCAGACGGACCTGAAATACCAGCTCGGCGCACAAACGCTGCCGTTTCAGCGTGGCATCCTGCATGTGACCATCCCGATCACGCCGACCTTTGATCTGCACTGTGTGGGCGTGCATCTGAAGTCGAAACGGGAGACCACCGAGGCCGATCAAGCGCAGATGCGCCGCAACGAGGCCCGGCTGCTGCGCAAGCACCTCGACAGCATTTTTACGCAAGAGCCGGGGGCCCGCATCCTAGCCTACGGCGACTTCAATGAGCACCGCAATGAGCCTGCCATCAGCGACATCATCGGCAGTCCGCGCACCAGCAACACCGCCATGCAGGACGTGTGGCTCAAGGACAAAGATGGCGAGGTCTGGACCCATTTCTGGGACGCGGCGGACACCTATTCGCGGCTCGACTACTGCTTCGCCAGCCGCCTGCTCCGGCCGCATCTCGACTACCGAGGCTGCTACATCTACTCCGCCCGTGATTTCGACAAGGCGAGCGATCACCGCCCGCTGGTGCTCAAGATCAGCCCGGAGCCGATCTTGAAGAAAGACGACTAGCGCTGGACTCACAGCCCCTTCGTCCTGCTGCCCTCGACGACGATTTGCTTCGTATCGGGGCCGTGTTTGACGAGTTCGCGCTGCTTGCCGCTGCGAGTCTCGGTGAAGGTGTTGTCGCGGATGGTGATGGATTCGGTGCCGCCCTGGATGTCGATGACGGCACCGCCTGCGGGGGCGTTGTCGATGAAGGTGTTGTGCTCGATGCGGTTGCGGTGGCCGGCGAAGTCGGGGCCGCGCTCAGGGCGGAAGAGGACGCCGTTGAGCTGGCTGTCGCGGATGGTGTTGCCGGTGATGAGGTTGTCGGTGTCGCGGTGGCCGATGGAGATACCGACGCGGTTGGCCTCGATCGTGTTTTGCTCCGCGAGGCCGTATTTGACGCCCCAGCAGAAGAAGATGCCGATGTCGTTGCCGCGCAGGGTGTTGTTTCGGATGACGGGCCGCTGCGAGCCGCTGCCGGGATGCAGGCCGAGGTTCTTGTTGTTCTCGCTGAGGCAGTTTTCGACGACGACGTCGTGGCAGATCTGCCAGGAGATGCCGTCGCCGTGGTTGTTGCGGGCGGTGACGCCGCGCATGTGGATGCGGTTGCAGTCCTGGAGGAAGATGCAGCCGGCGTAGTTGCCATCGAGTTCGGCGTTGTGCTCGCGGTTGCCATCGAGCACGAGGTTTTCGATGCGTAGGTCGTTCACGAACTCGCCGCTGAGCAGCGGGAAGAGCGTGGCGCAGGTGGCGTCGTGCATCTGCCAGAGGTTTTCCCGCAGGGGCTTGTCGAGCTTGAAGCGGCTGCCGCTGCGGGCGATGAGCGTGCGCTTGAGCACGGTGTGGCGGCCGGTTTTGGCGTCCTTGGCCCGCAGGCACACGCCATCGCCGACGCGAAAGCCGGTGGCATCTTGAAGCGTGATCTCCTGGTCATACCAGTCGCTGTCGAGCTTCAGCGGCGTGGTGGTGGAGGGCTCCTTGATGAGCAAGGTCTTGTCGCCTTCGCCGATGAGGTGCACGCCGCTTTGCAGATAGACGGCGTTTCGCAGTCGATACGTGCCCGCCTTGATGCGCACCGTGCCGCCGCCGAGCCTCGCCACATGATCCACCGCTGCCTGAATGGCCCGCTGGTCATTCCCAACGATGTCCGCGTCCTTCGTGCCGACGGTGATCGTCAACGTCTCCTCCCACGTCGGCTGCACTGACTTGTCACCGCTGGTTTGTCGCGGCACTGTGACCACTGGCCGCTCCGCGGCGAAAAGCGAGGACGTGAGAGCGAGGAGGAGCAGCGTGGGTTTCATGCGGGGATTACGGGATCATCTCGCGAGGGCTTTCTCGCGCCATCTGGTTGGTTGCATTACTCGCCGAGTGAGCGCAAAATCGTCCCATGAGTTCTGCGGCCCTTCAAATCTCCAATCTCATCCCCAAGCTGCGCCCGGCGGATCGCATCGCAGTGCGCCAGTTGCTGGATGAAGCCGATTACAAGACTTGGCGGGAGGACACCACAAAGTTCCGCCAGCTCATGCGTGGCAAAGCCCGTGACAAACGTCCTGCCAGCGAGGTCGTCAGCAGCCTGCGCCGATGAACTTGGTCGTCGATGCCTGCGTGTTTGTAGCGGAGCAGATCGAGGATCAGCGGGAGTTTGCGGCGGCGGATGCGTTTTCGATCACTGCGTCCGAAATGGCATCCGGCTGTATGCTCCGGCGATTGTTCTCGCTGAGGTCGCGGGAGCCGTTACCCGCATCACGGGTGATTCGGCCATGGGCGGCGTTTCAACCACGCGCTTGAGCCATTTCCCGAAGCTCTACCTTCGGCAGGTGGATTTGTCTTTGGCTGAGGCGGCTGCGAGGGTGGCTGCTCGGTTCTTGCTTCGCGGCGCGGACTCGCACTACGTCGCGCTGGCCCGTGAACTGAAATGCCCGCTGATCACCCATGATGACGAGGTCATCCAACGTTGCCCACCGACCATGAAGGTGCTGAGGCCGGACAAGTGGCTGGATTTGCAGCCGGATCGTTGAGTCATGACCACGGCGGCGGTTCATCCTAGGGGTCAAGGTTCTACGATTGGGCCTTTCAGAAGAGCTCCCGAATCAAAGTCGAGAACAAAGGGAGCATCGAGAGGTTCATTCGACCCAAGCCATGCGCGCCCCTTGAGTTTGCCATCCTTCAATTCATCGAACAGGACTTCATCGAACGAAATCCTCGGGCTGCGCCAGATCATCGTTGCACGGTTAAAACGAGCTACGCGAAGACTGTCTGAAAGCGCGAAATCACCGCTCACGTCAACGATCCATGTAACGTTTGCACCCATGCTTTGAGGCAATTCTGACTCAATCACTCGATGAAGCTCGGATTATCAGTGGTGGCGGCGGTGAAGACGGTGCCGGTGTACGTGTAGAGGCCGAGGCAGGCGGCGCCGGTGCGGCCGATCTCCCATTTCTCATACCACTCGACGTCATCTGGGTGCCAGCGCACCGGGAAGTTTGGGAAAAGGTTGAGAAACGGTTCGACACTTTGGCCGCAAAGCCTGATATATGAGTCTTAAAACGATTTATCGACTCATTTATCGGCACTCTGCATGCGCTCAAACATCCATGACCTCCTTCCGCCAGGACTGCGCCGCTCGTTGACGAAGTTTGGGGGCGATCTTGCGCGTGCTCGGCGCAAACGCCGTCTCACCGTGGCGATGATGGCGGAGCGGATCGGCGTGGCGAAGAGCACCTACTCCCGCATCGAAAAGGGCGACGCCGCCGTGGCGATGGGGGCATATGCGATGGCGCTGTTCGTGCTGGGCTTTGGCGAGGCGCTGGGCGAGCTGGCCGATACCCGACGAGATGACACCGGCCTTCTGATGGACGAGGAGCGGCTGCCCAAACGCATCCGCTTGAAGAAAACGCCCACCGCACGATGAAGCGAACGATCCAAGTCTTCTTCGGAAACGAGGCATACCCGCTCGGCACGCTGCATTTCGACGCGGTGGGCACCCGTCAGCGTGCCGCGTTTGAATACACGGAGTCATGGCTGCGAGGCTCGAACCGTTTTGCCATCGACCCATCCCTGCCCTTGGTGACGGGGCCGCAGTTTCATCCGAAATCGAAGGACGGTTCGGTGTTTCACGCAGCCATCGCTGACACGGAGCCGGACGGCTGGGCACGGCGGGTGATCCTGCGTGACCATGCGAAGCGCCGCCAGCAAGCGCGCGCCGCAGGTGAGTCGCCACCGGCAGCGGTGCAGAACGACATGGACTTTCTCCTCGCGGTGGATGATGCCAGCCGCGTGGGAGCGCTGCGTTTTCGCGATGAGCAGGGCATCTTTTGCCGAGCCACGGAGCTAGGCAGCCGCACAGCGCCACCGCTCGTCGAACTGGGCCATCTGCTGGCGGCGACGCGTGCGGTGGAGTCGGAAAGCGAGACCGCTGCTGATCTGGCCTACTTGCGCGGAAATGGCACCTCGCTCGGCGGCATGCGCCCGAAATGCACGGTCGTGGATGACGATGGAAGCCTCTCGATTGGCAAATTTCCCAGCGTGAAGGACGAGCGTGCCGTGACCCATGGCGAGGTGCTGGCCATGACACTCGCCAGGAACGCTGGCATCCGTGTGGCGGAAGCACGCCTGATCGAGAGCGCAGGCATGCCCGTGGCCCTCATCCGCCGCTTTGACCGCACGCAGGAGGGCGGGAGGCTCATGTATGTCTCCGCCGCCACACTGCTCGGAGCGGACATCACGAGCGGTCGCGAGCATCATTACACCGAGATCGTGGATGCCATCCGCCAGCACGGCGCGGCGGCGCAGGCGGACATTGAAGAGCTATGGCGGCGAATCGCCTTCTCCATCCTCATCACGAACGTGGACGACCATTTGCACAATCATGGCTTCCTGCACCTGCATCACGGCCAGTGGCAGCTCGCTCCTGCGTTTGATTTGAATCCCTTCCCCGAGCGCCTGCGTGAGCTGAAAACCTGGATCTCGGAGGAAACCGGCCCGGAGGCGAGCATTGACGCGCTCATGAGTGTCATCGCTTATTTCCGCCTGCCATTGCCAAAGGCCAAGACGATCCTCCGCGAGGTCGAAAGCGCCGTCTCCCGCTGGCGCGAGGTCGGACGCGGCCTGGGCATGGACAAACGCATGCTCGAAGCCTTCGTGGAAGCCTTTGAGCATTCCGAGCGCAACACAGCCCAGCGTGCGATGCGTTGAGCACTCTAGAACTCAAGCCAGCACACTACCTCCCCAGCCTCTCCAGCACATTCTTCGTGATGCGCACCACATGCGCGTCGTTCCCTTGCAGCCCGTGCGACCAATCGGTGGTGGCGGCGGTGAAGACGGTGCCTCCGTTGGTGTAGAGGCCGAGGCAGGCGGCGCCGGTGCGGCTGATCTCCCATTTCTCATACCACTCGACGTCATCCGGGTGCCAGCGCACGGGGCAGGTGCCGAGGACTTCGAAGGTCTTGGGCGTGCCGTCCTTGTGCGTGGCGAAGGGCAGACCGTCGCGCCACTCGAGCTCGCAGCCGTCGCACTCGTAGCCGACGATGGTGTCCTTCGCGCCAAAGCGGTCGCCGCGCTTCAGGCCGGTGCCTTCGTAGATCCAGTGGTCGGGGCGATGCACGATGTAGCTGGCCTCCGCGTCCATGAACTGGCCGTGGCTGCGCATGTAGCCGCCCCAGAGGAAACCGACGCCAGTGAGACTGTTCTCCGAGCGGCCTAGCAGGTGATGGCTCCACGCGGTGCTGAGCGTCTTGAACTGTCGCGTCTGGAAAACGGGATCGAGGTGGTAGTTCTGCTTGAAGCAGGTGAAGGCGCGGCCCTCCGCCTCGCTGCGCACCTGCCAGCAGCAGGTGTTGCCGCTGAAGAAGGCCACGTTGCCGCCTTTGGCGATCCAGGCCTCCAGGTTGTCGCGCATCGGCGTGCTCCAATACTCGTCGTGGCCGACACTGAGCACGAGCTTGTAGCTGGCGAGCATCTCGGGGCGGAATTCGAGGTCGTCATTGGCGGCGAATTCGAGCGGGTAACCGTTTTGCTCCGCCCAAACGACAAACGGCAGCTCCCAGCGGGCGAATTGTGACGGGCCGGGCCGCTCAAAGCTCAAGCGGCTGCCCTGGTTCTTCGAGAGACTGTTGTAGGCATACACGGAGAAGCCGCCCCAGTTGTTGTAGGCGTTGTAGGTGTTCGAGCAGAGCTGCAAAAGGATCTTCGAGGTGCTGCCGGGATTCGCTTGGCGCACGATGAACCACGCGCTGCTGCTGGCGGTGCGTGCGCCGCGATGCGTCCACTTCCCGCCGCCATCCGCCGCGCGAAACGTGACCTCGTAGTAGCCGCTCTTCCAATCCGCACCGACAGGCACGCGCACGCTCTCCGGCCAGCGACAGCCATTCGCGCTGGCGTCCTCCGGCACCGGATGCGCCGCGCCGGGCACATCGGCCTTTTTCCACTTCACCTCACGCTGCGCCCCGAGTCGCGCGACCTCGATCTCAAACTTCGCCGCCGTGGTGCTGACGTGGATCGGAATTTCCTCGCCCTGCGCCACGCTGCGCTGCCCGGCATAGCCTTCGATGAAAAGCGGAACGGGATCAGCGGCGTGGAGTGACGAGATGGCTAGGAGGAGAGCGAGTGTGCGGCGCATGGGAGGCCTACGCGATGGAGATGCAGACGCTTTCAGCGGGTCAGAAGTGAGAGGTCAGAAGTGAGATGTTCTGCTTACCTCTCACGTCTGACTTCTGACAAGCCCCGCCTCACTGCTCCGTCTCCGACAGCTTCGCAGCCTCACGCTTCAAAATGCGCCCCACACGATGCTTGGCGAGGTAAACCTGTGCGGCGTTGACGCCGAGTTCCTTCTTCACGCGCTCGGGGCTCCAGCCTTTGATGACGTAACAGGAGAAAATCTGGAACTGGCGTGGCGAGACGAGCGCTCGAACTCGACGCAGCGCGATGTCCATCACCTTGTCCTGCCATTCCTTTTCCCAGAGTTTTTCGAGAGCGACACCATTCGGATCAGCGCAGCGGTCGATGGGTGCGGTGCGGCGTTCGTCGGTTTCATCGGCGTAGAGGTTGGCCTCGCGGCTTTGCTGCTTCTTGCGACGGCGGAACTGGTCGAGAATGCGCCAGCGAGCCTGGTTGAGGAGGAAAGATTTGAAGGAGCCAAGACTGGTGTCGAACTTCTTCTTTTGCAGGTTCTTGGCGACACCGATGAAGGTCTCCTGCACGACATCGCTGGCCTCATCGTCGCTCAGGCCGGTTTTGCGTGCGACGTGGAAGACGAAGCCTGAGTAGGTGCGGTAGAATTCATCCCAACTTGCCCAGTCGTCCCAATTGTCGAGTTTCTCGATGAGAGTCTTCCGGGTCGGGGGCGATCCGGAGGTCTGCTTGAGCAGTTCTTCAGTTTCAGCGACTTTGGGCAGGTCGGACATGGGAGGCGAAAGTAACGGTGAGTGTGCGGCAGGCAACGAGGTTTTGTGGATTCCATGGATAGACAATCATGCTGCGCGTCGTAATGCAAAGCCCCCCCCCGAAAAACCAATCTTCCGGCCAAACACTTCAGATGCCGGTCTCTTTACGCATGCTTCAATTTTGCCGTTCCCTCAAATCAGCCCCCGCCGTCCTGGCGTTGATGGCCGTGGGGATGAGCGCATGTTCGAGTGCCACCTACCAAAAATGGGCGGATAAGGAGGTCTTCGGCCTCCTGCGGAAGAAGGCTAGCAAGGTGCCCAATTCGGGGCAGGCGCTGCTGGACATCACCCCGCCACCGCCGGTGAGGATGGAGGAACTGCGGAAAAGCAGTGGCAAGGCTGACTTTCTGGGGGATCGTAGCTTTGTTGAAGAAAATGCTCGGGTGGTGAGCTTAGCGGAGGCGCTGAACTTCGCGGTGCATCGAAACCGCAACTACCTTCAGCAAAAAGAGCTGGTCTATCTGGCCGCGCTCGATCTCACGCTCACCCGCCAGCAGTTTACGCCGATTTTCGCCGGTCGTGGCTCCTCCACGCTGAACAGCAACAAGGTGCAAACTGGGGTGAACCATTTGGTGCGCACGTCCACGCTTGCCACCAGCGCGGACGTGGGCTTTTCGAGCCTCACGCGGACAGGAGCGTTGCTGGCGACGAACCTGACGACAGATTTTGTGCGCTTCATCACTGGTGGGCGTGATACGGGAACCAGCCAGCTTGGGTTCACTTTGGCGCAGCCACTTTTAAACGGTGCCGGCTACTTGGCGGCTTCCGAGGCGCTGACTCAAGGCGAGCGCACAGTGCTCTACGTCATCCGTAACTTCACCCAGTTCCGCAAGACTTTTGCCGTCGAGGTGGCCACGCAATATTTCCGCACGATCCAGGCGCGTGAAACTGCGCGCAACGCCCATCTAGCCTACATGGCCTTTAACAAGACGGTGGAACGTGAGACGGCAATGGCGGAGGCAAACCTGCGCAGCAAGTCCTCACTCGGTCGTCTTCTCCAGTCGCAGATCACTTTCCAGCGTAGTTGGCTCAACGCCCTACGCAGTTATGAGCAGGCGCTCGATGATTTGAAAATTCAACTCGGTCTGCCGGTGAAGGAGCGCATCGTGCTCGACTACAAGGACATGGACGAGTTGGACATCCTTCAGCCTAAAGGTACGCTGGAGGAGGCCGTCAACACGGGGTTGGCGGGTCGCATGGATCTTTGGAATTCACGGGATCGAGTTGAAGACGCCAGCCGTCGTGTGGTGGTGGCCAAGCAGGACACGCTCCCTTCGGTCAACTCGCTGCTGAACTACAACATCCAGGACAACCCGGACCGCACCGATTTCTCCCTCATCTCACGCAATCGCAGCACCAGCCTCGGCCTGGATCTCGATCTCAATCTCAACCAGAAGCCGGAGCGCAATACCATGCGTGCGGCGCAGATCGCCGAGCAACGCGCCAGGCGTGAGCTTGATCTGGCGGAGGAAGCTGTGCGGCGTGATGTGCGTGCTGGGTGGCGTGATCTTGAAGTGGCGCGCAAGCAGTATGAATTAGCGCTGCGCGGTCTGGAGATCAGCACTGCTCGTCTTGAGGTCGAGGAGGCCTTCAATGCTGAGGGGCAGGGGACCGCGATCGATCTCGTGGATGCCCAGCGCGACATGAACACCACCCGCGACTTGGTCATCTCCACCCGCATCAATCACACGCTCGTGCGCCTGCAGCTCTGGCGCGATATGGGCATCCTGTTTATCGAGAAAGACGGACGCTGGGTGGACGTATTAAAGAATGAAAAGCCAAAGGTAGAATGAAAAAGGGTAAGACTATCAAAAGGCTTGTCGCCGCAGGAACCATCGCCGCAATTGGTGTCGTAGGGTTCTGGCTCATGTCAGGCAATGGCGACGATAACCAGCAGGTGCCGACCTTCGTCGTGCAGCGCGGCCCTCTGGAGATCAATGTACTTCAGGGTGGTGAAATTCGCGCCTTGCAAAACAATGAAGTGAAAAGCGAGATCGAGATTCCTACCAAAATCTTGAGCCTGATCCCGGAGGGCTACCTCATCACTGAGGAAGACGTGAAGGAAGGCAAGGTGCTCATCGAACTCGACAACACCGACCTCAAAACCAAGATTCAAAACCACGAGATTGAGTTTCAGACCACGGTTTCCGCCTACATCGACGCGGATGAGAACCGCGAGATTCAGAAGAGCGAGAACCAGAGCCTCGTCCGTGACACCAAGCAGGTGGGAGTGTTTGCACTGATGGATTTTGAAAAATACCTCGGACGTGATGTCACGGCCGCGATCCTGAGTGCCGCTGGTTTGCCGCATGATGTGGATGCCTTCGAGAAATATGCTGATGTGCTCGAAACACAGGCCAACACGCCCGTCGCCACCGATGTGGCTCAGACCAAGTCGTCCAGCACAGCCAAGCCCAAGGCTAGCTCCAAGACGGCCTTGACCACGCCATCCGAGCGCATCGACTTCACCCCCTATCTGGAGCAGAAAGTTGACAGCGATGGCGAGGCTCAGCAAAAACTTCGACAGCTTGAGGATGAGCTGCTTCTGCGCCGTTCTGAGCTCGCCGTGGCCAAGCAGAAGGCGGAGGCGTCCAAGCGCCTCGCTGACAAAAAATTCATCGCCCAGGCACAATTGGAGAACGATCAGGTGACTCTGGAGAAGGTGAAACTGGCCGGAAAGACGGCGGAAACACAGTTGGCCTTGTTTAAGAAATACGAGTTCAGCAAGCAGTGCTCCACTCTACTGGCCGGTTACCAAGAGGCGCTGAACAAGCTGCAGCGCACCATTCGCTCCAACCGTTCCCGCATGGCCCAGGCCGAGACACGATTCACCACGGCCAAGCGCCGTTACGAGATGGAGCTGACGCAGAGGGAGGAGTTGGAGCGCCAGCTCAAGGCCTGTGTCATCAAGGCCGCCGTTCCAGGGCTGGTGGCCTACGGGGATCTAAACGCCGGCTCCAGCTACAACTACAACTACCCTATTGAGGAGGGGGCTTCCGTGCGCCTTCGGCAGACGATGCTCACCATTCCGGACATGAGCCAAATGGGCGTGAAGGTGAATGTGCACGAGTCGCAGATTAAAAAAGTCCGCATCGGTCAGCCGGTGAAAGTGCGAGTCGATGCCGAGCCAGGTAAAGAACTCGATGGTCGCGTTGCCGAGCTTGCGATTTTGCCGGACTCCAGCAGCACCCGCTACACCCCAAACTTGAAGGTGTATCCTTGCACCATCCACATCAATGGCTATCACCCGTGGATGAAGCCTGGCATGAACGCCAAGGTCGAGATCATCGTCGATCAGCTCGCTGATGTGCTCTATGTGCCCGTTCAATCCGTCGAAGTCGAAGCGGATCAGCACTTCTGCTACATCAGCAACGGCGGGGCTTTGGAGCGACGCGAGATCAGCACGGGCCTTTTCAACGATGAATTCATCGAAGTTCGCGACGGCTTGCAGGGAGGTGAGTCTGTTGCGTTGGCGCTGCCGAAGAAGTCTGAGCTTGAATCAAACGGTCCTGACCGGCCTAAACAGGAATCCACTCCTGTTTCGAAGCCGAAACCGGCCAAGCCCAAAGAAAAAGACATCGCCGCCGCTCAACCATGATCTCGGCAGCCGATCCCATCATCAAGCTGGTGGATATCCGCAAGAGCTACCAGATGGGCGACATGACCCAGCATGTGCTCCAGGGCGTGTCCCTCGACATCTACCCCGGCGAATACGTTTGCATCATGGGGCCTTCCGGCTGTGGCAAGTCCACACTGCTGAACGTCCTCGGCTGCCTCGACCAGCCCACGAGCGGTGATTATTTCATCGGCGGCCAGAATGTGGCGCATTTGGAGGACGACGACCTCTCCGAGGCCCGCTATCGCAACCTCGGCTTCATCTTCCAAAGCTACAACCTCATCCAGCAGCTCAGCGTCATCGAAAACATCGCTGTGCCTATGTATTACGGGGGCGCCAAGGATTCCGACATGATCGAAAACGGCATCCGGCTGGCCACCCAAGTCGGGCTGGAACATCGCCTCTACCACAAGCCGAATGAGCTCTCTGGCGGCCAACAGCAGCGCGTGGCCATCGCCCGTGCTTTGTCCAACAACCCGCTCGTCATTCTTGCCGATGAGGCCACCGGCAACCTCGACTCAAAGTCCGGCAAGGAGATCCTCGACCTCTTCGATGAACTCAATCAGCAGGGCAAGACACTGATTTTCGTCACCCACGACGAGCGCATGGTTCAACGCTGCACCCGCATCATACGGCTGCGTGACGGGGTCATTGAGCACGACCAAGCCGGTGCGAAAGCTGAGCGCCTGCGCGGCAAGGTCATCGGCGCGCACTATGGCCTAGCTGCTTAGCCTCAGGTATCCCCCTCTTCACAGGTGCAAACATGAGGGGTGGAAAGTCTTTTCGTCCGGGCGTAATTTCCGTCAGGTCTGCGGCGTATGTTTGCCGACCCCTCATCACCCCATGCACATTCTGCGTTCTTCTTTTCTCACTGCGGCGGCGCTTGCCTTTGGCACGAGCCTGTTTGCGGCTTATCCCACCTTTAACAGCACAAAGCCGAACGGCGGCCAGCGTGGCACGGAGGTTAAGCTGACGCTCACAGGCACTCAACTGGCGGATTTTGAGAGCCTGATCTTCTTCTCCCCTGGGTTCACACAGAAGAGCGTGGAAAAGGCGGAAAATGGCAAGGTGCAGATGACCATCGCTATTGCGCCGGACGTGCCGCCGGGAAATCACCTGATGCGCATCCGCACGAAGACCGGCATCTCGCACCCGCGCCAGTTCTTTGTGGGTATTTTTCCCAATGTGGATGAAAAGGAGCCAAACAGCGATTTTGAAACACCGCAGCTTATCCAGGCAAACCAAACCGTGGAAGGCGTCGTGCTGAGCGAAGATGTCGATTATTACCGCATCTCGGCGAAGAAGGGGCAGCGCATCTCAGTGGAGGTGGATGGTCTGCGCCTCGGTTACACTGTGTTTGACCCCTTCCTGGCGATCATCGACAAAAACCGCTTCGAGAAGGTGATCTCGGATGACACCATCCTGCATCGTCAGGACGGCTACTGCTCCTATGTGGCCGAGGAAGACGGGGATTACACGGTCATGATCCGTGAGTCCTCCTACCGTGGCGACGGCAACTCGTTCTACCGCCTGCATGTGGGTGGTTTCCGTCGTCCCGACGTGGTCTATCCCGCTGGTGGAAAAGTCGGCTCGAAAACGAAAGTCCGCTTCATCGAGCGTGATGGTTCTTTTGAGGAGGAAGCCCAGCTCCCGACTGAAATCGACCCAGGTTACATGATCTACTCAAAGACCCAAGCGCCAGCGCCCTCTGGCAACCCCTTCCGCCTCGTGAATTTTGACAACGTTCTCGAAGCTGAACCAAATGAGGACCAGGCGAAGGCCACTGTGGCCGCCACCGGTAGTCCCATCGCTCTTAATGGCATCATCGAGAAGCCGGGTGACGTGGATTACTTCAAGCTACCGCTCAAAAAGGGCATGACCCTGGAAGTGCAGGCCTTTGCGCAGAGCCTGGGTTCGCCGCTCGACAGCGTGGTGAATATCTACAACGAAAAAGGCGGTAGCCTCAGCGGCAACGATGACGGCGGTGGTCGCCGCCGTCTGGACAGCAAGTTCAAGATCGGCATCCCGGCGGACGGCAATTACTTCGTGCGTGTCGCAGATCATCTGGAGCGTGGCGGACCGAATTACGTTTATCGCCTCGAACTCATCGCCGCCGAGCCTGAGGTGTTCTTCGCCTCGCCACAGTTCACGGTGAATGACACGCACTACCGCCAGTTCATCGCTGTGCCAAAGGGTGGCCGCTACGCCACATTGGTGAATGTTTCCCGCGTCAATGTGAGCGGGGACTACAAGTTTGAGGCACCGAACCTGCCTCAGGGAGTCAAGCTGCTAACTGAACTGGCCCCGAAGGATCTTGGCAGCATGCCACTGCTGTTTGAAGCCGCCCCTGACGCTCCGCTGGGACATCAGGTCGTGCCGGTGAAGCTCAATCCCGTGGAGCCAGCCAACAAAGTCGTGGGCAAGCTACGCCAAGAATTCGACGTCGTGCGCAATGGCAACGTTGTTTACTACACGGACGTGGAAGATCGTCTCCCCGTCGGCGTGGTGGAAGAGTCCCCGTACTCTTTGGAAATCCTCAAACCTGCCGTTCCGCTCGTCAACAATGGCATCTTGGAACTCAAGGTCGTCGCCAAGCGTAAGGAAGGCTTCACCAAGCCAATCCGCGTGTTCATGATCTGGAAGCCCAACGGCATCAGCTCTCTCGGTGAGCAGACCATCGCCGAAGGTCAGAATGAGTGCATCTTCCAGCTCGATGCGAACGCCGCCGCGCCTGCGGGCACCTGGAATTTCACCGTTATGGGTGAGGCGGATGCCGGCGGCGGCCGTATTTACAATGCCTCGCCTTTCCAGCAGGTCGTGACTGCGCCAGCTTACCTCACGGCCCCGGCCATTCCGCTCGTGGCGGTCGAGCAGGGCAAAGAAGCCATCATGGTGGCCAAGTTGGAGCATCTGCTGCCGTTTGAAGGTGAGGCTAGTGCTCAGGTTCTTGGCGTTCCTGACACGATCCCGATCGAGGCTGCTAAAATCAACAAGGACACGAAGGAAGTGTCCTTCAAGGTGAAGACCGACGCGAAATCCCCCATCGGCAAGCAGGCCAATTTGTTTGTGCGCGTGGACGTGCCCATCAAAGGAACAAATGCCACCACGATTCACCGCATCGCGCTGGGCTCCATCCTGCGCATCGACGCGCCGCGCAAAGTGGTCGCGCCGCCTGCTCCGCCGGTCTTGGCCGCGAACAAGCCGAAGGAAGAGGCGAAACCTGCCGCTCCTCCGGCCCCGAAAGTTCTCTCCCGCCTCGAACAACTGCGCCTTGAGGCTGCTGGCAAAAAATAAGCCGCTGGAGTTGATCCATTGATTCCGAAAAGGGCATGACGCGAGTCATGCCCTTTTTTCGAGTTCAGGATTCAGGCGCTGGGAAAACAAAAAACCCCGCCGCGTGGTAATACACGGCAGGGTTGATTGAAAATGTCGGAGATTAAGCCTCGCCAGCGACTTTGCTGATCACCTGCCGACCGCGATAGTAACCGCAGGAAGGGCAGGCGACGTGGCCGGGGACGGTGGTGCCGCACTCGGGGCAGGACTTAAGGGTGGGCGCTTTCCAGCGGTTTGCGCCCTGACGCATGCGTTGGCGGCTCTTGGATTGTCTGCGCTTGGGATTGGCCATGAGATTTCTGGGGTGGGGGTCTAGTTCAGTTTGTTCAAAGCTTCCCACACACCCGGACCCGCACTTTGAGGTTCTTCTTCGACTGTCTCCAGCACGGGTTCAAACCTGCCTTCGGCGGGACACTGACGGGGACGGACGTTGCCGGCCTCGCAGCGTGGGTAGCTCGGAAGGGCCACGAGAGTATCTTCCCGGATGGTATCCGTCAAGTTGATCGTTCCATCCTTTGCAATCTCCAGCTCCGTCTCGTAGTGGGAAAGCTCGACGCGGTGCTCGAAACGCTCCAGGCAGCGCCCGCATTCGAGGCTAAAAAGAGCCTCCAGACGGCCTGAGACGATGAGATCCTCGCCGTCTTTCTCCAGGTGCAGCTCATATTTGAGCGGGGAGAGTGGTTGGATGGGATCGACGGCGTCGAGCCCGAAAAACGCGGGGGATTCCTGGCCGGTGATGTCCTTCCCACTCTCGGGGAGGGAGCGAATGTCGATTTGAAACGGGCGGTGCATGGCAAGAGATTGGGGGCTAGATGCTGGTAGAAGGCCGGAGCTTGGCGCAGAGGGCTTCGGCGACGTTGGGGGGGACGAATTGCTCGATATGCCCTCCCAAGCGGCAGATTTCCTTCACCAGACGGCTACTGATGTAGGTGTACTCTTCGCGCGGCATGAGAAACAGGGTTTCGAGGTTCGGCTCTAACTTACGGTTCATGAGGGCGAGTTGGAACTCGAACTCGAAGTCGGAAACGGCTCGCAGACCGCGCACGAGAGCGCAGGCGCGGTGATGGCGGGCAAAATTGACGAGTAAGCCGTCGAACGGCATGACTTCAATGCCGTTGATCTCGGCGGTGGCGCGGCGGATGAGTTCGACACGTTCCTCAACGCTGAAGAGGCTCTGTTTGGAGTTGTCCCGGGCGACGGCGATGATGAGATTGTCAAAAATGCCCGCAGCACGCTGGAGCACGTCAAGGTGACCGTTGGTGAGAGGGTCGAAGCTGCCGGGGTAGATCGCGCGTCGCATGGTTTTTCTGTGGACGAGTGTAGCGGAGGCGCTCTGTGGGTGAAAGCAGAAAGCTCAGGCGAGAATGACCTGTGCCATGGCAAGGTCTCTCGTGTGGGTGAGACTGACGAGGCAGTTGGCACCTGCGGCGTGCTGTTTGGCTGCCCCGTGAAGAACGATCTGCGGTTTGCCGCTGGCCTCGCGCACGACCTCAATGTCCGTCCAGACCACGCCTTCGGCCCATAGACCGGTGCCGAGGGCCTTGGCCGCAGCTTCCTTGGCGGCGAACCGGGCAGCGTAATGCATGGCAGGATCGGCGCAGGCGTCGCAATAGGCGATTTCTCCAGCGGTGAAGGTACGTTCCTTGAAGCGCTGTCCGTGCCTTTCGAGCAGCTCACGGAGGCGCGGGACTTCCACGAGATCAATGCCGATGCCTGTAGGGTTCATCGGCGCTCAATCGCGGTACGTGGTCATGACGGCGAGCATTTCCCGCACAGCGGCCTGCAGGCCGATGAATACGGCCCGGGAAACAATGTGGTGGCCGATGTTCAGTTCCGCGAGATGTGGCACAGGCCAGAGATCGGGCAGATTTTTCGTGGTCAGGCCGTGTCCGGCGTTGATTTGCAGCCCGAGGGCATGGCCGAGCTCTGCTGCGGCGCAGAGCCGCTCCACCTCGGCCTTGCGGGCGTCTCCGCGGTGGTTGGCGAAGGTGCCGGTATGCAGTTCGATCATGGCGGCTCCGATCTCGGCGCTGGCGCGGACTTGATCGAGATCCGGGTCGATGAACATGCTGACACGAGTTCCGTTGTCTCCCAGCGCCTTCACGGTGGTGCGCAGGGCATCGCGCTGGCC
This sequence comes from Verrucomicrobiota bacterium, assembly GCA_026397635.1. Lineage (GTDB taxonomy): Bacteria > Verrucomicrobiota > Verrucomicrobiia > Verrucomicrobiales > Verrucomicrobiaceae > Prosthecobacter. Next base: position 9,227 of record JAPLUL010000088.1, on the reverse strand, counting down.
GGAGACATCGAGTCCACCCTCGGTGGTGACTTCTTGGCGGTTCTCCGGCACCATGCAGACGAAGTCCGGCCGCACAGCGAGGGCGATTTCGAGGATCTCGCGGGTGTTACCCATCTCGAGATTGAGTTTCGTGGCGATTTGCTGACGCAGGAGGCTCACATCGGCATCCTGGATGTGGCGTCGGTCAGCCCGCAAGTGCACGGTGATGGAGTGAGCTCCAGCAGCCTCGGATTCAAGGGCGGCTGTCAGAACGGAGGGCTCGGCAAAAGGTGAGTCCAGCATCGTGCGGTAGCGCGCTTGGCGCAGCGTGACGACGTGGTCGATGTTGACACCGAGGAGCAGGTTGGGCTGGGTCATGTGCGGTATGTAGCGCGTCCCTAGCAGGCCGCAAGCCTGCTGTCCCTTTGCATGTTTTTACAGAATCTTGACGGAAAAGTGTCACCGACGGCCCAAAAAATGGCACTAGATCTGCACTCTCCAACTTGGATGAAGAAACAACGAATCTCACCACTCCCATGAAATCCCTCTTCTACACCATCCTGATCCTCGGCGGCGCATTTCTTGGCTATGACTACTTCATCGCGCCTCCGGGGCAGAAAATCGTTTTCAAGAGCCTCAACCCGCCGCCGCAGAAAAAAGTCGCACCCTTAGTGCCTGCTCCTGAGGTCAAGCCCGTCATGCCACAGCCAATGAAGCCGGTCGTGACCGAAACACCGAAGCCTGCTCCGACTCCTGTTTCCGTGGTGCCACCATCACCGCCGGTTTCTTCGGGGCCAAAGTTTGAACCCATCGAAACGCTCACGGGCAACTGGCTGAACATCCCGCTTTCCGCATTTCCACGCGAGGTGAAGCTTTTGCAAGATGCCGAGTTCAAGCTGAGCGTGGGAGCCAGCAAAGTGGCCGCGGGTGGCACGGCTTATGCCCTCAGTGCGGAAAAGGGGGTCATCACGCTAGCGCCAGCAGTCGGGGCTTCAGCACGGGCGCAACTGCCGGTGGATGGCACGGATTTAAAAGCGCAGCTCAACGCGGTGTATGAAAAGTGGAAAGTGCTGCGGGCAGAGGAGTTGAAAGCCATCGCGGCACGGAAACAACAAGTCACGCCGCAGCAACAGGAGGCCGCTCCCTCCAGTAGCGAGGCCGACGCGAGCGGCAAGCCGGTGCGAGGAGCTGATGGAAGCTATCCGCTGCTTGTTGCTAGCATGAAACGTGGCCAGGTAACGGAGATCACGCCACAGAACATTACGGGATGGCAGGACCCGCAGCCGTTGAAGGTGCAGGGTAAGGACGGCTGGGCGGTGAAGGTGAACTTTGAGGCGAAGACTGTTTTCGGCCCTCAACCAGCCGAAGCGCAGGCGCTGATACTCAATGGGCGCGTCATTGGCTGGTACTTCACTGGCTCGGGAGAAGAGGTGCCGTGATGAAATTTATGCGTACCTGGAAGTTTCCGTTTGCCAGAACATGTCATGCGTTTACTATCGCGGCCCATTCGGTAGGGAGCGGTAGCTCAATTGGTTAGAGCGCCAGCCTGTCACGTTGGAGGTTGCGGGTTCAAGTCCCGTCCGTTCCGCCACTGGATGTTATAGGCCGCCTTGTTTCAAGGCGGCCTTTTTCATGCCTGAAAAGCGCTTACTGCTCCAGAGCACGCTCGAAGCAGCGCTTTTCCTCTGGCAGCATGTGTGCCTTGGGATTGATGGCTTTGATGACTCCTGCGGCCTCCTCTCGGAAACCGCCGCTGCGGGCGATGGCGGCGAAGACGGCACGCTGGCCTTCAGTGAGCCGGTTTAAGTCCATGTATTGCAGGTAGGACACCGCCTGCTGGATGTCTTGAAGACGATGATGCGCCAATGCCACGGCGAGCTTGCGCTGATCGTCCTTGGGTTGGATTTGCAGGAGCTTCTGTGCGTTGCGCAAGGCTAACTCGGTATTTTTTCCCACCAGCAGGCTGACGTACAGATTGCGCTCGACATAGGAAGTGTCGTCCGGCCAACGACCGACGGCGGCCTGGGTGGCCTGGAGCAGGGTTTCGGTGTTTTGATTGGCCTCGCAGGCCTTGATTAGGCCGGTGTAGGCCTCGCGCTCGATGCGCGGTGGTGCGGAGGCGCGTTGAGCGGCGCGGATGGTGAGCCGGTAGGCATCTTCGGCGATGTCGAAATGTCCGCGGTCTTCGCCATACTGGGCGATCTGCAATAGGGCAGGGTAACGGCCGTTGATTTCGGCCATGTCCTTGGCAGCGATGAGTTTGGAGCGCAGTTCCTCTGCGGGCTTTTTTAGCACATAAGCCAGATGCGCTTTGAACATCGCTACGGTGGTTGGGTCGAGCACATCTTTGATTTTGGGGTCGTTAACCAGCCGTTCCACATCACCAAAGCGCTGCAGCATCGTGAGAGCGTTGAGGTAGTTTTCCAGCAGGCCTTGATGTACCATGGCCTCTTCCTCAGGCAAGATGGCCAAGACTTGCAGAGGCTCGCCTTCCTCGACGAGCCAGCGAACGAAGGGCAGCAGTTCATTGCGTTTTTTGTCGCGGTATTTGACTGCCGCCGTCGCTACGATCTCCTTTTTGCGGTGTGGGGACTGTTTTACCTCGCGCTGTAGCGCGGTCACATAATGCCGGTCATCAGCCTTGGGGTGGGTTTTCAGCCGGTTGATGAGCCGGGTGCTATCCTCGGGGGTGAGGGATGTCAGTGTGACGATGTATTCGAGTGTCTGAAGGCCTAGCGCATCGTCCTTGGCAGCCAGCGTCCAGAGAAGTTCCATGCCCTGGCCGATTTCTCCCGGATTGCCAGAAGCGATCTGCACCTTGGCTAGGCGCAGGGTGCTGTCTCTGTCCTCCGGGTGCTTGACCGAGTAATTTCGCAGTACATTGAGCAGTGGCTTGTTTTGCTCGCGCTGGCCCCAGACCTCCTCCGCTAGCTTCATGAGTGCCTCACTCGGCTGCTCCACGCTCATGAGCTCTTCTAGCGCTTTGGACGCCTCCTTGGGCTTGCCGAGGTTGCTCAGGCAGCGGACATAAAGCTGCTTGTCGGTGGAGGTCAGCGCGTCGCGTTCTTTGAGCTTGTCATAGAAATAGAGCGCAGTGTCGCGCTTCATGAGTGCGAAATACTCGAAATTCAGTCGAATCGCGTCGATGCTCTCCGGTGCCTTTTGGTAGGCTTCTTGGGCCTGCATCACTGCGTTGATCATCTGGCCATTCTCGGCCATGCGGCGGGCCTCTTTGACCATTCTTTCCGCCCGCATGTTTTTGATCGAGTTTTTGATCGGTCGGGCATAAACAATGCCGAGGACGGTCAGGCTCGTGCAGATACTCACGATCACAAAGGTGGCAACCCAGCGTGCCAGCGGGGACTGACGGTCACGATGCGCGACCGTGGGCGGCACCAGCCATTCCCACGCAGCGATGAATGGCCGCCACAGCACAAAGGGCTTCGGTGTGTGGTCCTGGGAAGGGTCGATTTTTTGGTTCCAAAGCATGATCAGCAACGGCGAGGGCTGGAGTGTAGGTGTTCGGACTGTTACGTCACGTTGAAATATTCTCCGCAACCTGAACGACGTCTGCACTTTGATAGCGGCCCGCCGCCACATGAAAATTCAGTTGAAAAACGATTGGCTCCTCCTAAAGCAGCCCTCCCACGATTGAACGTCCGGAGGGGGGCGAACAACCCTATAGCTCCCACCACGCTCATTCCCATCCCCCCTCAACCAACCGATACAACGACGTTATGATCCAAGTTAAGAACCTTATCAAGGTGTTCGGCACGAAGGTGGCCGTCGATGACATCTCATTCTCCGTGGAAAAAGGCGAAGTGCTCGGCTTCCTCGGCCCGAACGGCGCCGGTAAGTCCACCACCATGCGCATGGTCACGGGTTACTTCCGCCCCACCAGTGGCAGCATCAGCCTTTGTGGCATCGACATGCTGGAGAAACCAGAAGAAGCGAAGTTTCGTCTCGGCTACCTGCCGGAAAACGCCCCACTGTATTCCGACATGACCGTCGCCAGTTTCCTTGGCTTCTGCGCTGAAATGCGTGGCCTGCATGGCGCGGCCCGCAACAAGGCCATCGACCGCGTGCTCGATCTCTGCTTTCTCGACAGCGTCCGCAACCAGAGCGTGGATACGCTTTCCAAAGGCTACCGTCACCGCACCTGCTTCGCCCAGAGCATCATTCACGATCCCGATGTGCTCATTCTCGATGAACCGACCGACGGCCTCGATCCGAATCAAAAGCACGAGGTGCGCGGCATGATCAAGCGCATGGGCCAGAACAAGGCCATCATCTTCTCCACGCACATCCTGGAGGAAGTCGAGGCCGCTTGCTCCCGCGCCATCATCATCGACCGCGGCAAGGTCGTGGCCGACGGCACGCCAGACAGCCTCAAGAAGCTCGTTCCCGGCGCAAACTCCCTCGACGAGGTCTTCCGCAGCATCACGAAGCCTGACACGGCCCACAAAAAGGCCGCCTGATCCCACTGTTTCTCAAACCAACCCCAATCCAATCTGAACATGCGAAACCGCGACATCCAAAACACCGTGGCCGTCTTCAAACGGGAGTTCCTGGCCTACTTCAATTCCCCCGTGCTCTACGTCATCGTCGTCATCTTCCTGCTGGCTTCGATGGGCTTTCCGTTCTTCTTCTCCCGCATCCTGGACAGCGAGGACGTTTCCCTCACCGAGCGTTTCTTTGTCTGGCATCCGTGGATCTACACCGTGCTCGCGCCCGCCGTGGGCATGCGTTTGTGGTCGGAAGAGCATCGCCTAGGCACCATCGAGCTGCTCCTGACCATGCCGGTTTCTCCATGGCAGGCGATTCTGGGCAAGTTCTTCGCCGCGTCCTGTGTGTGGCTCATCGGCCTCACGCTGACTTTCCCCATCGTGTGGACGGTCTGCTACCTTGGTGAGCCTGACATGGGGCCGATCATCAGCGGCTACACCGCCAGCTATCTTTACGCGCTGGCCTGCCTCTCCGTGACCTGTGCCGTCAGCGCCATCACCCGCAGCCAAGTCGTTTGCTTCATCGTGAGCGTCGCGTTCTGCATCGTCATCGCCCTCATCGGTGATCCTGGCGTGACGCAGACCATTGTCAGCACCACGCCCGACTGGGCCGAGGGCTTTGTGCGCTTTGTGAGCTACTTCAGCTTCATGGACCACTTTTTCGAGCTGACGAAGGGCATCTTCGTGATGCGTGACGTGCTTTACTTCCTCTCTGTCATCGTTGTTTCTCTCATCATCACCCATTTGTCTCTGCGTGCGAAGCGCGCCTGACCCTGGCCTCAAACCAACCCTCCAACCTGATTTGACCCCATGAGCGTGAATCTCACAAGCAAACAAGCCACCACCGGTATCACCGCCTTGCTGGTGATTGTCATCGTTGTTGTCCTCAACTTCCTCGTCGGCGGCCTCGGCCTCGGCAATTTCCGCCTCGATCTGACCGAGGACCGTATCTACACCCTTTCCCAGGGCACCAAAAACATCCTCAGCCGCCTCAACGAGGACGAGCCGGTCACCGTTCGTTTCTACCACACCACGGATGACCGTGTGATGCCCAACGTGCTCAAGTCGCATGTCCGCGCCGTGGAAGATCTGCTGCTGGAGTTGGTGAAAGCCTCCGGTGATAAGATCATCCTCGAAACCATCCACCCCAACCCAAATACCGAGGAGGAGGACAAGGCCCGTGCCGATGAAATCCAGGATATGGGCCCCGTGAACCAAGAAGGTGACAAAATTTACTTCGGTTTGGCCGTCGAGTGCCTCGGCCAGAAGGAAGTCATTCCCTTCCTCAATCCCCCGGCACCGAATGAAGGCTCCGCCGTCGAGTACGACATCGCCCGCGCCATCTCGAAGGTCATCAAGCCCATGAAGAATGTCGTGGGTGTCATGAGCGCCATCCCGGTCATGGGTTCGCCCATGTTCCCGTTCCAGCGTCAGCGCGGCCAGGAACCCTGGGTCATTGTGCAGCAGCTTCGTGCCGACTATGAGGTCGTCGAGGTGCCGATGGGCACGGACAAGATCGACACCAACATCAAGGTGCTCGTCGTGCTGCATCCGGCGGACATCAGCGAGTCCGCTGAATACGCCATCGACCAGTTTCTGCTCGGCGGCGGTAAGGTCATCGCCTTCGTTGATCCGAATAGCGTTGTGGCGCAGGCCTTCAGCGGGCAGCAAAATCCCATGACCGGCCAGCCCGGTGGCCAGATCAACACCACCTCTGACTTGAAAAACCTCCTCAAAGCCTGGGGCGTAGGCTTCAAGAACGACATGGTCATCGCCGACATGAACTACCGCGGCATGCTGCAGGGACGCAACAACCCCACCGCCCTATTGCTGCCTACTGGTGCGATCAATGCCGACGACCGTATCACTTCCGGCCTCAATTCACTGACGCTCGTCACCGCTGGCTCCTTCAGCATCGACAAACGCGAGGGAATCGACTCCAGCACGCTCGCCAGCAGCTCCGAGGAGTCTTCCATGATCGACATCACCGAGGCGGAGAAAGCCCGCTCTCCCCAGGGCCTGTCCAGCTTCACCTCCGGCGGTCGCAAGCAGCTCATCGGCCTTCGACTGAGCGGCAAATTCAAAACCGCCTTCCCCAATGGCAAACCCGCCGTCGCCGCAGCCAAGCCTGACACCGGTGGTGCCCAGGACGAGGCGAAACCTGCCGCTGCTGCTCCTGCCGGGCCGGTGACAGTCACCACGCCAGCAGTTTCCGTCCCCACCGCACCTGCGACTGCCGCACCTGCGATGGCGGCTCCAGCGGCTGTTCCTGCTGGGCCGGTGACAGTCACTACCCCGCCAATTTCGGTTTCCCCAGCAGCGCCAGCAGCCCCTGCTGTGGCAGCCACAGCGGCTCCTCAGCCCGAAGTTAAAAAAGACGACGGCTCGCTCAAGGAATCCGCCAACAGCGAAGGTGTGGTCATCTTGTTCTCCGACGCCGACATGCTCTATGACGCCTTCTGCGTGCAGCAGGATCCCATGACTGGCATGCTCGTCTCCCGCACCGGAAACCTGCCGCTGCTGCTCAACGCCGTCGAAGTCCTCTCCGGTGGTGGTGATCTTCTTCAGGTGCGCAACCGCAAGTCCGCCGTGCGTCCCTTCAGCACCCTCAAGGAAATGCGTGAGAAGGTCGAAAGCCGCTACCGCCCGCAGCTCATGGCCCTGGAGGCCGAGCGTGCGAAGACCGCTGAAAAAATGGGCGCGCTGCGACTGAAGCGCGATGCCAAGGGCAAGGGCTTCATCGTCGATCCACAGCAGCAGAAGGACTTGGAGGCTCTCATGCAGAGTGACGTCGATCTCTCCCGCAAGATGCGTGAGATCAAAAAAGACCAGAACAAGGAGATCGAGCACACCAAGACCACTCTCAAGTGGTTGAACTTCCTCGCCGTGCCGCTGCTCGTCAGTTGCGCCGGCATCCTGCTGGCCATCCGCCGCCGTGCTGCCACCGCCGCCGTTTGATTTGAACCACCCATTCTAACACCCACTTCTCATCCCATGAACAAGATCATCCTCCTGCTCGCCGTGCTGGCCGCCCTTGTCGGCGCGGTCATCTACCAGCAGAAAGACCGCAAGTCTCGCCTCAGCAGCGGTGCCCGCAAAGGCGTCGAAATGCGTGAACTCCTCCTCCCCGCACTCGACGTCAACAGCGTGCAGAAAATCCGTGTCAAAGACGACAAGAGCGAGGTCAACGTCGCTCTCAACGGCACCACCTGGACCGTCGCCGAACGCGGCGGTTACGAGGCCAGCTTTGACAAGATCAGCCGTGCCTTGCTGGCGCTGAAGGAGCAGAAAAACACCCGCAAGCAGATCGTTGGCAAGGAATCCTGGGGCAAAATCGGCGTCCAGCCTCCCGGCGAGCCGAACGCCTACGGCATCGGCACACTCGTCGAGTTGATGGATGACAAGGGCAACCTCAAGAAGTCCCTCATCCTCGGTGCCAACGTCACCAGTTCCGGCAACGCGAACGCCTCGCCCTTCGGCGGCAGCAACGAGCGCATGATCCGCATTCCTGAGGATGGCGACACCATCTGGGTCGTCGGCAACACCTTCAGCGACCTCGAAACCAAGCCCGACACTTGGATCGAAAAGGCGTTTTTCGATGTGCAGAAGCTCAAGTCCGTCGAAGTTACCGCAGCCAAGCCGGAAGACTCCTGGAAAGCCTCGCGCGAAAATGCGGACGCCACCGAGTTCACCCTCGAAGGTGCCAAGGCCGGTGAAAAGCTCGACAACGGCAAGATCAACCTCGCTAGCCTGCTCTCCGCCCCCACTTTCAACGACGTGCTCACCAAGGACAAGGCTGCCGAAACGATGAAAGGCGCGGTCAAAGCCCGTCTCGTCACCTTTGAAGGCTTCACCTACGACGTGCAGAGCGTGAAGCAAAAAGTCGCCGATGCGGACAAGTACTTTGTCACCGTCGCGGTCAGTGCCGACATCGCCAAAGAACGCGCCCCCGTGAAGGATGAGAAGGCCGAGGACAAAAAGAAAAACGACGACGCCTTCGCCGAGGAGAAGAAAAAGAAAGAGGAGAAGCTCGCCAACGAGAAGAAGCTCGCTGGTTGGGTTTATGAGGTCACCGAATACACCGTGAGCAGCCTGCTCAAGTATCGCGCTGAGGTTCTCGCCGCGCCAGAAGCCAAAGACGCCGCTCTTGCTCCCACACCGGGAGCGCCAGCCAGTGGACTGCCGAATGTGTCCAAGATGCTCGAAGGCCTCAAACCTGCTGCCACGCCTCCAGCTCTCACTCCTGCCTCACCGCTTCCTGAAGCGCCCAAGACGGAGATCAAGCCTGCGCCCGCACCTGACGCCAATCCCGTGACTGGCGAGAAGCCTGCGGCGGCTGAGCCGAAGAAATAAAGGCTTCTGAAAGCGATCCTGAACGGAGTGGTGCCTCGCGCATCGCTCCGTTTTTTTATTCCACCAAACCCTGCGTGTCCGCCAGTTTGGCCTCAGGAGGAGGATGCTCTAGCCTCTGCGTCTTCGTGAAGGACATTCCACCGTCTTTGGGAGCTTTTGGTGAGTCGTGAGGCGGCTTCTCTTCCAAGCGGCGATTTGTCGTGGACTCAACGTGAAGTTCGCGCTCCTCGCGTCATGCGCACGAGTTGTCCTTGAACCCGGATTATGCAATGGAGTAGGCGAAGGGTGGTGGTCGGGCCACTATTTGGCGAAAGATGGAGTCCATCCAGGGGCGCTTTTTGCGCGGTAGCGAGAGCTTGAGCACTCGTTTGCGCGCGTGCTGGCTGATCC